>JAPPHT010000039.1 GCA_028874795.1 Chloroflexota bacterium
CCCCCCATGCTATGCTTCCGCAAGCCCCTGTGGGGACTTGTTCAGAGCATCCATAACGGACGAGCGGCAGGGCGTGCTCCCGCGCAGGCGGCGCTCCGCGTGAGTACGCCTACGCCGTCCACTGCACGTGGCCGTACAGGTCGGCGGGCTGCGGCTTGCTCTTGAAGACGGCGAACTCCGCCTTCGACGTCGCGATCGTGGTGTCCGCTCCGTGGCCCGGGAGCACGAGCGAGCCGTCGGGCAGCGTGAGCAGCCGCTCCTCGATGCTCTGCACGACCTGCCGCAGGTCGTCGGGCGTGTTCGTGCGTCCGGGGCCGCCGGGGAAGAGCGTGTCGCCGGAGACGAGCGTGCCGTCGGCGAAGAGGCAGATCGCGCCGGGCGTGTGGCCGGGGGTGTGCAGGATGCGGATGCGCGTCGTCCCGACAAGTAGCTCGTCGCCGTGGGCGAGCAGCGCGTCGGGCTCGCCGGGCAGTCTGCGGGCGTCGCTCTCATGTACCGAGACGGGGAGGTCGGTGAGCCGCTTGAGGTCGGCGTAGCCAGCGACGTGGTCCGGGTGCGTGTGCGTGACGACGACGCCCTTCACCTGGAAGCCGTCCGCCTCGCTCAGCAGCCGCTCGATGTCGGCGGGCGCATCGACGAGGTAGGCCTCCTTCGTGGCAGGGTCGGCGATGACGTAGCCGTTGTTGTCGTACGACCCCATGCCAGCGACCTTGAACACGAGATGCGGGCCATCGTAGACGAGCGTCATGCGCAACTCCTCCGCGCTGGTGTCTGCATAGGATAACGCGGAGGGAGCGGCGCCGGGTGCTATGCTCGGTGGCCACGAACGACCGGAGGCGCAGGAACGTGGAAGGCTCGTTGAAGGACGCGGTGCGCGAGTACGCGCTCGGGCTGCCCGGCGCGTGGGAGGACCACCCGTGGGGCGAGAGCGCCATGAAGGTGGGGAAGAAAGTGTTCGCGTTCCTCGGTGTGCCGGGGACGGGGTTCGGCATGGGCGTGAAGCTGCCAGAGTCCTCTGGCGCGCTCCTCTCGATGCCGTTCGCGCGTCCGGCGGGCTACGGCCTCGGCAGGAGCGGATGGGTGGAGATGACATTCACCGAGGACGATGCTGACGCTCCACCGCTCGACCTGCTGCTGGAGTGCGTCGAGGAGAGCTACCGTGCAGTCGCCCCGAAAACGCTGGTGAAGGAGTTGGACGCGAGAGCTGAGTAGGGCGTGGTTCGACAGGCTCCCCTGGCGATACTGATTTCATAAATTGACGACCCAGCGCCACCTCCGCCACATCCGATCCTCCTATCGGACTGTCCTCCGGCGTTGGGACCGCGTAGTGGATTGTCGCACGACCCGGCCTCACCACGATTTGCTTCACGAACGTCCGCAGGAACGCCTTCGTCTCAGCCAGCCCGCTCTCCACCAGCCACTCGCCCATTTCACGCGCATACGCCGCAACCACCTCGGCGTCCTGCACTCGCGCCAGCCGCGCATCCAACTCCACCCGCGCCTCATCAGCAGCGCGCTCCAACCGCTCTTGGTTCTCCTGGTGATGACGGATGCGCGGAAGGATGTCCTCCACCGTCATCTCCGTCTTCTCCACCAACTGCCACAGCCGATCCATCCGCTGGCGCACCTCCCGCAACTCCAACTCAGCAGCTTCCAACCGCTCGCGCTCCCCCGCGATAACGCTGTCCATCTCCTCGTTCACCAGCCGCACGAGGTCCCGCATGTTGCTCTCGGTCAGGATGTGCTCGCGTATCTGCTCCACGATCAACCGCTCGAACCGCTTCGCGCTCAGTCGCGGCGTCTCGCACGTCCCCTTCCCCCGGTTCAGCAGCGAGTGGCACACGTAGTACGTGTACCGGCCCCTGCCAGACTCGGACGCTGACAGCGCCCTCCCGCACGCCTCGCACTTCAGCAGACCGCTCAGCAAGTACGGGCTGGCGATGCGCCTCGGATGCACGCTCCCCGGCGCGCGGGAGCCCAGCAGCCGCGCAGTCCGCCTGAACTCCTGCGCGCTGACGATGGCGGGGAAGGCGTTCTCCACGCGCACCGGGGGCACGTTGTCCTTCGCCTTCTTGCCCCACACGAGCGTGCCCGTATATACCTCGTTGGAGAGCATCCGGTAGATGGTGGCCTTCAGCCACTTCGTCCCGAACGGGCTCTGCACGCCGTCCGCATTGAGCGCCTTGGCGATGTCGAGGGTCGAGGAGCCGTGCAGCGCCATGTCGAACATGCGGCGGACCACCGCATCGGCGGGCGGGTCCAGCTCCAGCTTGGGCCGCTTCTTCGCCCCGTCCTGGACGTGGACCTTCCGGTAGCCGTAGGGGGCGAGCATGGGCATCCAGAAGCCGCGTGAGGCGGACTCCCGCATCCCCCGCAGGACCTCCTGGGCAAGATTCTCCGAGTAGAACTCGTCCACGGACTCGATGATGGCCTCCATCAGCTTGCCGGTGGGGGTGTCGTCGGCGTGTTCGGTGATGGAGACGACGCGGATGCCCTTCTTTCGGAGCATGGACTTGAAGGCGACGGCGTGCTCGCGCTTGCGGGTGAACCGCGAGAACTTCCAGACGAGGATGACCTCGAAGGGGGAGTTGGTCCTGCCGCCTTCGTCGATCATGCGGCGGAACTGTGGCCGGTCTGCGACGCGTCCGCTCTCGGCCTCGTCGACGTACTGGCGGACGATGATGAAGCCGTTGCGCTCGGCGTACTCCCTGAGGGCGCGGAGCTGGGCAGCGACGGAGAGGTCGACGTCCTGCCTGTCGCTGGAGACCCGGGCGTAGACGGCTGCTGCGGTCGGGTTCTGTCTGTCGGTCATTGGAGGGGCTCCTTCTGCATATTGCTGCTCGCGCAAGTGCGCGTATGCAATGATGGTCTGACTCCGCCCGAGAGCCGGTCAAGGGGCCGGTGTCGCTATCGCAAGAGCGTGGAGCCTTGGCGCATACTGCCGCTGTGGATAGAGCCCACTGCTACGCCCAAGCGTCGGCTCTCTTGCTGGCAAGGAGTCGACGATGGATGACTCGCGCGCAACAACGTCGTAATCCTCCTGAAGATGCCAAACAGTAGTTGACAGTGCTCCCTGGAATCGTCGACGGTTGACGCAGCCCCCGCGATGAACACTAGGAGGTTGCCTTGCATGGACCGCTTGGAGTTTGAGTACAGCGATGGTGGTGCGGAGAACGAGGCAGTACCGAAGCGTAGTCAAGGTTGCAGTGCCACCGCGCTTGCCAACTACACTCGTAGGCCCTACCGCGAGTGTCTATCCCTACTCGGGGGACTGGATGACTTTGGCGGCATAGACATGGACAGGTTCGACAGAGCATGCAGGCTGCTAGGAATCACCCCCGAGTGGAATGAAGAGTCTCGTGCCGCTGGTTCATTCTCTCTGGCGCGAGCCCACGTCAAGTACGGAGACTGCATCGCCGTTATTGGAAACGACACTAACTTGGGGCACATCACCGCGATCAGAGGCGGGTTGTTGCTGGACAAGGAGGATTGGCAGGACCGCATGGAACGCGAACTCTGGTGGGTTCTGGCCATATATCAGACGACTACAACCCCCCACCCCATGGGAGA
>JAPPHT010000013.1 GCA_028874795.1 Chloroflexota bacterium
CAACGATACCTTCGTAACCGGGAAAGTCACCGGCCACAACCGCGGGGGGATGGTCGTAGACCTGAACGGACTGCAGGGCTTCATCCCCCTCTCGCAGGTCGCGATCGCGACAGGCGCCGATCCGGAAGCCGCTCTTGGAGCGCGTGTGGGAGAAGAAGTATCGCTCAAGATCGTCGAGGTGAACCGGAAGCGCAACCGCGTGGTCCTCACGGAGCGGGGAGCGCTTCGCGAGCAGCGGGAAGGGCTGAAAGACCAGCTGCTGAGCACGTTGCAGGAAGGCGACATTCGCCACGGGCGCGTATCCGGCATCTCCAACTTCGGTGCGTTCGTAGATATCGGCGGCGCCGACGGACTCGTTCACATCTCGGAGATATCGTGGTCTCCGGTGAGCAACGTTGCGGACGTGCTGGAGGTAGGGCAGGAAGTCGACGTGCAGGTGCTGCGTATCGACCGCGATAACCGCCGTATCGCACTCAGTCTCCGCCGCCTCACGCCCACCCCCTGGCAAGCGGCCATGGAACGCATGCACGTGGGGCAACTGGTGACCGGCACTATCACGAATTTCGCCGATTTCGGCGCATTCGCACGCGTAGAGGACGGGATAGAAGGGCTGATACATATCTCGGAACTGACCGAAGCACACAT
The DNA here is from genome assembly GCA_028874795.1 of Chloroflexota bacterium. Lineage (GTDB taxonomy): Bacteria > Chloroflexota > Dehalococcoidia > Lucifugimonadales > Australimonadaceae > Bin16. The sequence continues at coordinate 646 of JAPPHT010000013.1, forward strand.
CCGTCATCCGCGTGAAGTCGTCAATATCGGTGATACAATGACGCTCCAGATAGTTAGCCTCGATCCAGAACGTCATAGGCTCGGACTTAGTCTGCGCCGCGTAGAGGAGACGAAGACGCCTACTGAACATCACGACCCGGTCGAATATCACTCGTTCCTCGACTTCGGCAGGGACAGTGGGCTCGCGCAATAGACCGCGATGTGATTAGATAGAACCGGAGGCGGTCATGGCCAGCAGATTCGAAAAATTCTCGGAACGTGCTCGCAGGGTGCTTTCGCTCGCCCAGGAAGAGGCGCAGCGGTTCAACCATAACTACATCGGCACCGAGCACATCCTGCTTGGCCTCGTCCGGGAGACGGACGGCGTCGCCGCCCGCGTCCTCAGCAGCCTGAACGTCGAACTCTCCAAGGTGCGCTCCGCCGTTGAGTTCATCATCGGCAGGGGCGAGCGCCCCTCTCCGGGCGACATCGGCCTCACGCCGCGCGCCAAGAAAGTGATCGAGTTGGCCGTGGACGAGGCGCGCCGCCTCACCCACCACTACATCGGCACGGAGCACCTGCTCATCGGCATCATGCGGGAAGGCGAGGGCGTCGCCGCCGGCGTATTGGAAAGCCTCGGCGTCTCGCTGGACAAGGTACGTGCGGAGACAACGCGCATCCTCAACCAGAGCGTCTCCCAGAGCCAGGGGCACAGCCGCTCCAGCAACCGTACGCCCACGCTGGACCAGCTCGGCATCGACCTCACCAAGTACGCGCAGGAAGGCAAGCTGGACCCGGTCATCGGGCGCAGCAAGGAGATTGCGCGTGTAGTCCAGATCCTCAGCCGCCGCACGAAGAACAACCCCGTGCTCGTCGGTCCGCCAGGCGTCGGCAAGACTGCCATCGTGGAGGCGCTTGCCCAGCAGGTGAACGCGGGCGATGTGCCGGAGAACCTGAGCAACCGCCGCGTGGTCACGCTGGACATGGGCGCGCTCGTCGCGGGCACCAAGTATCGGGGAGAGTTCGAGGAGCGCCTCAAGAAGGTCGTGGAGGAGATCAAGTCCTCCGGCAACTGCATCCTGTTCATCGACGAGATGCACACGATGGTGGGGGCAGGCGCAGCCGAGGGCGCGGTCGACGCCGCCAACATCCTCAAGCCTTCCCTGGCGCGTGGAGAGTTGCAGTGCATCGGCGCGACGACCCTCGACGACTACCGCAAGTACGTGGAACGTGATCCCGCTCTCGAGCGCAGGTTCCAGCCCGTGAACGTCGACGAGCCCACCACCGAGGAGACTGTCGAGATACTCAAGGGCATTCGGGGCAAGTTCGAAGAGTTCCACAACGTGAAGATCGAGGACGATGCGCTGCTGGCGGCCGCCAGCCTCGCGTCCCGCTTCATCGCCGACCGCTATCTCCCGGACAAGGCGATCGACCTGATGGACGAGGCGGGCTCCCGCGTGCGCATCCGCACCAGCGGCATGCCTCTCTCGGTCAAGGAGTCGCAGAAGATGCTGGAGACGGTCCGCCGCGACAAGGACGACGCCATCTCCCAGCAGCAGTACGAGTACGCCGCCGAACTGCGCGACCGGGAAGTCAAACTGGCCGATAACCTGCAGCAACTGCAGAGCGAGTGGCGCGAGACCTCCGGGGACGAGAAGGCCACCGTCACTGAGGAGGAGATCGCGGAAGTCGTCAGCATGTGGACGGGCATCCCCGTGACGCACATGGCAGTGGAAGAGATCGAGCGCCTCCTGCACATGGAGGAGAACATCCACCGCCGCATCATCGGCCAGGACGAGGCGATCGTCGCCATCGCCAAGGCCGTTCGGCGCGCACGCGCCGGCCTGAAGGACCCCAAGCGCCCGATCGGCAGCTTCCTCTTCCTCGGCCCCACCGGCGTCGGCAAGACGGAGTTGGTGAAGGCGCTCGCGGAGTTCATGTTCGGCTCCGAAGAGGCGATGGTGCGGCTCGACATGTCGGAGTTCATGGAACGCCACACCGTGGCGCGGCTGGTCGGTTCGCCTCCAGGTTACGTTGGTTACGAAGACGGGGGCCAGTTGACCGACGCCGTCCGCCGTCGCAGCTACACCTGCATCCTGCTGGACGAGATCGAGAAGGCGCACCCCGAGGTCTTCAACCTGCTCCTGCAGATATTCGACGACGGTCACCTCGCCGACGCGAAGGGCCGCAAGGTGGACTTCCGCAACACCATCATCGTGATGACCTCCAACATCGGTTCGGACCTCATCAAGCGCGACACCTCCTTCGGTTTCGCCATGGTGAACCAGGCGAAGATGGAGGAGAACGCCTACGAGAAGATGAAGACGAAGGTGGAGGACGAGGTCAAGCGCTTCTTCCGCCCCGAATTCCTGAACCGCATCGACGGCCAGATCGTCTTCCATGCTCTCACGAGGGAGCACATCGTCAGCATCGTCGACCTGATGCTCAACGAAGTGCGCAGGCCGATGCTGGAGAAGGGCCTGAGCCTGGAAGTAACCCAGGCCGCCAAGGAGTGGCTCGGAGAGAAGGGGTTCGACCCGACGTTCGGCGCCCGCCCGCTCCGCAGGCTCATCGAGCGTGAGATGGAGGACACCCTCTCCGAAGGCGTCATCCGGGGCGACTACCGGCCCGGGCAGACCGTCGTTGTCGACGTGGACAACGAAGACCCGGAGAACCCGAAACTCGCCATCAGCGTGCAGACCGACGAGACGCCCGAACTCGCCGAGGCAGGAGCCGCGAGCGAATAGCGTACCGCTGACCAGGAACGCTCAGAGCAAGGGGCGGGTGTGACACCCGCCCCTTGCGCGTTCATCGACAGTTGTTGGACGATGCGCCCCGATGCGGAACGCCGGAGCCAGGACCACCTTCCTCTGCAAGGACTGCGGGTACTCTTCCCCCAAGTGGAACGGACGCTGCCCCGCGTGCGGCGCATGGGGCACGATTACCGAGTTCACCGAACCGAAGCGCCCTGCCGCGCGGCGGACAAATGCAGGCGGCGCCGCTCTTTCCCCCGCCAGCGCACCCACGGCCCTCATCGAGCAACCGAGCTCCGACGGCGAACGGACCTCCACCGGCCTCACGGAGGTGGACCGCCTCCTGGGCGGAGGCATCGTCGCGGGCTCTGTCGTGCTCCTGGCAGGCGACCCCGGCATAGGCAAGTCCACGCTGCTGCTCCAGGCTGCCGGTTCCATCGCGGAAGCGGAAGGGCCCATCCTCTACGTCTCCGGAGAGGAGTCCGGCGCTCAGGTGCGCCTGCGCGCGGAACGCCTCGGCGTCCGCAGCCCGGCTGTACGCTTCTCTCCTGAGACCGACGCGCCCGCCATCGGCGCCTTGCTCATGAGCGAGCGCCCTTCGCTCCTGTTCGTCGATTCGATACAGACCTTGACGTCCCCGGATGCGCCGTCGTCCGCGGGAAGCGTGGCGCAAGTGCGGGAGTGCGCGCAGCTGCTCATCGGATGGGCCAAGCAGACAAACACCCCCATCGTGATGACCGGCCACGTCACGAAAGACGGAAACATCGCCGGGCCGCGCGTTCTGGAGCACATGGTGGACGTGGTGCTCGCCCTGGAGGGCGAACCTGTCAGCTCGCTCCGCCTGCTTCGGTGCTCCAAGAACCGCTTCGGAGCGACCAACGGCGTGGCGCTGCTGGAGATGCGGAACGAGGGCCTCATCGAGGTGACCGATCCCTCCGCGCTCCTCGTCGGGGAACGCGATCCCTCGGCTCCCGGTTCCGCCGTCGCCGTGACGATGCAGGGCAACCGTCCATTGCTGTGCGAAGTGCAGGCGCTCACCAATCCGTCCGTATTCAGCCCTCCCCGGCGTACCGCAACAGGCGTGGACTTCAACCGCATGGCCATGCTTGCGGCCGTCCTCTCCCGCCGCTCGGGCATCAGCATCGGCAACCAGGACGTCATGGTGAACATCCCCAGCGGACTCCACGTAGACGAGCCCGCGCTCGACCTCGCGGTCGCCACGGCGATCGCGTCGAGCTTCCTGGACGCGCCGGTGCACCCAGGCACGGTGCTGATGGGCGAGGTGGGCTTGAACAGTGAGGTGCGGAGCGTCGCACACCTGGAGCGCCGGCTGGACGAGGCAGCCCGTCACGGGTTCGGGCGCGCCCTCATTCCGAAAGCGGCCCTGCGCTCGCTCACCGGGTTGTCCGGCATCCAGGTGATTGGCGTCTCGGGCATCCGCGAGGCCATCGCCGCCGCCATCCCCACCCGGTAGCGGACGACATGACATCCGCCCCTTCCGCCGTGCTGCCTGCGTAGGCTAGGCTGGATGCGTGCATCAACCTTGGCAAGAGAGCATCGCACGGCCCCGGGCACGGGAGTGCCAGCGCCCTGAAGCAAGAAGGAGAAAGCAGAACCATTGAGATTGTTGTTGCCTTGTTCCCGGGAAGCAGTCTACGGCCTGGTAAACGCCTTCCAGCAGGGCAACAAGGATCTCAAAACTCCTGTCCTTCCCACTCGTAGATCCTTGAACAAGGATCTCAACGATGGGGTCGGTTGAGATCCTTGTTCAGAGCCGGGGGTCCGCTGCCTGCCGGGCCTCCGCCGCGCCCTTGCTCTGCTAGCATAGGAACATGAGTACCGCCACCCCCCCCAAGCGCCTGCCGGAGTGGCTGAAGGTCCCCTGGCCCGGCGGCGAGAACTACCTGCACCTCCGCCGGATGCTCCGAGACGCGGAGTTGCACACCGTCTGCGAGGAAGCCCACTGCCCGAACATCGGCGACTGTTGGGAACGCAGGTCCGCCACGTTCATGCTGCTCGGCGAGATCTGTACCCGAGCCTGCCGCTACTGCGCTGTCACGAGTGGCAAGCCCGCGCCTCCCGACCCCATGGAGCCCGCACGGCTCGCCCGCACCGTCGAGCGGCTCGGCCTGCGCTACTGTGTGCTCACCTCTGTCGACCGTGACGACCTTCCTGATGGCGGTGCGTGGGCCTTCGCAGAGAGCATCCGGCTCATCACCCGCCGTGTGCCGGACTGCGAGGTCGAGGTGCTGACTCCCGATTTCGGCGGCAACCTCGATGCCCTGCGCTGCGTCCTGGACGCAGGCCCCGCCGTGTTCAACCACAATATCGAGACCGTGCGCCGCATCTTCAAGACCGTCCGCGCGAAGGGCGACTACGACCTCTCACTCGACCTCCTGGCCAGGGCGCGCGAGTTCGCGCCGAGAGTACCGGCAAAGAGCGGCATGATGGTCGGGCTCGGCGAGGCCACGGAAGAGGTGCTCGAAACCATGCGAGACCTCCGCGAGGCGGGCGTGCAACTGCTCACCATCGGTCAGTACCTGCGGCCGTCCCTCGGCCACATACCGATGGACCGGTTCTACCACCCACGCGAGTTCGCCGAACTCGAGCGCGTCGGCTACGAGATGGGCTTCTCGCACGTCGCCTCGGGCCCGCTCGTCCGTTCCTCTTACCACGCAGGCGAGCAACGCGCCGCCGCCCGGTAGGTCCGTGCGCATCCTCGATATCCGCGAGATGACCGCCAGCATGCGCTCCGACATACGGAACGCGGTCATCGACTTCTCGCAGATGACGGCGTCCGTCGTCGCCGTCATCACTGACCTGGTCCGCGACGGCAGACCGGTCATCGGTTACGGCTTCAGCTCCAACGGACGCTACGCTGCGGGTGGCATCCTGCGCGATCGCTTCATCCCGCGCATCCTCGACGCCGACCCCGCCTCCCTCATCGACGAAGGCGGCCTGCTCGATCCGCACCGCGTCTGGGATGTGATGATGACGGGAGAGAAGCCCGGCGGTCACGGCGAACGGTCGGTCGCCGCGGGCGCGCTGGACATGGCGCTCTGGGACGCGGTCGCGAAAGCGGAAGGACAGCCCCTGTACCGCCTCATCGCGCGGCGCTACGGCGACGGCGCGCCTCTGGACGACGCCTGGGTCTACGCGGCTGGTGGCTACTACCAGCCCGGCAAGGGTGTCGAAGCGTTGCAGGACGAGATGCGCACTTACCTGGACATGGGCTACGACACCGTGAAGATGAAAATCGGCGGCGCATCGCTCGACGAGGACCTGCGCCGCATCGAGGCCGTGATCGCTGTCACCGGCAGCGGCGCGAGACTCGCCGTCGACGCCAACGGACGCTTCGACCTCGACGAGGCGATAGCCTACGGTGAGGCGATGGCCCCATACGGCCCGCGCTGGTACGAGGAAGCGGGCGACCCGCTCGACTACGCTTTGCAGGCCGAACTGGCCGCGCGCTACGAGCCCCCGCTTGCCACAGGCGAGAACCTCTTCTCCGTGCATGACGCGCGTAACCTCATACGTTACGGCGGCATGCGCCCCGACCGCGACGTGCTCCAGTTCGACCCCGCACTCAGCTACGGGCTCGTGGAGTACCTGCGCACCGTGGAGATGCTGGAGGCTTCTGGCTGGCCCCGCACCCGGTGCGTGCCGCACGGAGGTCACCTGTTCGCCCTCCACATCGCCGCGGGGCTCGGGCTTGGCGGCAACGAATCGTATCCCGGTGTCTTTCAGCCGTTCGGGGGTTCGCGGACGGAGTGCAGCCGGAAGGCGGCCGGGTGCGGCTGCCCGAGATACCCGGCATCGGCTACGAGATGAAATTGGACCTCTACTCGCTGCTCAGGGAACTCACGGAATAGGAGAGACCATGCGCATCGCTGTGCTGGATGACTACCAGGGGATCGCCCACGAACTCGCAGACTGGGACTCGATAGCAGGAGCGGAGGTGACGTTCTTCCGGGAGGCGATCACGCCTGAGGAGATGCCAGACCGCCTCGCCCCGTTCGACGTGGTCCAGATGATGCGTGAGCGCACGCCGATACCCACGGACGTGCTGCGTCAACTCCCGAACCTCAAGCTGCTCTCTGGCACGGGGCGGCGCCAGCCCCACGTGAACGGGGAAGAGGCCGGAAGGCTCGGCATCCCTGTCACAGGAACGGACGGCGCGGGCGACTCTACGCCGGAGCTCGTATGGGGCCTCATCATCGGGGTTACGAGGCACATCGGCTGGGAGGACCAGCGCATGCGCGAGGGGAAGTGGCAGACGAGGCTGGGTGCAGGGCTCGCCGGCCGCACGCTCGGCGTACTGGGCATGGGACGGATCGGCACGAAGATCGCGGTCAGCGCGCAGCAAACGTTCGGGATGAACGTCATCGCGTGGGGCCCAACGCTCACACCGGAACGGGCCGCGGCGAGCGGCGCAAACTACGTCTCCTGGGACGAGCTGTTCTCGCAGGCCGACATCCTCACGATTCACGTGCCTCTGACCGACCTGAGCCGGGGATGGGTTACGGAACGCGAGTTCAGTCTCATGCAGCCCTCCGCGTTCCTGGTCAACACGTCGCGCGGCCCCATCGTTCGGGAGGAGGCGCTGATTCAGGCCCTTCGCCAGCGCCGTATCGCGGGTGCCGCGCTGGACGTCTACGACGTGGAGCCGCTGCCGGCGGGCCACGCGTTGCTTGAGCTCGACAACGTACTGCTCACGCCGCACCTGGGCTACGCAACGCTGGACAGCCTCGCGGCCTTCTACCAGTACTCGGTGGACAACATCAAGGCGTGGGCTGCAGGCGAACCGGTCAACGTCTTGAACGCCGACTTTCTCACGGAGCCTCGCCGCTAGTTGCGGCGCTGCGCGAGGTAGTCGACCAGTGCATCCAGCGACTGGCGTGCCCGCGCATCGGGCAGTAGCGCAACGGCTGCTCGCGCCGCGTTCCGGTAGCCCTCCAACTGTGCGAGTGTCTCTTCTATCGCCGACGAGTTCCGGACGAACTCAACCATGGTGGCAAGGTCGTTCTCGTCTCGGCTCCCATCGCGCAGACGTCGTACAACAGCCTCTCCGGGGTGACTCGCGGCGAACAACAGCGCAGGCAGAGTGAGTGTCCCCTGCAGCAGGTCGTTCCCTACGGGCTTGCCGAGCTCCTCCTCGCTGCTGGTGAAGTCCAGCACGTCGTCGACTATCTGGAACGCCATGCCCACGTTGTATCCGAACGAGCGCAGCGCCTGGGACTCCTCTTCGGGCGCACCGCTCAGCACGCCGCCGGATTCCGCGGCGGTGCAGATGAGCGAGGCCGTCTTGTCGTAGATGCGCCGCTCATAGTCTGTCGACGATTGCGACCAGTCATGCTTGCTGAGGCGCTCCGTGAGTTCACCCCGCGCCAGTTCCATGATCGTCTCGGCGAATCGGCGCACCACGCGGATGTTTCCCGTGTCGCATACGAACGTCGCGGACGCCGCGAACACGTAGTCGCCCAGGAGCACGGCCATGTCGTCACCCCAGAGCCTGCTCACCGTGGCGCGGCCTCGGCGCTTTTCGGAGTGGTCCACGGTGTCGTCGTGGATGAGTGAAGCGATGTGCAGTAGTTCGACTGCGGTGGCCATCTTCACGATGGGCTCTTCCTCGCCGGGACGCAGCGCCCCCGCCAGGAGCGTTATCGTGGGGCGCACCAGCTTGCCGCCTCCCTCCACAACGTGGGAGACCATGTCCCGCGGCACGCCGGAACTTTCGGCCAGGCCGCCCAGATTGTCCATAACCAGGTCGAGACCACTGAGCACCGGTTCGTAGATGAACCGGGCCTGCTCGTCCAAGCGATCACTCACTGTCAACGTATCAGTCATCTCCACGTTGCCTACCCGAGTTTGGCCAGCATCTCAGCGGCCACAGAATCATCCAGTTTGGCGAAGAGCGGTGTTGGCTCCGGTAACGGAGCGCCCGGTTCGCTCGCTTCCAGATGCCAGCCTACGTCCTGCACCCGACCGGCGCGGCCCAGCAGTTCATGGAGACGCTGCGTGCTGAACGGCAGGAAGGGGTGGAGCGTCACGCGCAATGCCATGAGCGCCTGCATGGCCGTGTACAACGTGCGCCCGGCCGCAGTCTTGTCGCTCTTCACCTGTTGCCACGGCGCCTGTGCGTCCAGATAGCGGTTCGCCTCACGAGCCAGGCCCATGGAGGTGTTCAGTGCTTCGCGGAGGCGCACAGCCTCGAGCGACTCTGCAACTGCGCCCATCGCAGCTTCCGCCTTGCCGATGAGCTCCTTGTCCGCCACGCCGAGGTCGCCGGGGTCGGGCACGCACTTGTCGAAGTTGCGGTAGACCTGCGTAAGGACCCGGTGCACGAGGTTTCCGAACGTTGCTACAAGCTCGTCGTTGTTGCGGCGGACGTACTCGCTCCAGGTGAAATCCGCGTCGCTCGTCTCGGGCAGGTTGGCCGCGAGGTGATAGCGCAAGGGGTCCGGCGGGAAACGGTCCAGATAGTCCGGCACCCATACCGCCCAGTTGCGGCTCGTTGAGAGTTGCCTCCCTTCCAGGTTCAGAAACTCGTTGGCGGGAACGTCGTATGGAAGGATGTACGCGGCCTGCCCCAGCAGCATCGCGGGCCAGATGATCGTGTGGAACGGGATGTTGTCTTTGCCCACGAAGTAGTAGGCGCGCGTAGCGGGGTCCTCCCAGTAGGGACGCCACGCTTCCGGCTGTCCGTTACGGGCCGCCCACTCCACGCTCGCGGAGAGGTAGCCGATGACCGCCTCGAACCAGACGTAGATGCGCCGGTCCTCGTAACCCTCCACCGGCACCGGCAGCCCCCAGTCCAGGTTTCGTGTGATGGCGCGGTCTTTCAGCCCTTCGCGCAGGAAGCCCAACGTGAAGTTCCGAACGTTGGGACGCCAGTGCCGCTGCTCTTCGACCCACGCAGCGAGTTGGTCGCGGAAGGCGCTTAGCCGAAGGAATTGGTGCTCCGTGTCACGTATCTCGACGGGATGGCGTTCTCCGTCGACGTTGTAGGCCGGGTTGCCGAGGTCCACCGGGTCCAGGATCGAGCCGCAGTTATCGCACTGATCGCCACGGGCGTCCTCGAACTGGCATTTCGGGCAAACGCCTCGCACATAGCGGTCAGGCAGGAAGCGGTCGTAGTCCGGCGAGTAGGCCACCTTCATGCTCGACTCATAGATGTAACCTCGCTGCTGGAGCGAACGCCACAGGTCGTGCGTCACCTTGCGGTGGTTGTCGGTCATCGTCGTCGTGAAGAGGTCGAACGTGATGCCGAGCCGTTCCCAGGATTCGAGGAACGAGGCGTGGTACCGTTCGACGACCTCCCTCGGAGGGACCCCCTCGACGTCGGCCCGCATCGTGATCGGCGCCCCATGGGAGTCGCTGCCCGACACCATGAGCACGTCGTTGCCGCGCATGCGGTGGTAGCGGGCGAAAACATCCGCGGGAAGGTAGGCTCCTGCGATGTGACCGAGATGCAACGGGCCGTTGGCATAGGGCCAGGCGACCCCTATGAGTATACGTTCAGGCATGAATTACTCTTGGGCATTCTAGCAGTCTCAGAATCAGAGTGCCGGACCGTCGCGCCTGGCGCACGGACGCCTGACGTCGATGCCGGCGGGCGCTGCCCTATCCGCGCTCCCAGGCAGCGTAGGCCGCGCGGCGCGATACGCCCAGTTCGCTCGACACTTGCAACGCAGCGTCGCGACGGCTGAGGCCCGACGCGCGCGCGTCAGTCATCGCCGCCGCGATCTCCTCCACCGCCGGCGGTTCGCTCACGGAGGCGTGGGGCGCCCCTTCGATGACGAGCGTGAATTCGCCGCGCGGTACGGCGAAGTGCGCGATGGCCTCCCGGACAGTCCCGCGAAACACTTCCTCGTGTACCTTCGTCATCTCCCGGCACACGGCGATGCGCCTGTCACCGAGCGTTTCAGCGATGGCGGCCAGAGTCGCAAGCAGCCGGTGCGGCGCTTCGAAGAGGACGAGCGTCGGCCGCAGCAAGGACACGTGGACAAGTGCTGAGCGGCGCGCCTTTGTCGTTCTCGGCAGGAAGCCGAGGAAGTGGAACGTGTCCGCGGGAAACCCGGCAACCGCGAGCGCCGCGGTCACGGCGGACGGCCCCGGGACGCTGACGACCGTGTAGCCGCGCTCGGCGGCCCCGGTAACGAGGTCCGAGCCCGGATCGCTCACTCCGGGGGCTCCCGCGTCCGTTACCAAGGCCACGTCTCCTTCGCGCAGTGCACCGAACAGCATGGGCGCTCGTTGCCGCGCGTTGTGCTGGTTGTAGCTGACGGTGCGCGTAGACAGCGCCAGGTAGCTGAGCAGCTTCCTGGTCTGCCGGGTGTCCTCCGCCGCGATCAGCGCCACCTCCCCCAGGATGCGCGCCGCACGCGGCGTCAGGTCCTCGAGGTTTCCGATGGGTGTGGCGACGACGTACAGGGTTCCTGACATCGCCTAGGCCTGGAGCTCCCGGGCACTTGAAACTGACAGGGTTACCCCTTCGGCGCCCCTGGTCGCCGCATCAGGAAGGCGGTGTACCAGCAAGGTGTTGAAGTTCGAATCGTCGTAGTCCCAGTGGAGGATGTCGCGCGGATTTATCTGGGGAGGGCAGAACAGGCCGGCAGCCAATGCGTCGATGACCGGCTTGACGAAGTTCTCCACATCGAGGCGCTGGTTACCGTGGTTCGGGAGGTGGAACTTGAACGCCAGCGTGATCGCATAAGTATCCGCGGGGTCCCATCTCTCCTCTCCACGCACAGCCTTGACGGCAGAGGCAACACGCACCTTCCACGCCTGGAGCGCCTGCGTTCGCTCCGTGACCGAGTTGATGACGCTGCCGTTCACCCGCAGGGATAGGAGCGGTTTCACCGGCTCCGCGAATTCGATCACCCTGTCACTGAGCACCAGACCGCTCTCTTCGATATCCATGCGTTCCTCACTTGGATGGGCCGGGTTCTATAATCAGCCCTTGTCGATTGTAGAACGAAAGGAGTGCGGGATGGACGCGCTGTACACCGAGGAGGAGCGGCTGCTGCGGAACACGATGCGCGAGTTCGCCGACGCTGAGCTCGCCCCGAACGCCGCACGCTGGGACGAGAACGAGGAGTTCCCATGGGCGAGCATCGAGGCCATGAAGCGCATGGGCCTCATGGGCATGACGGCCAGGACGGAGCACGGAGGCGAAGGCGCATCCTACGCCGAGCTTGCCATCGCCGCCGAAGAGGTCGCTCGCGCCTGCATGACCTCCAGCACCACGCTACTCGCTCACCTCTCACTCGGCGTTTCCACGATCGACCGCTTCTGCAACGGCGAGCAGGCCGAGCGCTTCCTCCCGCCCGCATGCGCCGGAGACAAGATCGTGGCATGGGCGCTCTCCGAGCCGAGTTCCGGCAGCGACGCAGCCGACATGCAGACCACCGCCGTCCACAACGGGAACGGAGCGTATGTGCTCAACGGCTCCAAGATCTTCATTACCAACGCGGAGCAGTCCGGCCTCATGGTCGTCTTCACCGCGACCGACCGCTCGAAGGGTCACCGGGGGACGACTGCGTTCGTCGTCGAGAGCGACACGCCTGGCATCGAGATGCGCGGCATGCATGGCAAGCTTGGCATCCGAGGCTCTGGTACCGCCGAGGTCTACTTCAGCGACGTGCACGTCCCCGTGGACAACCGCCTCGGCGAGGAGGGCGAAGGCTTCCGCATCGCGATGACCATCCTCGACTCCAGCCGCATCTCGCTCGCCACACAGTCGGTTGGGCTCGCGCAGGGCGCGTTCGAGGCCGCCATCCGCTACACCCAGCAGCGCGAAACGTTCGGCGAACTACTCAAGGAGCGGCAGGCCATCCAGTTCATGCTGGCGGACATGGCGACCCAGATCGAGGCCGCGCGACTCTTCACCAGGCGCGCCGCCCAGCTGAAGGACGCGGGACTGCCGCACACCCGCGAGTCCGCGATGGCGAAACTGTACGCCTCCGAGGCTGCGCACTTCTGCGTCGACAAGGCCGTCCAGATATTCGGTGGCTACGGCTTCTTCAAGGAGAACCCGGTTGAGCGCATGTACCGCGACCAGCGCATCACCGAGATCTACGAGGGCACGTCCGAGGTCCAGCGCATCGTCATCGCGCGCAGCCTCCTCAAGGAGTATGCGATCGAGTAGCGGTGTTACGGACGGCGTCCGCCCCCACTAACCCCAAAGCACCTCGCTCGCGAGCCTAGCTCCTTCGGACATGGCCCGGAACTTCGCCCAGCAGACGTCGGGCGTTCCGACGCGGGTCCCGAGCCCGCAGTCCGTGCCTGCCATCAGGTTCTCCTTCCCCACGATGGCAGCGAACCGCAGGAGCCGCTCGGCAACCAGTTTCGGGTGCTCTACGAAATCGCTGAAGTGGCCAACGACCCCCGGGATGAAGATGGCGCTCTCTGGAAGAGTGACGTCCTTCCAGACCTCCCACTCGTGCTGATGGCGCGGGTTTGAGGCCTCGATCGAGTATGCCTGCGCCTTGACGCTGAGGAAGATGTCCACCATGTGCTCCAGTCCGATGTCCGACACGTGCGGCCCGTGGTAGCTGCCCCAGCAGGCATGCAGGCGTATCTGCTCGCGCGGGATGTCGCGCAGCGCATAGTTCAAGACCTCAACACGTTCCTCGGCGTACTTCCGGTATGCCTGGACGTCCATCTCCGTCTGAATCTGCCAGGCATCGAAGAGGTCCGGGTCGTCTATCTGCAGGATGAGCCCGGCATCGGCGATAGCCATGTACTCTTCGTGCATGGCATCGGCGATGGCGTAGAGAAACTCTTCCTCTGAGGCGTAGTACTCGTTCCACAGCCAGTGGTCGATGCTGCCCGGCGCGACGGCAGGCAGGAACGGCTCCGCATCGCCGATGCCGCCCAGGGCAGCCTTGAAGCGTGCGATGTCGCTCTGCACAAGTTCCGCGCCGATGTACGTGATCGGGCCGACGCAGAAGAGCTGCCTGTCCCGGGGGCGCCCCACGACGAAGCCCCGCGGCGAGTCGAAATACCCGGGGAAGGCCAGCCTGTCCCGGGCTGATATCTGCTGCGGCTCCGGTCCCTCGCCGGGCCCGAACGTGCGCAACTCGATGCCGCCGAGTCGCTCGTTGGCATAGTTCGTGAAGTTCGTCTTGCTCAGCTCGCCGTCGTTGATGCTGTCGATGCCGGAGTCGATCTGCTGGCGAACGATGTCGGCAACCGCCTCGGTCAGCCGTCCGGCGAGCTGCTCTTCGTCGACAAGGGTTCCTGCTGCCCTGGCCGCGACCATCTCGCGAACGTCATCCGGCCTCGGCAGGCTTCCTGCGTGCATCGTGCGTATACGGTCTGTGCTCCGCTTCATCGGTTCTCCCTTCGCTTTCCCGATTCTCGGCAGGACGCAGACTCTCCGCAAGCACCAACTGCGACCATGGCCTTCGTTAGCAGGCTCAACAGGAGCTTGGGGAGGCTGAGCCGCCCTCCTTGAGTTGGCCCGGCGTTCCACGCCAGGATGCCGCTAACGAGACGAGAAGAAAGCGATGAGGGGCTCTGCCCAGATAACGGCCATCACGTAGTCCATCACGATGAGGTTGAAGAGGATTACGAATGACACCGCAATCACCGCGCCGATATAGCGGGTGCGCCCATGCAGGAAGAGCAGCGTGGGCCCGAGAGGAAAGAGCATCGTCGCGTATTTCAGGCCGATCAGGAATATGAGCGCGATGAACACGGCGACCAGGCAGAAGATCAGCATGGCTGTTTTGCGCACGCCCTCCATCCCGGCGCTCCTCATGCCGATGTCCATGATCGCGCCGGTCTTCCCCTGGCGCAGGTCGTGAAAGAGTTGGATACCACCGAGGGTGATGACCGCCAGGCTCAACGAAACAGGGAATACTTTGCCCCGCGTCGGGAACCCGAACCAGGCCTCCTGCAGTGCCCAGAGTGCCATCCCGATGACTGCAATGGTGAAGATGCTGGCCGCCGTTATCGTGAAGGTGCGCTGCTTGGGTGCCACCGCTGCCGTCCCGTCCGCGGCGGCCGCGGGGTCGTCCCCGCTGGCGCCGCGCACCACGGGCAGAGCCTCTTCTTCGGACAGCGTCCCGGCGGTACCGATCTTTCCCATCTTGGAGAACGTGATTGCGATAGCGATCGCCAGGACCAACAGCACTATGGTCAGGGGCCTCGTCAGCAGCCCTCCCATCCCATGGATGGAGATGGCCGACTGGAAGTTGAACTCGATGATGCGCCCCAGGATGAACCCCAGCAGCAGGGGCGGCCTGGGCCACTTGTAATGCTTCATCAGCAGACCGAGCACAGCCGCGGACACGATGATGTATATGGCGATCAGGTCCGTCGAGGCGAGGTATGCGGAAAGGAACGAGATGGGGATGATGATGGCCCCGATGAGGGGATAGGGGATCAGCGTGAGCTTCGCCAACTGCCCCGTAAGGAACATGCCGATAATGGTCACCGCGAGGTTCCCCAGCGCCAGACTGAACACCATCATGATGGTTATGTCGGCGAAGCGGTCCAGCATCGGCGGGCCCGGGGTTATGCCGTACGCAAGCATGGCGACGATGACGAAGGCCCAGGCCCTTCCACCCGGCACCCCGAACGCCAGAGTCGGTATCGCCTGTCCCGCTTCCTTCGAGTTCTGGGCAGACTCTGCGAACAGCACACCGTCCAGCGAACCCTTGCCGAATTCGCTCTTGTCCTTGCTGAAGAAGATGCCCATCGCATAGGAGAGCCAGTCCACCACCGCGCCGCCGATGCCTGGTACTGCGCCGAGGAACACGCCGAAGAGCCCGTTCCGGATGGCGATGTTCCACTTGCCAAGGCCGTACCGCGCGCCCCGGAACACCTCTCGCTGGTTGACCACCGCTCCTTCGAAGGCCACGGGACGCCTCGTCATCGTCAGGTCAATCATCTCGGGGAGCGCGAAGAGGCCGATCGTCGTCGCGATCAGCGGAAGCCCTTCCCACAGGTGCAGCGACCCGAACGTGTACCGATGAGCGGCGGAGATCGGGTCTATGCCGATGGTGCCAAGCAGCAGCCCGAAGGCAGCGGCAGCCAGCCCCTTCACCATCGCACCGGAGCTCAGGGCCGCCACCATCGCGACACCGAACAACGCCATCGCGGCGATCTCTGGAAAACCGAACGCAAGGATGAAGGGCTTGATGACCGGAATGACGATAGCCAGTGCCACGGCCCCTACGAGGCCGCCCATTGCGGAGACGGCGTAGACCGCCCCGAGCGTATACGCGGCTTGTCCCCTGCGGGCCAACTGGTTCCCTTCCAGGAACGTCACCTGGGTCGATGCGCCGGGTTGACCGAGAAGCACGGCCGGGATGGAGTCAAGCGTGTTGTCCACGCCGGTCAAGGTCGCCAGCATGACGATGCCGATGAGCGGGTCGTCTATGTTCAGAACGATGAACGAGATGGAGAGCGCCATCACCAGGGTCGCAGACACCCCTGGCAGCAGCCCGACGAAGACGGCCATGAAGACCGCAACGGCGAACGCCGCCCAATAGCCTCCATTGCCCAGGTACGACAGACCCTCCAGCAATTCGCTCACGTACTGCCTCCATCATCCGCGCGGCGGAGCACCGTGTGCTCCGCCGCACTCTGTCAGACCAACGTGACGAACGTTACCTCGTGAACTTGTCGTACACGGCTTCCTGCACTTCCCTCAACTGCCCGATGTTGCGGAGGAAAGAATCCTCGACCTGAGCGAAGATCTCCTGCAGCTCCGCCCCGCCCTGCTGTATCTCGATGGGCTGCGCGAGAACCCGCTCAAAGTCGGCGCGGAAGTCGGGTACTGCCAGCGCGTCGTCCCACGCCTTCCGGAGCGTGTTGACGATGTCGATAGGGGTGTCCGGCGGAGCCAGCAAGTTCTTGCCTACGAACGTCTCAGGGGCCATCAGTCCATCCCAGATGTCGCGCTGTTCGTCAGTGATGAGGTCGCGCGCGTAGGAGGCAGTGAACTCTTCGACTTCGGCGTTGCCCTCGATGAACCCACCGGGGCCTGCGAGACCTGCGAAGGGCTTGATGAAGCCGCTGGAAACCCATCCTGGTCTCCGCTGAGGCAACTGGTACCAAACGCTGCCTGCTGTGAAGTTGTTGGTGTCGCCGCGCTCAATCATGAGCAACTCTTGCTCGGTCCCGGTGGATGCTACCAGCTTGTATTCATACGGCAGGTTGAGCCAGTCAGCCAGCAGGAAGTTGCCCAGGTCGCCAACACCCACGAGCTCCTGCGGAGTGGGAGCGGAACCTGCTGCGATCAGGGTCGGACCGGAGGCTCCCATGGCTTCCGTTATGTCGTTGTAGGGCAACTCGTGTCCGTTGATCATCCACACTGCGTTGCGGGCCACAGGCGCGCCGATTACCTCGAACCCCGATGCCTTGTATACGGCTTCAGGTTCTGTGGACGACTGGATCGGCGCCGTCGCGTTGTAGATGAGGATGAGCCCGTTCGGCTCGGACTCCCAGACAAAGTTGTTCGCAGCCAGTGAAGGCGTCAGGTTGCTGACGACGATGCGGGGATTGCCCGGTATGTACTGGCCCCACTTAGCCGCGAGGAAGCGTGCCTGCGTGTCAGTGCCGCCACCCGGATTGAAACCGACCACCAGGCGGATGGTCTTGCCTTTGAAGTGCGCCTCCGCGTCGAAAGACGGGAGAGGCGTCGCCGTGGGAGGTGGGGGTGGCGAAGTGGGCGTGGCGGTCGGCGCAGGGGCGGGAGCGCCGGGCACCGGAGTAGCGGTTGGCTCACTTGGCGCGCTTGGTGCGGTTGTCGGCGCCGGCTCAGGTGCCGACGTCTCGGGGACGGGAGTAGCGGTTGGACGGGGTGTCGCGGTCGGCTCATCTGCTCCCCCGCAAGCAGTCATCACCAGCCCCGCAATGAGGGCCAGCGCCATCAGCAACAAGCATGAGCGGTACGCCTTCTTGATGATCATCGGTCTCCCTCCAGCGGATATACCGCTCGATATCGCGCCGTATCTAACCACACGCGGAGGGATAACAGCAAGGCAAGCCATCCCTGCTGCGAATGGCAGGCATTGGCCGCGTGTTGTCCTCATCCCTGCTCTGCAGCACGCCATTGCCAAATGCGCTACCATCCACTCATGACGCTTGCAAGCAGCAACACTCGCGTTGGCGCGCTCAACCACGTCGGCCTTGCCGTTGTCAGCATCGAGGAGTCCCTGCAACAGTTCTACGACCTGCTGGACTCCCCCACTGCTGCGCGCATCCTTGTCAACGAGGAGCACGGCGTGCGCGGTGCGTTCATCGAGCAAGGTGAAACGCACATCGAGCTGCTCCAACCGCTGCGTGCCGACTCTGTCATCGGCAGGTTCCTTGAACGCCACGGAGAAGGCATCCACCACATGGCCTTCACTGTGGACGATGTGGACGTCAAGGCGCGTGAACTCGAAGCGCTCGGTATCCCCATCATCACTGGCCCGCGTGAAGGCTTCACCGGGCGCATCGCCTTCACCGACCCCTCGAAGACCCACGGCGCGCTTCTCGAGTTCGTGACACCCTTCGATCGTTAGCTCCTCTCGATGCCGGACGCTCCCCGAGTCCTCATCGCAAAGCCGGGCCTTGATGGCCACGACCGTGGCGCGCGCGTTATCGTCCGCCTCCTTCGCGATGCGGGTTTCGAGGTCGAGTACACGGGTATCCGCAAGACGCCGGACGAGATCGCTGAGCAGGCTCGGCAGTTCGAGGCGGAGGCGGTCGGCCTGAGCATCCTCTCCGGGGCCCACATGGAACTCATCCCCGCGGTCATGGACGCGCTCCAGCGGGCCGGTCTGGAGCATGTGCCGCTGATCGCAGGCGGCATCATCCCTCCGAAGGACCGCACCGCTCTTCTCGAGATGGGTGTGGTCGCCGTCTTCACACCCGGGGCCCGCTCCGACGACCTGCTCTCCGCCCTTCGCGCCGCCGCCGAAGCGGGACGCCGCGCCAACGAGCGCGGGTGACTGCAACCATCGCCCTTGCTCGCCGGCGGTAGCCCGTACACGAAGGTCGGACCAATATGCACATTTCGCCTGCTATACTTATGCGGTTGCGTACGGATACGGCGATGAGCCTGCAGCTACAAGTGAACGTCGCCCAGCTCCTCAAGGACGCTGTTGGGGCTACTCGGATGTTCGAGTTTGACGGCTTGGCGCTCGAATCAGACGACGGCGTCTCCGCCTACGTCAGAGGAGCGTTACGGCTCACTCGCACGGATCGCGGGGTCTGGGCATCCGGTCCCGTCGCCTTGTCCGTGGACTACGTCTGCAGCCGCTGCCTGACGCCTTTCGCGTCGTGGATAGAGGCGAGCGTGGACGATGTCTTTCTGCCGAGTGTGGACATCGCTACCGGAGCGAAGCTCCGCTACGGTGAGGAAGACACCGGCGCGGACGTGAACAGCATCGACGAGCAGCACGTGCTCGACCTGAGCGACGCGCTGCGCCAGTACAGGCTGGCGGGCATCTCTATGGCGCCCGTCTGCCGGGAGGACTGCAAGGGAATCTGTCCCGAGTGCGGCAACGACCGGAACGAGAGTGCCTGCTCATGTGAGCACTACCAGGACCAGCGTTGGACCGTACTGCGGAAGTTGTTGGAGTGAGAGAACCATGCCCCCACTGCCAAAGAGAAAGCGATCCAAGTCACGGGTCGGCACGAATCGTGCCCACCAGCACATCTCGCTCGTCGGGCTCGTTGAGTGCCCGCGCTGTCGCGAGGCGATGAAGCCGCACCACGCCTGTCCGTCCTGCGGCTACTACCGCGGACGTGACGTGCTCCGCGTGGACAGCGGCCTCGAGTAGCGCGCCAGCGCTCCATGACCACCGCCTTCATCTTTCCGGGGCAAGGTGCCCAAGCCGTCGGCATGGGTGCCGACGCTTACCACGGCTCCCCTGCCGCTCGTGCCGTCTTTGAAGAAGCGGACTCGGTTCTTGGCGTACCGCTTTCCCGCCTTATACTCGATGGGCCCGCGGATGAACTCGTCCGTTCCCTGAACGCCCAGCCCGCCATCCTGTGCGTGAGCATCGCCATGCTCCGCGCCGCGGAGGAGCGCCTCGGCACAGCGATGCCTCGCCCCGCGTTCACGGCCGGGCACAGTGTCGGGGAATACGCCGCGCTGGTCGCTGGTGGCGCGCTCTCTCTGGCAGAGGCATTGCGCCTCGTCCGGACGCGGGGCGAACTCATGCAGGCCGCCTGCGACGCCACACCCAGCGGTATGGCCGCCCTCATCGGACTGCCGCTGGAGCCTGCCCGGCACGCTTGCGAAGGAACGGGCGCACAGGTCGCTAATGTCAACTCTGCCGAGCAGATCGTGCTCGGGGGCCCGAACGATGCCCTGGAGCACGCGATAGCAAACGCGAAAGAAGCGGGCGCGCGACGCGCCATCCCTTTGGATGTCGCAGGCGCGTTCCACACGGAAGTGATGCGACCTGCGGAGGAGAGCATGGCGGGTGTCCTTGCGCAAGCAACCCTGAGCGCCCCTGCTGTGCCTGTTGTAGCCAACACGACCGCCCTGCCGATAGTGTCGGCCGAGGACGTCCGGTCGGAGCTTCTCTCGCAGCTCTGCGGCTGCGTCTACTGGCAGCACTCAGTGGAACTGATGGCTGCGCAGGGCGTGGACCGGTTCGTCGAGTTCGGCCCTGGCAAGGTACTGTCCGGACTCTCCCGGCGTATCGTGGCCGACGCCGACGCACTGGCCGTGTCAGACCTAGACGCTGTCACCGCTCTGGCGTAACATTGCGGGGAATCTAGCCTCGATAGGACGGTCGAGGCGTCTCCTTAACAAAGCCCGATGATCGAGTCTTCCGCCGATACGAGAAGGGCCAGCCGAGGTCGCAGGCGGCCGGAGCACCAGGGGCGCGTCCTTGCGCTCCAGGTACTCTACGAGTGCGACCTTACTGGACACGATTGGCGGCCCGCGTTGGAGGCATGGGCGGACGAGCTACACGCCACACCTGAGGCAATATCATTCGCGGAGAGTTGCGTCCTGGGTGTGGTCGGGGAGCAGGACAGGCTGGATGCCGTTATCAGACGCCACCAGCACCAGTGGCCCGTCGAGCAACTCGCTGCGGTGGACCGTGCCGTTCTCCGGCTGGGGCTCTTCGAACTGGCGGGGAACTTGCCCACCCCGCCGCTGGTGGCCATCAACGAGGCCGTGGAACTGGCCAAGACATTTGGGAGCGAGGGTTCCGCCAGATTCGTCAACGGCGTGCTCGGAGCATCGTTCAACGAGCAGACCAACAGAACACCTGACTGCTGAGGGAGGGAAATGGCGACCGTTTACGACCGTGTCAAGAGTGTAGTAGTGGACAGGCTTGGAGTGGAGGAGAACGCCATCACGATGGAGGCCTCCTTCGTGGACGACCTCAACGCCGACTCCCTGGATCTCGTTGAATTGATCATGGCCTTCGAGGAAGAGTTCTCGACTGACGCGCTCACCCTGAAGATCTCCGACGAGGACGCCGAGCAGATCCGAACCATCGAGAACGCTGTGGACTTCATCAAGAGCAAGGGCGTTTCCGACTGACAGGGAGCCCGTGGCTGACCTCCAGGCACTCCACCAGCAGATACACACCTGTCAGGATTGTGCTCTCCACCGGACACGAGAAAATGCGGTGCCGGGAGAAGGTGCGCCCAACGCTTCGCTCATGTTCATCGGTGAGGGCCCCGGCTTCAATGAAGACCGGCAGGGCAGACCGTTCGTCGGCGCGGCCGGACAGTATCTCGATGAACTGCTTCACTCCATCGGGTTGAAGCGGGAGGACGTGTTCATCACCAACATGGTGAAATGTCGCCCTCCCAACAATCGTGACCCTTTCCCGGGCGAGATCAGCGCCTGCTCCGGATACCTTGACGCTCAGATAGAAGCGATCAATCCCGCTGTCATCGTTCCGCTGGGCCGTCATGCACTCGCTCGATGGTTCCCCAGGGACTCCATCAGCAAGGTGAGAGCGCGGCCTCGCACCTTCGATGGGGTCACGGTCTTCCCTCTGTACCACCCGGCTGCCGCTCTTCATAACAGCGCGCTCCGCGCCACCATCGAAGCCGACTTCGCGAAACTGGGCGCCTTGCTCAGGGACCGGGAGTCCCAGGGAGCACCGGCCGCGAATGAAAACCCGGACGAGGGAAGTGGCTCCCAGCAACTGAGCATGTTTTAGGCGATGCCGCACCCCATCCGCATCGTTGCCATCGGCGGCCTGGGGGAGGTGGGCAAGAACATGCTGTGCGTCGAGCACGGCGACGACATCGTCGTCATCGATGCAGGGCTCATGTTCCCCAAGCAGGAGATGCTCGGCATAGACCTGGTGCTTCCGGACATCTCCTACCTGACCGCCAACGCCGAGCGCGTGCGGGCTATCCTCATCACTCACGGACACGAAGACCACACAGGCGCACTCCCCTACGTGCTGCGCGAACTGGACGTGCCCGTCTACGCCCCGCCCCTCGCTCACGACCTGATCGAGGTCAAGCTGCGCCAGCACCGCATCGGCGATGTAGAACTCCATGAGATTGACGCTGGAAGCGTTCTCGGGTTCGGTTCCATCCAGGCGGAGTACTTCCGGGTCTGCCACAGCATCCCCGACGCCTGCGGCATTGCGCTGCGCACACCTGCGGGTCTGGTCGTCCACACCGGCGACTTCAAGATAGACCACACTCCGGCGGATGGGCGCCCCACCGACCTCCAACGGCTTGCGGAACTCGGTAGCGAGGGAGTGCTCCTGCTGCTCTCCGACTCAACGTACGCCGAAGTCCCCGGCTACACGCCATCGGAGAGCGTCGTGGCCACCGCGCTCGAACACGTCATCGCCGACGCCCCGGGGCGCGTGCTTATCGCCACGTTCGCATCGCTCATAGCCCGTGTGCAGCAGGTGCTGGACGCCGCGGTGAAACACGGGCGAAAGGTCGCGCCTGCTGGGCGCTCCATGATCGACAACGTCAACATGGCCGTCGCGAACGGCTACATCGACGCACCGCCCGGAGCGCTCATCGACCTCCAGTCGCTGAATGCGCTTCCCCATGAACAACAGGTCATCGTACTGACCGGCGCGCAAGGAGAGCCGCTCTCCGTCCTCTCCCGAGTCGCCAATAACGCGAACCGCGACATCGAGGTCCACGAGAACGACACTGTCGTCATCTCGGCCACGGCCATTCCAGGCAACGAAACAGTGATCGCCTCAGTCGTAGACAACCTCACGCGGCGCGGTGCGAAGGTGCTCACCCGCCGCACGTCGCCCGGAGTTCATGTTCCCGGTCACGGGAGCCAGGAAGAACTGAAACTGATGCTCCGCCTCATAAAGCCGCGCTACTTCGTACCTGTGCACGGCGAGTACCGCATGCTCGCTGCGCACGCAGACCTCGCCAGGCAGACGGGTGTCGCTCCGGAGAACGTCTTCGTCCTGGAGGACGGCGACGTCCTGGAGTTGGACGACAGCAGCGTGGGGCTCGTAGAGCCTGTACCGGCGGGTCACGTCTACGTAGACGGGCTGCGCACGTGGGATGTCGGCGAGGCAGTGCTGCGTGACCGGCGGATGCTCTCCCGCGACGGTTTCGTTGTTGTCGTTGTCCCCGTGGACCACGCAACAGGCCGAGTGTATGGCGAGCCGGAGATCGTCTCCAGCGGGTTCACCGTGCCGGGAGAAGCTGAAGAGCTGATGGAGCGGGCATCCGCCATCGTCATCGAGGCGCTCCGCGCCCCGAACCTCGACCCGCTGAACGAGGACCACGTCAACGACCGCGTGCGCGAGGCCCTCAGCCGCTTCCTCTACAAGGAGACGCGTAGCCGCCCCATGATTCTCACCGTACCCCTGGAGATCTGAGCCGACGCTCACTCGCAGCTCAGTGGGCGGCCTTTCATATTCTCATAATCTGCAAGCAGACCCGGCTCACAACCGCGGCAAAGCCCATTAAAGTCCGAGGGGTGAAGCAACGCATCTCTTCATTGCTGTTCAACCAGGTCGGCGTTCTGCTCCTTCTGATCATGGCGGCCTTGTTGGCCTACGTCATCATCGGACAGCCCGCCTGGGCGATAGACCCGCTGCGCGAAGCCGCGTCAGACGTCCTCGGCGGCATGGGCGTGGCACTCGTCCTGCTGCTGGCATGGGCGGCGTGGCTGGGATGGCTGCTCTCCCGCGGGTTCAGGGCAATGGCCCGCAAGTGGCGCTACGTGTTGGGGCTGGGCTTCCTCACGACAGGTGCCTTCGCTGTACTCTCCTACTTCCACACCGAGTTCCCCCTCATCGGCGTAGCGCCCCTGGGAGGCGAACTCGGCGGGCAGATACGAGGCCCCCACGGCGCTCAAGGAGTCTTCCGCACGGTCGTTATCGTCATGCTCGGGGCGTGGCTCGTTGCGCCTGTGCTGTTCAACCACGCAGCGCTCGGCATCGGCCGCGGAGCGCGTGCGACCAGTAGAGGCATCGGCACCGGCGTAAGCCGCCTTCGCCACCGAGAGCAGGGTTCCGTGATGCAGGAGGTCGACGATTATCTGGCCTCGAATGCCATGGCCTCCCGGGCTGCCCAGATGGAGGCGTTGCGCGCGGCAGATGAATACAGACGCGCAACTGCCACCCAGAGAGTGGTGGCCCGGGACGAGACTGCCCCGCGGGGCCTTGCGTACTTGGAACCGACCTCCCCCAAACCGCTGACTCCCCGCCCTGCAGGATCGGACGCCAGGTCAGAACGGAAATCCGATCCCTGGCCAGGCTTGAAGGCCACCGAACCGAGCGCACCTGAGCCCCAGCCTTCCATCGCTGCAACAGCAACGATGGCGCCGCCTGCTGTCGATGAGGGATCGGATGTCGAGCCTGCTGCCTCGGAACCGACCCACGAGATCGCAGAGCGGTCCGCCGTCGAAGAGTCCCACGAGGAGGACCACCTCTACGTCAACGGTTCACTTCAGGCGGACGTGGAAGAAACGCTGGCCCTTGCGGTCCCGATCCAGGCGCCGTGGGGTGAGATTGCCGTTGAAGCAGTACCGGCCACTCCGGAACCAGAGCCGCGGCGGGCAGGTCCTGTTGTCGCACCCAATCCACTCCCCTCTCTCGAACTACTTGCGCCACCTGTCTCCGCGGGAAGCATCACCGAGGAGCATCTCTTCACCGCCGCGCTCATAGAGGAGACGCTGGCGCAGCATGGAGTAGAAGTCAGCGTATCGGAGATACGGCCTGGGCCGAGCGTCACGATGTTCGGCATCGTCCCCGGGTGGAACCGCAAGGCGATGTCCGCGCGGGCAAGGGCGCTCGCCGCACAGGAAGACAACCAGGTGCAGATGGAGGTGCGTAACCGCGTCAAGGTCGACAGCATACTCGCGCGGGAGAAGGACCTTGCGCTGGCGTTGGCCGCGCCAACCCTGCGCATCCAGGCACCCGTTCCCGGCGAATCGCTCGTCGGCGTGGAGATGCCCAACAGATCCTCCTCAATGGTGACCATCCGAACGGTGATGGAGTCCCCGGAGTACGAACGGATGCTCGCCGCCGGAGGTCTGCCCGTGGCGCTTGGCCTGGCCTCCGCCGGCGAGCCCGTTGCTCTCGACCTGCTCAAGATGCCGCATCTCCTCATCGCAGGCGCAACGGGCAGCGGAAAGAGCGTCTGCATCAACACGGTCATCTCGTCGATCATCTGCCACCAGGACCCCGCAAAGGTCCGGATGCTCCTGGTTGACCCCAAACGCGTAGAACTCACGCCCTACAACGGCATCCCCCACCTCGTAACGCCCGTCGTCGTCGACCCGGACAAGGTCGTCCGTCTGCTGAAGGGCGTGATTCAGGAGATGATGCGCCGCTACAAGCTCTTGGAGGAGGCCGGGGCGCGCAACATCGTCTCTTACAACCGCAACCCGCGCGCCACCGAGGAGATGCCGTACTTCGTCATCTGCATCGACGAGCTGGCGGACCTGATGATGACTGCGTCCTTCGACGTCGAGCAGTCGCTCTGTCGCCTTGCACAGCTGGGCCGTGCTACGGGCATCCACCTCATCGTCGCCACCCAGCGCCCGTCCGTTGACGTGCTCACCGGCCTCATCAAGGCCAACTTCCCAAGCCGTATCGCCTTCGCCGTTGCTTCGCAGGTCGACTCCCGCACCATCCTGGACTCCGCAGGCGCCGAACGCCTCCTTGGCCGCGGCGACATGCTCTTCATCTCGTCGGACTCCCCGAAACCGAAGCGCGTCCAGGGCGTCTTCATCTCCGAGGACGAGAGCGCAGCCATCAGCGAACACTGGCGGCAGTTGCCGCCCGACGCCAACCTGCCGGAGATACCACTGGAGAACATGGCGCGGGAAGCCGAGACCGCAGCTGCCGAGAGCGCTGGCGATGGCGGTGATTTCGACGAGGGCGACTCGCTCTACGAACGTGCCTTGCAGGTCGCCGCGGCCAACCGCCAGCTGTCCACGTCGCTGCTCCAGCGCAGGCTGCGCATCGGGTATCCTCGCGCCGCCCGGTTGATGGACCAGCTGGAGGACGAGGGCATCGTCGCCGCCGCCGGCGAACCGGGAAAGCCCCGCGACGTCATCTACCTCCCCGACGAAGAGTAGCCTCCCTCTCGGATCTCGATCCTCACTCGAGGCGCGCCGTGAGTCGTGCTTGCGGCTTCTGCTAGAATCGGCTCATACAGGCGAGAGGAGACAAACGCCATGGCCGCTGAAGTAACGGTGGAGGAAGTAACCGAAGCGCTGAAGGACGTATACGACCCCGAGATTCCGGTGAACGTCGTCGACCTCGGCCTCATCTACGGCATCGAAGTGGACGACGACAGCAACGTCCACGTGGACATGACCCTCACCGCCGCCGGATGCAGCATGGGGCCGTTCATCGCTCAGCAGGCCGAATGGGCCATCGCCGATCTCGACGGCGTCAGAGACGTGAACGTGGAGATCTCGTTCGACCCGCCCTGGTCGCCCGACCGCATCACCGAAGACGGGCGCAAGCTGCTCGGCCTCGACGACTAACGCGCGCCCCAGCCGCGTAACGCTGGCAGTACGGGGCCGCGCCCCGGGGAGAGTGCACGCCCCGATGACGATGAACGAAGAGCAGCGCCAGGCGCGCCTCGCGCAGATCAAGCGCCAATGGGAGCAGCGCCGCGCCATCAGCCGGTCTCTCGGCAAGATCAAGACCAAGATAGGCGTGTACAGCGCCAAGGGCGGCGTCGGCAAGACCACCGTCGCAGTCAACCTCGCGGCGTACCTCGCGGAGAAAGGCTACGCCGTCGGCCTGCTCGATGCCGACATCGACACCCCAAATGCCCCGGAAGTGCTCGGCAGCGACGCCCACCCCGAGAGCGCGGACGGCCGCATCAAGCCCGCAGAAGCATTCGGTGTCAAAGCCGTGTCCATGTCCTACTTCCAGCAGAACCCGGAAGAGGCCATCATCTGGCGCGGCCCCATGATCCATAACGCCATCAATCAGTTCCTCCAGATGACGGACTGGGGCGAGATCGACTTCCTCGTCGTTGATATGCCGCCCGGCACCTCGGATGCGCCGCTCACGGTCATGCAGGTGCTCACGATGGACGGCTTCGTCGTCGTGACCACACCGCAGAGCCTCGCCGCCTTGGACGCGAAGCGCTCCATCAACATGATCCGCAAGCTGAACGTGGAGGTGCTGGGAGTCGTCGAGAACTACGTGGGTGAAGTGTTCGGCTCCGGTGCGGGCCGCGAGCTTGCCAACGACCTCTCCCTGCCGTTCCTTGGCGAGATCGCGCTGCGCGCCGACTACCGCGACGACTCGCAGCCTACGGTCCTCGCCAGCGCCGGTGTCCGCGGCGAGTACGATGCCATCTGGGCGGCGCTCGAAGAGCGGCTCACCGAACTGGAGGCGATGCCGGAGCAGCAGGCCGTCGCGGAAGGAGCAGGGGATGAGCCTCGCTGACCGCAAGTACGCCCACCAGCACAAGCCGGGCAAGCACAACCGCAAGAAGTTCACCCCGCCGCCGAAGCCCAACGCGCAGTTGCGGAAGGAACTCCGAGAGATACTCGAACAACAGAAGCCGCCGGAGGACTGAAGCTCGCTTATCCGCCGCGCCTGGCGCGCTGGCTCTGCACCACAGAAAGGGCCAGCTTCTCCACCTCTCCACGGGACGCTTCCACGAAGAAGTAGAGGGTCCGTCCGTATCGCTTCGCCATCAGGTGCCACTCGTCGTCCAGGGAGCGGTAGTGCGCCTCCTCGCCACCCAGGGCCACCGCTTCAAGGCCTGCCGCCGAAACGATGCGCCCCCACAGCAGCCCCACGATGAACGCAGGGTAGCTCGACTCCGCGACCACGATGATGCCGGCGCCCATGCCGCGCAACACGTCTGCGTTGATCACGGACGGGGCTTCGCCGAACTCCCCGTAGAGCCCGAACGATACGAGGTCCACCCGGGCAAACCGCAGCCCGGTGCCGAGGCCGCCTACCCCCAGGCCCAACTCGGCGAGCGTCCTGTCCAGCACGTCTTCCCGGTTCCGGATGAAGCCGAGCGCCAGCAACGGCGAGAGCGGGGCGTCCGGCAGCAGAAGCCACCCATGCCGTGCGGCAGGGTCACGCTCCGCCCACGGCAAGCGGTCCTCTCCCGTCCACGCGACGTGGACCGTCTCCGCCCACGCGTTGTCCGGCTTTCCGAACAGGAGGGTGCGGCCCTCGGCGCGCCTCCAGATGCCGGCTTCGAGCGCCAGGGCCGCCACGGACGCCTCCGCAGCATCCACGAACTCCACGCGTCCCGCATACTCGCGCACCGGGTCGACCGCCACCCCCTCGAACCGGACGACGCGCCCCGTTGCCTCGCGTCCATCGGCGCCGCGGATGGTGACTGCCGAAGGACGCTGAGGCGCGACATAGACGGCCGCATTCATCGGAACGTCCGGCGCGGCCCACTCGTCGAATGGGGGCGGCAGGGCCTCGCCGGGCAGGGCGGCATCGTTCCAGTTGAGGAAGGCGAAGGCGACCAGCGCCACCAGCAGGATGCCGAACAGGAAGAGGAGCCGTCTGCGCATCCCTACCGCTTGCGCCTCCGCCTGCCGCCAGCTCTCTCGTAGGGTCTCGGCTCCGGTTCCGCTCTGCGCACGGGCGTTGCCTCGCCGCCCGCGCCACGGTCGGCGACCTCCTGCGCAACGAGCAGTCGCTTGAGGTCCACCATCTCGTCGCGCAACAGGGCCGCCTTCTCGAACTCCAGCTGGCGGGCCGCCTCCTTCATATCCGCTTCCAACTGCTTCACCACACGGGCAAGGTCGTCCTTCGGCATATCCTGCCGAACGCCGTAAGCGGCGCGCGGCTCCGCCAGTTCACGGATGGACTCCGTGATGTCGCGTATCGCCTTGCGGATGCCCTCGGGCTCGATGCCTTCGCGTTGGTTGAAGGCTGTCTGCAGCGTACGGCGGCGCTCCGTCTCGTCTATCGCCTGCCGCATGGAGTCGGTGATGCGGTCCGCGTACATGATGACGTGGCCGTCCAGGTGACGGGCCGCCCGGCCTATCGTCTGGATCAGCGACGGCGTGGAGCGCAGGTAGCCTTCCTTGTCGGCGTCCAGCACCGCAACGAGGCTCACCTCCGGCAGGTCCAGCCCCTCACGGAGCAGGTTGATGCCGACGACCACGTCGTGCACGCCAAGCCGAAGGTCGCGCAGGATCTCCGTGCGCCTGAGCGTGTCCACCTCGGAGTGGAGGTAGTGGACCTTGACGTTCATCTCGCGCAGATAGTCGGTCAGCTCCTCCGCCATGCGCTTGGTGAGCGTCGTCACGAGCGCCCGCTCGCCTTTCGCGGTACGGAGGCCTATCTGCTCCAGCAGGTCGTCGATCTGCCCCCTGGTCGGTTTCACCTCGAGGGTCGGGTCGAGGAGTCCGGTCGGCCTGATGACCTGCTCCACGACCTGCGAACTGTGCTGCAGTTCGTAGGCGGCCGGAGTCGCGGACACGTAGACGACCTGGTTCACGATGCGCTCGAACTCCTCGAAGTTCAGCGGTCGGTTATCGCGCGCTGACGGCAGGCGGAACCCGAAGTCGATGAGCGCGTCCTTGCGCGACATCTCCCCGTGGAACATGCCACGCAATTGCGGGATGGCCATGTGGGACTCGTCGATGATCAGGAGGTGGTCGTCCGGCAGGTAGTCCATGAGCGTCCACGGCGTGCTGCCGCGTGGACGTCTCCCGAGAGGCTGCGAGTAGTTCTCGACGCCCGCGCAGTAGCCGGTCTCCCGCAGCATCTCCAGGTCGTAGCGCGTGCGGTGCTCCAGCCGTTGCGCCTCCAGCACCCGACCGCCCTCCCGCAGGCCGATGAGCCGTTCTTCCAGCTCCTGCTCTATCTCGACGACGGCCTCCTCCAGCTTCTCGCGGGAGGTCACGAAGTGCTTGGCGGGATAGATGTCTATCTGCGAACGCTCGGAGAGCAGCTCGCCGGTCAGCGAATCGACCTCGACGATGCGCTCGACGTCGTCCCCGAAGAACTCGACGCGCACGGCGACGTCCTCGTAGGCCGGCATGATCTCCAGCGTGTCGCCGCGCACGCGGAAGCGGGCGCGGGCCAGGTCGTAGTCGTTGCGCTCGTACTGCATCTCGATGAGGCGTCGCGCGAGCTTCTGCCGGTTCAGGCGCTCGCCCCGCGTGATGCGCTCCACGAACGCGAAGTACTCGGCGGGTGAGCCGAGACCATAGATGCAGGAGACGGAGGCGACGATGAGCACGTCGCGCCTCGTCATCAGGGAGCGGGTCGCGGCGTGGCGGAGCTTGTCGATCTCGTCGTTGATGTCCGCTTCCTTCTCGATGTAGGTGTCGGTGGAGGGGACGTACGCCTCCGGCTGGTAGTAGTCGTAGTAGGAGACGAAGTATTCGACGGCGTTCTCCGGGAAGAAGTCGCGGAACTCCTGCGCGAGCTGGGCGGCGAGCGTCTTGTTGGGCGCGATGACGAGCGTAGGTTTCTGGACGGCCTCGACGGTCTTGGCCATCGTGTAGGTCTTGCCGGAGCCGGTGACGCCGAGCAGCGTCTGGTGGCGCATGCCCTTGTGGATGCCGTCCGCGAGCCGGTCGATGGCCTGCGGCTGGTCGCCTCGCGGTTCGAAGTCGGCGACGACGCGGAACGGGGTCCCGGTCCCTGTTGGGTGGAGCGTGGTCATGTTCGTGCGTCCCTCACCCTCCTAATTTCGCCGACAGCGGCGTCCGGGGCAAGCGTCGGGGCCTGATTGGATTAAGGATGCCAACGGCTGCCGCAGTCTGGCACTCTTAAACCTTGTCCTACGAGTGAAACGATCTCCCTGTTTGGCACCCTTGGCACTCTTGATCGGGGCGTTTCCAAGGCCGTGGCCTGCTTCCCGGGTTAAGAGTGCCAAGAGTGCCAGTGTTTTCGAAAGTTGGGACCGGAGCTATAGGTCCTATCGATAGCTGCACCTGTGAGCCATAGACGCGGTCTATGGGAGAGGCAGGGTACACGGTCATGCGTCCAGCGTAACGGACGCAGGGGCGATCGGGTAAGGGGCGGGTGTCACGGATGCGTCGCCTGCCCGCGAACCCTCTCACTCACGCGCTGAAGCGCGTTGCCCTTTCCCAGAGGGAGAGGGGGAAGGCCCCCGAGAGATTCCTCGACTCCGCCCTCGGCTGCCGCCGACGGCTCTGCTCGGAATGACAAACCCCAACCTCCGCTCCACTCAGGACGCCCTCACCCCCGTATCAAGTGCGGGGCCGGACGCTCCGCCCACAACCCAGCCTCCGTGTGCCCTGACGGGCGCTCTGGATTCCCGCTTTCGCGGGAATGACGGGTACGGGCTGCGGGGTCCCTGCTCTCCGCGCGCGCTTCAGCGCGGGAGCGATGGAGGCGGCACTCACGAATAGATGTCGCGGAGGGCGGCGGCGAGGTCAGGGTGGCGGAAGGCGTAGCCAGAGGCGAGTGCGGCAGCGGGCAGGGTGCGGCGGCTGTTCAGCAACTCCGCGGCGAAGCCGCCCAGCACGAGGCGCAGCCCGAACCCGGGCGTGGGCACGAGCGCAGGACGGCGCAGGACACGCCCCAGCTCCCTCGCGAGGTCCCGTTGGCGCACCGGCGCTGGAGCGCAGACGTTGAGCGGTCCTCGCACGGAATCGTTGTCCAGCGCGTGGAGGATGAGACCGACGACGTCGTCCAGGTGCACCCACGGCCACCATTGCCGACCCGATCCGGCAGGTCCGGCGAGGCCCCAGCGCGTGAGACGCGACAGCGGCGCGAGGAAGCCCCCGCCGCGCCCCGCGACGAGACCGGTGCGCAGCAGGACGACGCGTGCCCCGGCGGCAGACGCCTGGTCTGCTGCCGCCTCCCACCGCACGCAGACATCGGTGAGGAAGCCCTCACCGGATGATGCATCCTCGGTCAACTCCTCGTCTCCCCGATCGCCGTAGTAGCCGACGGCGCTCGCACTGACGAGGACCTGCGGGACGGCGCCCGCGTTCGCCGCGTCCCGCATCCCCTGCACGAGGTTACGCGTGGCCGTCTCCCGCGACTCCATGATGGCCCGCCTCTTCCGGCTGGTCCAGCGTCCCACCACGCTCTCCCCCATGAGGTTCACAACCGCATCCACACCCTCGAACGCCTCGGCGGGCGGCGGGCCCTCCAGCGGATGCCAGGCGTACGTGTGCGCCAGCCCCGGCAGGGTCATGCGCGTGCGTGTGGGATCGCGGGTCAGCGCCACCCGCTGGTCGCCGCGTTCCACCAGCGCATGGACCAGCGCACGCCCCACGAACCCCGTCGCTCCTGCAATCAACACCCGCATGACTAAAGGCCCCCCAGCATCAGTTCCTCCGGGTAGGGTTGGAGATACGTCTGGGCGGCGAGCCACTCCGGGCCGCCGGACCTGCGGACGTGGTGGCGCAGCAGCGTAAGCGGAGCGGTGAACGAGGCCTTGCCGACACGGTAGCGTTCGATCGCACCGGCGAGCTCCTCGCGGTCGCCCTTGTCGAGCAGTCCTTTCAGGAACCCGGCAGCGTGTTGCAGCGCGTTCGCGTGCTTACGCGGGGTGGTCAAGCGCGCCATAGCACGCATCAGCACACGCCCGTACTCGTCAGTGATCGCACGCCAATCGGCGCTGCCCGCTCGCGCGACGACACGCCCCGCCTCCCGGTAGAGCGTGGGCGCATGCGCCATGAGCGTGAGCTTGTGGGCCGTGTGGAAGGCCACGAGCGCAGAGGGCGCGCGGGGCCCGTCCATCAGCGCCGTCCACCGCTGGTAGACGAACACGCGCTCGATGAAATTGTCCCGCAGGCGGGGGTCGTTCAGGCGTCCGTTCTCCTCGACGGGAAGCAAGGGGAAGCGCCTCGTCAGCTCATCGGCGAAGAGGCCGCGTCCGGTGCGGGCGGCGGGTCCCCCCCCCAGGGGATAGACCTTCACCCGGAAGAGGCCGCAGCTCGGCGAGTCCTTCGTGAGCACATAGCCGTGCAACCCCGGGCTCGCGAACTCCTCGACGCGCCTCGCCGCCCAGAAGCGCATCGCTTCCGAGTGATCCGTTTCGGAGCGCACTCCCCGCATGTGGAGCGCCCCGCCCTCGTCGACGAGGCGTACCGGCTCGCGGGGCGTCCCCATCCCCACTTCCGACTCGGGGCAGACGGCCGTCCACTCGACGTGGGGGCCGAGCGTCCGCGTCAGGAACGCGTTACGAAGGTGCCCGCCGTCGTAGCGCAGCGGCTCGCCGAGGAGGCATGCGCTGACGCCGATACGCGGTTTGGGGAAGGAAGAGCTCACACTTCCATGGTACTCCGTTCGTGAGAACACGAGAGTACTCAGGCGCCATCCCTGCCCCCTGATTCAACTCATCCTTACCTTCCCATCGAAGGGCAGGGACCAGACCCCTGAGAGATGTTGAGCGCTGAAGCGCGGGACTCCGCTGCGCATGACAACCCCCCATTCCCCACCAGCCCCTCCGCGTGCGCTGCCCGCGCACTCTGGATTCCCGCCGGTGCGGGAATGACGGGGGATTGTTCCCCCGTGCTTACAGGTCGAGCATGGGCGGGGCGAAGAGCTCTTCCATGTCCGGCTTGCGGGGGATGAAGCCCTGCTCGTGGG
>JAPPHT010000076.1 GCA_028874795.1 Chloroflexota bacterium
TCCATGAGCTTGCCGGTGGGGGTGTCGTCGGCGTGCTCGGTGATGGAGACGACCCTGATGCCCTTCTTGCGGAGCATGGACTTGAAGGCGACGGCGTGCTCGCGCTTGCGGGTGAACCTGCTGAACTTCCAGACGAGGATGACCTCGAAGGGTGAGTTGGCCCTGCCGCCCTCGTCGATCATGCGTCGGAACTGGGGCCTGTCGGCGACGCGCCCGCTCTCGGCCTCGTCGACGTACTGGCGGACGATGACGAAGCCGTTGCGCTCCGCATACTCGCGAAGTGCGCGGAGCTGGGCGGCGACGGAGAGGTCGACGTCCTGCCGATCGCTGGATACTCTGGCGTAAACGGCTGCGGGGGTGGGATTCTGTCGGTCGGTCATGGGGGGCGCTCCTTCTGCGCATGGGTGCGCACGAGTGCGTGTATGCAATCATGGTCTGACTCCGCCCGAGAG
The DNA here is from genome assembly GCA_028874795.1 of Chloroflexota bacterium. Classification (GTDB taxonomy): domain Bacteria; phylum Chloroflexota; class Dehalococcoidia; order Lucifugimonadales; family Australimonadaceae; genus Bin16. The sequence goes on from JAPPHT010000076.1 coordinate 453, forward strand.
CCGGTCAAGAGGCCGATGTCGCTGTCGGGAGACACAGAGCCCATGGCAAACGTTGCCTCTGTGGACGGCCGCCCGGGCTGAGAACCGGGGTTATCCAGAGGCGGCTGAACGGGAGAGCATGGTGCGTGGAGGGATTTCTCTGGTAGGGAGGTGCAGTTGGCGGTGCCCGCAGGTGCTCGGTTCCCTTCCGGGTTACCTACGCAAGCCCAGGATCAGAGGTTGAACCACGCCCGCAGCTTTGGCGAGGCGTGACTTCGGGCGAGCCTTGCGCTGTGCAGCGCGGCGTTTGCCCTCCTCACGCAATTGGGCAGACGTCATCTCCTCCAGCGGGCTCGCCTGTTTCTCGACCCCATACAGTGCTTCTGCCTGATCACCGAGGCCCATGCGGCGCAACTGGTCGGCAGCGTTCGATTTCCACTCTCTCTGCGGGCCATGAGGGCCTAAGAACATGGGCCACCTCCGTGTGCCGTAGCGCGAGCATTGTAGCAACACCAATTATCGGAAATGTGGGCCTCGGGCGTGAAGCGATGGCATACTCGCGTTCTGGTGGGCCAGGTATCCTTGTAGCGTTTGCGCGGCAATTGTCAGGGTGTGAAGCCGGGGTGAACTAAGATAGGCATATGCGGCTGATGACCCTGAGCGCCCACCTCCTCCTCGCCATCGCCATCGTTGCCGCCGTTGGCTACTCCGCCGGGCTCTGGATGCGGGCCGCTTGGCATTATGATGTCTCGCTTTGGGCCCTGGTGTCGGACTACATGTTGGGCAGCTGGATGTTCGCCTTGAGGATGCTCTGCATCGCCGTAATGGCGCACGCGGCGGTCCGGGCGCTGACCGCTGGCCAGCGATCCACGCGCCTGGTGTGGGCCGCCTTGGTGGTCGCGGTGTGCGGCAGCCTGACCGGGCACCTGCACTTCTACTTCCGCTACGACGAGGGCACGGACGGCGAGCGGCTCCTACTGGCCGCAGTTCTCGAGAACGCGGTGATCGGCATGGTCTTCCTGTTGGCCCGGTTCGCCATCCTCCGCGCGGGATCAGGACGCTGAGGCTGGAGATGAGATCTGGCGCCATGGACCAGCGCTTCAATAGTCGGAGAGCATTGTGGTTCCTGTGGGTATCCAGCACAGCCTTCGGGCTGGGGGTCGGCGCGGGGTTGGCCGAATTGGTCAGCAGCGCAATCACCGGCGAAGGTGGCTTTCACCTGCTCTTCTCGCTGCGCTGGCAGGTAGTGGTGGGCTTCTGTTTCGGAGCCCCCGCGGTTCTGTTGCAGTATCTCGTCGTCCGGGCCTTCGTGCCAGGAGCATCCCGGTGGATAGCAGCCACCACCCTTGGTCTGGTCGTCGGGGCTGTAGTCGGGGCCTTTGCAGGGCTGGGCGCTGGGATGGTGATGCTCGCGCTGGGTGTTGGGTATAGGACTACTGTCGCTGAGGTTTACGGGGCAGGTTTCTTCTTCCTTACGTTCCCAGCGGCCGGAGCGGCAGCCGGGGCGCTCGCGGGCAGCATCATGGGGACGCTGCTCCGTACGGGGAAGGAGGAGTGGTCACAAGGGTGGACGTGGCCGCTTGTGAAAGCTTGGGCTGGTGCGGGTGCAGTCTTCTGGTTGGTGGGGCCTGTGCTGACGGCGCGACAGTTGGACGAATCTGGCCTGCTGGACACGACCGCGACGCTCTCTTCGATAACGATTGCCGGAGTTGCAGGTATCGTGGCTGGGTTGGCGGGCGGCGCACTGGCGGCGGGTCACTTCGTACGGCCGGTAGGACGGTAGGGACAATCTACTGCCCGGATGGCAGTGAGCGCCGATGCCTGCTCCACTATGCGCTCCCCGTCGTGTAGGAGCGTGTACTGAGTAAGGCGTGAGAGGAGGGGATTCGCCAACACGGATTCGACGACTGTGAGCCCATCGCGCAACCCTTCCTGCTCGGCATGCAGGTCACGCCGTTCATACCGAACCGCGGGCAGGCCGTTCAACCCCGTCTTACCCTGGTAGAAGGGAGCGTTGACCACACCTTCAGGGAAGGGGGAAGGGGTGGGCTCCTCCGTGTAGACACCGAGCCCGCCGAGGTACGCGAACCAGTCAAGTGTTCCCAGGGCAATCTCCCCCTCCACGCGCTCCATCCTCATCTTCATTTCCGCCCCGTCATGTCCTTCGAGTGACAGCTCCAAGGCGCACCCCGATTCGACTTGCGCCCGAAACTCGTTCCATAGAGCCTCGGTCCGCGCCGCGATTCTGCGCGTCACTACGTCGGCTTCGCCTTCGCCATCGTCCGGCGCACACATCCGGGCCTCGAACCCGCTTACGTACCGTTGGCGTTCCAGGTGCATCGAGCCGTCGGCAAGCACGAGGTACTGCTCCTCGCCACGGATGAGTGGATTGGCCGTGGCGAAGTACCGGACGAGCAGCGTCTTTGCCTCGCCGGCATCCAGTTCGGGGCGCTCCGCACGGGCCTCGAACCGGAGGGCGGGTTGCCCCAGGAAGGACGCCTCTCCCACGTAGGAAGCGCCCCGCAGCACCTCTTCCACCCGACTTACTTCCGAGTGCAACTTGAAGTCCCGGAATTCTGGTTCGTCATTGAAGACCGCCCCGCCTCGGATGGCGGTTGTTATCGAGCTCGCCACGACCTCAGTCTGACCACCGGGGGTGCGCTCGATGATGAGCGTTCTGACACCTCCGGTCGGGTCGCCCCACACCTCGCCGGACGGCAACCTGCGGAAGACCCTGTACCGACCCTCCGTGTGCATGAGAGAGCAGCCGCCTTCTACAGCGGCGAGGAGTCTGTTATGGACCTCCGCAGCAGTTCGCAATAGCAAGGCAGCCTCGGCGGCCAAGGGTGCGGCGGTTGGCGCGGGCGTTGCTGCGGGTGTAGGCGTCGCCACTGGCGTCGGCGTTGGCGTGGGAGTGGGTGCTGGCGGCGTTGGAATTGGAGTGGGGGATGAGCAGGCGATCAATGCTAGGAGAAGCAACACGAGGAGAGAGAGCCCACCCGCCGTCGATGACGCCATGCCGACAGTATAGGGATGCTCTGAATAACCCGTCAACGTTGAGTTGAGCGGATGGACGGGGTT
>JAPPHT010000001.1 GCA_028874795.1 Chloroflexota bacterium
AGCCAGCAGCGACCAAGCCAGAATGCTCATATCCCCGGCGATGATGCCGGCGTCGGCGCTGCTCCGGGTGGGGTGGGGGATAAAAATTGTGGAAAATATTTAGACGCAAGCCCCCCCAAAAAAACCAGCGGGGGGCCGGGCCCCGGCCCCCTCTCGACGATTCACTGTTCCTTGCTGGAATCAGTCTTTCTCGTTCTCGAACTTGTAGTTGGGGTCCGTGTAGCACTCGGGGGGCATCTCGCTCTTGAGCCCTCGCTTGGCCAGCTCTGCCTCGAATCGCTCTCGGATCTCCGGCGCCTCCTGGTGGTACTCGTACTGGTCGTCGGAGCGGTCCACCTTCTCACTCATGGCACCCGTGAACTGGGGCAGCGGGTGGAAGGCGAGGTAGCGTCCGGGGTGCTCGCCCACGTTGAAGTGCTGGTGGAACCAGCGGTTCGGCGGCACGAAGATGCTGCCCTCGTGCCACGGGATGAAGACCTTCTCCTGGCCCTCAGGCCACATGACGGAGAACCCCTCGCCCGCGGGGATCACGATGACGTACGCGGGGCCGTGGCGGTGCCCCTTCTTGTAGGTCTTGGCGGGGAACACAGACATGTGGGCCGTCAACTCGGAGCCGGGGTACTGCACGAACACGGTCGTGCCGCCGGCGCCCCGGCCCTTGAACGGCACGAGCCGGTCCCATGCGCGCATGTCCGGGAAGAAGTTGCCCACCCAGTACTGGCGCACCGCGCCACGCCCCGATGGGTCGTTGTCGACCACGACAGCGTCGGAGTAAAACTCGTCGGAGGAGACCAGCTCTTCCATCGGCTGGAGCGGGGTGTTGAAGAAGATGTTCGCGTCCTTGGCGGCCGACATCGCGATGGGCATGTTGTTGTAGTGCAGCAGCCGCGCGGGCTGGCCGCCGGACATGCTCGCGTATTCCACCCAGTAGTTGCCGGGGATGCGGAACATCGCGTGGTCGGTCCACTCGAACGAGTGCTTCTCGCCGCCGTCCTTCCAGATAGTGGTGACGCCGCGCCCGCTGAGGACGTAGACGACGTCTTCCAGCGTCATCTTGAACGGCGGGACGGAGCCGCCTGCGGGGACCTCCGTGATGCGCGCCTCCGAGACGCCCTCCTGGCCGGCGAGCTGCAGAAACGCCGCGTTGTGGCCTCGCTCCTTCCAGTAGCCGAGTTCGATGGTACGTCCGTCTTCGATGTAGTAGTCGCGGTAGATGGGGATGCCTTGCGCCTCCATCCACCGGTCGTAGAACTGGGGTTTGCGAACGTAGGACTGCTGCTGTACCTGAGCGGGCGCGGTTGCCATACGTGGTCCCTCCTGTGCGTTAAGCCGTGCAAACTGTACGGGAGCGAGAGCGAACGTGTCAAAGCATGGGCGATGTCGTTGACGTATCCTCCCCGCATGCCCGCAACCGTCGGATTCGTGGGACTGGGGCGCATGGGGAAGCCCATGGCGCTGAACCTGCTGCGCGCCGGTTTCGCCGTGCTGGTGCTGTCGCGTTCGCGCCCGCCGGTCGATGCGCTCGTCGAGTCCGGGGCGACCGAGGCCGCGTCGCTCGCGGAGATGGCGAAGGGCGCGGACATCGTCTGTACGTGCCTTCCTGACGTGCCGACGTCGGAGGCCGTATTCCTCGGCCCGGACGGGCTCGCCGCACACGCGCGGACAGGGCAGGTGCTCATCGAGCACAGCACGATAGCGCCGTCGCTGGCGGTGCGCGTGGGTGAGGTCGCGGCGGCTCATGGCGCGGGCTACCTGGACGCCCCGGTCTCGGGTGGCGTGGAGCGGGCTCAGAGCGGCACGCTCACGATCATGGCGGGCGGCGAAGGGCGGCACTTCGACGCGGCGCGGCCAGTGCTCGAGGCGATGGGCGCGAGCCTCAACCTCGTCGGGCCAGTGGGGCAGGGCAGCGTGGTGAAACTGACGAATCAGCTGCTCGTGGGCATCCACACCATGGCGGCGTGCGAGGCGTTCCTGTTCGGCACGTCGGCGGGCGCGGACGGCAGGCAGCTGCTGGACGTGCTGTCCACATCGTGGGGCGCGAGCGGGATGTTGACGCGCAACGGACCGATGCTGCTCTCCGGCAACTACGGCTCCCTGGCCCCGGTGCGCCTGCTCGCCAAGGACCTTGGCCTCGTGGAGGACGCCGCAGCCGACCTCGGCGTTCCGCTGCCGCTCGTGCAACGCACGCGGGCGCTGTTCGAGGAGGGGATGGCCCGCGGGCTGAGCGAGAGCGACATATCGGCGCTCATCACGCTGCTGACTTCGCAGAACGAGGCGGGTTAGGGGCTCCGCTTCCTGATCGCCGTCAGCACACGCTCGGCAGTCAGGGGCAGTTCCTTCATGCGAACGCCGGTTGCGTCCCGGATGGCGTTGGCGATGGCGGGCGCAACGCCAAGCAGCGGCACCTCGCCGATGGCCTTGGCGCTGTATGGGGCCGCCCCTGCCGTGGACGTCACGAGCGCCGTCTCCAGTTCCGGGACGTCGGCAACGTTGGGCAGCTTGAAGTCCGCAAGCGACAGCGTCGTCACCCTGCCGGCGTCGGTCAGCAGTTCCTCCTGCAGGGCGTAGCCGATGCCCATCACAACGGCCCCGTTGATCTGACCCTGATGGGCGATGGGGTTGATGACGGTGCCGACGTCGTGGGCGCTGGTGAAGCGGAGCAGGGTGACCCGGCCGGTCTCCTCGTCCACCTCCACCTCCGCTACCTGCGCCGCGAAGGCTGTGTGCTCCGGCTGGCCGGTGACCTGCGAGTGCCCTCTGCCGCTGATCGGCCCTCCGGCGGCCTTGATCACGCTCGCCCACGACACCGACTCGCCAGCGTCGTTCGATATGCGCCCGTCCCGGCTCGTCACCGCGTCGACCGCCCAGCCATTCTGCTCCGCAGCGGCCTGCCGGAGTGCGTTCAGCGCGGCCTCCGCCGCCTCGTGCACCGCGGGCAGCGCCATGCGCGTGGTGCGGCTCCCCGCGACGCCCGAGTCGAATGGGACGGCGTCGGTGTCCCACACCTGGACGTCGACGCTGCCGACTTCCACGCCGAGCACCTCCGCGGCGACCTGCGCGAACATCGTGTACGCGCCCGTCCCCGGCTCGAAGATCGGCGTCCTGACGACGACCGGCTCATCGGCTCTCAGGATGACTTCCGCGTAGGACTCGCCTCCGCCCGCCGGGCGCGCGCACATCGCGATGCCCAAGCCGGTCCCGGGGCGTTTCGGCCCGCTGTAGCCGCTCCGCTCGACAGCTGCAAGCAGGGTCTCCTCAGCGCGGACCTCGGCGAAGAGCTCGTTCATCGGCGTGCGCTGGCCCTCGCGCAGCAGGTTCTTCATGCGGAACTCCAGCGGGTCCATCTCGAGCCGTCTCGCCACCTCGTCCAGGTGCGATTCCATCGCGAAGGAGCCCTGCACCTCGCCCGGACCGCGCATGTAGCCGCCCGGGAGATTGTTCGTGTAGACGTGGTACTGCTCGAAGCGGGCGTTGGGGATGTGCCAGTTGGCGGCGATGCGGTCAACGCCGGCGAGCGCGCCCAGCGGCATCAGCCCCGCGTACCCTCCGCTGTCGAAGTACATCTCCTGCAGGTGGGCCGTGATCCGGCCGTCGCTCGTCACGCCGGTCCTGACCCGCATGACCGCGGCGTGCTTCGGGTTGCCCGCCCCAAGCTCCTCCACTTGGTCCATGACCATCTTGACCGGACGGCCTGTCCTGACGGAAAGCAGGTAGGCCAGCGGCTCATCGAATGGCGCGGTCTTCGAACCGAAATCGCCGCCGACGTGCACGGGATGGACGACGATCGACTCCTCTTCGACACCCACCGCGAGGGCGAGCGCCTGCCGCAGGCCGAATGGTGTCTTGTTGGACGACCACACGTGTGCGCGTCCGTCCTTCTCCACGGAGACGACGCAGGAGCGCGACTCGAAGAACGCGGGATGCGTCCGGCCGCATCGGTACTCGTCCTCGAAGACGAAGTCGGCCTCAGCGAAACCCGCGTCCACGTCGCCGATGCCGAACTCCGCGCTGAAGAAGACGTTCGACGGCTCCGGGGGTGGGCGGCGGAAGCCCTCGTAGGCGTCCATGCCGGGATGGATGACGCGGGCGCCGGGGCGCGCGGCATCCAGCGCGTCAAGCAGGGGAGTCATCTCCTCGTACTCGACTTCGATCATGCCGACGGCCCGCTGGGCCGTCTCTTCGTCGTCAGCGGCGACGGCGGCGACCTTCTCTCCCGCAAACCGGACGACGTCCTGCGCGAGCAGTGGGAGGTCGCGCACCTGGCGTCCCTGCAGGCGGCCCGCAACGTCCGCGCCGGTCAGCACCGCGCGAACACCGGGGACGGCCACTGCACGGGAGACGTCGACTCTCCGGATGCGGGCGGCGGGGTAGGGGCTGCGCAGCGCCTTCGCCCAGAGGGTGCCAGGCGGACAGACGTCGAAGGCGTAGAGCGCGCTGCCCGTCGTCTTATCGGGCCCCTCGGTCCTGCCGGCCGGATGGCCGATGACCCTGTAGTCTGTCATACCTGTCCCCTCGCGTCGCGTGCGGCGCAGTCTAGCAGGGTTCCCCAGTGCCGCGAGGTTGCGCGCTAAGGCACGGGCCTCCGCCAGGAGCGGCGGAACGGCAACTCCGTGCAGAGTGGCATCATCTGGCGCCATCTGGCCTCATTCACTCGGGATACCCGCCTTCCAATGAGGCCAGGGTGAGGCCGAAACGGGGCCGGAACGGGGATGAACGAGGCCGGAATGAGGCCAATCGGAGCCAGCACCCCGTTGGCCGACCGCACCGGACATCGCGTCCATACGCTCACGTTGTCCTGCAGCGTCGAAGGCCATCACATGGCAGGTTACGCGAGGCGGGAGCAATCGCGTAAGGGCCTCGTGTCACTTACCGGCAGAGCGCAGAGAGATGCCGGACGTAGTTCATCCCTCCGACAGCGGGGCGACGCTGAACACGACGTGGAACGGCTTGCAGTAGATGACGACCGAGCCGTAGTCGTCCGGAGACACGCCCTCCGGGAACGGGTAGTTCTGATTGCCGATGTTCCCCTTGAGCTTGCCCAACTCCACGTAGCCCGGTCCCTGCACCTCGTTCCGCCCCTGCGGGTCGGGGTGGCTGGCAAGGAGCACGCGCAGGTCCGGCCCGTTCGTCACGCGGAAGTCCTCGAAACGCAGCACGTACGAGCCGTCAGGCAGTTGGTAGACCGTTGCGGAGCCTTCACCCTGGTGAAAGCTGTCTGCGTCGCGGAACGCGCCGCGCTTGACGACAGCCGGGGACATGGACGCCATCATCTCAGGCATCGTCGCGGCCATCTGGACCATCATCTCAGGCGTCATGCTTTCCGCCAGCACCGCCGTCATCTCCGGCGCGATGCTCTCCATCATCCCCGCTATCGTCTCGGGCGTCATACTCTCCATCATGCCGGCGACCATCTCCGGCGTCATCCCGGGAGCGGCATCCGCCACCGCTTCGGCGACATCGGACCGCATCTCCGGCGTCATGTTCGCGATCACGGCGGCCATCGTCTCCGGTGTCATGGAGTCCATAGCAACCGCCATCATCTCGTCCGGCGCGAGGGAAGGGAGCGCCTCGGCCACCGTCTCAGTGTCCATCATGGCCATGGTCGCCATCGTCTGCTCGACCTGGCCTTGCGTCATGCCCTCGGGCACCACGGCGTTCACGCTGTAGGGGAACGGCTCGTCCACCGTCCTGTTGATGAACAGCGGCGACCCGAGCCACCATGCGAGCGCCAGCACGGGTATCGCCACGATCACGGCTGCGACGATGAGCCGCCCACGGTACCTGCGGATCCCTTGCCACAATCCACCCATCGTCCTACCTCCCGGCTCTGTGGGCCTCAATTCCAGTTTACGACGTCCCGGCTCCCGCGGTGCTCAATGGGGCGACGGCGTTCTCAGCACCAACAATGGGATAGCTAACCGCGCGGCCGGTGGGAGGACCACCCATGCCAATCGGCTCGGCGCTCCTGGCAGGCAGCTATGGGACCAGCAGCAGCTTGCCGGTCGAGAGGCGGCCTCCGATCAGGCGGTGCGCCTCTGCTGCCTCCGACAACGGGAACGTCCCGCTGATGCGCACCTGCAGGGCGCCCTCCGCTATCCAGCCGAACACGTCGTTGGCGCGCCAGTCCAGCTCCTCGCGGGTGCGGGTGTAGCGCTCGAGTGAGGGCCGCGTAAGGAAGACGGAGCCCTTCGCGTTGAGCGTCTGCGGGTCCATGGGCGGGACGCGCCCGCTGGACTGGCCGTAGAGCGCCATGTATCCGCGCGGCGCGAGGCAGTCCAGACTGGAGTCGAACGTGTCCTTGCCGACCGAGTCATACACGACGTGCAAGCCTTCGCCGCCGGTGATGCGTCGCACCTCCTCGACGAAGTTCTGCTCTGTATAGATGATCACCTCGTCCGCGCCCGCCTCGCGCGCCAGCCGGGCCTTCTCCTCCGTCGACACCGTGCCGATGACACGCGCACCGCGCATCTTCGCCATCTGGGTGAGCAACAGGCCCACACCACCCGCTGCGGCGTGGACGAGGCACGTATGCCCGGGCTCCAGCGGGAAGAGAGACGTGACGAGGTAGTGTGCCGTCATGCCCTGGACGGTCACGGCGGCGGCGGTCAGGTAGTCCACGCCGTCCGGCAGCTTCACGAGGCGGTGCGCGGGAACCCTGACGAACTCCGCATAGGAGGAACGGATCTGGGAGTAGCTGCCGCGCTGGCCCACGGCGACGTCCGTCACGCCCGCACCGACCGCAACGATCTCTCCAGCCCCCTCTTGTCCAGCGACCCACGGCAGGGGAACGTTGTACGCACCGCTGCGCTCGTAGGTGTCGATGAAGTTGACGCCGCATGCCCCGAGCCGCAGTACGACCTCGCCGGGTCCCGGCTCAGGCTCGGGGATCTCCTCGTACCGCAAGACCTCGGGGCCGCCGAACTCGTGGAACCGGACCGCTTTCACGCTGCTATCTCCTTGGGCTGACGCGTCCCTGGCCGGGCGCGCTACAGTGTGCCATCCCGCGACGTTCTGCGCCATCAGGACAAACAGACACAGCAGCAGCGGCGCTCAGCGGCGCCCGAACCCGTGTGACCGAAACCGCCTCATCCGGTGCGCTCATGCCGATTGCATGCGCCTTCCGCCCGGTGGTACCTTTTACCCATCCTAAGCGCATGCCGCGCGACCAGGGAGGAATGCCATGGCTGCATCGACCGCCACCACACCCGCTACCAAGGGCGGGGGACTGGCCCTCTTGGTTGGAGTCATCCTGCTGGTATTCGCATCGCTTGTCTTTCCGGGCGGCGTACTGCTGGACCCGGTTGACCAGACCGATTTCCCGGTAGCCCTGGAAGCGATGAGCGACAACGCGAGCCTTGCACATCTGGCGTCCATGATGTCGATCGTCGGGATGTTTCTTTACGCGTATGCCGCCCTCACATGGCTGCGCCTGCCCCAGCAGGGAGGGCTCGGCGGTTCGCTCCTTCGGCTTGGGGTATTCGCGAGCCTGTTCGGTTGGGCCCTCTACGCCATCGCGATGGGCATGAGGCACTTCAGCATCCACCTGATGCAGCGCAGCATGCAGTCGGGCGCCGACGAAGCGTATTTCGAGGGCCTTGCCCTCAGCGTCTACGCGCCGATGGCGGGAATCGTCATCGCGCTGGTGGCCGTCTATCCCCTCGCCTCCATCCTCGTTGGCGCCGGCCTTGCCTCGCGGTTCGGGTCGATGAGCATCTACAAGCTGGCTTCCTACGGCCTTGTCGTCATGGGGGTGCTGGCAGGCATCAACTTCCTGGTCCTTCAGCACGTCCCGGGGATCGATCCCGTAGTGCTCCTCAGGAACGACAACGGCATGCTCGCGTTCGGTTCCCTGTGCTTCATCATCATCGGGCTGGGGATGTACCGGGGCCAGGGCGAGCTTACCTCTGAGGACTAGCTCCCACCAAGCGGCGAAGCGGGACAGCGAAACAGGGGCGCCTCCGGGGGCGTCCCTGTTTCGTGGTAGCATTCAGGCATGAGGTCCCCACTCATCGCCACCCTGGTTCTTGTCGCCCTTCTATCTCTCCTCGCAGCCTGTGAGGCTCCTGAGCCGACTCCCACTTCAACCCCGGCGCCCGAACCGACTCCTACGCGTACGCCAACAGAAGCTCCTATGCCGGAGCCCCGGCCTGATCCCGGACCCACCCCCACGGCAGCTCCACCCGTGGCGTCCGATATCCCGGCAGCGGAGGACGCCTTTCAGGAGGCCCCCTGTCCCTTCGACACCCCGGCCGGCAGTCCGCTGGCCGCAGCCCAGTGCGGCTCACTGACCGTTCCCGCGGACTACGATGACCCTTCCGCGGGGACGTTCGAGATAGCAGTGGCCGTATTCCCGGCCAGTGGCGAGCGCACCTCCGACGTTCCAGTCGTCTACCTGGAGGGCGGACCTGGCGGAAAGTCGATGGAGGGGCTGGAAGTGAGCGGCGGCGCGTTCCTGGAGCCGCTCAACGAGAGCCGGGACGTAGTCGTGTTCGACCAGCGTGGCGTCGGTTTCTCGCGTCCCGCTTTGGACTGCCCCGAAACCCGGGAAGTCAGCCGCGAGCTGATCAGCCAGACGCTGCCGATCGCAGAGGAGACCGAAATCTGGATGGAGGCACTCCAAACCTGCCGGGACCGCCTCGCGGGGGAAGGGATCGACCTTTCCCTCATCGACAGTGCCTCCAACGCCGCGGACGTGGACCGCCTGCGCGCCGCGCTCGGCCACGAGCAGTGGGACCTGTACGGCGTGTCGTACGGGACCCGCCTCGCACAGACCGTGATGCGGGACTTCCCCGACGGCGTCCGGCGGGTAGTGCTGGACTCCGCGTACCCCCTGGAGGTGGACCTCTTCGCAAGCATCCCCGCCAGCTCTGACCGGTCGTTCCAGCTGCTGTTCGACTCGTGCGCGGCAGACCCTGCCTGCAGCGAGCATTACCCCGATATCGAGGGCACGCTGTCGCAGGCCTTTGACCGGCTCTCCGCATCGCCGGAGCCAGGCAAGGCGTCGTTCTCCCTCGACGGCGACATCGTCGATACGTTGATGACGGGAGAGCGCCTGGCTTCGCTGGTGTTCGAGGCGTTCTACCAGACCGACGTCATACCCTGGCTGCCGGACATCATCACGGAGGCCGCGCAGGGTAACGTGGAACCGGCAAACCTGATGCTCTCCAACAGCCTCATCAACGACGCCTTCATATCCGTTGGTATGTACTATTCGACGCAATGCCAGAATGAGATTGCATTCGCCTTGGAAGAGCGACTCACTGCGAGCGTCGCGGCGAACCCGTTGTTCGCCAGGATGCAGGACCCCGAGGGGACCTTCGCGCGGGACGTCCTCGAATCGTGCCGCACCTGGGACGTGCCGGCATCTCGGGCAGTGGAGAACGAGCCCGTTCGGAGCGACATCCCCACGCTCGTGCTCGCAGGTGAGTTCGATCCGATCACTCCGCCCGCGCTCGGGATGGCGGTCGCAGCGAACCTGTCCAACGTCACGTTTATCGAGTTCCCCTCCATTGGCCACGGCGTGCTCAACGAAGGCGATTGCGGCAGGGACGTGGTCGTAGCGTTCCTGGACGGAGATGACGCGCCGGACGCGTCGTGCGCGTCAGAGCGTTCGATCGCATGGGTGCCGCCGTTGGACAGCGTTACGCTGAACGCTGTGGACTCGCCTTTTGGAGTGCGGATCATGGAACCCGAGGGGTGGGAGCCGCTGGGAGAGCTGACTCCCGGCCAGTTCCTGCGGCACGAGATCGCCGGTCCCGTGCTCATCCAGACGGTCATCCCCGGTCTGACTGTGGAGCAGTTCATGGAGGGACAGGTCGGCCGCCTGCCAGGGATCGAGCCGGAGGAGCTGGACACGATAAGTGTCGGCGACCTGTCGTGGCGTGTGGTGCTGGTCGAAGTAGAGGGGAGGCTCCAGATCCTGGCCGCCGCCCAGGCGGTGCCAGGGTCCGGCGTCACCGGCGTGCTGCTGGCCGCAGTGATCGGGTTCCCGTACCAGCGAGACATCCTGCTCGATGAGCTGCTGTACCCGACGCTGGAGGTCTTCGGCACCTAGCGGTGCGTCATACGAGTAGTTGGTAAACCGGCGGGGTGAGCACGCCCGCAACGATCGGGAAGGGCAGGTTCACCAGCGTCCGGCTCGTTGTGAATGCGCCGCCCAGGAAGGGCAACTCCCACATCACCGTACGCGTGAAGGGTATGGTGTTCCATGCCGTGATCAAGGCCGCTACCGGCCCGACACCGGCTCCAGCGAGGAAGACGGACGCGGCGAGCGGGATGACGACGTAAGGCCCGCCAGGGATGAGCATACCCACCGCCGCGCCGATGAGGATGCCTGTGAAGCCGGACTCGTCGCCTATCCACTGGGTGATGACCTCCTGCGGCAGGATGACCTGTGTCATCCCGGCGAGCAGCATGCCCAGTACCAGCATCCGGGCCACGGAGCGGAACAGGAGGGCGCTCGTCTGCCCGCCGGAGCGCACGCCGGAGAAGCCTTCCTTGCGCAAAACGAGGACCAGCGTGAGGGCCACGATCCCGGCCAGCAGGTAGAGCGTCATTCTGCCTGCTCCTGCTCAGCCCGGCCGATGCGTGACCGCGCCGCTTCCTGCGCGCCGCGCGGCATGAGACGGAAGACGACAGGCACCAGCACCGATCCGACAGCAATCATCCAGAGCGTGGCGAGGGTCTTTGCCAGAGCGAGCGGCACGCCCAGGAATGGCAGCTCGAACACGAAGAAGCGGTTGGCTGTGAAGATGTTCCGTGCCACGGCGAACGCCGAGATGGAAGCGATGCCTGCGCCGCCGTGCATGAGCGCTGCCGCTATGGGATACATGACGTACGGGCCGCCGGGCGACAGCATGCCCGCCGCCGCGCCGATGATCACGCCCTTCGTCCCGGCTTCGTCTCCCATCCAGCGTCCGACGATCCTGGGCGGGAAGAGGACGGTGATGAACCCGGCCAGCAGGAAACCGAGCAGGAGGGCGGGCGCAGCCTGGCGGACGATGGATACGGTGTTCTCACCGCCCTGGCGCAGGCCGTCCGCGCCGTGCTGCAGGAAAGCGACCAGCGAGGCCGCAGCGAGCAGGCTCACCATCGTGAGGAGCGTCGTATCGCGCCACCACGACTTCTTCTTCTGTGATTCGCCCATGGGTATTCGGCTTCGTCAGTACAGGGATCGCCCCGATTCTATCCTCTGAGCCAGCGTTCCACGAATCGGCTCAGGTGCACTCCTGCCGGCAGCAGGGTTGTGCAACCCGCCCACGTCACCGCGCCGAGCGCCCTCACGCTGACCCTCTCCCGCAGGAGGAGGGCAGACCTACTGGATGTCCATGCGGCTCAGGCGACGTGTCGTGAGCAGGAAGAACACGACGGTTACGAGCGCAGCGCCGACAAGGGCGGGGGTCATCGCGATGGTCAGGTCCTCGCCGAACGCCTGGTCGTTGAGCCCGTGGGCGGTGCCGAAGATGTAGCTGCGGATGCTCAGGTAGCGTGTGCCGCTCAGGAAGCTCGTGATGAGCGCCTCCCAGAGCAGCACGTAGACGAGGCCGAACCCAAGCGCGCGCGTCGTGAGCAGGCCGAGCCAGGTGAACGCGGAGGCGTAGGCCACGACGCCAACGACTACGCCGATCGCCGCCGCTACCGGAGCGTTGCCGACCCCATCCGGGTCCATCATCGTGATGACCGCGGCGACGACCGCCATCAAGGGGGCCGCAACCACGACCGAGGCCGCGAACTTCGAGAGCACGATCGTCCAGCGCGGCACGGGTTTCGTGGTGAGCAGGCTCAGGGTGCGGTCCTCCACCTCGTTGCCGAACGCGCTGGTCGCCAGCACCATGACGGTGATCGGCAGCGTGACGGAGATGACGAGCCCACCCAGTACAGGCCCGATGAGGGTGCCGCCTTCCGCGACCGTGGAGTCGAGGATGACCGCGAGCCCCAGGGGGAGGAAAGCGAGCACGATGAGCAGCGCGATCTTGCGCCGTGTGACGGCCTGGCGCAGCGCCAGTATGAAGAGCGCGGCGATCACCGTTGCACCACGTACGAGAAGACGCTCTCAAGCGAGTCGTCCAGCGGCTCGATGCGGTAGAGGCGGCTCCCGATGTCCTGTGCGAGCTTCGGGGCCATCCGCTGAAGCTCGGCGACGTTGCGGGTCAGCACCTCGACGTTCCCGTTCTCGTCCAGGGAGACGGACTCCACAGAGTCCAGCGCCACGAGCGCAGCGGCCATCTCCCGCTGCTTCGACGCGCCGATGCGCACCTGGAAGGGGCGTTCGTCCAGCTTCTCGCGTATGGCGTGGAAGTCTCCCGACGCCGCCAGCTTCCCGCTGACCACGAGCAGGATGCGGTCGGCGAGCGCCTCGACCTCTTCGAGGATGTGGGAAGAGATGAGGATGGCCTTGCCCTCCTTGGAGAGCCGCGCGACGAAGTCGGAGAACTCGACGCGTTGTCGCGGGTCGGTGCCGTTCAGCGGTTCGTCCAGTATCAGCACTTCCGGCTCATGGACTATCGCCCCGGCGAGCCTTATGCGCTGCCGCATCCCGCGCGAGTACGTGCCCGTGGGCCGGTTCTGCGCATCCTCCAGGTTCGCCGCGTGGATGGCGCGGTCCACCGCGGCCTCGTCGTCCATGCCCTGCAGCCGGGCCGCCAGGCGCACGAAGTCCCGCCCTGTCATGAACGGGTAGAGCACGTCGTGCTCCAGCATCACGCCGATGCGCCGGTAGAGGCTGATGTTGCCCTGCACCTCCTCGCCGAGCACGCGGACGCCGCCCCGTGACGGCCGGACGAGGCCGCACATCATGCTCAGCAGGGTGGTCTTCCCCGCACCGTTCGGTCCGAGGATGCCCGTGACGCCGGGGTAGACGTCGAACGAGACGTCATTGACCGCCACGACGCTGCCGAACCACTTAGACACGCCTTCTACCCGGACAGCCGGGCTCAAAGCGGTGATCATAGCCGGATCCTCCGGTAGCGGTGCCACAACAGCAGGGCAGGGATGCCCGTCCACAGCACGTACACGCCGATGGGGAAGGCGTCGTGCAGTTCGGAGACAGCGATCGATGCCGGGGAGCCTTCCCCTGGTCCGGGGTCTACGTCGAACACCATGTTGTTGATGTTGTCCGTGACCCCGCCCAGGTGAAGCAGGCCCACGTACGGCGCAAGGTCACCCACCGGGCGGGTGCATTCCTCGGTGCGCGATATCGTCTCGCCGTCCTGTGCGACTGTGTCGAACGTGCACTCCTGGAAGGTGAGCCCGTCGCTGATGGAGTTGAGCAGAAGCCACGCGGCGATGATGAATGCGGCGGCGTAGGCGCGGCGTGTCGTGAAGGCAGCCACGGCCAGCGGCCCCACGGAGATGAAGGCAGCGATGAGCGCGCCCATGAACAGGATGCGCGGCACGTCCTCCCAGTTCTCCCGGAGGTAGTCGACCTGATCGTTCGCCGTGAGGATGAGCCCCGCCTGCAGGACGATCTGGCCGGCGTAGACCAGCACGAGCACGATAGCGAAGAAGGCGAGGAAGCGCGCGATAAGGTAGTCGTTGGAGGTGAGCGGGCGGACGAGGTAGAGCGGAAGCACGTTGTCACGCCGGTCCGGACAGAGGAGCTCCGGCGCCATGATGGCCCCGAAGATGATGAGGATGACGCTCACGATGGAGTAGTAGTCGGCGGGGCCGGGGATGAAGTCTGCTGCTTCGTCACCGGCGACAGGGTCGAGAAAGGCGAGGATCGTCACGAACACCAACGCCGGGGTCATCACCGCCAGGAACAAGCCGACCGGCAGTATCTTGGCGCGCCCCCCGCGGCCGATGCCGAGCACGGTGCGGACGCCGTTCTCGAACAGCGCCAAGCGCGCGCGGCTGCGTCCTTCGCGTGGCCCCGTGTACCGTTGGTACCCGAGGTCGAAGACCTCCGCCTCTCCCGCCCTCACGCCGGCCTGCTCCTGAAGATGTCGGTGAGAGTGCGGCGCTCCGGAGAGAGCCGTCGTATGCGGGCGCCGGACTCGACCGCGGCGTCGCGGATGAGGTCGTAGTCGGCTTCCCGCGCCTGCTCGATGACGAGCATCTGTCCATCGTCCGACGCGTGCACTCCCTTCGCCGCGAGCGCGGTCACGAATTCCTCATGCCGGTCCGCGACTTCGATGAGCAGCGTCTCCGTTTCCTCGGTGAGTTTGGCGACCGCGCCCTCCTGGGCGAGCACGCCGGACTCGAGCACGAGGACTGAATCCGCGGTGCGCTCGACGTCGCCCATCAGGTGCGTCGAGAGCATGACGCTGATGCCGAACGTATTCGCCGTGCGATGGATCAGCCGCAGCATCTCCTGCCGTCCGTCCGGGTCGAGGCCGGCGGTCGGCTCGTCGAGCAGCACGAGCACGGGGTCGTGGACGATCGCCTGCGCGAGCTTCACGCGCTGCTTCATGCCGGTGGAGTACTCGCCGATGGGGCGGTAGCGCTCCTCGTCCAGCCCGACGTGACGGAGCACGTCAGCGGCGCGTGTGCGCGCCTGGCCCGGCGGTATGCCGCTCACCTGCGCCATGTGCATGAGAAACTCGGAGGCCGTCATGCTCCTGGGCAGGCATTCGTTCTCGGGCATGTAGCCGATGCGGGCGCGCCCCTCGGTGGAACGGTACGGCTCCTCGCCGAGGAGCATCGCCGAGCCGGAGGTGGGCTGGATCAATCCGAGGAAGAGTTTCATCGCCGTGCTCTTCCCGGCGCCGTTCGGGCCGAGCAGCCCGGTCACGCCCTCGCTGACGTCGAACGACACGCCGTCGAGAGCAACAGTGGAGCCGTAGTGCTTGGTGAGGTTCCGGGCTTCGAGCAGAGCAGGCACGGAGCGAGTATACAGGATTACTACCGAGACGCTCGGTCTGACGGCTACCAGATGGCCTGCACCTGCGCTGAAGCGGCGATGACAGGGTCCCGCGTCACGACCGGCACGCCGAGCGCAAGCGCCTCCGCCGCGATGAGCCGGTCGTGCATCTCCGGGATCTCCGGCAGGCGATCGAGTAGCTCCAGTTGGGTCCTGCCCAGGTCAGATAGGGTGAGGGAGTTCGACGTGGCGATTACTTCCATCAGATCCGAGGATGGGAGGGGTTGACCGGTCTTGACAGACAGGTAGAAGACCTCCGCCACCACGATTGCGGGCACGATCAAGACAGCATTGCCGGCGTCCGCCATCGCAAATATGTTGGCTGTGGCCGACGAGAGTCGTGGAGACGACTTCATGTACCACCACAGGGTATGTGCATCCACTACGAATCGTGGAAGACTACCTCGGTCGGTCTCCGTCATAGATCATCCGGGATACGCGGTTCCCATATCTTCTTGGCTTCGACGAAGTCTTCCCACTCCAGGTCGGGCAGGCGGCTTCCGAGTTCACGGAGACGCTTCAACGCAGACTCTTGAGCGGTAGGCTTCATGGGGATGAGCCGACCGCACGGTTTACCCCGGCGTGTGATGATGACCTCTTCGCCGTCTTCGAGGCCGCGCAGTATCTCGCTGACCTTCGCCTTGAACTCGCGCACGCTGTATGTAGTCATTTCACGATGCTCCTCGTGACTACATTCTACAAGCCGCCTCGCGTGGCACAACCCCGCGTTCACACCCCACGCTATACTTTTGGCCATGCACCGCCCACCGCGATTCGTCATCGCTACGCCCATCTGCGACGGCCACGACGTCGCCGCCGCGGCCATCACCCGCATCCTGCGCGCGCAGGGCACGGAGGCCGTCTACATCGGCTTCAACAAGAGCGCCTACCAGATCGCCAAGGCCGCGTCCGAGGAAGACGCCACCGGCATCGCGGTGAGCACCTACAACGGCGGCCATATGTCGTTCCTCCGCGAGGTGCTCGCCGAGCAGGCGCGGCAGGGGGGTCTCCCACGTACCGCTGTTCGCCGGCGGAGGCGGCACCATCCTCGAGCGCGAGGTCGCGCCGCTCCTCCGCATGGGCGTCGCCAAGGTCTACCGACCCCCACTCGATCTCGCCGACGCGGTGCGCGACATGACCTCGCTCGCGACAGACGCCGCACGCGCGCCTCGCGCCCCCTCAGTGAACGGCGCCGCGCCGTTCCGTGCGCTCGCCCGGCGGCTGACCGCCATCGAGTGGGACGGCGCGCAGCCCGCAGAGTCCCGCGCGAACGGCAGGCCCGTCGTGTGGGGTATCGGCGGACGCGGCGGGGCAGGGAAGAGCACGCTCATCGACGAGCTGCTGTTGCGGTTCCTGCGCTTCACGGACGGGCGTGTCGCCGTCCTCACCGCCGACCCCACGCTCGGCGACCGGCTCCGCATGGTCCACTGCTACTCGCCCCGCGTCTTCGTCCGCTCCGTCAGCGTCGGCCCCGGCGACTCGACGGAAGCGAAGACCGGCCCGCTCGTTGCGGAACTCCGGGCACACGACTTCGACCTGATCCTCGTCGAGTCCGTCGGCCTTGGCCAGAACGAACTCGGCGTCGCGCCCATCGCCGACGCATCCGTCTTCTGCATGACGCCCGAGTACGGCAGCGACATCCAGTTGGAGAAAGAGGCCCTGCTGCGCAGGGCGGACCTGATCGTGATGAACAAGCGGGACTTCCCGCAGGCCGAGGCGCGCTACGCCCGTGTCCGCCGGTTCGTCGGCGACGACGAGCGCGTCTTCCTCACCGAGGCGAAGCGCTTCGGCGACGCGGGCGTCACCGCGCTGTTCGAGGAGATCGCACGCCGCTCCGGGTTGCATCACCCCCATCCTGACCTTCCCCCATCGAGGGGGAAGGGACCAGGGTGGGGCGAGAGCCCGCCACCGGTGCCGTTCAGCAGGCGCGGCTACCTTGGCACGGTCGTCGACGCCCACGAGACCTACTACGCGGAGGCTGAGCAGGAGGCGGCGCTCGCCTCGAACGGGGGAGCGTCGCGCGACTACCAGGCCGAGTTCGACCGCATCTGGCAGACGTACGGATTCGACGGCGACCTCTCCGGCGCGGTCGTCGAGGACGGCGTCGCCTACCGCGAGACGCCCAACGGGCGCGTCCCCGTGGCACGCGAGACCACGACCGGCATCTGGACGCCCGTGCTCGGCTTGCCGGACCGCGACGCCAGCCCGCGCCAGATCGTGCGCTACCTCTACACGCAGAACCTGCCCGGCGCGTTCCCGTTCACCGAGGGAGCGTACCGCTTCCGCCGGCGCGACGAGGACCCCATCCGCATGTTCGCCGGGCTCGGCATGCCGGAGACCACCAACGCCCGCTTCCACCTGCTCGCCGCCGGGCACGGGGCTCCGCGGCTCTCGACCGCGTTCGACTCGCTCACGCTCTACGGGCTGGACTCCGACGAACCGGGCGCGCTCGCCAAGGTCGGGGAGGGCGGCGTCGCCGTCGACACGCTCGACGACATGCAGCGCCTGTACGACGGCTTCGACCTCTCCCGCACGTCCGTCTCGATGACGATCAACGGCCCCGCGCCGACGTTGATGGCGATGTTCCTCGTCGCGGCGCGCAGGCGCGGGTTCGACTGGAGGTCGCTGCGCGGCACCGTGCAGGCCGACATCCTGAAGGAGGTGCAGGCGCAGAACGAGGCGCTCTTCCCGCTGGAGCCGTCGCTCTGGCTCATCGCCGACATGACCGACTACATGATGCGGGAGGCGCCGGGCTGGTACCCGCTCTCCATCTCCGGCTACCACATCGGCGAGGCGGGCGCGAACCCGGTGCAGGAGCTCGCATTCACGCTCGCGAACGGCCTCACCTACATCGAGACGCTCCGGGCGCGGGGCCTGCCCATCGAGGAGTTCACGCGCCGCTTCTCCTTCTTCTTCACATCCGGCTCCGAGCTGGAGTTCAACGTGCTGGGCCGCGTCGCGCGTCGCGTCTGGGCGGTCGCGCTCAGGCGTTGCTACGGCGTCGAGGGCCCCGGCCTCGCGCTGCGCTTCCACAGCCAAACGTCCGGGCGCTCGCTGCAGGACTCGGAGCCGCTGCACAACCTCAGCCGTGTCGCGCTGCAGGCGGAGCACGCCCTCCACAACAACACCAACTCGCTCCACACGAACTCCTACAAGGAGACGTACACGACGCCCCAAGAGGACGACGTCCTGCTCGCGATGGGCAGCCAGCAGATCCCGCTCGTGGAGAGCGGCGACTTCGGCTACATCGAGAACCTCAACCAGGGCGCGTACGGCCTCACATACCTGGAGGCCGAGGTGGAGCGCGCCGTGCACCGCATCTTCCGCGAGATCGACCAGCAGGGCGGGGTGCTGCCAGCCATCGAGAACGAGTACTTCCGCACGGCCATCCAGGAGGAGGTGCAGCGCGAGCGGTCAGCGATGCGCGACGGCAGGCGCCGCGTCGTGGGCGTCAACTACCTCAAGAGCAGGGACGGGGCGCGGCCGCGCGGCGAACTCGTCCACATCCCCATGAAGGCGAAGCGCGCCCAAGCCGCGCGCACCCGCGCGTTCAAGCGCGAGCACGCGACGGAGGCCGAGACCGCCCTCGAACGGCTGCAGGCCGCCGCAGTCTCCGACGCCAACGTGTTCGAGGCGCTGCTCGACGCCGTTGAGCATGCCACCGTCGGCCAGATCACCCATGCCCTCTGGGAGGTCTGGGGACGGTTCCGTCCGAGCATGTAGGGCTTGAGCCGACAAGTAGAGGTGCCCCGATGTTCCAATGCTCCAACTGCCACCATACGGAGAGCCGCGAGGAACTCGTTGAGAAGATGTTCCACGTCGACGAACGTTACGTACTGGTCGAGCGTATCCCGGCGCTCGTCTGCGCCCGCTGCGGTGAACCCACCTTCAGCCGCGAAACAACGGAGCGGACGCGCTCGCTCGTACACGGCGGCGCAAGGCCCTCGAAGTCCGTCCCGCTCGAAGTGCTGGACTTCGCCTCCTAACGTCCCCTACGACAGCGCGTGGTTGACGACCGGCACCATCGCCGAGAGGTCGACGTGCGACTGAAGCGCCTCGTTCACCTGCGCCAGGGGGTACTGGTGCGTGATCATCTTCTCCACCGGCACGTCGATGCGGGTCCGCATCAGGCGCATGGAGCGGATGATGTTCTCCACCTTCGAGCCGACGACGCCCGCTATGGTGAGGTCCTTCGCCGCGATGCGCGACGGATCCATCTCCACGGAGGTCGGCAGGATGAGGCCGATGACGAGGTACTTCCCGCCGTAGCGCACCATCTGCAGGCCTTCGTGGACGGACGTGCGCGCGCCGGACGCTTCGACGACGAGGTCGGGGCCGTTGCCGGTCAACTCGCGCACGCGCTCGATGCGCGACTCGGGTGTCGGGTGGTCGGCGAGGTCGATCGTCTCGTCGGCGCCAAGCTCGCGGGCGAGCGCCAGGCGGTGAGACGGGGCGCCTATCATGATGGCGCGCGCCGCGCCGCGGACCTTCGCCTGCACGAGCGCCCCCATGCCGATGGGGCCTGAGCCCTGGATGACGACCGTGTCGCCGGGGTCCGGTGCGTTGAGCTTGCGGAGGCCGCTCATCGTCGTGTGGTTGCCGTTGCTCCAACACGAGCTGCTCGATATAGGGGATGGTCCGGCGGCTCTTCCACCTAGGTCCTCGTTTGCGGGGTAGCAGGTCCGCCGCGTCCCCGGACTGCCGGTAGCGGTTGTAATACTTGGCGAAGGTCTGCCGGTTCGTCCCGTGGTGCGTGTAGAAGTCCTGAAGGAAACGGAAGCGGTGGTGGCGCTTAGCCTTGACCAACTCGTACTCCCGGATCAGGAACCGGTACTTCTGGACGTAGTTCCGTTCCACGGTGCGGTCGCTGCTGTTGTCTCGCATCTTCGTCTCCAGAATGAACTGCGCTCGTCAGGCCATTCTGTCAACGAATTACCTAGCACCTACAATTCCGAGCGGAGCCGTCGGCGGCAGCCGATGGCGGAGTCCCGCGCTTCAGCGCGCGGAATCCTCTCAGGTGGCGCCCCGGACGTTGCGAGCAGGCGCTTCCCCGAGAGATGTTTCGGCTGCGCTTCAGGCTGTGCCTTCAGCTTCGCTCAACATGACAATGGTGGGGGGAGTTGGCTGCGCCTCAACATGACAAGGTGGGGTTGTTCCCGAGAGATGTTTCGACTGCGCTTCAGGCTGTGCCTTCAGCTTCGCTCAACATGACAATGGTGGGGAGGCTGCGCCTCAGCTCCGCTCAACATGACAAGTGGGGGGAGTGACCCGGACAGGATGGGGGTGACCCGGACCGGGTGGGGCGTCCCGGACGTAGGAGACCCTTGCATAACCCGTCCACCCCACCGAGGGCCCTCACCCGCCGCTGCGCGGCGACCTCTCCCCCAGGAGAGGTGCATACGAGGTTCCTGCCTGCGCAGGAACGACGAGTTCCCTCCCTGAAGTTATGCAAGGGTCTCACGTAGGGGAGGGTAGCGTGACGGGCGCCCTATTCCGCATCATCCAGGGCGCATCCCGTGTCATACTCCCCCCGTTCGAACCACATGCCGACGCACCAGGGCGTGAACTCCGCAACCCTGCCCCCGCTCACGGAGACTTCGTAGCTCCCGTCCTCGTTGCGCGATACCTGGAGTCGAACGCCGCTGCCGATGTCGCGGGCCTCGCCGTCCTGCATGACCGAGTAGTCGTCCCTGCCCCAGCCCACGTCCGAAGCGAAGTTGGGGTTGCGCTCATCCCACAGCGCGGGGCCGAAGCGTGCGGACGTTCCCGTGCCCGTGGTCTGGTCGTAGCGGCTCACCAGCACCCCGTCGTATCGAAACGGGCGCAGCCCTCCGGGCGATGACGGGTCGTACACGGTGGGCGTCTCTTCCACGTAAACGGGATTGCGCTCGTCCAGCACCTCGACCGTCGTGAATGCGTACTTCCTTCCAGACGAGATCACGAGGAACTGGTAGCCCCTCTCGCGCGGAGGGCGCAGCGTATATGTCCCGGAGTCGCTCAGGTGCAGCGCGACCTCCTCGGGGTCTACCCACCCCGCTGAGTAACGGTTCACCGCGAGGGTGGAAGGCATGTCCTGGTGCCAGCCCAGCACCGGCGACAGGGAAAGGCCCGACATGAAGTCCAGGATATTGCTGTACGGGTTGGGAAGGTCGGCTTCTCCGTTCGCCTGAGAGGCGTCCGGATACCACAGCAGTTCCGCGTAGGAGTGGGGCCAGCCCATCCAGGAATGGCCTATCTCATGCACCAGCGTCTCCATGTTCGCCTCGCGCAGGCTCACGAGGCCCATTCGGGCATCGCCGTTGTACGCATCACCACCCCTGTCGGTCGTCACGTCGGTCAGCAGGAGGCGGTTCAGGGCGCCCGGAGCGCCCTGATTGCATGGGTAGTTCTCCGCCGCATCCCCCCGGCAGTCCATCACCCCTGCAAGCCGCAGCTTCTGGCCGAATACGTCATCGGGAGAACCCTCCCCTTCCAATGCGAAGTCGTTCCCTGCATGGAACCGCATCCTGAGCTTGCCCTCCGAGATCTTCTCGTAATAGGGGGCGACGTGCGCGTTCAGGATGCCGACCGCCTCCGCCATCGTCATCGTCTCCCGCATCCGGTCGTCCTCGTACCATCCCGGCGCGTCCGGCGGCACGCGGGCGATGTCAACCGTGATGTCCAGGTCGCCGAGGGAGTAGTACGTCGGGTCGACCGGCGCGTCCAGGTGCGTGGTGACCGGGCCTGGCTCCCCAAGATACTTCTTGACCGGCGTACAGCCTTCGAAGCCCATGAAGCCGTAGCGCAGGTAGCTTCCGTTGCCGAAGAACCGGATGAGCGACAGCGCGTCGGAGCCGCCAAGGTCGGTCATGCCGGCTTCGATCCAGGGCGACGTGTCCTTCGGTGGCGCCAGGCACGTGTAGGGCTCGGAGTCCCTCCACCAGTGTTGCGGCGCCAACTCGTTCCACTTCGCGAAAGGGTCGGCAACCGTGGCTGTCGGCGTGCCAGGAGCCGGGGGCACAGCAGTGTGCGCAGCCGTGGGTGTCGGCGTGCCGGGAGCCGGGGGCACAGCAGTTTGCGCAGCCGTGGGCGTCGGCGTGCCGGGAGCCGGGGGCACAGCAGTTTGCGCAGCCGTGGGCGTCGGCGTGCCAGGAGCCGGGGGCACAGCAGCGTGCGCAGCCGTGGGCGTCGGCATGCCAGAAGCCGGGGGCGCAGCAGTTTGCGCAGCCGTAGGCGTCGGCGTCGCCCTCGGTATGATGACGTGCGGCGTACGCGGGGGCGCGTCCGCAGGCCCACTGCAACCGGCAAGCAGCGCAAGCGCCATGGCGAACATCAGCAGGAGCGTCGAAGACAGGCCGGGTTCTGCAGGGCCACCCCTCGGTCTTTCCGCCACGATCAAGCTCTCCTTGGACATGGGACCCGTACAGCGCCATCCCATCTGCGCTTGCTAGTCGCTGCGAACGTGTGCTGACGCACGAGAATACCACTGGAAGTATGACCGCAGCATGACTATCAGGCGGAATCGGCATGACTCTTTATGACTATTGGCTTTATGAGGGCGCCGCCCACCGGAGGCCCCATTGCGGGCACACCCAGCGGCATATATGCCATAACAGGTGTAACCGGTGTGTAACGCTTCGACTAACCTACTGTGACTTTTGGTAACCGCTTGTCGGTGGAGGCAACCCGCATCCGCCGCGCGGGGCGCGTCGACTTCCCTCCGAGGGGAGAGGTGGGGGCAGACCCACCACCACCTTGTCATGTTGAACTGAGCTGAAGGCGTTAGCCTGAAGCGCAGTCGAAACATCTCTCGGGGGAACCCTTCCTCTCAGGAGAAGCGTCAGCGCACGACGAGGCGCCACCTGAGAGATTCCTCGACTCCGCCTCCGACTGCGTCGACGGCTCTGCTCGGAATGACAATTCGCCCCACCACCACCGCGTAACCCGCCCGCGCACGTGCGACCCCGGGTCCTCAAGGATTCCCGCGTTCGCGGGAATGACGAACGCCGCGTTGCCGGAAGCGCGGCGCTCCCATACCATCCCCTATGCACGACCGCACGGAGGAGTCCGCGAAATGGACATCGTCAACCCCATCGTCAGGAACCGGATGCGCGCTGGGTTGGAGGACTCGGACGCCTTCTGGGACAGCGCCGCGCGGGAGCTGCCCTGGCTGAAAACATGGGACACCGTCTACGAGGCCGACTACCCCTCGTTCCGCTGGTTCGTTGGCGGGCAGACCAACCTCTCCTACTTGTGCGTCGACCACCAGAATGCATCGGGACGGGGCGGGCATGCGGCCTTCATCTACGCCAGCGAGCGCGGAGTCCGGCAGACGATCACTTACGCCCAGCTGCAACGGCGCGTGGAGCAGGCCGCGGCCGCCTTACGCGGCATGGGCCTCCGCAAGGGCGACCGGCTCACCATCTACATGCCCAACGCACTCGAGACCACCATCCTCATGCTGGCGACGGTCCGCATCGGCGCCATCCACTCCATCGTGTTCGCGGGGTTCAGTGCTCCCGCGCTCGCCGACCGCATCCGCGCCAGCGGCTCACGGCTCGTCTTCTCGGCGGACGTGGCCTACCGGCGCGGCGGTGAGGTGAACCTCAAGAGCATCGTCGACGATGCTCTCGCGCTCGGCTGCGACACCGTCGAGCACCAGGTCGTCCTGCTCCGCAACGAGGACGTTCCGATGACGAGCGGGCGCGACCTCTCCTGGGACGAGTTCATCGAGCGCGGCAGGGGCCAGAGCGGTTCGATCGAGCCGATGGAGGCGAACGAGCCCGCCTACATCCTCGCCACGTCCGGCACCACGGCGACACCGAAGCTCGCCGTTCACACCCACGGCGGCTACCCGGTCGGCGTCTACAACCAGGGCAAGTGGTGCTTCGGCCTCAACGGCAACGACGTCTGGTGGGCGACCTCGGACCTCGGCTGGGCGGTCGGCCACTCCTACATCGTCTACGGCCCGCTGCTCTTCGGCGCCACGTCCATCCTGTACGAGGGCGCGCTCGACTATCCGGGGCCGGATGTCTTCTGGCGCCTCATCGAGGAGTTCGGCATCACGGGCGTCTTCACGTCGCCCACCGCCGTCCGCCTGCTGATGCGGTTCGGCGAGGAGCCCGCGCGCGGGTTCGACCTCTCCAGGCTCGAACGGATCGTCTGCGCCGGCGAGGTGCTCAACCCGCCTGCGTGGGAATGGCTGCAGAAGCGCGTGCTGGACGACCGCATCCCCGTCATCGACAACTGGTGGCAGACGGAGACCGGCGCGCCCGTGGTCGGCAACCCGTACGGCATCGCGATGCTGCCGCAGAAGCCCGGCTCGGCGGGCGTGCCGCTGCCCGGCATGGACCTCGCGGTGATGACGCCGGAAGGGCAGATGTGCGAGCCGGGCGAGAAGGGCATCCTCGTGCTGCGCCGTCCGTTCCCGAACCTGACCCCCACGCTCTGGGGCGATCCGGAGCGGTACGGCGCCGACTACTGGGAGCGCGTCCACGGCGTCTACTTCACCGGCGACCTCGCGGAGATAGACGAGGACGGTTACGTCTGGTTCTCTGGCCGCGCCGATGAGGTGATCAAGATAGCAGCGCACCGCCTCGGCACCATCGAGGTCGAGTCCGCGTTCCTGCGCCACGACGACGTTGCGGAGGCGGGCGTCACCGGGCGGCCCGACGAGCTGCGCGGGGAGGTCATATCGTCCTTCATCGTGCTCAAGGAGGGGCGCACGTCAAGCGACCAGCTGCGGAAGGAGCTCATCGAGACGGTCCGCCGGGAGCTTGGCCCGTTCGCCGTCATCGGCGAGGTCAACTTCGTGAAGATGCTGCCCAAGACGCGCAGCGGCAAGATCATGCGCCGCGTCCTGAAGGCGGTGACGCTCGATACCGACCCCGGCGACATCACGACGATCGAGGATGAGGGCTCCGTGGACGAGGCCCGCGCCGCCTGGCAGGAGATGAAGAGCGAGGTCGGCGGGTAGGGCATGAGCACGGCGGACGACCGCGAACGCGGGCTCATGGTGGGCATCGCGGCGGGGAACCTGTTGGGCATCGTTGTCGAGGGCCGCACACAGAGCGAGGTGCGTCGCCGCTTCCCGGACGGCGTGCGCGACATCGCCGCCCGGCCCGGGTACCCGGACGACGACGACCTGGCGCAGTCGATCATCATCGCGGAGGCAGTGGAGGAAGGCCCGCTCGACGTGGAAGACCTGGGCCACCGCTTCTGGGAGTGGGGCGAGGTCAACGGGCTGGGCATGGGCACTCTGACGAGCAGGGTGCTCACGCTCTTCGGCGGCGACTACCCGCGGGGCTTGCGCTGGGGCACGCTGGACGACGTGCGGCAGCCGAAGGGGATGGCGATCGAGGACGCCTCGCGGGAGGCGTGGGGCGGCAAGAGCGCGGGCAACGGGGCGCTGATGCGCTGCGCTCCCATCGCGGTCCGGTGGCGCGACGATGCCGTTGCACTCGCCCGGAACAGCGTCGTCAGCGCCGTGCCGACGCACTGGGACCGGCGGTGCGGATGGTCGTGCGTGGCGCTGAACATCGGCATCGCGGCCGCGCTGCGAGGCGAGATGATGGACACTGACGTGCTCATCGCGGCGTCGGAGGAAGCCGTGCGTCCCTCGCTGCCGGAGCTGTCGCAGTTCGGCTACGAGGCGCAGATGCCGGGCAGCGTACGGAACGCCATAAGGCAGGCCGCTGCGTCCGAGATAGGCGACATCGAATTCGATGGCTCGAACATGGGCTTCACGCTTTTGGCGCTGGAGGCCGGGCTCATCTCGCTCTGGCGCGCGCCGGACTTCGAACACGGCCTCCGCGCCGTCGTCGAGGCAGGCGGCGACACAGACACGAACGGGGCAATCGCAGGCGCTGCACTCGGTGCGCGGTTCGGCGTCGACGCCATCCCGCAACGCTGGCGCGACCGCATCGCGGAACTGCGCGAAGGACGCACGCCGATGGAGGAGTACGCGGACAAGCTGGCCGCGGCGCGGGGGTAGGGGAGCAGGACAGCTGCGCTTGACAGCCCGGAGGGGTCTGCATAGCGTGGCGGACATCCAGCGGAGGTGTGAGATGGCTACGGCAGTCAGCAGCGTAATGCAGTACAAGATGCTCATCGGCGGCGAGTGGGTCGATGCCTCGTCGGGGCAGACCTACGACTCAATGAACCCGTACACCGGCCAGACGTGGGCGCAGATGCCCGACGCGCAGGCGGAGGACGTCGACCGGGCGGTTCAGGCGGCGCGCAAAGCGGTGAAGGACCCGGCGTGGCGCGGGATGGTGCCCGCGCAGCGCGGCGCGTTGCTGCGCAGGCTCGGCGACCTCGTTGCGGAGAACGCCGAGTACCTCGGCCAGATCGAGACGCGCGACAACGGCAAGCTGATCCGGGAGATGTCCGCGCAGTGCAAGGCGGTGCCGAGCTACTTCTACTTCTACGCCGGACTCGCCGACAAGATTCAGGGCGCGACCATACCTCTGGAGAAGACGTCCGTCTTCAACTACACGCTCCGCGAGCCGATAGGCGTCGTCGGCATCATCATCCCGTGGAACTCCCCGCTGCTGTTGCTCTCGTTCAGCCTCGCGGCGGCGCTCGCGGCCGGGAACGCGGTGGTCGTCAAGCCGTCCGAGCACGCGTCGGCCTCGACGCTGGAGTTCGCCAAGCTCGTCGAGCAGGCCGGCTTCCCGCCCGGCGTCTTCAACGTCGTGACGGGCTACGGCGCCGTGACCGGCTCCGCGATGGCGAGCCACCCCGGCATCGGCAAGCTGTCGTTCACGGGCGGGCCGGAGACGGCGCGCAAGATCGCGGAGCAGGCGGCGCTCAACCTCACGCCGACGCTGCTCGAGCTCGGCGGGAAGTCGCCGAATATCGTCTTCCCGGACGCCAACCTGCAGAACGCGGTGAACGGCACCATCGCTGGCATCTTCGCCGCGGGCGGTCAGACGTGCATCGCCGGCTCGCGCCTGCTCCTCCACGAGGACATCCACGACGAGTTCATGGAGCGGCTCGTGGCGCGCACCCGCGACATCAGGATGGGCGACCCCGCCGCGATGGAGTCCGAGCTCGGCCCGCTGGCGACGACGGCCCAGCTCGCCAAGGTGGAGTCGTTCGTGGAGAGCGCACGTGCGGAGGGCGCGGAGCTCGTCTACGGCGGCTGCCGGCCGGACGCGCCGGAACTCGCGGCGGGCTGGTTCTACATGCCCACCATCTTCGGCGGCGTGCGCAACGACATGTACGTCGCGCAGGAGGAAGTCTTCGGACCGGTGCTCGGCGTGCTGCGCTTCCGCGAGGAGGAAGAGGCGGTCGCGATGGCGAACGACACGCGGTACGGCCTCGCGGCGGGCATCTGGACGGACGACATCAAGCGCGCGCACCGTCTCGCCCGCGACCTCGACGCGGGCACGGTCTGGATCAACATGTACCGTGCGCTGTCGTATGCGTCGCCGTTCGGCGGGTACAAGGGCTCCGGGCACGGACGCGAGCTTGGCGTCGAGGCCATCAACGAGTTCACGCAGGTGAAGAGCGTCTGGGTGGAGCTCGCCGAGACGACGCCGGACCCGTTCGTGCTGCGGATCTAGCGTAGGCGCTGCTTCAGAATAGCGATAGCGCGGTTGGCCTTGTGCTCTGGCTATCGCCTCTTGGCGCCCTGGAGGGTAAGCAGTAGGAACGCCAGCAACATCAGGGCTACGGCCAGCACAACCAGCAGGGTCACGACCATTTCAGGCAGGGAATAGACGAGGCCCCAGACGAGCACCCCCATCATCACCACGCCCACTGCGCCGAGGCTTATCCATACCGATGCGGGCATCGCTCTACTCCTCGCCTTGTTCCCGGGATCTGGAGCGCTCAACGAGTCCTACAGCCGTCAACGAGACGAACAGGACAACCAGCACCAGACCAACTCCTACTCGGGCGTCCACGGGGTCGAGTTGCCATGCCCTCGGCAACAGCCAACTCAACGCGGATGCTGCCAGAATTGTATCTGCCGCCACGAGAGTGTCGACTCGATCCTCACACGAAGAGTTCCTCCAGCGTCCAGCGCCTGCGGATGATCTCCGTCTCGTAGAGGTAGTCCACGACGGCACTTACGGACGCGCCGTGTACGTCGAGGCCCTGCGCCCTGGGGAAAAGCCCGATGCGCCGCAGGTCGCCCGCGAGCAGGCCCTGGTGGACGGAGTCGTCCGGCTCCTCGTCCATGTAGATGGGGGTCGCCTCGTCCATCGCCTTGCAGACGGCGTCCGCAAGGCCGGGGTGATCGGCGGCGGACTCTTCTTTCATCACCAGCAGCGTGTTGATGGGGAAGACGCCCGTCTCCTCGTGGTAGCGCTGCAGGAGCGTGTAGGGATCGTCGATCAGCAGCCGCACGTTCGACGCCAGGGCCGCGTTGCCGCCCGCGACCACGAGCGCGTCGAGGTCTCCTGCCGCGAGCCGCCCGTCGAGGTCCGACATCTGCTCGCGGGCGAAACGCTCCGGCTTGGGGTAGGGCACGCCGCGCAGCGAGTCGTTCTCGCCCTCGACCCACGTGATGCTGTCGGCGGCGACGCCATAGTGGTGCGCGAGGATGCCGCGCAGCCAGACCGCGGGATTCGAAGCGAAGCCGAGCGGCACGCCGACGCGCTTGCCCGCAAGGTCGCCGATCTCGGCGATCCCCGCGGCGTCGTTGACGGTCACGCCGGTGAGCGGGAAGAAGAGGTTGGGGAAGATGGGCAGCGCGACGAGGTCCACACCGTTGTCCTTCGCCACGATGAAGTTGCCGATGGTGAGTTCGCCGACGTCGTACGGGCGCGTCGTGACCATCGCGGGGAAGATGGGCGCGGGCGCCGGGCCCGCGTCGACGAGTTCCACGTCCGGGTAGTCGACAGAGACGCGCCCGCTGAGCAGGTGTCGCGTGATGAGGCGGTTCCCGACCGCTACCGATACCGCCATTACGGGTCCGGCGTCATGGCGGAGGAGAAGATGGCGCTGCGCCCGCTCTCAACGTCGTAGCGGTGGCGCTGCACCTTGTCCAGGTCCATGCTCGTGATGCGGCAGTAGATCGTCTCGTCGCTGGGCGAGCCCTGCACGCTGTGGATCTCGCCGGGCAGGATGTAGTGGACATCGCCCGCTCCCTGCTCCATGACCTCCACGACCTCGAACGCCGGCATCTCGGCGTCGGCGCTGTCGTGGCGGTAGGCGTAGCGCGTCTGGGTGTTGCCGCCGCTCTTGACGCCGTAGGCGACCCAGCAGACGCCGTGGTCGTGCGGGGCGGGGCGCTTGAGCTCCTGGGGGCCCTGGCGGTAGGCCAGTACGACGAACCCGGGCCCCGGGTGACCGTACTCGGCGTCCCGGTAGATCTCGTAAGTGCCGTTGCCGTCGCCGAACTTCTCGCTGTTCTCCGGCCAACCGTTGTCGAACGCGCGGCGCATGAGCTTGGCGATGTTGTGCGCCTGCTGCACGGAGTCGCGATGGGTGGCAAAGACCTCGCGGAGGTCGGCGATGAACTGCTGCTCGGTGTAGACCGCGGTCTGTGTCATGTCGGTTCTCCTCTCTGGGCTGCTGTCCCTGGCGTGGTAGTTTTACGTCTCCAGTGTCGTCTCGAAGAAGAGGTCCTCCACGGCGAGCGGGCCGGGGATGAGGCCCTGCTCGACCTCGTAGCGGATGAAGCGTTCGAGGTTGGCGCGGTTCGCCGCGACGCCGGTTGGCCACGGGTCGGGCCCGAGCACGCGGCGCTCCTCCTCAAGGTAGTGGCGGCCCCACGTGAGCCTGCTCCAGTTGGGGTCGTCCATGTAGTGCGTCCACTGCCGCTTCGCCTGCTCGAAGCCGTCCAGCAGGCTCACCGGCGCCCACGGGTGCTCTTCGGCTACCTCCGACTTCATCGCCACCACGTGCATGATGGGATAGAAGCCGTTGCGCTTGAAGTAGCTCACCTCCTCGGCGCGCGGGTCGTCGAAGAGCCGGCCGACCTCCGGCGCGCCGTCCAGGTACGGCTGCGGCGGGCGCGGCGACAGGAACGCCGACACCTCGCCCTCGACGAGCGCGTCGCCGAGCCTGCGCCCCCGGTCCATGCGCTCGAGCGTCACGCCGGGCGGCGGGTCGAACTCGACCGGCTCGTCGGCGGTCGTTACCCACGTCACACCGTCGAGGGGCACGCCGTACTCGCTGCCGAGGTCGCCCTTCGCGAGCACGGAGAGCGTCGTCTGGAACGAGCGCAGCGCGACGCGCTTGCCGATGAGGTCTTTCGGCCCGCCGATGCCGGACTGCGTATTCACGTACATCTGCGATTGGCTGAAGAGCCGCCGTGGGAAGACGGGGATGGCCGTGAGCGCGGCGCCGCGCGCCTTCGCCATGACATACGAGCCGAGCGACAACTCGCAGACGTCGAACTCGCGATGCAGCAGCATGCGCTCGTGGCGTCTGCCGCCCGCGCCGTCCTGACCGACAATCAGCACGGTGGGCTCGATGCCCTTCGGGTGCACCGTTCCCTCCACCCACGGCACGTGCCGGTCGTAGTGCTCGAGTGCGATGCTCAGCGGAACGTCGGCCATCTAAATCTCCTCTCCGTAGTCGCGTGCCATCTCGCGGATACTCTCTTCCTGCAGCAGGATCGAGCGGCCGTTCTCCCAGAAGAGGTGACCGTCCAGCTCGATCGTCTGGTCGGAGACGTAGGCGGAGAGCGGCGACGGCGTCCTGCCGATGTGGAAGTGCATGACGTCCTGGTTGCTCTGCTGCCCGGGGCGCTTCGTCGCCTTGGGATGGAACCCGCCGTGGAACGAGTCGAGCGCATACGCGGATTCGGTCCCGTAGCGCTCCTCGCTCACGTCCAGCAGGTGCTGGAGCTGCGCGCTCGTCCAGACGGTGTTCCCGGTGGGGTCGTCCTTCTGTCCGGGCCTCGACGGCTCCTCGCGCCATTCGATGCCCCTGAGCGTGTTGTCGCTTATCTCCAGCAGCATCGGGTTGTGGAACTGCTCGCGGTCGGCCATGCCGGGATGGTCGAAGGCTACGACGCCGCTCCCGTCCGCGCTGCCGATGGGGGCGTACACCTCGCCGGGGAAGACGCGCTCGGTGCGGCTCATCTCCGCGTCCTGCACGAAGAAGGCGTCCGCGACCTCGCTCGCGTGTGCCACGCGTCCCGTGACCTCGGTGCCTCGCGGACTCGTGACGCGGTAGGTCGAAGCCTGTCCCGTGCGCTCTTCGATGCGGTGCGCGAGCGCCATCACGAGGCGCCAGTCGAAAAGGGCGTGCGGCGTGGTCATGGCTTCCGGGGCGCGGATGCGGTTGTTGATGCGCACGAGCCCCGCCGAGCCGTTCGCGCGCAGGTGATCCAGCAGCACGGCACGGTTCAGGTTGCAGTTCATCAGCAGCTTGTCGGCGCCCAGCACCGCTCCCGCGACGGGGGCCGGAAGCTCCTCAGCGCGTGCCAGCGAGTCCACCCAGAGCGAGTAGGGGACGCCTCCCGCATCGGCGATGGCCTGTTCGATCAGCGCGGCGAGCTCCGTGTCGAAGGCGCCGCGCTCGTTCAACAGCAGCACGGCCTCGCCCGGTTCGACGGCGGCACAGTGCCTGATGAGATTGGTCACACCCGCCTGAACGGCTGCGGCATCGGCCATCGCACTCCTCCTCGCGTCTAGTTCAGCCCGTAGAAGCGCTCTGCGTTGCCGTGCAGGATGGCTGCCTTGTCCGCGTCGGTCAGCGCCGGGTTCTCGCGGATCTCGGCGATCTCCTCCTTGCACGTCTCATGGTTGACCTCGTGCGGGAAGTCGGACGAGAAGATGAACGCCTTGTTGCCGGCCACCTTCACCGCGAAGGGGAGCGTCAGCTCGCCGCCCTCCACGCCGACGTAGACGCGGCCCTCGTCCACGTGCTTCAGAATGTAGTCCGTCACGGACTCGCCGTCCTTCAGCTGCATGAAGCGCTGGTTCGGGTCGTACTGGATGTGGCTGTCCCACGAGCGCTGGAAACGCTCCAGGCAGCCCACGAACCAGGCGCATCCCGCCTCCAGGAAGCCGAACTTCGCGTTGGGGTAGCGCTCCAGCACGCCGTTGAAGACGATACCGGCGAAGTTGACCATCTGACCGAACGGGTGGCCGAGCGCGTTGACCGGCGCGTAGGGGCTCATGTCGTCCAGCCCCATGTGGTCGTGCACGCCTCCGTGGATGCCGATGGCGCAGCCGAGGCGGTCGGCCTCTTCGTAGATCGGCCAGTACTTCGAGTCGCCCAGGTGGTTCTGGAGCTGGAGCGCGCCGGTGCCGGGAAGCATAGCGCCGGAGAAGCCGAGCTCCTTCACGATGCGCCGCAGTTCGACGACGGCCTCCGCGGGTTCCTGCAGTGGGACGAGGCCCATCGCCTGGAAGCGCGAGTCCTTGCTGACGTACTCGTCGTAGACCCAGTTGTTGTAGGCACGCGCGAGCTCGATGGCCCAGTCGCGGCTGACCACGCGCCCGAAGGCGAGGCCGTTGGACGTGTAGAGCACCGTCTTGTCGACGCCAACGTCGTCCAGGAAGTCGATCCATCCCTCGCGGCCGACGCGGGCGAACGCGCCCTCCGGCAGGAAGTGCCGGTTCGCCGCATGGAGGTGGTCGTTGGGTGGGAAGGGCCCTCGGGTCGTCACGAAACTGCGGTCCTGGTAGTCCTCGGGCATCCGCGCCCAGATGGCCGCGTGGTCCTCGACGAGGTGGCCGTCGCCGTCAACGATGCGTTCCAGGTTTTCAGTGACCATGGCTCTGCTCTCCTTGGGTTCGTCGTGGCTCCCCGGCTAGTTCGCGGCCAGCCGGTAGAATCGGGCCGCGTTGCGGAACATCACCGCTTCCTTGTCGTCCGCGGACATGTCCGCGTTCTCCCGCAGCTCGTCCAGCTCCGCCTTGCACGTGTTGGCGTCGACCTCGTGCGGGTAGTCGGACGAGAAGATGTACGGCTTGTTGCCGGTGAGGCGCACGGCCTCCGGCAGCGCAAGCTCGTCGCCCTCGACGCCGACGAAGATGCGGTCCTCGTCGATGTGGCGGCAGATGTAGTCGGAGACGCGCTCGCCCTCGCGTATCTGCAGGAAGCGGCCTCGCGGGTCGTACTGGACGTGGGACGCCCAGGAGCCGTTGAAGCGCTCCATGCAGGTGAGCAGCCACGCCGCTCCCGCCTCCAGGAAGCCGATGCGGACACCGGGGTACTTGTCGAACACGCCGTTGAAGATGATGCCGGCGAAGGCGACCATCTGCCCCATCGGGTGGCCGAGCGCGTTGATGGGCGCGTAGGGGCTCATGTCGTCCATCAGGAAGCCCTCGTGCGCGCCTCCGTGGATGCCGAGAGCGCATCCGAGCCGTTCCGCCTCCGCGTAGACGGGCCAGAACTTGCTGTCGCCCAAGTGGGGCTGCTGCGCGCCCGTGGACGGCAGCATCGCGCCGACGAAGCCGAGCTCCTGCACGATGCGACGCAGCTCCTCGACCGCCGCGCCGGGCTCCTGCAAGGGCAGCAGGCCCATCGCCTGGAAACGGTCGCCGCGCTTCAGGTAGTTGTCGTAGACCCAGTTGTTGTACGCCTGCGCGAGCACAACGGCCCAGTCGCGGCTGACGATCTTCCCGAAGCCGAGGCCGCTGGTCGTGTAAAGCACCGTCGAGTCGACGCCGACCTCGTCCAGGAATTCCATCCAGCCGTCAGGCCCCACGTCCGCGAACGCGCCGGGAGGTGTGATGTGGCGGTTGGCGGAGTGGAGGTGGTCGATGGGCGGGAAGGGGTTCCGTTGCGACCGCGCCTCGCCGAAGCTCTTGCCTTTGTACTCGTCCGGCATGTACGAAACGATGCCGGCGATGTCCTCCATGATGTGGCCGTCGCCGTCGATGATGCGTTCCAGGTTTGCCGTCGCCATTCCTGCCTCCTGAGATTGGTACGCGTGCGCGGATTGTACGGCGGGCGGGTGCGGGCGGCAAATCAGGTCCCCTCTCCCTAGACTTGATTCTCTCTCCTGGAGGGTGGGGGTGAGGGCGTTCGATGGGGCGGCGCCGAGGAGGCTAGCCTGTGCTTTCCTCTCTGTACCCAGGAGGCAGGGGGCGTCGTGGAGGTGGAGGAGGAGAATGGAGGGCGGAACCGGCGTCTGGTCACCGCTTCCTCTACGTACCCGGGGGGAAGAGGGTTCTTGGGAGGCGGAGGAGGCGGCGCAGAGGGTTTGCTTTGCGCGTTGTCCGGTTCCTTCTTCGGACGCTGCAGGCCGGGTATCCGCATCGACTCACTCCTTGCTCCACCACTGAGCCCAGTATACGCCCGCCTCCCACCTCTCCCTCGTGGACGGCGCGAACGTTCCCGCGCATAATAGGGCGCATCCCGCGCACGTTGCGCGACGTCACGGAGGGAGCACGCATGGTTACGAGAACCGCCGACCTGGCCGATTGGCAGGAACCGGAAGGCATGAACAAGGCCGGTTTCGGCTTCTGGAAGACGCCGAAGTCCGCCTACGACCTCTTCATCGAGTCCCAGGGCATCGACATCCACCGCGACATCGGCGTCCACCGCATCCAGGACCTGCCGC
>JAPPHT010000064.1:0-26814 GCA_028874795.1 Chloroflexota bacterium
TAGTCTGGTGTTGCACTTCGTTTGTGAACTTAGGGAATCCAGCGTGCGCGGGCAGTGCACACGGGGCGGCTGAACGGGGTGGTGCTCCGTGCCGGTCCCACCGTCCCCCATCAGCAGCCATAGCCCTTTGCCCTCTGACGCCTCCACAGAAACTGTGAACCTGCACTGGAGTCTTCCTGACGATGCCATCTCGCGCCCGATCCTGGGCGTCCCGTCCGTCCTTCGTCGTTTCACGTGTGACACTCGCCCCTTCCGCGAACGCCCCGCGATTCCGTACGCTGGTTGCATGACCGTCACCCTGGCAGCACCCATAGACCGCGTCTATGGCTCGCCCCTCAGCTATAGACAAGCTCTATGGGTCGCGCCCTCAAACTTTGAATTCATTGGCACTCTTGGCATCCTTAAAGCCGGAAGCAGGCCACGGCCTGGGAAACGCCCGCATTAAGAGTGCCAAGAGTGCCAAACCGACGGCACGCATCACTCCCAGGATGCCGATTAAGAGTGCCAGATGGACGGCCCGTTGGCACTCTTAACAGCCTCCTGTCGTCCCCCGCCTCTGGCCAAACGCGGCCCCGATGAGCGATAATGGGTCGTCAGCGACAAGAACAAGTCTCACGGAGCATCAATGCCAGCGAAGAAAGCAGCAAGAGTCCAGGAGCGCCGCCGCATCATCAACCGCCGCGTCCGCTCCAGCACGCGCACGGCGGTCAAGAAGGCCGTCCGCGCGCTCAACGGGCGAAGCGACACGGCAGGCGCCGCGGTCCTGACCGCGGTCAGCAGGCTCGACCGCGCCGTCTCCAAGGGCATCGTCCACCGCAACGCCGCCGCGCGGAGCAAGTCCCGCCTCACCAAGCGGCTCAACGCCACCGCCTCCGAGTAGCGCTCGTCGTTCCTGCGAAAGCAGGGACCTCGTCCCCTGAGCTACCCAACCTGCGGAAAATGTGACACGACCCTGTTGACAGTCGTGCACGCGGCCATCTACCCTGCAGAACGTCCGTTCTGATTTCCTCATCGGAGGCCGCCCATGCCAGCCATCTCGACGCGCCAGCAGCAGATCCTCGATTTCCTGCGCGAGTACCACGCCGACCGCAGCTACATGCCGTCCATCCGCGAGATCCAGCTCGCGTGCGGCATCAGCTCCACCTCCGTCGTCGACTACAACCTCCGGCTGCTGGAGCGCGACGGCCACATCCGGCGCTCGCCCGATATCTCGCGCGCCATCGAGCTCGTTGGGGACTCGGAAGCCGACCTCGTCGAGGTGGCCCGCGTCCCCATCCTCGGGGCCATCGCCGCCGGTGAGCCGATCCCCGTGCCCGAGGCCGGCGCCTACGCCGGCGACGACGACCGCGAGTCCCTCTCGCTCCCGCCCGAGCTGACCCCTCGCGACACGGACAACCTCTACGCTCTCCGCGTGAAGGGCTACTCGATGATCGACGCCTGCGTGACCGACGGCGACATCGTGGTGCTCCGCCATGCGCGGGACGCTCGCAACGGTGAGATGGTCGCGGCCTGGCTCTCGATGCAGGAGGAGGCGACGCTCAAGCACTTCTACCTGGAGGGCGAGAACGTACGGCTCATGCCCGCGAACCCGTCCATGGAGCCCATCGTCGTCCCCGCGGACAGCGTGCAGGTGCACGGCAAGGTCGTCGCCGTCATGCGCAGGGTCGCCGCGTAGCCGTGCGGTCCACCCGCGCCAGCCTACCCACCTCCGGAGCCGCATCGTGATAGCCGTCCGACGCGCCAACCGGGACGACCTGCGGTTCATCGTCGACGCGCAGATGGCGATGGCCGTCGAGAGCGAGGGAGCGGAGCTCGACCTCGCGACGCTCACGGAGGGCGTCCGCGCCGTGCTGGAGGACCGCGTCCACGCCGAGTACTGGCTCGCCGAGGAAGACGAGGGCCCAGTCGGCATGCTGATGACCGTCACCGAGTGGAGCGACTGGCGGAACGGCGCCGTGCTCTGGATCCATTCGGTCTACGTGGCGCCGGAGGCCCGCCGTAGAGGGGTCTACTCGGCGCTCTACGCCCACCTGCGCGATCAGGTCGAGCATACCGACGAACTGGTGGGCCTGCGCCTCTACGTCGACAAGCGCAACGAGCCCGCCCAGCGCGTCTACGAGGCCCTCGGCATGACCCGCGACCACTACCACCTCTACGAGTGGCTGAAACCCTGAGAGGTTGTCATTCCGAGCGGAGCGCAGCGGAGTCGAGGAATCTCTCGGGAGAGGACGTTCAGTCGGACGACGGCAGCTTCCGCGCCTCCAGCATCGCCATGGGACGCCCATCGCAGTGGATGCGGGACGAGCCCGCTTTCGTGCACAGCACCATGATGCCCGTCGCCTCGTCCTGGTAGCGCTTGCCGAGCTGGTCGGCCGGGCCGTCGCCGGCGGATGCGCAGGACAGCTCCCCGTCCCCGCCCTTCGTGATCATGTACTGCGCGCCCAGGTCGGCGCACTCCAGACGCTTGCCGGTCTCCGCAGCCATCCGTCCCTCCGGTATCGTAGGGTTAACAGCGGCAATGTTAGCAGAGGCAGGCGCCCACGCCGCACCGGCGGAAGCCCGCAAGGACCGGGAGGTGATCATTGGCCATCGCGTCGAACGTCAGGCAGCACATGGAGAACAGCTCGTGGATACGGCGCATGTTCGAGCTCGGGATCGCCCTCAAGCGCGAGCGCGGAGAGGAGAACGTCTTCGACCTCTCGCTCGGCAATCCCGTCGTCGAGCCCCCGCCCGAGTTCTTCGACGCCCTGCGCAGCCTGGCGGACACGCCGACACCCGGCGCTCACCGCTACATGCCCAACGCGGGCTACACGGAGACCCGGCAGGCGGTGGCTGAGACCCTCTCCGGGGAGACCGGCCTGCCGTACGGCGCACAGCACGTGTTGATGACCTGCGGCGCGGCCGCGGCGCTCAACGTCGCCATCCACGCCCTCTGCGACCCCGGCGACGAAGTCGTTATCTTCACCCCCTACTTCGCCGAGTACCTCTTCTACGCCTACAACCACGGCACGCTCCCGGTCGTCGTCGGATGCGACGAGGACTTCACGCCGGACCTCGAGGAACTGGAACGGAAGCTCACCCCGCGCTCTAAAGTCGTCATCCTCAACTCGCCCAACAACCCTTCCGGCGTCATCTACCCGCGATCGTTCGTCGCCGACCTCGCCGCGCTGCTGCGGCGCAAGAGCGAAGAGCTTGGCTCCCACATCTACCTCGTGAGCGACGAGCCGTACCGTCGCATCATCTACGACGGCCTCGGATACCCGTTCCCCCAGTACGAGTACGAGCGCACGATCACCGCGACCTCCCACGCCAAGGACCTCGCCCTTCCGGGCGACCGCATCGGCTACCTGGCCGTACACCCCGCCTGCGAGGAGGCGGGCGAGCTGATGGACGCGTTCGTCTTCTGCAACCGCGTGCTGGGGTTCGTGAACGCGCCCGCGATCATGCAACACCTGGTGCGCGGGCTGCAGCACGTGACCGTGGACATCGGCGACTACCAGGCGAAGCGGGACCACCTCTGCGACCTGCTCACGTCGGCAGGCTACACCGTCCGCAAGCCGGAGGGCGCCTTCTACCTGTTCCCGCAGTCGCCGGTGGAGGACGAGATGCTGCTCATCGAGGCGCTGCAGGAGGAGGGCGTTCTCGTTGTGCCGGGCCGCGGGTTCGGGATGCCGGGCTATTTCCGCATCTCCTACTGCGTGGAGCAGGCCGCGCTGGACGGAGCGGCGCCCGGCTTCCGCGCCGCCATCGAAAAGCTCAGCGGAGCGTAGGGGTCTGCCAGTAACTGTTCAGACTTCGTGGGGCGAACGCCCCCGCATTGTCATTCCGAGTGGAGCCGTCGGCGGCAGCCGATGGCGGAGTCGAGGAATCTCTCAGGAGGCGCCCTGCCCCATACGACGTTCTCCGAGAGATGTTTCGACTGCGCTTCAGGCTGCGCCTTCAGCTCCGCTCAACATGACAGGGCGAAGCGCCTCCCGGTCAACAAAGGTCCTCCCAACTACTCAACAGTTACGTCTGCCCAGACGGGAGGCGTCACGCGGGCGAACGCGCTATCATGGGAACGACGCTCCCCGCACGGGAGCGAGAGCGGGGCAGGAGGAACGTCTGATGATCCAACCGCGCCGGATCGGCCGCGACAATCAGTTGCGGGCGCGCATGCTCTTCACGATGCTGCTGCTCGGCCTCGTCTATGGCCTCTTCCTCTGGTTCCTCGTATCCGTCGCGGGCGCGGCCGTGATGCTCGGCTTCGCGATCGTGCTCGTGCTCGTCCAGTTCATCCTCTCCGACAAGCTCGTGCTGGTGTCGATGCGGGCGAAGGTCGTGACGCCGGAGGAAGCGCCGCAGTTGCACGCGATGGTCGACCGGCTCGCCATGACGGCCGGCATACCGAAGCCGAAGGTGGCCATCGCGGACATGAACGTGCCGAACGCGTTCGCCACCGGGCGCAGCCAGAAGCACGCCGCCGTCGCCGTCACGACCGGGCTGATGCGCATCCTCAACGAGCGGGAACTCGAAGGCGTGCTCGCGCACGAGATCAGCCACATCGCCTCCCGCGACGTGCAGGTGATGACCTACGCGAGCTTCCTCTCCGTGGTCGCTTCGACACTCATGGGCCTCTTCTTCTGGATGGGGCTCTTCGGTGGCTTCGGGCGCAGCAGGGGCAGCGGGGGCAGCTACATCATGATCGCGTACCTCGTCACCATCCTCGTCTGGGTGATCAGCCAGGTGCTGATCGCCGCGCTCTCGCGCTACCGCGAGTACGCGGCCGACCGCGGCGCAGCGGCCCTCACGAACCGCCCCAGGGACCTGGCGAACGCACTCCAGCGCATAGGCGGCTCTATCACCGGCCTCCCCCAGAACGATCTGCGCCGCGCCGAAACACTCAACGCGTTCTTCATCATGCCCGCCATCGGCGACGGCTTCGCCAGCCTGTTTTCGACGCATCCCCCCATGGCCCGCCGCATCGAGCGCCTGCTCGAACTGGAGCGGACGGGGATGCTGACGGGGTAGCGCGATGTGCCGGTTCTTCTCCAAACCGCGCAACTCCGGGTGGAGCGAGGCGCAAGAGGCGATGGCCAAGGCCACCGAGGTGTTCGAGCAGGTGCTGGACACCTACACCACCGGCAAGGCCGGTGTGCTCGTGCGCCCGAGTGAAGACCAAGACGCCATACAGGCGAAGGCCGAGCTGGAACGCGCGCTTGCCCACCTGAAGTCGGCCGATGGGCCTCAGTGGGAGGTCGTGCTGGACGGCTCCGAGCACCCGCATCCCTGGGTCATCGTGCGGGACCCGGGACTGTCCGCGCTGGCGAACTCCACTCGCATCGTGGGGGAGACGCTCGTGTCCGTGGGCATCGGACCCCGCGTGCTCGCCGCGGTCTATCCGTTCACCTGGAAGGAACAGAACATCTACTGGATCTACCAGCCGCGCATCGGGGCATTCACCCCGTTCGCTCCGGCGAAGGACGGCGAGCCCGAGACGCGCGACCACCCCTTGGAACTGCGCATGGAGCAGGCCTCCCGGAAGGACATCCCCACCAGCCGGGCCATCAAGGAGTGGTACCCCATCTGGGGCCTGCCCTTCTAGCCGTCAGCCTCACCGGACGCAGGCGCCCCTCGCTTCAGTCTGCGGCGCGCCCAGAGGATCAGTGCCGCATCCAGGACGGGGAGCAGGATCAGTGCTCCCCACCA
Organism: Chloroflexota bacterium; assembly: GCA_028874795.1. Classification (GTDB taxonomy): domain Bacteria; phylum Chloroflexota; class Dehalococcoidia; order Lucifugimonadales; family Australimonadaceae; genus Bin16. The sequence goes on from JAPPHT010000064.1 coordinate 5,689, forward strand.
CGGCATGGGTGTGAGCAGCGCCAGCAGCACCACGAGCGCCGCAAGTACGCCGAGGCCCACGATCAGGATGACGCCTACTGCCATCATGTCGTTCACGCACGCAAGTATAGGGCTACGCAGCGGTGGTAGTATCTGCCTATCGCGCCATCAACGTTCCGCCAACACACACGCAGCCATGTCCACCACAGCCGGACACCACCACCAGCAGCAGGACGAACAGCGTGTCGTGCTGCCCATAGAGGGGATGACGTGCGCCGCGTGCGTGAGCACTGTGACGAACGCCATAGCGCGCGTCGAAGGCGTCTCGGGCGTCGTCGTCAACCTCGCTTCCGAAACTGCGGCGGTGACGTTTGCGCCGGTGGGGCAGCGCATCGCCGCCATGCGGGATGCGGTGCGGTCGGTCGGCTACGGCATCGCTGAGGAGAGTGCGGTACTCACGGTGCCGGGCCTCGCGGACGCAGAGATGGCGAAGGCGCTGGAGGCTCGGCTGGCCAACGTCGACGGTGTCCTCGGCACGGCAGCGAACCTGGCCTCCGAACAGATCACGCTGAACGTCGTCCCCGGTGCGGTCGCCGCGGAGGTCCTGCGGGACACTGCGGAAGCGGCGGGTTTCAGCGGCTCGTACGTCACCGGCGCGGATGCGATGGAAACCGAACTGGAGCGGCTGTCGCGGCGAGCGGAGGTCCGCGACTTCCGGAACCGCGCCGCGTTCAGCCTGGCAAGCGCCGCCGCGATCATGCTGCTGATGCTGGTCCCCGCCGTCGAACGGACGCTGGGGATGCCATGGCTCAACGCCATCGCGATGCTGCTCGCGACGCCCGTGCAGTTCCGGGCTGCGCGGCAGATATACGCGAGCGCATGGAGCGCGCTGCGGCACCGCACCTCCAACATGAACACGCTCATCGCTCTCGGTTCGTCCACGGCCTACTTCTACAGCGCGGCCGTGACCATCTCCGGCAGCACGATAGGGAGTGGCCACACCTACTTCGACACGTCCACGGCCATCATCGCTCTGGTCCTCTTCGGCAGGTTGCTGGAGGCCCGGGCGAAAGGCAGCGCATCGGATGCCATCAGGGCGCTCATCGGCATGCAGCCGCAGACCGCGCGCGTGACGCGGAACGGCGAAGAGCAGGACGTGCCGGCAGGCGACGTCGTTCCGGGCGACGCGGTCACGATCCGCCCCGGCGAGCGCATCCCGGTGGACGGCGTCGTGACCGCCGGGACCACCGCCGTCGACGAGTCCATGCTCACCGGGGAGAGTGTTCCGGTAGAGAAGCGGACGGGAGACGTGGTGTTCGGCGGCTCCGTCAACACGTCGGGCGGTATCTCGATCGAAGCAACCAAGGTGGGAAGCGCGACCGCCATCGCGCAGATCATCCGGCTCGTGCAGCAGGCGCAGGGCTCCCGAGCGCCCGTGCAACGGCTCGCCGACACTGTGGCGGCCTACTTCGTGCCCGCAGTGCTCACCGTCGCGGCGGTCACGTTCCTCGCCTGGTGGCAGCTGGGGCCGCAGCCCGCGCTGAATACGGCGATGCTCAACGCCATCGCCGTGCTCATCATCGCGTGCCCCTGCGCGCTCGGACTCGCAACGCCCACGGCAGTGATGGTGGGAGCCGGCGTGGGCGCGCGGCACGGCATACTCGTGCGCGGGGCGGAGGCGCTGGAGCGTGCCCACCGGTTGGACGTGGTCGTCTTCGACAAGACCGGAACGCTGACGCAGGGAAAGCCGCGGGTGACGGACATCCTCCCCCGAGAGGTCTCCGAGCACGAACTGCTGTCTCTCGCCGCGGCTGTCGAGATGCAGAGCGAGCACCCGCTTGGGGCAGCGGTCGTCCAGGCCGCGCGCGATCGGGGCATCGTGCCTCAGCGGGCCTCGAACTTCCAGGCCGCGCCGGGGCTCGGCGTACGCGCGACGGTGGACGTGGACTCCATCACCGTCGGTGGCCTCAACCTTGTCCGCGAGGCAGGCGTCGCCCTGGGCGGCACCGCCGAGTCGGCGGCGCGCGTGCTTGCGGAGCGGGGCAGGACTCCCCTCGTCGTGCTCCGGAACAGCGCGGTCATCGGCATCCTCGGCATAGCCGACACCCTGCGCGATGAGTCGGCGCAGGCAGTCGCAGCGCTCAGTACGATGCGCCTGGAAGTGGGGATACTCTCCGGTGACATCCGGCCGGTGGCGAACGGCATCGCCGCTGAGTTGGGCATCGAGCGCGTCATGGCGGAGGTGCTCCCCGGCGCGAAGGCTGCGGAGATAGAGCGCCTGCAGCGGGAGGGCAAGCGTGTCGCGATGGTGGGCGACGGCGTGAATGACGCTCCGGCGCTTACGCAGGCGGACGTCGGCATCGCCATCGGTTCGGGGACGGACGCCGCGCTGGAGGCTGCTGACGTCGCGCTGATGACGTCCGACGTGCGGCTCACCGGCGCCGCCATCCGGCTCTCCCGGTCCACGATGCGCACCATCCGGCAGAACCTCGCGTGGGCGTTCGGCTACAACCTCCTGCTCATTCCCGTTGCGGCAGGCGTCCTTCACCTCGTGTTCGGGAATGGAGGGGTGCCGGAGACGTGGCGCTGGGCGCTCGGCGAGCACGGCTTCCTGAACCCCATGCTTGCCGCCTTCGCGATGGCCTTCAGCTCCGTGTCCGTGGTGAGCAACAGTCTGCGTCTCAAGAGATGGATGCCGTAGAATGGCAGGGTGCGCTGCGCCTCAAGGACAGCGGGGGAGAAGAGCCAGATGAACCGGCTGGACGTGATATTCGGCAAACCGGGTGATACCGCCATAGACCCCGTCTGCAAGATGACGGTGCTGAAGTCCGACCCTCCCGGCGGGACCGCGGAGCACGATGGGGAAACGTACTATTTCTGTGCTCCCGGCTGCCGCAGCGCGTTCGTGGACAACCCTGCGCAGTTCCTGTAAACGGGCCGTCGCAACCCCTGCGATTCCGTCCCACGCCTTGTCAACAGAGTTGCGAAGGTCGTACCATAGTCACGTATTGTGCGAAATTTCACGAGGAGGCCATCATGGCGCCCTTGGACGAGCTCGACACCAAGCTGATAGAGCTGCTGCAACGCGATGGGCGCGCTTCCAACATCGAGTTGGCACGCAAGACCGGTGTCAGCGAGGGCACCATCCGGCGGCGCTTCCGCAACCTCGTCCAGGATGAGGTCATCCGCGTGGTCGCCATTCCGGACACCTCCAAGCTCGGACGCCGCATGTCAGCACTCGTCGGGCTGAAGGTCGACCCCCCTCACGTAGAGTCCGCGGCAGAGGAACTCGCAAAGATGGAGGAGGTGCACTACGCGGCGGTTACCACCGGCGCGTACGATGTCTTCTGCCGGGTAAGCCTTGGCACGCCACTCGAGCTCTCCGACTTCCTCAGGAACCGCGTCGGCGACATCAAGGGTGTCCGTCAGACCGAGACGTTCATCAACCTCTCCATCAAGAAGAACGTTGGAGACGTCATACCCCAGGACGAGGGATAACTAGCCTGTTCCCACGCGAGCGACGCGTCTGCTAGAATAAGCATGCCTTTCGCGGAGGAAGGCCGCTTGAACACAAAGGGAGGAACACTCCGAGATGGCCTACATAATCGTTGAACCCTGCGTGGACCTGAAGGACGCCTCGTGCGTTGACGTCTGCCCGGTCGACTGCATCTACGAAGGCGACCGCATGTACTACATCGACCCCGATGAGTGCATCGACTGTGCAGCGTGCGAGCCGGTCTGCCCCGTCGCCGCAATCTTCGCGGAGGACGCCATCCCCGCCGACCAGACCCGCTTCATCGAGATCAACAAGAACCGCAGCGAACCCTGATACCAGGCTGCATCTCTATCACTGGCATAGGCGGGTCAATCTTGGCCCGCCTATCGTTGTCTCCTGCCGCGATGCTGGTCACCGGATAAGCGAAGCCCGGCCTGGCGCGAGGTCTACAGGAAGGGACCCTGCGGAGCGGACTCCCCGTCCGCTGGTCGTCCGGCGACCGGCGACGACCACTTCCCCCTATACGGCGTAGAGTGCCGCCGGATTGTCCGTCAGTATCCTTTCGGCGGTTGCCGGGGAGATGTCCTCACGCGATCGCATCTGCGTGACCATGTGCACCTGCGCCGAAGGGTCGCCGGAGAGGCGGCTGGTCGCCCCGGGAGTGTGGTGGCCGTAGTCTGTGCCGACGACGATGTGGTCCTCGCCGATGTAGTTCATCAGGTAGGGCAGGTCCTCCTCCACCTCATAGGAGATCCACATGTTGTAGCGGTCGAAGAGGCGCGGCCCCCAGAAGTCCTCTTCGGCGCGGAGCGTTCCGCGCAGCTGGTACATCGCGAAAGGCACCCACGATGCGCCCGTCTCGATGAACCCCCACCGCAGGTCCGGAAACAGCTCCGGGACCTTGTTCGCAACCAGGTTGCGGAACGCGACGACGGGCGGGATACGGCCATGCGTGAACGTGTGACTGCGGCTCACGTCTATCAGGTAGTTGAGTGCCGGCGCACCCTGGCCCTGGTGGATGCAGATGGGCAGGCCGAGCGCCTGCGCCTCCTCGTACACCGGGTAGAAGTACGGGTCGTCCAGGGTCTTGTCGCCTTCGATGCCCCGGAAGAAGACCCCGCACGCGCCGTGCTCCTTGCCGAAGCGCAACTCGGCTACCGAGGCGTCTATGTTGCGGAGCGGAGGAACGACCACGTAACGGATCCGGTCCTCCGCCTTCGCCCACACGTCCGCGAGGAAGCGGTTGTACGCCCTGCACAGCTCCACCTCGTAGGCGGCGTCGTGGGTGAGATACGCCAGGAAGAGCGTCGGGTAGACGACCTGCGTGTCCACGTTGGTGGCCAGCATGTCCTCGAACCTCAGCGGCAGGTCCAGGAGCTCGCGCGCCCTCCTGTCGGCGCGGTCGCGCACGTTCTTCTGCGCGGTGGGAGTCACCAGGAAGTTACCGCCGCGTCCCGCGGGGCGCGGGTATATCTGGCCGTCGATCAGCCACATGTGGTCCACGCCCCCGTAGAGCGTGTCCTCCGGCACCTGCACCACGACGGGCCGGCGCCTGTGCCAGTCCGGGGACAGAAAGTCCCACATCTCGGGCGGTTCGGCTATGTGCGTGTCCGCATCCACTACGCGGCTCATGCTGGACCTCCTCCGTCTTGCCCCGTTTTCTTCTCCGACTCGGAGAGTATGTATCCGGACGGCACGTCGGTCAAACGGCAGACCGCGGCCGGCTGGTGGTCTGCCGTTTACAGCGCCCGCGCCGCCGCGTAGCCGGCCGCGACCGCTGCCAGCCCGAGCGCGACCGTAAGCAGCACGTTCGCCGTTGCGGAGAGGTATGCGGCGCTGCGCAGCAACGTCAGCGTGTCGTTGGTTATCGCGGAGAACGTCGTGAACCCGCCGAGCACGCCCACGAACAGGAAGAGACGGGCGCCGGGGGCGAAGATTTGCCGCGTCTCGGCGAGCCCCGCAAGTACGCCGATCAGGAGGGAGCCGAGGACGTTCACGGCAAGGACCCCCCACGGGAAGGACGGCTGGCCGAGCAGGCGCGAGACCCCCAGGATGACGCCGTAGCGCGACGCCGCCCCGATGAAACCGCCCGTGCCGACGAGGAGGAGGTCAATCATGGGCTATGCCAGACTCCGAGAGATCTCTCGACTCCGCTGCGCTGCGCTCGAGACGACATTTCACTCACGGGTGGCGCTTCCGGAAGGTGAGCGGGTCGTGCCTCTCGCTGCCGTACAAACGGAGCAGGAACTCGCTCTTGCCCTCGAAGTCCATGTAGAGGCCGAGGTGTGCACCGCCGAGCACGTGCAGGTGGCCGTGCGGCTGGGACTGCATGGCATCGGTCCCGAAGTTGGAGACGATGCGGAAGCCTCCGGGCGCATCGGCCTCGCCGAGCTCGACCGCGAGTCCTGCGGCGCGGGAGAAGAGCGGCGACCGCCAGAACTCAGCCTGGCTCATGTGCTCGATCGGCGCCACGAGGTACATGATCGGCGCCCAGTCCAGGGCGTTGCGAAAGGCGATCAGGTCGTCGTCCTTGTAGCGGATCTGACGCGGGAGCTCGCCGGAGGCGATGCCGCAGAACGCGCACTCGTCCGGGCCGCCCGCGGGGACACTAGAGGACATCGCGGCGGCGCTCCTGCCTGGCGCGTCCGGTCTGACGGTAGTCCGGCGCGGTGATGGGGACCTCTGTAACCATGCGCGCATCGTTGAGGCGTGATGCTATGGGGTCGGCGGGGCCAGATGGGAGCGCGCGCATGGTGATGATGGTGGGAAGCCGGGCATTGTGCCGGTGGACGATGATCTGGTAGAGCTTCTCGTCCGCCCAGGAAGTGGAACTCTCGGCTCCCAGGTCGTCCATGATGAGCAGGGGCGCCTGCTTGATGCGGTCGAACAGCTCGTCGTAGGTGACCCGGCTGTCGGGGCTGAAGGTGTAACGGAGATGGTCGAGCAGGTCCGGCACGAATGCGAAGAAGACGTCTCCGCCGCGCGTCAGTTGTTCGTTGGCAACTGCGACCGCCAGGTGGGTCTTGCCGCAGCCCGGGCCGCCCACGAGGACGAGCCATCCGTCCGGCTCCTGGGAGAAGGCCCGCGAAGCGTGGAGGGCGGCCGCGAGCGTCTCCCGGTCCTCTCTCGTCCGCGCCCGGCCCTGGGGCTCGAAAGAGTGGAATGTCATGTCCCGCAGCATGGCGGACGGAATGCCGCCGAGGCTGACCGTCTTCGCCCCGGTGGCGCCCCCCAGGTCTATGACGAGCGCGTTGCGAGGGTCCGTGAGCTTGCTCTGGAGGCGTCCGTCCAGCCGCTCGAGAGGCACACCGGAGGTGAGGATGGTGGGAAGTCCGTTGAGGTAGCGGTGGTTGACGACCTGGAACAGCTTCTCCTCAGCCCAGGGGGTGCCGTTGTGGGCCCCGATGTCGTCCAGGATGAGCACGGGGACGTTCTTCACCTGCTCGAACAGCTCGTCATGGGAGAGCGCCGCGTCGTCGGCATAGCCGCCCCGAAGTTGATCGAGCAGGTCGGGAACGAACGTAAAGAGGACGGGATGTCCCTGCGCCATGAGGCGGTTGGCCGCGGCGGCTGCGAGGCAGGTCTTGCCTGTGCCGTGGCCGCCCGTGAGGAGCAGCGAGCCCGCGGGTCGTTCGGCAAAGGCCAGCGCGGCGCGCAGGGCAGCGTCGTAGCGGGCATTCGCCTCGGGTCCGACGCCCGGGCCGCTCGGGACCAGCGTCTCGAAGGTCACGGCGTGCAGCACGCCGAGGTTGCTGTAGCGCTGCAGCCGCGCGAGGCGGTTCGTCTCACTCCGCTGCACCTGGCAGAGACAGGGAAAGGCGCGCCCGAAGTCCGGGTCGCCTACGGGCACGTCACGCCGCACCCAGCCCTGCCCTCCGCACGTGGGGCAGACCTCGGCTTCGGTCACCTCGGCGTCGAGCTGCTGCACCCACTCAGGAACGGCGGCGACGTTCGAGAAGTTCCGCTGCTGTAAGCGCCTCAGGATGTCCCCCAGGCTTTCCACTTGACCTCGTCCCTCTGCCTTCGCGTTTCCAGCGTTCCAGTATGGTTTCTATGTAGCGCCAGCTGCGGACGTTGTTCGCAACTGCCTCCCGTATGGCCAACTCCACCCATCCGGTCGGGTACTCGTCCTCGGCAGCGCGCAGCTCGTCGGCGACCAACGGCGTCAGCATACCAACGTTCTCTTCGTACAACCGGAAGATGTTCGGGCGTTCGGTCGCGCGGCCGGCCGCCGCTTGCATCGGGGCAGGACCGGACTGCCGGGCCGCTCGCTCGTTCTGAGGCGTGCGCAGGAGCAGCCAGCCCTGCGACTCGAACAGCGTGCCCCGTTCGATCGCGAGCGTGATGCCGCGCTCGATCTCGCCCTCGGAGCCCAGGGCTGTCAGGAGGACGTCATCGGTCCGGAGGGCGGAGCGCGGGACGCGTTTGGGCGCTCCGCTCTGCTGGGCCTCGAACCAGAGGAAGCGCAGGGTGCACTTCAATTCGACACAGTCGCCGATGTCCGCCAGGAGGGTAGAGAGCAGCGGCGCGGGCACGGGCAAACGCTTCGTGCCGGCGCCGAACCCCGGGAACGCCACGCCGGTCATGGGGTGGCCGTTTCGGTCGCGAGGTTCAGGAAGCGCGAGAACTTGCCGTCGAAGAAGAGATGGATGGTGCGCGTGGGTCCGTGACGGTTCTTGGCGATGACCAGTTGTGCAAGGTTCTCCGGGTACGGGTCGGTGGGGTGACGCTGCTCCCACTGCTCCGGCGTGAGGTACTTGTCGTCGCGATGGATGAACGCGACCACGTCCGCGTCCTGCTCGATGCTGCCGGACTCGCGCAGGTCGGAGAGTTGCGGATGGTGGTCCGGCCGCTGTTCGATCGCGCGGGAGAGCTGGGAGATGGCGATGACCGGAACGTTGAGGTCGCGCGCGATGGCCTTCAACTGTCGAGTGATGTCGCTAAGCTCCTGCACGCGGTTCTCGCCCCGGTTCTCGCGTCCCGAGATGAGCTGGAGGTAGTCCACGATGACAAGGTCGATGCCCCTCCCCGTGTGGAGACGCCGCAGCTTGGACCGCATCTCGAGGACCGTCTGCGCGGGAGAGTCGTCGATGTAGATGCCGAGGTCGGACAGGGCGCCGATCCCGTTGACAACCCGCGTCTGGGCGGTATCGCCGAGGAGGCCGATGCGCAGCAGATGGCTGTCCACCTCGGCCTCAGCCGAGAGGAGGCGGAGTGCGAGCTGCTCCCGGCTCATCTCCAGGCTCACGACCGCGGCGACGGCGCCCTGTCCTGCCGCGTTCCGCGCGATGTTCATCGCGAGGGTCGACTTGCCGAGCGCGGGACGCGCCGCAAGGATGAAGAGGTCCCCCCGTTGCAGCCGCCCGAGCGAGTTGTCGAGATCGATGAACCCGGTGGGGATGGGAGCGACGCCGTGGTCCAGCGGCGCGGTGTCGGACGCTTCTTCGAGGTACTGGTCGAGCACTTCCCGTATCGTCACGAAGTCGCGGGTGACGTGCGTGTTGCGCACGCGGAACAGGATGTCCTCGGCCCGCTGCAGGGCCTGCTCGATGTCCGGCGCGTCTTCGTAGCCGATGACCGCGATGTCGCCCGCGGCCTGGATGAGCCTGCGCATCGTGGCCGTCCGGTTGACGATGCGGGCGAAGTGCTCCGCGTGGACGGACGTGGGGACGGCGGCGATGACGTGGCTCAGATAGCCCGGACCGCCGACCTCGTCCAGCCGTTCCTTGAGTGAGAGTTCCCGCGCAACGCTGATCTGGTCTATGGCCTCGCCGCGGTGATAGAGAGACTGGCAGGCCTCGTAGCACCACCGGTTGCGCTCACGGTAGAAGTCGTCCACCCTGACCAGCGGTGCGATGCGATTGATGACCTCCCCGTCTATGAGGAGTGAGCCGATGACCGCTTCTTCTGCGTCCGCATCATGTGGAGGGAGCTTCTCCGCATACATCCTGCCTCGTTCCTACGGCTCTTCTTCTTCTCCGGTTATGCCGTCCCCGGGCTCATCTTCGTCTTCTGCATAGTCGTCGTCGGGGGACTGGTCGTCTTCTTCGTAGTCGTCGTAGGCGGTCTCCTCCGATTCCGCAGTGTCGTCTTCCACGTCTGAGGCTTCACTGCGGGCGGCCTCGTAGCCTTCCGGCACGACGGAGACGGTCACCTCGGCCGTGACCTCGCGGTAGAGGCGGATGCTGACGGGGTAGTCGCCGGGTTCGTGGATGGCGCTGCCCAGCAGTACCTGGCGGTGGTCTATGGCGCGGCCGGTGGCGGCGGTGAGCCGCTCGGCGATGTGGCGTCCGGTAACGGAGCCGAAGAGGCGTCCGTTGGGACCGACGCGCACCTCGACGGGCACTTCCATGCCCCGGATCATCTCGGCGACCTGCCCCCACTCCTCGGAGTGCTGGAGGCGCTTCTGGCGGGCGGCAGCCTCGATGGCGCGTATCCGCTGCAACTGGCCGGGTGTCGCCGGAGCGGCGAGCCCCCTGGGCAGCAGGTAGTTACGGGCGAACCCGTTCTTGACCTCTTTCACTTCCCCGGCGTCGGCTGCGCCGGGCACGTCTTCGAGAAAGATGACCTTCATCTCGTAATCCCTCGCACTGTGGGGTATGAGTCCGCGCCATCCGCGCCGGCAGCGCGTTCGCGCGATAACGACGATACGGCCAGTGGACTGGCCGCACGCTACATCATACCGGATTGGCCCCTCCTCCGCGATTAGACCTCTTCCCCGCAGGTTCGCGATAGGGGCAGGTGTCACAATGCGCCGCGCGAATGGTCACACATCGGCCCCGCGGACCTCACGCTGCGGAGTCGCGCAAAATCCGGCTTTCCGCCGCTTGCATCGACGGACGCCGGATGCTAAGCGCCCAGCGCACGCTCCAGGCCGCCGAGGAAGGCGTCCGCGAGGCCCGTCAGCGGCTCATCCACGAGGCCGGGGATGGTGAACCGCGAGCTGCCGGTAACGCCGAGCCTCGCGCACGGGACGCCCGCCTCCCGGGCGGCAGCCTCGACACGAGCAACCTCCGCCTCCGCACAACTCACGAGGGCCCGCGAGGACGTCTCGCCGAAGAGCGCGGCGTCCCACCGACCATAGGACCAGTCGCCCGTTCCGGTGAAGCCGACGTTGCCCAAGACAGCGCTCTCCGCCAGCGCAACGGCGAGCCCGCCGTCCGAGCAGTCGTGGGCGGAGTGGAGTAGCCGTTGGCGCGCGAGGTCGACGAGGAGGCGTTGCAGGCGGGCCTCGGCGTCGAGGTCGATCGTGGGCTTGCCCGCGACCGTGTCGTGCTCGACCGCAAGGTACTCGCTGCCGGCGAGCGCGCCATCGTCCGCGGGGGACTCGCCGAGCAGGAGGACAGTATCTCCCTCGTTGGCGAACGCCGCGCCAAGGGCGTCGCGGGCGTCGTCCAGCAGGCCAACGGCTCCGACAACAGGCGTGGGATAGACAGCCTCGCCCTGCGTCTCGTTGTAGAGCGAGACGTTGCCGCTCACGACCGGAACGCCTAGGGCGCGGCAGGCGTCGGCCATGCCCCGGATGCACTCCGCCAGCTGGTAGTAGACCTCCGGCCTCTGCGGGTTGCCGAAGTTGAGGCAGTCGGTGACGGCGAGTGGGGTCGCGCCCGAGGCGGCAACATTCCGGCACGCCTCGGCGACGGCCATCGCTCCTCCGGTATAGGGGTCGAGCCAGGCCGTGCGCCCGTTGCCGTCCACGGCCAGTGCGAGCGCCTTGGGTATCTCCCGCAGGCGGAGGACGGCGGCGTCGCCCGCGCCCGGCTTCACCATGGTGCGCGTCTGCACCTCGTGGTCGTAGCGGCGGTAGACGGCCCGCTTGCTCGCGACGTTGGGCGAGGCCAGGAGCGCGCGCAGGATGCGTCCCGCGTGTGCCGGGTCAGGCGGCGGAGGCATCGCCGCGGCGTGCAGCGCGTCCAGGTAGGCCGGCCGCGTTCCGCCGGGACGGTACTGCGGCGCTTCAACGAGCGTCCCGACGTTGACCTCAGCCGCGAGCTCGGGGCCGTCGTACACCCGCGCCACGCCGTCGCCGGTGACCACACCGATGGCGGTGAGCGGCACGTCCCAGCGGTCAAAGATGCCGCGGACGGCCTGCTCGTTCTCCGGCTTCACGATGAGCAACATCCGCTCCTGGGACTCGGAGAGCATCACCTCGTAGGGAGTCATGCCATCCTCCCGCCGGGGAACGCGAGCAACGTCTATCTCGACGCCCGTCCCGCCCCGGGCCGCGCACTCCATGACGGAGCTGGTGAGGCCCGCAGCGCCGAGGTCCTGCATCCCGTCGAGCAGGCCGCTCCCTGCGGCTTCGAGGCAGGCCTCGATGAGCACCTTCTCCAGGAACGGGTCGCCGACCTGCACGGTGGGGCGCATCTCGCGCTCCTCCTCGAACGTCCGGGAGGCGAGGCCGGAGGCGCCGTGGATGCCGTCTCTCCCCGTGGCGGAGCCCGCGAGCAGGAAGAGCGAGCCGGGGTTCGCAGCGGCGGCGCGCATGAGCGCTCCGTGCGGGAGCAGGCCGACGCACATGGCGTTCACCAGCGGGTTGCCGCTGTAGGTGGGGGCGAACATCGTCTCGCCGCCCACGTCCGGCACGCCGATGCAGTTGCCGTAGCCGGAGATGCCGGCGACGACGCCCTGGAAGAGATAGCGGTTCCGTGCGGTGTCGAGCGGACCGAACCGCAAAGAGTTCAGGAGCGCGATGGGGCGCGCGCCCATCGCGAGGATGTCGCGGACGATGCCGCCCACGCCCGTCGCGGCCCCCTGGTACGGCTCGACGGCGGACGGATGGTTGTGCGACTCGATCTTGAAGACGACTGCGAGCCCGCCGCCGATGTCGACGACGCCCGCGTTCTCCTCTCCCGCCTGTACGCGGACGGCCTCGCCGGTGGTGGGGAAGCCCCGAAGGAGGGGTTTGGAGTGCTTGTAGCCGCAGTGCTCGCTCCAGAGCGCGCCGAACAGCCCCAGCTCCACGCCGTTGGGCTCGCGCTCGATCTTGCTCACGATGAGGTCGTACTCCTCGCGCGTGAGGGCTATCTCGTCCAGCGTTTCCTGCGACACAGGCATCAGTTGGCGGCTCCGATGATTCCTACTCCGGCGACCACGAGCATTGCGCCGAATACCACTCGGGGCGTCAGCCGCTCATAGCCGCGCAGGAGCAACAGCACGAAGACGTACGACACGAGCGGCACGGCCCCGACGATAGGGGCGGCGACACTGTAGTCTACCCGGGCGAGCGCCGTGTAGAAGCTGCCCGTTGCCATCGCGAAGAGCACCCCGGCTCCCAGCATCCATCCCAGTCCGGACCCGACTGGGGAACCGCCCGAACGCAACCTGCGCGCCCTGATCCCCAGCGTGAACGCGAGACCGAACAGCGCTTCGTAGGACGCGACGACCACGGGCAGGTTTCCCCTGTCCACGAGGTGGTTCGCCAGCAGGCCAACCGTAACGAACGAAAGCATCGCGAGCACCGTGAACACGAGACCGATAGTGACGCGGCGGGCATCCGCGCTCCCGGCCATGGCGCTCATCGCAGCACCCGGTTGCGGTCAGTCAGGATGACGGCAACTCCGATCACTACCGCGAACGCCCCACCCACCGTGAGGAGGTTCGGGCGCTCCCCGGCAAAGACTACGGCGAGCGCGATGGCGAACAGCGGTCCTGCTCCCAGGATGGGCGCGGCGAGGGTCACCCCTGCACGCCTCAATCCGTGGAAGTAGAAGAGGTTGCCGGTAACCCAGGCCAGTGCCCCCATCACCGCTATGATGCCCAGGGAAGCCACCTCGACGCCGCCGAACGCCGCAAGCCCCTCGGTCGAGATGGTCACGATACCCAGCACGGTCGCCACCATCCCCACCACGAAGACGACCACGAGCTCGGGGGGCACGGTGAACATCGCGCGGCGTACGAGCACGTCGCCCGCCCCCCACCCGAGTGCGGCGACCATGGCGAGCAGGATACCGAGGCTCATCTACGCGCTGACGCTGCGGGAGCGCTCATGGAGGGCCTCGTCCAGCGACCGCAGGATGCGCAGGCCGTCCGTGCCGCCCAGCGCCTCCTCCACCACCCGCTCCGGGTGAGGCATGAGCCCCAGCACGTTCCCGGACTCGTTCGTCACGCCCGCGATGTTGTCCAGCGAGCCGTTCGGGTTGGCGTCGGACGTCACCGCGCCATTTTCGTCACAGTAGCGGAAGGCGACCTGGCCGTTCGCCTCCATGCGGGCGAGCGTCTCGGCATCCGCGTAGTAGTTGCCATCGCCGTGGGAGACGGGGATGGAGAGCACGTCGCCCTCCCGCACCAGGGACGTGAACGGGGCGACAGCGCGCTCCACGCGGAGGTGTTGCGGTTGGCAGCGGAACTCCAGGCTGGCGTTCCGCATGAGCGCGCCGGGCAGCAGGCCGGACTCGCAGAGCACCTGGAAGCCGTTGCAACTGCCGATAACGGGGCCGCCCGCGGCGGCGAATGCGGTGAGGGCGCGCATCACGGGCGAGAAGCGGGCGATGGCGCCGGGACGGAGGTAGTCGCCGTAGGAGAAGCCGCCGGGAACGATGAGGCAGTCGAAGCGGGAGACGTCCGTCTCCTTGTGGAAGACGTACTCCGCCCGCGCGCCGAGCACGCCCTCTATGGCGTCGCGCCAGTCGGTGTCGGACCAGGTGCCGGGGAAGACGATCACGCCGTAGGAGGTGGCCATCACGTCCCCTGCCCAAGCAGTTCGCCGACGATGCGATTGACGGCGCTCCCGTCGGCGCGGCCCTTGACCTGGGGCATCAGCCTGCCCATCACCTTGCCCCTGTCGCCGGGGCCGGATGCACCCATCTCCGTCACGACCTGATGCGCAAGGGCACGTATCTCGTCCTCGCCCATCTGTTCCGGCAGGTAGCGGGAGACGACGGCGAGTTCCGCCTCCTCCTGGCCGGCGAGGTCCTCCCGCCCATGCTGGCGATAGGCCGCTATGCTGTCGCGGTGCTGCTTGGCCATGCGGCCGAGCACCTCCAACGCGGCCTCGTCGTCCAGCTCTCGGCCCTTCTCTATCTCGGCGTTCTTGACTGCGGCGCGGATCAGGCGTATCGCGCCCTTCGTCACCTCGTCCTGCGCCTTCATGGCGGTCTTCAGGTCTTCGGCCAGTTGCTCCGTGATGGACATTGCGTCAGTCTTACTCCTTGTCAGACGTCGCCGCGCTGAGCTGCCGGTGGACGCTGACCATCTTGATCACCGCCTCGACTGCGTCGAAGCCCCGGTTGCCCTGCGCTCCGCCGGATCGGGCCAGCGCCTGCTCCGTGTTGTTCGTCGTCAGCACGCCGAAAGCAACCGGCACCCCGGTCTCGCGCGCCACCTGGGCGATGCCGCGCGCAGCCTCGGCGGCAACGAAGTCGAAATGCGCAGTCTCGCCACGGATGACGCAGCCGAGCGCCACGAGCGCATCCCACTGGCCGCTCGCCGCCATGCGCTGGGCAGCCTGCGGGAGCTCGAACGAGCCGGGGACGTGGACGACGGTGAGCGCGTCTTCCTTCACGCCGTGGCGGGCGGCTGCCTCACGCGCGCCGCGCAGGAGCCTGGAGGTCAACGCCTCGTTGAACTGCGCAACGATGATGCCGAGCCGCAGCCCCTGCGCATCCAGGCTTCCGCTGATCTCCACAGCCATGGGGCTATTGTAGCCTGCCGCGCCGGATTACTCACGTCAGTGGGGGACATTGAACGTTGAAGGACAGGATGTGCAGGGGTGGGGTAGGACTCACATCAGGCGCCACGCGCGCAACACTCGCCGCACGACAGCGATGGTCTTCACTATCCTTGTCATACCCACCCAGAGTTCTGACCTTTACGAAGCATCAGGCTTCCTCCCCATAGGGGATTGCAGCGAATGCAGCTCATGGCATTGGCGTTTGCGGAACGTTGATCGCCTTTTCGTTTTCTGTTCGTGTTACTTGACTCTTGTCATAATGCAGTAGACTTCTCCATAAAGATCGCCAGTAAGTGTTTCTAGAGTTTCGTGTTCCAAATCTTCAAACACACCACACTTACTAGTCCACCATCCATTTGGCAACTGTCTAGCGGCGTGTGTCCAATCTCCGTCCTTGGAAAACAGTGCGACCTTATCAAAATCAGTTTCCGGCTCTACACTTCCATTATTCTGACGGTAACCCAAATGTTCAAATACCTCTACTAAAGAGTCCACAGCCGAGTCACGGCTTACCGGCCAGTAGTACCCTGGAATGTGCGACCACCAGCGTGTCGTATCCCCTGCGGCCCAAGCAATGCAGTTGTACGTACTGTCCTCTGGACTGGTTATATTGTGGTTGTTCGTCGTTAGCTTGGGCAGAGATAGCACTATGCTCACGCGATACAACCTCTCTTACGGCCCCATTCCAGCCACGCTGCCGTCATTCTCCACAAATCACCTTGGGCTTCCTGCGGAACAGGATCTTCACCAGTAATAGCACCTAAAGCCCAATACCAATGATCGGGTTTAGCTTGTAACTCTTGAAGAATGTACGGAACAACAGGCATACCCAGTCCAATAATTCGCTGGTAGGCCATATGAGTGACCATTTGATGAACATCGCCTGCTTGTCGGGACTCTCGCCACTCTTCAGCCAGACGGCCAAAAAGTTCTGCCAAATGAGATTGCCTCCTGCCCTGCTCTCTGTGGCTAGGTATGTCCCATAAACCGTTAATTTCGTTCCCGATTTCTTCGATAATAGAATCCGCTTCAAGCCTCGCAATCTCTGCCTGCTCGTACTTGCAGCGGACTTCCCATTGAATGCCAAGTGGTGGTACGGGGATAGGTATGGTCTTAAACAGATTCTTCGGGATACTCCGCCTTCGATCAACTGACCCATGCATCATAGTGCGGTAAATCTGACGCATTTCTGCACTGCGGAGCACTATCTCCAAAAAAGTCCGATCAAGCCTAATGCGGCTCGGCCGAATCCTCCACACGGCGTAAGCAGGACTGACTGCTGCGAAGTCATATTTTGTCTGGAAGCCAAGCACACCTTCATCAATTGGAAAGCCCACGACAAGCTCGTTTCGTAGGACCTTCTTATACTGGGATATATCTGCGCTCGCTATCCGTTTACTGAATTTCTCTGACTGGTCAATAAGGCCTCTATTCATCGTTATTGACATCACAGGGACGTCCTTTGCGTCACCGATTCGACGATTTTCAACTTCCTCAAGTAAGTCTCCCAGGGGAACCATCGGATGCTTGGAGATTGTTCGTTGCATCCTCATAGAGCGATAAGGCGCAGCGTGAAGAACGTAGTTATTGGCGCGCACCATCGGAGTCTGAATCACGTCAATGCCCAACGCCTGTAGGTATTCGTCCGCTTGGTCTTCCAGCCGGTTCTCAGATAACACCAATTCAAGGTCGTTATCACCGTTCACCGGCTGCCGGCGCTTGTCAAGTGCATATCCGTCGTTATAGACATTGAATACCCAATAGCGGCTACTGGCATTAGGTTTGTGGACATCAGTAAAGTACAAAATGCTGGCCTTCGACCTATTGTAAGGCTCAAATGCACCACGGGGCAGCGAGACTACACTCTTGAGAGTCGCGTTCTCAAATAGATGTTGTCGTACCCTTTGATAGGCTTGCGGTGTATTGGACAAGAAACCGTCGGGCACGATTAGTGCCATGCGCCCACCAGGCTTTAGTGCTCTGAAACAATGTTGTGGTCCAATGATATCGCCATTCCTGCTAGGAATTCCGTACAGGTCTCCGTATCTGGTCTTCTGGGCAAACGGCATATTAGTGATAACGACATCATATGCATTGTCCACAGGTGCAGCGAGACTATCTCTCCGGGCAATGTTGTTGTGGCCGTCTCCTGCCAGAATCATGTTCATCTTAGCTATGCTTGCGGTCTTTGTGATGTCCGCTCCGAAGACGGTATGCCCACGAAGACGTTGCAGGTTTTCCTCATTTCGTGGCATGGTGTCCATTAGATATTTGTAAGCGACTGTCAACATCCCACCCGTACCGCAGAACGGATCATAGACTGTTTCACTTATTTGGGGGCGCAACAATCGAACCATAGTCTTTACGATATGCCGGGGTGTGAAGATTTCACCCAAGTCAGATGGACTGCTCGCACTATATGATCGTATAAAATACTCAAAGGCATCGCCCTTTATGTCCGCGTTGACATCTGTTAGCTGTAAGTCACTGAGCTTATCGATGATTGCTTTCAAATTGTCAGGATGACTAATCTGGAGCGGTTGGAAGATGTTTTCGTCTTGGTAAGCGTGAGCAAACCATTTCAGCACTGTATCGCTAACGTAGCTAAGCAACTCGTTGCCGTGCTTGTGCCGAAATGCATCCCAGCGATAAGACTTATCAACGGTAGGCGCCTGTCCGCGCTCTTCTGCGATGTCTTCTAGTTCACTGAGAACCTTTATGAATAGGATATTGGCAAACTCAGTGAACCTTTCTAGTCCCTGTTGAAGCCCCTCTTCGCGCAGGAGGTTGTTGACAGTCGAGAATATTGATATGAGTTCACCTCTTGACTGGACTACCTTCTTGTCCATTGTGGAAACATCGTTCGTTTGAAGAAAACGAAGAGCCAGGGTCTCACGAATCAGTTCGTCTACTTCTTCACCGTTTAGTCTTAGTGGTTGGTTTAGTCTAGTGTGAAGAGTTTTGGTGAATACACCATCAGTAGCAAACACCAACGGGGCTTCAAGCCGTGAGGCGTACCATCGACCTTGATCAAGCGCCTGATGTATGTTTTGTCCAGGCTTCTTGGCCTCAATAATAGCAATCGGGTGATCTGAGTTGCTTTCGTAGAGGGTGTAATCAGGTCGACGACCTTCAAGCAGTAACCGCTGTTCTTCTGTCCGAACGCGTTGGAGATAAACGTTCCGATCTTTAGATCGCGGGTCATTATTCCAGCCCAGATTTCTAAGCTGGTTGTCTATCAAGATTTCAGTATCACGTTCGACTGTGAGGGTGCTCATGAGCAATCACCGGCCAGCTATCTGGCAAGGGCTCTTACGCTCCTGTCCAGTACCTCTCCTTTCGTATCAGCATACCGTGCCCTGATAGCTAAGGCAATGGCCCTTAGATGATTCTCCGTGGGCCATCATCGCCTCGGGCCAGCCGCACCGCCGCCGAGGCCGCCACCATCACGCGAGCTCCGCCACATCCGCTTCATCCCCTGAACAGTTACTGGTGACACGCGCCTCCTTCGCGGCTGCGCCCAGACCGCGTACCCTGTCTCCACGGGCGCAGATGTTCGGGCGCAGATGTTCGGGCGCAGCGGCGCCCCCGGGACGAGGGCTCACGGGAGCGCATCTCTCAGAGGTGAATGCGCCTTAATGAGCCTCTCGCTACGAATGAACCGCGAAAAACTCTATGCCACGCGCCGCCTAGCGGCGAGAGGAGGCAATCATACGCATCTTCCCATCCTGTCCATCGATGCGAGTTGTCCCCGTCAGTGTGGGTGATGGCGGGCTACTCAGCCGATTCGGCGTTGTGGGGGTCGAGGAGGTGGCCGAGGAGCTCCTGCTTGGTCTGCAGGTAGAAGGCGTTCTCCTCGTTGGCGGGCACGACGATGGGCACCCGCTCCTTGATGGAGAGCCCGTAGCTCTCCAGTCCGACGACCTTCTTGGGATTGTTGGTCATCAAGCGCATGTTGCGCACGCCGAGGTCGACGAGGATCTGCGCTCCGACGCCGTAGTGGCGGAGGTCCGGCGGAAAGCCGAGTTGGCGGTTCGCCTCCACCGTGTCCGCTCCTCCGTCCTGCAGCGCATAAGCCTTGATCTTGTTGTGCAGGCCGATGCCGCGCCCTTCCTGGCGCATGTAGAGGAATACGCCGCGACCCGCCTCCGAGATCGCCTTGATCGCCATCTCGCGCTGCACGCCGCAGTCGCACCGCAGGCTGCCGAACACGTCGCCCGTCAGGCACTCGCTGTGAACGCGCACCAACACGGGCTCTTTCGTTCGAACATTGCCGAACACGAGCGCAACATGCTCCGCGGAGTCGACCGAGGAGCGGTAGGCAAAGGCGCGGGCGGTGCCGTACAGGGTGGGGAGCCTCGCCTCGGCGACGCGTTCGACGAGCCGCTCGTGTTCAAGGCGGTAGGCGATGATGTCGGCGATGGTGACGATGTCGATGCCCAGGTCGTTGGAGACCTCCTCGAGCTGCGGCATGCGGGCCATCGTCCCATCGGCGTTCATGATCTCGCAGACCACCGCCCCCGGCGGCAGTCCGGCCATGCGCGCGAGGTCGACGCTCGCCTCGGTCTGCCCCGCACGGACGAGGACGCCGCCCGGCTGGGCGCGAAGGGGGAAGATATGCCCTGGGCGGGCGAGGTCGGACGGCTTCGTGGCGGGGTCGATGAGAGCTCTCACCGTGGCTGCGCGGTCGTGCACGGAGATGCCCGTGCCGCCGTTGTCTATGTCCACGGAGACGGTGAAGGCGGTGGTGTGCTTGGAGGTGTTGTTCTCGACCATCATGTCGAGCTCGAGCTCCCGCAGGCGCTCTCCGGTCATCGGCGCGCAGATGAGGCCGCGTCCGTGCGTGGCCATCAGGTTGATCGCCTCAGGCGTCACCCACGTGGCGGCGATGGCGAAGTCTCCCTCGTTCTCCCGGTCCTCGTCGTCCACGATGATGACGAGCTTGCCGGTGCGGAAGTCCTCTATCGCCTGTTCAACGCTGATGAGCGGCATACATCATCTCCCGGCGGGCGGCTGAGAGGCCGTCAGGCGCTCCACGTACTTGGCGAGGATGTCCACCTCGATATTCACGCGGTCGCCGGGCTCCCTCACTCGCAATACGGTGTGCTGCATCGTATACGGTATCACGGCCACGGAGAATCCGGTGCCCTCCTGCGATGCGACGGTGAGGCTGATGCCATCCACGGAGATGAACCCCTTCTCGACGACGTAACGCGCCAGCTCAGGAGAGAGGTCGATGCGCAGCACCCGCTCCTCCGGCGTACCGGCGAACGACGTCACCTCTCCCGTGCCGTCCACATGCCCCTGCACGACGTGGCCCCCCATCCGCGACGACGGTGTCAGGGCGCGCTCCAGGTTCACGATGCCGCCGGACGCGAGGTCGCCGAGGTTCGTGCGCGAGAGCGTCTCTTCCACCACGTCGACCGCGAACTCCGTCCCCGTACGCTCGGTCACGGTGAGGCAGACGCCGTTGACGGCGATGGAGTCGCTCACGGCGAGCCCATCCATAACCGACCCGCCTGCGACGCGCAGCCGGTGGGGCGCTACTTCCACCACCTCCCCCACTTCCTCGACGATACCCGTGAACATCCTCCTCCTCACTCCCGGACAGGATAGCCGACGACCATGACGTCGCCGTCCAACTCCGTGTACGTTACATCGCGGAGGCGCAGCGCGTCCGCCATGCGCTCGGCTCCCGAACCGCCGACGGGGCCCGGCACGCCGTCGCCGCCGATGACGACCGGGGCCACGAAAGCAATCACCTTGTCCACGAGCCCGGCCTCGAACAGCGACCCGTGGAGCGCGGCGCCGCCCTCCACCAGCAGCGACATCACGTCCCGCGCGCCAAGTTCGGCGAGGAGTGCGGGGAGGTCGACGCGGGGATAGCTGCCAGAGGCCAACAAATCCCCCGCCCCCGTGGGTTTTTAAAAAAAACCACCCCCCCCGACCCGAAAAAATGTAGTTTGGGGGGTTGTGGGTT
>JAPPHT010000064.1:26824-34229 GCA_028874795.1 Chloroflexota bacterium
CCCCCCCGTAACCCGGGCTTCCCGTTTGGCAAACATTTGGGGCTTGGTGGGGGGGTTGGTCTACGGGGATATCGCTGCCAGCGCAAACTATAGCCGCAGCCCCGAGCGCCTCGACGGTCCGGGCCGCTTCCGCTGACGCGACCCCCACGAACGTCTTCCCGTCCGCCCCGAGCATGGCGGCGTTTGCCTGGAGGCGTCCCCCGCTGTCGACGACGACACGCATGGGCTGGCCCCGAGCGGGGAGCGGTGCGTCGCGCACTGTGAGCAGGGGGTCGTCTGCGAGCGCGGTACCGATGCCGACCATGACGGCGTCAGCTTCGGCGCGCAGGCGATGCGCCTCCCGCCGCGAGGTCTCGTTCGATATCCAGCGGGAGGCGCCGGAGCGGGAGGCGATCTTGCCGTCCAGGCTCATGGCGAACTTCGCGGTCACGAACGGCAGCCCGGTGTTGACGTGCTTCGCGAACGCCTCCACCAACTGCCGCGCCTCCGGCGGGCCCTCGTCGACGGTGACGGGTATGCCCGCCTCACGCAAGCGCTCCGCTCCCTGGCCAGCCGTGTGCGGTGCGGGGTCCATCACCGCGATGCGGACCGAAGCGATGCCAGCCTCGATGAGGGCTTCTGCGCAAGGCGGCGTGCGTCCGTGGTGCGCGCACGGTTCGAGCGTGACGTACAGGTCCGCGCCGCGAGCGGCTTCCCCCGCCATGCGGAGCGCCTCGGCCTCGGCGTGGGGGCTCCCGGGCGGCTGCGTGCGTCCCTCGCCGACCACGCGTCCGTCGCGCACGAGCACGGCGCCGACGGGTGGGTTGGGGCTGGTGCTCCCAACCGAATCACGGGCAAGCTCGATCGCCCGCAGCATGTGGTCCGTGGTGGTCACGACGGATGCTCCACTGAGAGCGCCGCCAGCGGTGCGGCCCCTCTGGGCAAGTATAGCGGTGCCCTCAGGAAGACGACGGCGCGCCGGGAGGGGAGTCGAAGTCCATCTGGATGCGGCTGGGCGTGGGCTCCTGCTGGCCCTGGTACTTGGAGCCGAGCTCAGCGGAGCCGTAGAGGTGTTCCGCCGGAGTCGAGAGGCGCAGGAACGAGATCTGGCCGATCTTCATGCGGTAGTAAAGCGTGATGGGCAGGTTGGAAACGTTGCTCAGCTCCAGGGTGAGCCGTCCCTTCCAGCCGGGGTCGACGTAGCCCGCGGTGGAGTGGATGAGCAACCCGACGCGACCGAGCGAGCTCTTGCCCTCCAGCCGCGCCACGAGGTCGGCGGGCACCTCGACGTGCTCGAGCGTGCTGCCGAGCACGAACTCGCCGGGGTGCAGCATGAAGGGAACGTCATCGCCCACAGTGACCTGCTCCGTCAGCGATTCGTTCATGGCACGCACGTCGATGTACGGCACGTGGTTGTTCCTGAAGACGAGGAAGCTGCGGCCGAGGTGCAGGTCAACGCTGGCAGGCTGGACGCAGCCCTCCATGAGCGGGTCTATCACGATGCGCCCGCTGGCCAGTTCCTCACGGATCGTCCGGTCGCTCAGAACCATCATCCCCTCTCTCCGGCATGACGCGCGCCATTCTAGCAGTGCGGGCGCGCGGCACGCAGAGGCCGAGCAGGCCTCTCCGGGCTGCGGCGGCGTACCATAGACACAGGAGCAGGCTGAGCGCGCGATGAAGCATCCGTGGGCAAACGTGTTCGTGCTGTTGCTCGCCACCGGGTCGATCGTGACGGGCTACTACGCCTTCGTCGCGGCCGAACCGGAGCAGGCGTGGCAGACGTCGGCGCACCGCGTAGCGGGTCTCGCGGTGGTCGCGGTGCTGGCCTGGAAGGTGCCGAACCTCCTTCGACCGCTCCGGCGGCGCTTCGGACGGTGGACCGCGCAGGACTGGGTCGCGGTGGGGGCGCTCTCGCTGCTCCTCGTGGACATCATGCTGGGTGTGGCGTGGTCGCACATCGGGCGCTTCTCCTACCTCGGCTCGTCCGGCATGACGTGGCACGCGCTGCTGGTGTTTCTCATCGTTCCGATGATCCTGTGGCACCTGGCGCGTTACCGGAAACTGCTCCGGCCGCGTTACTGGGCCGAGCGGCGCTCGGTGCTTCGGCTGGGAGGCCTGGCGTTGGCGGGCACGGTGCTGTGGCAGATCGGCGCCCGGATCGACGGCGTCACAGGTATCGCGCAGGCGAAGCGCTTCACCGGCTCGTACGCGGCAGGTGACTTCACGGGCAACGCCTTCCCGACCACGTCCTGGTTGAACGACTCGCTGGAGCCCATCGATCGAGAGACGTGGACCCTCGCGATAGACGGCGCGGTTGACGCTCCGCAGGTCCTGCGCTACGACGACGTGACGGGCACCGAGGAGGAGACCGCGGTGCTCGACTGCACGGGCGGATGGCACTCGACCCAGACCTGGCAGGGAGTGCGGCTCGGCACGCTGCTGGAACGGGCACGCCCACAGACCGCCGCGGCGAGCGTCACCGTAACTTCCGCGACGGGGTACTACCGGCGGTTCGGGCTCCGTCACGCCGAGGGACTGCTGCTCGCGACACACGTCGGAGGCCAGCGGCTGTCGCACGGTCATGGCGCCCCGGTGCGGCTGGTGGTGCCCGGGAAGCGCGGGTTCGAGTGGGTGAAGTGGATAACGAGGATAGAAGTGAACACGACCGGGGCGTGGTTGCAGCCGCCGCTCCCGTTGCAGTAGACAGAAGGGCATGAGGGGCACATCCGGGATGCGGCACGGAAGGGGCGAGCATGGCGGATAGCTACCAGGTGGTTATCGTCGGAGGCGGGCCGGTGGGCGTCGCCCTCGGCGTCGAGCTGGGCCTGCGCGGCGTCTCGTGCGCCGTGGTGGAGCGATACCCGGAGCCTCAGCGCATCCCCAAGGGACAGAACCTGAGCCAGCGCACGCTGGAACACTTCTACTTCTGGGGCATCGTCGACGAACTGCGGGCCGCCCGCGTCATGCCGAACAGCTACCCTATCGGCGGCGTGACGGCGTACAAGCACCTGATGAGCGACTACTGGTACTCGCCTCCGGGACGCGAGACCGTGCACTCCTTCTACTACGAGGAGAACGACCGGCTGCCGCAGTACCTCACGGAGGCCGTCCTTCGCGCGAAACTCGCCACGCTGCCGAACGTCACCACGTTGTTCGGATGGACCGCCGAGAGCATCGAGCAGGACGCGGACGGTGTGCGGGTCGGCATCGCCGAGACGGGCGCGACGAGTGACGGCTTCGCCTGGGCGGGGTTCGAGCCTGAGAAAGACGCTTCCGGTGGACCGACAGGCGAACGGCGGACGCTGGAGGCGGCGTACGTCGTCGGCTGCGACGGAGCGCGCTCGTTCGTGCGCGAGTGCGCCGGCATCACGTCGAGCGGCGAGGACTTCGAGCAGAAGATGCTGCTGGCGGTGTTCAAGTCGCGGGAGCTGCACGAGGCATTCTCACGCTTCCCCGAGGTGACGACCTACCGCGCGCTGGACCCGGAGTTGCAGGGCTACTGGATGTTCTTCGGGCGGGTCGACGTCGGTGAGGGATGGTTCTTCCACGCCCCGGTGCCGAACGACACCGTCAAGGAGAACTACGACTTCCAGGGGCTCCTGAACCGCGCAGCGGGCCTCGAGTTCCAGGCGGAGTTCGAGCACGTCGGCTTCTGGGACCTGCGCGTCATCGTGGCGGACTCGTACCGGAACGGGCGTCTCTTCATCGCCGGAGACGCGGCGCACAGCCATCCGCCATACGGAGCGTACGGGCTCAACAACGGGCTTGAAGACGCCGTGAACCTGGGCTGGAAACTCGCGGCGGTGCTCAACGGCTGGGGCGGCGGGACGCTTCTGGAGTCGTACGGGGACGAGCGCCGTGCCATCTTCTGGGAGACAGGCCAGGACTTCATCGCCGCGGGCATCAAGTCGGACCGGGAGTTCCTGGAACGGTACAGCCCCGAGCGGGACCGCGGGGAGTTCGAGGAGCAGTGGAAGGGGATGGGACGCAGATCGCGCATCGGCGTCTACGAACCGCACTTCGAGGGTTCGCCTGTGATATGGGGACCTCCGGGCGGCGTGAGCAGCGCGCACGGCAGCCACACGTTCACCGCGCGGGCCGGGCACCACCTGCCGCCGAGCACGCTCTCCTCCGGACACGGCGTCCATGAGGCATTCGGCGCGGACTTCACGCTCCTCGCGTTCGACGCGGACACGCAGACCACGGCCGGTTTCGAGGAGGCCGCCCGGTCGCTGGGCATCCCGCTGGTCGTCGTCCGCGACACGTACGCAGAGAGCCGCGCGGCGTACGAATCGCGGCTCATCCTCGTGCGTCCGGACCAATACGTGGTGTGGTGCGGCGACTCCTTCCCGAGAGGCGTCAGCGCCGGGGACATCCTTAAGCGGGGCGTGGGCGTGCTGCCGTTGCGGTAAGGGTGCTCTGGTAAAATGGGCTGCGTGGAACGCCCACAGGAGTCGGTGCGATGCGAACAGTACAGGCTGCCGAAGCCGAGATACGTCTTGCGGAACTCCTCCGCGAAGTCGAAGGCGGCGAATCCGTGGCCATAACCCGGGACGGGAGAGCGGTCGCGCACCTCGTGCCGGTTTCTGCGCCATCTCGCTCTCCACTCACCTCCGCTGAGCGCGAGGCGGCCCAGGCGGGATTGAGGCGGCTAAGAGCAACGGTCGACTTTGCTCCGATGACCCGAGACGAGATTCTCGCTGCACGACATGGCGGACATCGCTGGTGAGCAACGTCCTGGATGCCTCAATGACGCTGACATGGTTTTTCGAGGACGAGGCTGCGCCCTCGGCGGTCGAAGCCTACGCCCGCGTACACAGTGAAGGCGCGCTCGCGCCGCAGGTGTGGCTATTCGAAGTGCGGAACGCTTTCATTCTCAACGAGCGCCGCGAGCGTATCACGAGCAGCCAGACGGCGCATGCCATGGCCGCCTTGGAGACGTTGTCGGTAACCGTTGACACTCAACCAGACCTCGAAGTCACGATGACCTTGGCCAGGGCGCACGGGCTGACCTTCTACGACGCGCTCTACTTGGAGTTGGCACTACGGCAGCGGGCAACGCTGTTCAGCCTCGACGAGACGCTCGTTCGGGCCGCAAGGGCCGAGGGCGTAGCGACGCTATAGCCGGTTACTCGATGAGCGCGTCGGCCTCGATCTCGACGAGCATCGCGGGGTCGATGAGACGGCTCACTTCCACCATCGTCGAGGCGGGGCGTATGTCCCGGAAGAACTGGCCGTGGGCGCGCGCGACCGCTTCCCAGTTGGCGATGTCCGTCACGTACATGCGGGTGCGCACCACGTCGGCGAGGGACGCGCCCGCCTTGGTCAGCGCAGCCTCGATGTTGCGCAGCGTCTGCAGCGCCTGAGCGTGGGCGTCGCCTATACCCGCCACGGAGCCGTCGGCCGCTGTCGCGACGGTGCCGGAGACGTAGACGGCGTTCCCCACGCGGACGGCGCGGGAGAAGCCGATGGAGCCTTCGTAGGGGCTGTTGCCGCTGACGTTCGTGCGTGTCATGGCGATCAGTAGAACACGGCGCGGGAGTTGCCGCCGCAGGGAGCGACTGCCTCGCCGGTGATACAGCCCGCCTGCTCCGAGCAGAGGAAGACGGTGACCGCCGCGATCTCCTCCACGGTTACGAGGCGGCGGATGGCGTTCTCTTTGGCGACGCGCTGCTCCGCCTCCGCGAAGGTGATGCCCTCGCGCTCGGCGGTGCGTTCGAGGCGGTCGATCAGGGCTTGCGTCCTGCTCAAGGCGGGGTGCACCGCATTGACGGTGATGCCCTTCGGACCGAGCTCCTCCGACATGACCTTGGTGAAGTTCATCACGGCGGCATTGCGCATCCCGCCGCTGATGCCAGCCGCGTTGCGGGCGGCCATGCCGTCCATATTGACGATGCGGCCCCAGCCTTCGCGTTCCATGTACGGAGCCGCCTGCTGAGCGCAGCGCAGGTAGCCCATGATCTTCACGTCGAAGTCGCCGCGCAGCAGGTCCTCGTTCAGCTGGGCAAGCGAGTCCGGCCCACCCACGAAGCCCACGCGCGCGGCGTTGTTCACGAGGATGTCCAGCCCCCCGAGCGCATCGGCCGTATCCGCTACGAGACGCATCACGTCCTCCGCGACGCCGGTGTCGGCGCGGAAGCCGACAACGCGCACGCCAGTGCCTGTGGCGATCTCAGCGGCAACGTCGCGCGCCGCGGACTCGTCGCGAGCGCAGAGGGCGATGTCGACGCCCTCGCGCGCCAACTCCCACGCGATGGCGTAGCCGATGCCGCGCGTGCCTCCCGTAACGAGCGCCCGCTTTCCGGTTATGCCAAGGTCCATAGGTCTCCTCCGTGGTCGAAAGACGATCGGGGCGGCTGCACGCGCAACCGCCCCGATGATGCTCGCAGACTTTCCCGCTCCTATCCGGCGAACACGGTGCCGAACACGACGGCAACGATGGACATGAGCTTGATGAGGATGTTGAGCGACGGGCCGGACGTGTCCTTGAACGGGTCGCCCACCGTGTCGCCGACAACGGCCGCGGCGTGCTCGTCGGTGCCCTTGCCGCCGTGCGCGCCCGCCTCGATGTACTTCTTGGCGTTGTCCCAGGCGCCGCCGGAGTTCGCCATGGTGATGGCGAGCAGCGCCCCCGCCGCAATCGCGCCGATGAGCAGTCCGCCCACCGCCTCCTTGCCGAGGAACGGGGTGACGCCGACGGCGATAGGCACGATGACGGCGAGCAGGCCGGGGATGATCATCTCGCGCAGCGCGCCCTTCGTGCTGATGTCCACACAGCGGGCGTATTCGGCGCGTACGCCCTCCTTTCCCTCGCGCAGACCGGGGATCTCGTTGAACTGCCGCCGTACCTCCTCGACCATGTCCTGCGCGGCACGGCCCACCGCCTCCATCGTGAGGGCGCTGAAGATGAAGGGCATCAGCGCACCGATGAGCAGACCGACGAGCGTCGAGACTTCCAGCAGGTCGATGGCTTCGAGACCGACGACCTTGGCGTAGGCGGCCATAAGGGCGAGCGACGTAAGCACCGCCGAGCCGATGGCAAAGCCCTTGCCGGTAGCGGCGGTGGTGTTGCCGAGCGAGTCGAGCGCGTCGGTGCGCTCGCGGACCTCAGGGTCGAGATGCGCCTGCTCGGCGATGGCGCCCGCGTTGTCGGCCACGGGGCCGTAGGCGTCGGTGGCAAGCGTGATGCCGAGGGTCGAAAGCATGCCGACCGCTGCGATGGCTATGCCGTAGAGCCCGGCGAGCTGGTGCGCGCCAATGACCGCCGCCGCGATAATGATGAGCGGGATAGCCGTGCTCAGCATGCCGGTCGCAAAACCGCTGATGATGATGGTGGCCGGGCCGGTGACGGACCGGGCGGCGATACCCCTCGTCGGCTTGTACTCGTAGCTGGTGTAGTACTCGGTGCTGACGCCGATGATGACGC
>JAPPHT010000055.1 GCA_028874795.1 Chloroflexota bacterium
ACCCCGTCCATCCGCTCAACTCAACGTTGACGGGTTATTCAGAGCATCCCTAGCACTTGCAAACGATAACTGCGACTGCTATATGCTGTTGCTAATGCACCGTGATCCTCTTGGCTGTCCCAGACGGACGTGTCCCAGAAGCGAACGGAGTTGGACCACTTGGAGAGAGCCGCGACCGCTGATAGGGAAGAGGCAGTCATTGAGGTACAGCTGCGCTTCGCGCGGGCGTCGAGCGGTGCTGGGTTCGTCTACCCCATCGCGGGCGATATTGTCACGATGCTGCCCCCACGCTGGACGTGGACAGCAAGGGTAACATCATGGGGTTGTGACGGCTGCTCATGGATCGCTTTTGGATAGTCGCCACTGTACTGAGCATCACTACCGCAGCTTTGCTGGGTTTCGTGGGATTTCTGGTCCCACGGCTCTTGCCATTTACTGAGAACCTCATAGCCGAGGCAATCGGGCTTGCAGTGGGACTTGGCCTAGCAATCATCTTGATAGAAGGTCGGTTTCTCACCCAACAGGCTAGGCGCCGCACAATCATTGCCCGTACAGCCAAGTCTATCGTCGGAGAGGCCGACGAGATTGGAATGATGCTGACTTGGGAATTCGGTAACTTCTTGGCATCGGCTTTGGATTGGGATGTTGGGTTAAGGAGCGAAGACCGAGGCGATGACTGGGTCCTAGACATCAAGCCGCTGCTTCAACAGATATACGGCAAGGCGGAGTGTGTGGATGTTGGTGACATCCCTTACCAAGATACTCTGCCATATGAAGAGTACCGAGG
The DNA here is from genome assembly GCA_028874795.1 of Chloroflexota bacterium. GTDB lineage: Bacteria > Chloroflexota > Dehalococcoidia > Lucifugimonadales > Australimonadaceae > Bin16. The sequence continues at coordinate 788 of JAPPHT010000055.1, forward strand.
GTGGGTTGACAGCACCAAGCACTATTCTCAGCGCATAAGGAATCGTATTGAAGCCAACCTCGACGTACATGAGCGTTTGCTCGAACTAGGCGAAGCCTTTGATGACCTTGATCACGTTCTTGTGCAATCTATGTGGAGTACATCCGCTGGCATCGAGGCAAAGAGGTTCAATTCCCTGGGGCGAATCGGTAATTCCCTCATTCATGTGATGGAGACGATTGGAACGGTGCATAAAGGACTCTAGGCCAACATCGTGGGGACTGCAGCCGAGGCACGTACGGTTCGCAGGTCGCGCAGGCCGGGATCGGTGAGGCGGAACCGTGGGTACCGAAACACGGCATAGGCCCGGAGCCATGTTCCTGCCGTGGCAGAGGAGCGGACCGCCTCCTTCCTACGCCAGCAACCGCCACACCACGGTCAGACTGACGACCAGCAGGACGGCCAGCACGGCGACCGCGCGGCCCAGCCTGCCGACCCACCGCTCCGTCCGCTCGTGCTCCGCACACTCGCTCAGGTACAACCCCTTCACCTTCTCGTATACAGCCTCCCAGCCAGCCGCGTCCCTCTTCGCCGTGTCGCGCTCGCGCTCCAACTCCGACGCGATGCGCTCCCACCTCCGCACCGCCTCCTCCAGTTCATCCGTCCTGTCCTTGGCGCGGCGCAGCAGCTCCTCGTCGCTCAGGTACTCCGGCCCCTCTACCCGCACGTACACCCGGCGCCCCTCACGCAGCACCTCGACCTCGCCGTCCCTGATCCTGCGGTCAAGCGTCGAGAGCGATACCTCCAGCTCCCGCGCCGCCATGTCCTTCGACACCCACCTAACCGGCTCGTCCATCGCGTCTCCTCCCCTCTACAGGCCCCCGAATCCTGACACGTCACGGGCCTTGCAAAATTGCAAATTCCGTTCGCTGGAGCCCCCGTTTGCTTTAGCGGAGCATCCCACTTTCCACCTCCTGCAAACCGTGACACGTCAGGCGACGTGTCAGCCGCCCACGGGCCGGAATACGAGTGAAATCGGGCAGTTCACCAGCCCCGGCCAACCGCCCATCGTCCGTCACTCGCACGACTTGCACCGTTCACCCCACCTGGAGGGATGATGGTGATGTGTGAGCGGCGCGCCGCTCACACATCACCATCACGATGCATCACGTTGTACAGGGGACTCCAGCGGTAGGCTCGTAGCTCGGACAGGCGCAGTCGACGGCTCGCGGGCTCCCACATCGGACGCCAGGAACGGCCCAGTATCCCGGAGCGCTCCAGCACCGGACGGCACGAGACCAGCACCGGCACTGTCATCGACCTCATTCCCGACGACGTCCGCACGTAGGTCTCCTCGACGTCCTCACCGTCGACGACGAACAGGGTGAACGGGAACGGCGGGTGGTCCTGCTCCGGCTGCCCCGAACGGTAGTAGCGCAGGTACGGCCTCAGCTTGGCCCTGACCCCGCGGGGGTGACGCGCGCGGTGCTCGCACTCGAGGTAGAACGGGACAGTGCTGTCGCCGGCGATCAACTCTCCGACCGCATCCGGTGCGATGGACGGCTCCCCACGCCTGACAGACCGCACTGCCCGCTCGGTCGGCAACGTCCACAGCAGCTCGCTCTCGTCATCGGCCAGCGTCTCAGCCGCCAGCTCCGACAGGAACCACGTCACCGCGTCTGCGTGCCTCGTCTGGCGCGCCCAGGTATCGATCCGGTGTCCCAGGTGACGCCTGCGGCCATGGCAGTCGGTCGTGAGCGCCGTGCTCCACGCCTCCCGCGCCGCCGGGATCTGGGCGCGGTCCCGGTGGGCGACGTGGCGGATGCCACCGTCGGACAGCGTGTAGCGAATGCGACCGCGACGTCCGTGGCTCTCGATCAGGGACCAGGTGTCCACGAGGCTGCGCATCACCTGGCTCACACGCCCCTCGGAGACGCCGAGCCAGCGCCCGAGGTGCTCCCGAGGCAGCATCGGGTGGTCAGTCACGATGTCGAGGACGCGCTTCTCCGACGGGCTCAGGCCGAACGCCGGCGCCGAGCGCGCCATCCGCTCCGGATGGGGCAGCGAGGCGCGTCTCCGGCCCCGCTGCTGCATCAACCAACCCCTGTCCCGGCTGCACCGCGAGCGCACGTCGTGAAGCGTGTGGTACTCATCGCCGTAGGTCCACGTCCGCTCCAGCCAGAGGCGGTCGGTCTCGCTCTCCAGCGCGTAGCGCGACTCCTCCGCGACGTAGCAGTCGTGGAGGTGGATGCGCTCGCACAGCCGCGCCGCCAGCCGCTGCTCCCACGTGCTCGGCACCAGGACCAGCACCGTGCCGGGACGGCGGGAGGGGTCGTACTGCGCTATCGCACGCAGGCGGTCGTGCAGCGAGCGCCTGCGCAGCCCCAGCCCCTGGCGCACCACGCCGAAGCTGCGCCCGTCGTGCAGGGTGATCGTGGCGTCGAACCGCCCGCGACGGTGGAACTCCACCCGGGAGCGGCGCGAGCTATGCCCCGGCGAGAGCGCGGTCGCCAGCCGGTACACTGCGGCGACCGCGTCCATCCGGCGCAGCAGCAGCGTCAGCCACTGCTGCGAGACCGGGTACGAACTCACGAACGCGGACGGCGTCGCGAAGCCCAGCGCTTCGGACGCCTCCTCGACGCCCTCGGTCGTCAGGAACCACCTCCCGCTCGTCGGCAGGTGGACGGTCCCGTGGTTGACCCGTCCGGCGATGCCGTCG
>JAPPHT010000083.1:0-5372 GCA_028874795.1 Chloroflexota bacterium
CTGCACTGTGCTCGGTTCCTGCGTTCGTGTCGCCATGAACTCACCCCCTCAGGCGTCGCACATCCCACGAGACACTTGTGTGCGGCGAATCTACGCGGCACTCCTCCCGGTGTCAAGGCGCTCCGAGCGTTTGCAGGCGTTTGACACCTGAACAGTCGCCTACTATGCTCAGCCCACACGGGCTGGACTCCTGAATTCGTAAGCCAAGGCGTGATGCTATGCGGATTGGCCAATTCCTGAAACTGGCTGGAATACTCCTCCTCATCTGGGGCATCGTCAGTTGGTTCCTGCCTTTTGAAGACCATCAGTCCTTCTACACGGACACCGGCTACAACGTCTTCTTCCTGTGCATCGGCGTCCTGGTCACGTGGATCGGCACAACCTGGAACCCGGAGTTGCGCAGGATATGGACCGTGTATCTGGCGGCGCTTTTCCTGCTGTTGGCACTGATCGGTCTGGTGGTCGCCGGGCGCGACGCCCCGAACCTCTGGGTAATGAACCTGGAGAACCCGGTTGACAACGTGATACATCTGGTCGTGGGCCTGGTGTTCCTCGCGGCGAGCATCTACTGCAAGCCCGATGCCGTATACGCAGAACCTCCGGGTACCACGATGAACGTCCGATAGCAGGTGGTGGGCGCAGGGAGACGCATAGAGAGTCGGGCATCTGTTCGACCCGGAAGGAGGGAGTCATGGGAGAAGTGTTGGGACTGGGAGTAACTCACGGACCGTACGTGTTGTACCCGGAAGGCTCCATGGCAAACATCCTCAAACGGCGCCTCCAGTCACCACAGGTGCCCGAGGAATTGAAGGATCCGGCGAGTTGGCCCGCGCGCATGCAGGAAGAGTGGGGCGACGACGAGGGCCTGGCGGCCGCCCACGTTCACCGGATGAAACTGGTTGAAGGGTTCCGGCGCGCGCGAGCGAAGTTGGACGAGTTCAACCCGGACGTGGTCGTCATCTGGGGCGACGACCAGTACGAGAACTTCCACGAAGAAGTTGTGCCTGCGTACTGCGTCTACATCAACGACGAGTTCGAGACGCAACCGTGGATGCGCGGCGGAGGTCTCAACGCTGAGAACAATGTCTGGGGAGAGGATAAAGAGTGGTGGTTGAGGGTGCCCGGGGCTCGCAAGGCGGCCAAGGAACTCGCCACGCACCTGCTCTCCGACCAGATAGACGTGGCATGGGCCTACAAGCCCCTTCATCACGACCTCGGGCACGCGTACTGGCGCACGATTGCCCATCTGGACTACGACAGGCGGGGCTTCGACTACCCGGTGATCCCGTTCCACGTGAACTGCTATGGAAGCAAGTTCACGCCCGCGGCACGCTCAGGGCAGGACGCAGAGCCCGACCCACCGGGGCCCACGCCAGCGCGATGCTTCCAGGTGGGGGCATCGATCGCCCGCTTCTTCGCCGAGAGTCCCTACAAGGCCGCTCTGATCGGCTCCTCGAGTTGGTCACACGCTTTCCTCACCCCGAAGTTCCATGGCCTGTGGCCGGACGTCGATTCAGACAAGGCTCGTTACGAAGAGTTGGTGGCGGGGGACTTCGAAGCATGGCGCGGCATCCCGCTCTCGCAGATCGAGTTGTGCGGCCAGCACGAGATGTTGAATTGGATGTGCCTGGCCGGGGCGATGCAGGAACTCGGCAAGCAGCCCGCCCATACCGAGTTCGTCGAATCGTACGTGTTCAACTCGTGCAAGGTGATCGCGATCTTCGACTAGTCACGATTGTCATAGTGGAGCTGGCAGGCGAGGAACTTCGCTGCCGAGGGGGTGATGTGATGGCGACCCGAACGCAGGAACCGAGCAGAGTGCAGACCGTATACCGGGAGCGGGCGGCTCGTCCGGACGTCCGAAAGCTCGCGCCCGCCACCGGGCTCCTCGAGTACTGGTATCCCGCCATCGAGGACCGGAAGGTGAACGGGAAGCCCGTCGGCCTCAAGATATGCGACCAGCAGGTCGTCCTCTTCCGGGGCAAGGACAAGCAGGTCAAGGCCCTCAGCAACGTCTGCCCCCACCGCGGCGGGAGTCTCATGCACGGCGACTGCCACTTCGAAGGCACCATCTCCTGCCCCTACCACGGCTGGACCTTCGACGGCGACGGCAACGTCCTCGCCGTCCTCCCGGAGGGGCCGGACTCCCAGGTGCCCGGCAAGGTCATGCAGCGCTCCTATCCCACGCGCACGCTCCGCGGGATGGTGTTCGTGTGGATGGGGGAGGATGAGCCTGCGCCGATAGAGGAAGACGTGCCGCCCGAGTTCTTTACGGACGAGGGGCAGATGCTCTACGCGTGGGAAGTATGGCCGGTGAACTGGCGCGTGGCGGTGGAGAATGCGGGAGACGCCCACGTGCCCTACGTCCACCGCGACGCCGCGCTCGTCCTCATGAACCCCATGATGATGGTGGGGAACCGCAACCCGAGGACGAACATCATCAACGGGCGCGCGGCGACCTTCGGGATGCGGCGCGCACCGCAGCCGCCATCGTCGAACGGGACCAACGGCCATGCAGCCGGCGGGTCAACGTATTCCCGCCCGACGGAGTCCCAGTACTACTTCCCGACCATGGGGGCCACGTGGCCCAAGCACAGTCGCCGCAAGCTCTGGACATGGATGACCAAGTGGACAGGCAAGCGGCGCTACAGCAAGCCGCCCGTGGACACTTCCGAAGAGTGGGGCGGGATGCTGCACCACCTGCCTGCCATGGTCCGCCTGGACTATCACACGCACTCGTACACGCGGGTGAACATCCCCATCGACGCGGACAACACGCGCCAGATCTACTGGCATTTCTCCCCGGGCTCAAATTGGTTCACCAAGCTGCGTGAGAAGGTGCATTTCCACACGTGGCACCGGTGGGCCATGTATTCGGACTTCTCGGTGCAGGACTTCCGGGCTGCCGGCCCCCAGCGGTACGACACGCCGGAGCACCTGTCCGCCACCGACGCCCACCTCATCATGTGGCGTCGCCTGCTCTTGACAGCAAGGGGGATGGCCCCCGTCGGAGCTGACGAGCAGCAGGCAACCCCGGCAGAGGCGTTCTCGCAGGACCGCCAGGCTGAGTTGGGGTTGACTCCAGAGCGATGGTAGCTGGGCCCCGGAGAGCGGCCTGCTTCATTGCGTGAACAGAGCATATCGTTGGGGTTTGCGATATGGTGCGGGGGCTCGCCTTGTGCCGGCGAGCCGGTAGACGGATACGTTAGGAGGAGAGAACCGTGGGAGACATTCTGGGGCTGAGCATCTGTCATTTTCCCTACATCCGCATGAAGCCTTGGGTGATGCCCAACGTGCTCAGGGGTCTGCTGATGCGGGGCTGGCTGGAGAGACCGGACCTTCGTGACCTGAGCAATTGGCCGGAGGAGATGCTGGCCGACTGGGGCGCCGATCAGGGCGAGACAGCCGGCAAGCTGGCGCAGGCCAGGCAGGTGGAGCAGTTCAAGAAGGTGCGGGGCGCCATCGACGATTTCAACCCGGACGTCATGGTGATGCTGTACCGGGACTTCGGCGAGACGTTCCGTCCGCCCGACCGTCCCAAGTACTGGGTCCACACGCACGACGGGTTCGACACGAAGTTCTACCAGATCCACGGAAGCAGGGATAACCTCTTCGAAGAGGACCCTGACCGCATAGACCACGTGACCATCCACACGGATATGGCCAATCTCCTGGGGCAGGGCCTGGAGGCCCGGGGACTTGCTCCGGTCTACTCGAAGGAACCGAGCAACAATCCGCTGCAGATAGGCCATAACTGCGTGGCCGGCATCTTTCACACGGACTGGGAAGCCCAGGAGTTCAAGATGCCCATCGTGCCCATCGGGTTCGATCCGTTCGGTTACGAGCGGCCGCGCGTTCCCGAAGGACTCGGACCCTGGGACAAGACGAAGGAGCCGCCGCTTACGCCGGCGGAGGGTTTCGCCCTGGGCCAGGCGATCGCCACGATATCGAAGGAGAGCTCCTACCGGGTGGCGCTGGTCGCGGCAACGAACTGGTCTAACTCGCAGAACACCGCCTCCTCGCGCGGCTCGCTCATGCCCTACCGGGAGAACGACCTGAAGCGGTTCGAGCAGTGGAAGGCAAGCAACTTCGCCGACTGGGGCGACAGTTGGACACATGAAGAGATGGAAGAGAACGCTGAGTGGGAGTGCCTGCTCAGCATCGTCCTCGCGGGGGCGATGACCGAGGTTGGCGGCACCGTTCAGCACGCTGACATACACACGAACACCGTTCTGAACAGCGACTGGGTGACGACGATCTTCGACCCGCGCTAGTGCTCCATGCTGGCAAACAACATCCTGAGAGAGGGAGACTGAACGATGGGACGCTTGGACGGCAAAGTCGCGCTGATCTTCGGCGCAGGACCCAACAACGGCGGGACTATCGCACACTTCATGGCCCGGGAGGGAGCGAAGGTCGCCGTCAACGACATCATCCCGGAGGCCGCCACCGACACGGTCGACTTCCTGGCGAAGAAGGGCTTCGACGCGATAGCACTGCCGGGTGACGCCTCGGTCGAGGCCGAGGTCAAGTCCATCGTGGCGCAGGCGGTGGACCACTTCGGCTACGTCGACACCATGGTCAACCTGGCGGGGCGGCAGTTCCGCTGGCCGGTCACGGACATCAACCCGCATGACTGGGAGCGGGAGATCAAGACCTACCTGACCGCGGGGATGTATACGACCAAGCACGTGGCCCGCGCCATGATCGAGAAAGAGCGCAAGGGCTGCATGCTGCACATCATCTCGTCGGCGGGACACTACGGTGAGGCGGGCAACTCGGGCTACTCAGCCGCAAAGGCAGGGCTCCTGTACTTCTCCCGGGCCGCAGCGATGGACCTGGCCCACCTCGGCATCCGGGTAAACACCATCACCCCGTACTTCATGGAGCACAACCTCTTCCGGTTCGGGGCGACGGGCTCGTCAGGCCCGGTCTTCCGCACGCGCTACATGGCCACGCCGGACGACTTCCTGCGCTCCATCCCCATGGGCCGGTTCCCGCGAGCGGCCGACCTCGCGTATGCCGCTATCTTCCTCGCGTCGGACGAAGCTGAGTTCCTCACGGGAGTGGATATCCCCTGCGACGGAGGGACGCGCTTCAAGTACCCGGCATGGCAGCCCGGGTTGTTCACGGGCGTGAACATCGGGGACTACATCAAGGAAAACAAGCCGCAGATGTACGGTGAACAGGTGGAACCCGACGAGTACCCGCGCATGCGCTTCGGCTAGTCCGGCTTCAGCAGAAGGAAACGAAAGTGGGGGGGGCGGGGGGGGGGGGGGGGGGGGGGGGTATTTATAATGTGGGGGGGGGGGGGCCGGGGGGGTGTTAGCGGCAACCCCCGGGGGCCGGGGGGGGGGGGGGGGGGGGGGGCG
>JAPPHT010000083.1:5382-33921 GCA_028874795.1 Chloroflexota bacterium
CTTTTAACCGAAGGGCAATCATGAATGACGACAGGGTGCGTATGCCGGGCTCCACTAAAATTAAAACTACTGGGCCCCCCTTTCGGGGGGCGCTCCACTGCTTACTAAGAGAAAGTGACCGAGACGGAGCCGATCGTTGAGAAACGAGCAACGACCGTGTCCCCGGGTTGGACCGGGGTCATCGCGCACAACGCGCCCGGGATGACGAACTCGCCCGCTGCCAGGGAGTCGCCGTATTCGCTCAGCTTGTTGGCGCACCAGGCGACAGCGTTCGCGGGGTTGTCCAGGACAGCTGCGCCGGTAGCTCTGGCGATCTCCTCTCCGTTCTTCTCGTAGACCAGTTCCTCGTTGACAAGGTCGACCGCCGACACCTGGGAGTGCGCGTCTCCCAGCACGACTCCGCCTGCCGAGGCGTTGTCCGCGATGGTGTCCTGCAGCTTGATCTTCCAGTCCTTCACCCGGCTCGCCACGATCTCCAGGGCAGGGAAGACGTACTCGGTTGCAGCGAGCACGTCCTCCACGGTGACTCCCGGTCCCTTCAGGTCCTTGCTGAGCATGAACGCGATCTCCGGTTCAACCCGCGGCTGGAGCAATCTGCCCGCCTCAAACGTGGCTCCGTCGGCTATCGTCATGTCGTCGAGGACGACCCCATAGTCGGGTTCACCGACGCCAAGCATCTGCTGCATCGCGAGTGACGTCAGGCCGACCTTCTTCCCGACGACCCGTCGACCGCCCTGGATGCGTTTGCGAATGACCTCCTGCTGGACCTGGTAAGCCTCCACGGCTGTCATATCGGGGAAACGGTCGGTCAGCGGGGGGACCGGGTCCGACGATTGCTCGGCATTGAACAGCAGATCCGCAAGTTCCTGTATCTGGTCAGCCGTAAGCGCCATGAAGACCACCTCTCTCGTTGTTCGGTATCCTGGGTCAGTTCCGGGCCTGTTGGTCCCGGGCCCTGGCCATCTCGGCGGCGAGGTCGATGATGGTGTCTTCCTGGCCCCCGACCACCTTCCGCGCGCCGAGCTCGATCAGGATGTCCCGCGGGTCGAGTTCGAACTTGGCCGCCGCCCGGTAGGTGTGGAGCAGGAAGCTGGAGTAGACCCCGGCGTAGCCCAACGTGAGGCCCGCCCTGTCGATGACCTGGGGACGCGGCATGATGGGCGTGACCACGTCCTCTGCGGCATCCTGGATCTTGAGCAGGTCGATGCCGGTGTCGTAGCCCTGCAGATCGAGCACCGCCGTCAGCACCTCGGTGGGCGTGTTGCCAGCGCCCGCGCCGAGGCCGACGGTGCAACCGTCGATGAAATCAGCGCCCTCCTCGATGGCAGCGAGCGAGTTGCCTATGGAGAGGCCGAGGTTGTTGTGGCAGTGTGCCCCGACCGGGATACCGAGTCCATTCCTCAGGGTGCTGACCTTGCTTCGAAAGTCGTCCGGGAGCATCGCGCCGGCGGAGTCGACCACGTAGATGCATTGCGCACCGTAGCTCTCCATGAGCTTGGCCTGCTCAAGCAGTTGCTCAGCCGGGATCATGTGGGAGAGCATCAGGAAACCGATAGTCTCCATGCCCAGGTCTCTGGCCAGACCGATGTGCTGCTGGGAGATGTCGGCCTCGGTGCAGTGTGTGGCGATGCGGGCCATGCGCGCGCCCAGTTGGTAAGCCTCTTCGAGTTGCTCCTGCGTCCCGATCCCCGGGATCAGGAGGATCGCCAGTTCAGCGTTCTTGACGACCCCGGCGGCGGTGCGCAGCCAGCCCGTTTCGGGTTCCCTGGGGAACCCGTAGTTGTAGGAGGCGCCGCCCATGCCGTCGCCGTGGGAGATCTCCATCGTCGTGACGCCGGATTCGTCGAGCGCTCGTGCGATGTTCTCGATCTGGTCCAGCGTGAACTGGTGCGCCATGGCATGAGAGCCGTCGCGCATCGTCGAATCGATCACCCGGATGGGGCGCTTCTCAGCCATAGCCGCCTCCGATCTCGGTAGGGAGGCCGAGCATGTGCCGTGCGAACTGCTCGCCAACCGCCTTGGCCGCCGCCGTCATGATGTCGAGGTTCCCGGCGTACTTCGGCAGGTACATGCCGGCGCCCTCGACCTCGAGCGTGGTGACGAGGTAGTCGTCGTAGAAGACGGGATCGATGCGCAGGCGGTATCCGGGCACGTAGCTCTGGACGCGGTCGACGGTCTCCCGGATGGACTCGAGTATCGCCTCGCGGTCCATCTCCTCCACCTGGGTGTAGACCGTGTTCCGCATCGTGATGGGCGGGTCTGCGGGGTTGAGGATGATGATTGCCTTGCCCCTGCCTGCGCCGCCGATGCGCACGACCCCGTCGGCGGTGGTGCGCGTGAACTCGTCGATGTTCTGACGCGTACCCGGACCGGCGCTCTTGCTCGCGGTCGTCGCCACGATCTCCGCGTAGCGAACAGGCGACACGCGGCTCACCGCGGCAACGATGGGGATAGTCGCCTGGCCTCCGCACGTGATGAGGTTCACGTTTGGCTCGCCCAGCACGTCGCCGAAATTGACGTAGGGCACGACGTAAGGGCCCACAGCGGCGGGTGTCATGTCGATCGCAAGCTTCCCAAGCTCCTTGAGCCGGGGAGCGTTCGCCGCATGGATCTTGGCGCTCGTGGCTTCGAAGACGATATCGACGTCCTGCTCCAGGTCGAGGAACCCGTCGAACCCGTCGGCCGTCGTGGTGATCCCGCGTGCGCGGGCCATGGCGAGACCCTCGGACTCGGGGTCGATACCTACCATGGCGGTCAACTCGATGACTTCGCTGTCCTCGAGCTTCAGCATCAGGTCGGTGCCGATATTGCCCGAGCCTATGATCGCGGCCCTTACTTTGTCGGCCATTCCAGCCTCCAGCTGTCGCGGGGCTCCTGCTCCGTCACGCAGGTACGGGCGCGAGCATGAACTCCCGGATGATGTTGGTGCAGATCTCGGGCTGGTCCGTCTGCGCCTGGTGGCCAGCCTCGGGGACCCAGTGGAACTTGACGTCCGGGAGCATCGGCTCGAGTTCCCGCCCGCCGTCAGGAGGAGCGAACTCGTCGTTCTCGCCCCAGATGAAGATCGTGGGGATGACCTTGGTCAGAGCGGGGAGCGACTCCTTCATGCCGAAGTTGGAGTTCAACGGCGCCTCTCTCTGGAACTTCCCGGTGTTCGCGCCGAACTCCTTGAACTTCTCGAGCGCTCCGGGACGGGTTGCGGCGTTGTTACGGCGTGCGACCAACTCGTCCGTGATCATGTCGTGGTTGTAGACGATCGCCTTCAGCAGGTCCCGCATCCGTTCGGGCGTTCCGTCATAGGCTGCGAAAGCCGCCATTCCCGGCGAGGGGGGGCGCGTGATCCCCATGGCGTTCACGATGGTGCCGCTCGCCACCAGGATCATCTTCTCGATGCGGTCGGGGTGCAGGATCGCGTACTTGGCCGCCACCCAGGCTCCCTGGGAATTGCCCATGATGCTGAACCTGTCCAGGCACAGGGCGTCAACGAAGTCTTCCAGATGGTCGACCCGGCTCTGGACGCCGTATGGCACAGGAGCGTCCACGTCGGTCAGGCCGTAGCCGCCGACGGAGTCGGGGGCTATGTAACGGAACTGCTCTCCGAGTCCAGGCATGAGCGGTCCCATCCCTGACTGGCCCGAAGAACCCGATCCTCCGCCGTGCAGTCCGACGATCACCGGGCCGTCGTCGCCGGACTCGGTATAGTGCGTCTTCACATTCCCAGCCATGACAAATCGAGAGCGTAGCGTGGCAGGCATAGGCACCTCCAATCTCTGATCCGTTCCGTTCGGCTTGTCTACGGCGATGGGCCGCCTCATCCGCAGGCGGAGTCTACCGAGACTCCGGCCCCGCTGCAAAGTTGCCCTTGGCCGGACGATACCACAGGCAGGGCAAAGACGGGCCGCGCGCCAGGGCGGGGCAGGCCGTTCAGGGGCTGTCTTCCTATGGTATGGTAGGCGCGCAGAAGGCTGTCCAACCCAGGATTCAGGAGGGTTCTCATGCTGACAGAGGAAGGCGCAATCCACATACCGGGCGTGCTGAGTCGCTATGCGAGACTGAGTAACGGAGTGCTTGCTCACTATTGGACCGCGGGCGAGTCCGGACCATCGGTCATCCTTCTACACGGCGGCATCGCCGGCTCTTCCGGACTGGCGGGATGGCGCATGATGATGCCCTTCCTGGCCGGCCACGGCTTCCGCGTTTACGCCCCTGACCGACCGGGCTTCGGGCTGTCGGACAACCGGCCGGGGTTCTTCATGGAGAAGGGCGTTCGGGACCAGGTCAAGTTCATCGACCTCTTCGCCGAGGCGATCGCTCTGGAGGACCAGTTCTTCATCGCGGGAAACTCGCAGGGAGCCCAGATGGGTTCGTCCTATGCGGTCGAATACCCTGAACGCATCAAGCGCATGATCCTGATCGCGAGCCCGGCGTTCCATCGGCGGATCGGCTTGGGCAATGGCATGGGGAGGGGCGCCGCGTTGCGCGCCGGCCCGTTCGACGGCAGTGAAGCGTGGATGCGGAGCCAGATGGAGCACATCATCCGCAACCACGCGGCCATCACCGACGAGCTCATCACCATGCGCACGACCATGGCCAACTCCCGCAAAGAGGTGCTCGCCGCGTGCATGGAGTGGTCCCGCCAGGAGTTGGAGGACCCGACGCTCTTCCAGGCGATCAACTTCGAGGGCCGCCTCGACACGATCGAGATACCCACCATCTTCCTGTGGGGCAAGCAGGACGTTCTCGCCCCTGTGGAGATGGGCTACGAACTCGAGGACGTACTCCCGAAGATCCAGTTCTTCTTCCCGGACGATTGCGGCCACCAGGGGCAGACCGATCAGCCGGAGATGTTCGCGCAGGTCTTCCTGGAGTTCCTCCGCGACGGGATCGTGAGCCGGCAGACCGCGGATTGGGCCGGAGTGTCCGACCGGCGACCGGAGCTTCCCAACCTGGTCGAGCAGGCTGTGAAGGCCGGAGCCTGAACGCGGCTGCCTGCAACCGCAGGAAACTGCCGCAGGGGAGGGCGCCCGGGGATGTCGAGAGCGGCCCCAGAACCTCCGGGGAGGGAGTGCCATGATCATCGACGTACACACGCACATCGTGCCGGAGCACTTCCCGCCCGGAGCGGGGCGGGCCTCCGGCGACCAGTGGCCCTACATGGACCACACCGAGCCGGGGAAGGCTAACGTCATGATTGGCGGACGCAACTTCCGCACGGTGCTCTCGCGTTGCTGGGACGTTTCCCGGCGTATCGCAGAGATGCCCGACGAGGGGGTGGACCGCCACGTCCTCTCCCCCATGCCCGAGCTGTTGGCCTACCAGCTTGCTCCCGAGGATGGCAGGGACATCTCCCGCCACCTCAACGAGACCATCGCCAGCATGATGGACGCCGTGCCCGACCGGTTCTATGGCCTGGGAGCGGTGCCGCTCCAGGACGTGGAGATGGCCACCGCTGAACTCCAGCGCATCAAGGAGCTCGGACTCCAGGGCGTCGAGATCATGACGAATATCAATGGCAAGAGCCCCGGAGATCCGGCCCTGCGGCCGTTCTTCGTGGAAGTCGAGAACCTGGGGATGTCGGTATTCATCCACGCCCAGCGGCCGACGTTCCTGGACCGGGTTATCGGCCCTCCTGCCCTGACGAACTCGGTGGGCTTCCCCATCGAGAACGGATTGTCCGGTGCATCGCTGATCACCAGCGGCCTGCTCGAGGAGTGTCCCTCTCTCCGCATCTGCCTGAGCCACGGGGGCGGGGTCCTTGCGCAGATGCTGCCCCGGATGAACGCCCTGTGGGGCCGGAGGGAAGGCGCCCTTCCAGACGGGTTCTCGAAGACGCCCATCGAGTACGCGAGGATGCTCTACTACGACGACATCCTCTTCAGCGTCGACTCGCTCCACTACCTGATGAAGGTCGTCGGGTATACACAGCTTGTTGTCGGGTCCGATTACCCGTTCATGTCGCGCTCGATGATGCCGCCCCTGGCTGACGAGTTCAGCGGGTTGGAGTTGAACACGGAGCAGGTGGAGGCGATGAGTTCAGGGAACGCGCTGCGCTTCCTGGGCCTGGACTCCTGAAACCGCGTTTGAGCCTGAGAGACCCCAACGGAGGGGCGCACGCGCGGGCTTCTGCCACTGTTTGCCGACAGTACGGCCACCGGCCCCATAGCGGCTAGATCGAGTACAGCTCCTTCGGGTTGTCCCAGAGGATGCGGTTGCGGCTCTCCGCAGGCATGCGCCCGTCGTTCTGGAATGTGGTGAGCGCGTGGATCTCGGTCGCGGAGTCGGCGTGACCGTAGTCTGTGCCGATGACGAGCCGGTTGTCACCGACGTACCGATGGATCTGCTCGAGGTCGTCGTTCAGTTGCACGGTCACCCAGATGTTGTTCGTAGTGAGTGGTTCGGGATCGAGGCTGTCGCCCCGGCGTTCCATGCGCCGGGCGAGATCGTTGAGCATGTAGGGGATCCAGTCGGCGCTGAACTCGATGATGCCCCACTTCGTGTTGGGGAAGCGCTCCGGCAGGCCGGACATGAGCAGTGTGTGGAAGGCGGAGAGACCGCTGAACTTGTTGCGCTCGAACGCGGTAAGGGGACTGCCGAATATTGCGTCCAGCTCGAAGCTTCCGGTGCCGGAGTGCGGGCATATGGGCATGTCCAGCTCAGCCGCCCACTCGTAGACCGGGTAGAAGTAGGGATCGTTGATGAGCCGGTTGCCGACCTCGATGCCGCGCAGGTTTATCGCGACCGCGCCGTTGTCCCTCGCGAAGCGCAGCTGGTGCTCGGCCTCCTCCAGGTCCAGCACGGGCATGACGGCCGCCCAGCGGAAGCGTCCCTTGCCTTCGGCGTAGATGTCGGCCATCCAGCGGTTGTAGCTCCTGCAGAGAGCGACCTCCTCTGCCGGGTCGTTGGTGATGGGGCCCGTCCACATCGACGGGTAGAGCACCTGCAGGTCTGTGCCGAGTTCGTCCATGTGGGCTATCCGCGCCCCCACGTCCAGCATGAACTTGGACTCGGTGGGCAGCACGACGTTGCCGATGAAAAGGCCGAACTCCCCGCGCGGACCGCCGCCCGGCCACGCCGTCCTGATGGCCCGTCCTCCGATGACCCAGTACTTCATGACTTCGCCGCTCTCGAGCGTCTGGTACGCTGCGCCCGGCTTGTACCGGCGCTCTGACGGGTCCATGTACTCCCAGGTCTGGTCTATCTCTATGACGTGCGCATCCGCGTCTATGATGCCCATCCTCTCCTCCTCCGGGTCAGACCGGCAGCACCGGCTCCGCCGTGTCCGGCAACGCTACCTCAAAGGCATTCAGGAAGCACGCGTTGGTGACGTACTGACCCACCAGCGCGATGAGGTCCACGGTCTGTCGAACGCCGAACTGCGAAACGGCAGCGTCGTGCGCCTCCTGTGACACACGGTGCCCGCTCAGCATCTCCGTCACGAACGCCACGACAGCAGACTCGTCGTCTGCCATGGCGGGCAGCGGGGCGCGCTCGCGCATGGCTTCGACCAGTTCGGCGCTCACGCCCGCCTTCCGCGCCATGGGCGCGTGCGCATTCCATACGTAGGGACAGTCCATGTGGCGCGCCGTAGCCAGGATCGCGAGCTCCTGCACGTGCTGGGGAAGCGTCAACTCCCAGCGGACGTAGTTGCTCAGCGGGCGGCGGCGCAGCGCCATCTCCGGGCTCAACGCCGCGACCGCCCCGGGCCCCAGTGGAACGCTTCCGCCGCTGTCCGCGACGAGGGCGTCGAATGCGTCACGCAGCTCCTCGGCCACCGCGTCCCGGGTCACTTCCGGCAGACGGGTCATCACGCGCCTCCTTCTTTGCGCTGCGCCTCGCGCTCAGCCTCGTGCAGCGCCTCGTGCGCGCGCAGCGTGCTGGGCCGCACGTCGCGTCCGAGCTCGGCGCCGAGGTGGATAGAGTTCAGGAACTTGACGTTCGCGCACGTGTCTACCTCTGCGGTTCCGCATGCTGCGGGGTCCGGGATCAGGAAGCGCACCGGCCCACCCTTCTCCTTCGGCAGCGGCTCGCCCTCCAGTGCGTACAGTAGCAGCGCTTGGTCCGCTACAGCGGCCAGCGGGATGCTCGCGGCGAAGCCGCCGTCCGCCTCCAGCGTGAGGAACTCCACGCCAGCCTGCGCCGAAGCCGCCTCCAGCACCGACGTGAAGCGTACCGCCGCTCCCTCGCGCCCCGGCGCGAGCGTCGAGACATCGGCGACTTGACCCGGCAGCGCCGCGAGGTCCGCATGACTCAGCTCCAACGGATGTTCCACCAGTCCTGAAACGCGTACTGCCATGGCCGTCCCTCCTTCCTGCTAGTCCTCGAACCATTCGGGGGGTACCCGGACCGCGACCATCTCACCCGTCGCCGTCTCGATCCCCCCTGAGACGAGCGAGCAACTCACCAGCGCCTTGCGCCGCACCATCTCCGTCACCCGCGCGCGCATAGTCAAGGGCTGGTCTATCGGGGTCGGCTTCCGGAAGGTCACGTGCAAGGAGGCTGTTGCGTACCAGATGACGGGCCCGGAGCCTATCTCGCGCTCTTCCACCCTGTACGCCTCCGCTATCGCCGTCCAGATACTGTGGCAGTCTATGACGCTGCCGACCATGCCACCGTAGAGGATGTGGCGCGGCCCCGCGGCGAACTCCGGTCGAGGCGTCCACGTGCAAACGGTCTCGTCGCCGTCCCAGTAGCTCCGGAGCTTGAGGCCGTCCTTCGCGTCGGGCCCGCAGCCCCAGCAATGGTTGCCTGCCAACAGGTCTTGAAACGCAACGTCGCTCACTGGGACGCTCCTTGCATGGGCCGAAGGTCGTCCACAGTCTACGGCAGTTGTCGCCGGAGCGGAGCGGGGAACGTCGTGCCGGGTGCGCTAGAATGGAGCGCGCCGTGGAACTGGAACCGGGGATACACCAACTCACCTTCGGCCGGGAGCCGCTGCCCGGTTTCCCGCCGCCCAACGCCTATCTCGTATTCGGCTCGGACACCGCCGTCCTCATCGACACGGGCTGGGATAACGAGGATGACCACCACGCCCGCGCCGCCTACATCCGCGAAGTCAACGCCCCGCCCGTCTCCGAGATCATCATCACGCACCGCCATCCCGACCACGGCGGCGGCGCGCTGCACATGCACCGCGAGACCGGCGCTCCGCTCGCGTGCCACCCGAACGACCGCGAGGCCATCGAGAACGACCGCCTCCACGGCGAGCTCCACGTCGCCGACGACCTCCAGCACGGCGACCGCCGCGAACTGGGCGGCCTCTCCCTCGAAGCCGTCTGGGCGCCCGGCCACACCGCCGGGTCGCTCGCCCTCCTTGCACCGGAGCGCAAGGCGCTCTTCACCAGCGATACCGTGCTTGCGGTCTCCACCACCAGCATCGGCCCGCACGACGGGAACCTCGCGGACTACATGCGGACGCTGGAGATGCTCAAGGACGTGGACGCCCGCATCATGTACACCGGTCATGGCGGCCCCGTGAAGCGGCCGAAGGCACGGCTGAACGCCCTCATCAAGCACCGTATGGAACGGGAGCAGGCCATCCTGAACGCGCTGCGCGAGGGCCCTCTGACGCCTCCCGAGCTCCGGGTGCGCATCTATACCCGCCTTCCGCAGTCCCGAGAGCGCCTGGCCGAACGCCAACTGATCACCACGCTCGCCAAGCTCATCGACGACCAGGCGGTCGTTGCGGAAGAGAACGAGCGCTACGCCCTGCGGTAGGGGAGGAGGAACGGATGCGCATCCTCGGCGTCGACCCCGGCACCCAGACGATGGGCTACAGCATCCTGGACATGGATGACGAAGGCGGCACACGCTGCCTCGCCTGGGGGACGTTCGACGGTGGACGCTCGAAGGAGATCGCGGAGCGGCTCCACCTGTTGCTCGGCGAACTGCAGGCGCTCGCGGAGCGCTGGGCGCCGGACCAGCTCGCGATAGAGGAGCCGTTCGTCGCGGCGGCGCGCGGCGCGAAGTCCGCGGTCGCTGTCGGGCAGGCGCAGGCCGTAGCGCTCCTCGTCGCTGCGCGCGCCGGCATGCCCATCTACCGCTACTCCCCGGCGACGGTCAAGAGCGCCGTCGCCAACTACGGTGCTGGGGACAAAGCGCAAGTGCAGCGTTCCGTCCGCATCCTCCTGGGGCTCGGTGACGAGCCGATGGCGGAAGACGCGTCGGACGCCATCGCCATCGCGCTCTGCCACGCGCAGACGCTCCGCACCGCCGAACGGGTGCGTGCGCGATGAGCGTCGTCGCAGGCGTCGAGGGCACCATCGAGGCGAAGCACGCCGATGCTGTCGTCGTGCGCGTAGGCGGCGGCATCCTGTTGCGCGTCTACGTTCCCGCGCATGACCTGGGCGGACTGCCCGGCTCAGGCAGCCCCGTGCGCCTGCACACTCACCTCATCGTTCGGGAGGACGACCTGCAACTGTACGGGTTCGCCACCGAGCACGGACGGCGCCTGTTCGAGATGCTGATCGGCGTGAGCCAGGTCGGTCCGAAGGCCGCGCTCGCTGTGCTGAGCGTGCTCCCGCCGGAAGACCTCGCCACGGCCATTGTGGCAAGCGACGCGACGGCCATCAGCCGCGCGCCGGGGGTCGGCAAGCGCACTGCCGAGCGCATCATCCTGGACCTCAAGGGCAAGCTGGAGGAGGAGATAGGCGCGCCGCTCGTTACCGGCGCGGGAGTCGCGATCACTGCTGGCACAGCCGGCGACCCGGCACTGCAGTGGCTCATGGCGCTCGGCTACTCCGCCCTGGAATCGCGGCAGGCGCTCGCCGCCGAGGACGGCGCAGCGGACGCCCCGACCGAGGAGCGCGTGAGGCGTGCACTCCAGCGCATGGGGGGTGGCTGATAGACTGGGCGCGAAGCTCATCTGGTTCCTCCTGAGGCGCACGCCCCATGCCATTCGACTTTCCCTACGACGACTGGGCCGACATCTACGACGCGGTCTATGCCGATCTGACGCACGACGTCGACTTCTACGTCGAGCTGGCGCGCGAGTCCGGTGGCCCCGTCCTGGAGCTCGGGTGCGGCACCGGCCGCATCAGCCTCGCCATCGCGCGGGAGGGCATCGCGGTCACCGGCATCGACATCTCGCCCCGGATGGTCGCCGTTGCGCAGGACAAGGCAGCGAGACGGGGAGTCGCCGAGCGGTGCGTCTTCCAGTCCGGCGACATGGCCACGCTGCAGCTCGCGGAGCGTTACCCGCTCGTGATCATGCCGTTCCGCTCCTTCCAGAGCATGCTCACGACGGAAGAGCAGCGGCAGGCGCTCGCCCGCGTCAGGGAGCGGCTCGCGCACGGCGGCCTCGTCGCGTTGGACACGTTCAATCCGGACGTGAACTCCCTCGTGGGCGACCATGCCTCGCTCGCGTACCATCTGAAGGACGTCGAGCGGGAGGACGGCGGCACGCTCGTCGTCTGGGGACAGAACGGCTGGGACCCGGTTACCCAGGTGAACGAGGTCAGGCTCATCATCGAGGAGGTGAGCGACGAGGGCGTTGTGGAGCGGCGGCTCATGCGCGACTTCGAGCAGCGCTACACCTTCCGGTACGAGATGGAACACCTGCTGGAACTGTGCGGGTTCGACCTCGAGGCGGTCTACGGCGACTTCGATGGCGGCCCCGTTACCGAGGAAACGGAGGACCTCGTCTGGGTGGCGAGAGTGCCATAAGGAGTAGATTATGGCCGACTACTTCGACCGCATCACGGACAAGCAGGCCGACCTGATCCGGCAGGCCCCGCTCTTCTTCGTCGCCACGGCGGACCCCGGCCTGGAACCCGGGGCGAACGTCGGCGCTGTGAACGTGTCACCCAAGGGCGGCGTGCCGCTGCACGTGCTGGACGAGCATCGCATCGCGTACCTGGACTACACCGGCAGCGGCAACGAGACGGCGCGCCATTCCATGGCGGGCGGCCCCATCACCGTCATGGTCTGCTCGTTCGACCGGGAGGACGCCGCCGTCGTGCGGCTGTACGGCCACGCTACCGTGACGCCGCTCGCCGAGTCGCCGCTTGCGGAGCAGCTCCTCGCCGCACCAGCGGAGGAGATCGCGTTGCCCGAGCGGCAGGCCATTGTGGTCGACGTGGAGAGCACTGCTACGAGCTGCGGCTATGGCGTGCCGGTGATGACGTTCGGCGCGCAGCGCACCGTTCGGGAACGCGGTCGCCGCTACAAGGTGCCCCGGAAGGCGTAGCGGGTCGCCGTCAGACCTGGGTGAGGCCCATCCGCTTGGCGGCTTCCAGGTAGGGCAGGCCCTCAGCCAGGCCTTCCTTGAAGGCGTCCTCCTTGGCCTTGATCTTGTCGATCTCGCTGAGGGTTTCGTCGTACCTGGCCTGCGGCACCACCACGACTCCGGTGTCGTCAGAGAAGACGAAGTCGCCCGGATGCACGGTCACACCACCGACGGTCACCGGCTCTTCGCCAACCGACCCGAGACGCAGGCGTGTCTTGCCCGCTCGGGGAAGCACGTGCCTGCTGACAACGGGGAACCCATGACGTCTGATGATGTCGACGTCGCGGACCCCTCCGTCCACGACAAGCCCGGAGACGCCCTGGGCCAGCGCGGCGATCGTCGTCAGTTCGCCCCATACCGTGATCGGCGCTCCTCCGATGTCGACGACGATGACATCGCCCGCTTTCGCTTGCGAGAGGATCCTGCCGAGTGCGATCTCGTCGGCGGAGAAGCTTCCGGACGTACCGGCGAGCATGCGCACGGTAAGCGCCCGGCCATGGAAGCGCTGCCCTTCGGCGACGGGAGTGAGCCCCTCCATCGAACCATCCACGCCGAGGATGTCCATCGCGTCGGCGAACATGCCGGTGTCGATTCCCTCGAACATCTTGGCATCCTCCTGGGACTGTATGCGCCAATACTAGCATCGTTCGTGGGCGGGGCGGCCAACGTGCCCGGCGATACGTGCAGATGCGTGAGCGGTACCCGGCTCCACGCGGGAGCCTCGCCGCCTGCTGCGCCGCTGCCCGCTGTTGCGGCGTATGATGTGGACACGCTAGGGGACAGGAGGCGAACGATGGCGGTGATAGACGCCGATACGCACGTGGACGAGAGCGAGTCGACCTGGCAGTCGCTGGAAGGCGCCCTTGCGAGATACACGCCCACCACGATGGCGCCGCCCGAGGAGGAGATCGAGCACGCACGACTCGACCCTCACCGGAGCCGGTTCTGGCTGGTTGAGGGCCGCCTCCAGGTCCGCGCGGTACGGGACGATGAACATCATCCCCCACGGCCCCGTCGGGAGCTCGAGGACATCGAGGGTCGCCTCGACGACATGGACCGGATGGGCGTAGACGTCCAGGTGCTCTTCCCCACCTTCTTCATACGCTACATCTCGCTTAACCCGGAGCCCGAGGCCGCGCTGGCGAGCGCCTACAACCGTTGGATAGCGGAGAGATGCGACCGGACCGGCGGGCGGCTGCGCTGGGCGGCGGTGCTGCCGTGGCTCGACACCGACGCGGCGATCGAGGAGCTGCGCTGGGCCAAGGAGAACGGCGCCTGCGGCATCTTCAAACGGGGGCTGGACCTCCTGAAACCGGTGGGCGACCCCCACTTCTTCCCGGTGTATGAGGCGGCGAACGACCTGGACATGCCGCTCTGCATCCACACCGGTCATCCGGGCAGCGACGGAGACCGGGGGTTCCCTATCATGTCGGCCTTCCTCTCCGTCGTGCGCTCGAGACTGCCCGCCAGGTTCCCGAACCTCCGGTTCGGCTTCATCGAGGCCGGAGCGTCGTGGATCCCGTACGTGCTCTCCCAGATCGCGATGAACGAGCGTTCTGACACCCTCCATGAGCGTGACGTCAAGCTGCAGATGCACAGTGATCTGTTCCGTGAGAACCGCCTGTTCGTCTCCATCGACCCCGTGGACGACGTCGAGTACCTGCTCACGCTCGGGACCGAGGACAACCTCATCATCGGGACGGACTACTGCCACTCCGACATATCAGCGAACGTCAGCGCGCTGAACGAGGTCCGCTTCTGGGCAGACTCCGGCAGGATCAGCAACGAGGTGGCCGGGAAGATACTGGAGGACAACCCCAGGAGGTTCTACGGCCTTTAGGCCGCGTCTCAGACCCGCTTGCGGGCCAACGGTGGCGATCATGTTGCCCGCATCGGAGGAAGGAACACCATGAAGGTCATAGACGCGGACGCGCACATCGACGAGACCGACGCCACCTGGGACTTTCTGGAGCCGGAACACGCGAAGCTGCGCCCCATCACCGCGATCGCAGTGGAGGATGCAGCCAGCGCCGGCTTATCGAAGAACTTCCTGCGCTACTGGAACATCGACGGGCACATGCGTCTCCGCCGGATGCGCGACGACGTCCGTACCGGCACTACCGAGGACACCCGCGAACTGAAGGACGTCCCGGCCCGCCTGCGCCAGATGGACGAGCTCGGCGTGGACGTGCAGGTGCTCTACCCCACGCTCATGCTGAGCGCCGTAAGCGAGAAGCCGGAGGTGGAGGTTGCGCTCTGCCGCTCCTACAACCGTTGGATAGCGAGCAGGTGCGCGGAGTCGGGCGGACGCCTCCGCTGGGTTGCGTCGATGCCCATGCTCAGCATCGACGTCGCCGTCGAGGAGATGGCCTGGGCGAAAGAGCACGGCGCGGTGGGCGCCGTCAAGCGCGGCGTGGAGGCCGGCCGGCGCTCAGCGGGCGACCCCTACTTCTACCCGCTCTACCAGCAGGCGGAGGAGCTGGACATGGCGATGTGCATCCACATCGGCGCGGGTGAGGTGACGGAGGGCATGACGAACCCCATCTGGCAGCACAGGCTGCCTCCCATAGACGCATTCGTATCGCTCGTGCTGGAAGGCGTGCCGTACAGGTTTCCCAGGCTGCGTGTAGGGTTTGTGGAGGCGATGTCGTCCTGGGTGCCGTTCGCGCTCGCCGAGCTCGAAGCACGGAAGGAGCGGATGGCATGGCTGCTCGACGTCGACCTGCGGGAAGACCTGCTGCGGGAGTGCCGCTTCTACGTCGCCTGCCAGACGCACGAAGACCTGAACTACATCGCGTCGCGCGCGGGCAGCGACAATCTCGTCATCGGGACGGACTACGGTCACGCGGACCAGTCTGCGGAGATAAACGCGCTCAGCATCCTGCGGGAGAAGGGCGAGCGAGAAGAGATCCCAGCTGACCTCGCTGAGAAGGTGCTCACCGCCAACCCCGCGGCGCTCTACGGCATCGACTAGGGCTCCCCGAAGAAGCGGACGGCGTTGTCCCACATGAACTTCCGCATCGTGTCCGCGCCTATGCTGGGCCAGCCCTGCACGATGGCGGGGGAGTCCGGGAACTTGCACTCGGCGTGCGGGTAGTCCGACGCGTACATCAGGATGTCGTCGCCGAGGAAGTCCATGACCATGCGCACTATGTCCTCCTCCTCCGTCATCTCGATGCTCGCGAAGAAGCGGCCGTTGGCGACGTACTCGCTCATCTTGTGCTGCAGGTCAGCGGTGAAGCCGACGTAGGCGGCGTTCACGTCCATGCGCCGCACCCAGAACGGCAGCCAGCCCACGCCCGACTCCAGGACGCCGAAGTTGATGGGGTAACGGTCCATGATGCCTGCGCCGATGAACGCGGCCATCGTCTTCATCGCACCCCAGGGGTGCGAGCAGAGGCGCGCGAGGAAGCGGTTGTTGTCCATGTCCTTGTAGCCGGGGAAGTACGGCGGCGCCCAGGTCATGCTGTGATGTACCGCGCCGAGCCCGCGGTTGGCGGCTGCTGCCCAGAGCGGCTCCATCCGCGGATGGTCCATCGGCTCGCCGACGCCCGCGAACGGAAGGATGCCGGCAGCCCATCGCTCCTTGCCCCAGCGGTCGACCTCCGCGACCGAGCCCTCGATGTCCGTGCCGGAGACGGCGAGCAGCGCCTTGAACCGCCCTGGATGCGCGGATGCGATGTCGTTCACCAGGCGGTGGTACGCGCGGATCAGCCCCATCTCGAGCGCGGGGTCGCCGAGCAGCGAGACTCCGATGGCCACGTCCGGAACCATCATGTGCACGTCCGTGCCCTCCTCGTCCATGTCGGCGATGCGCTGCTCAAAGGCGTCGTCGATGACGCCGACGCCGGGGAGCTTCGCTCCGGTGTACTCGCCGAAGTGGAGGCGCGAGTGCGCATCCTTCGGGACCTCGCGGGGCTCGGCGTCGCCGAGGTGCCGCCGGTACGGGCTGAGGCTGACGGCGTAGTGGTGGCGCGAGGGGTCCTCGCGGGGCGTGGTCGTCTGGTCGGAGCGCGCGCCCACCTTGTACTGCTCCAGTTCGGGGAGCCGCTCCCGGAACTCGCTGTCGAAGTACGGCTCCAGTGCTTCCACTGATGGGTGGATGTGCGTGTCGGCGTCGAAGACTCTCTGTCCGTTGAGCATTGCGTCCTCCTGCGCAGAGGAGTATACCGCTCATCTTATGACGGCGGCGTCTCCAATAGGCGGTCCGGGCGCGATCGAAGTGCACGAAGTGGACGCCTCGCGCTGGCCTGACTTCGAGCGGCTGTTCGAATCACGCGGCGGGCCCAAGTGGTGCTGGTGCCGGATGTGGCGCCGGGACTCCGAGGGGAGGATGCCGCATGACCGCGATCATATGAAGGAGGCGATGCGCCAGAGGATACTCGGCGGCGGACGCGTCGGGCTGCTCGCGTATGTGGACGGCGAACCCGTTGCATGGTGCTCGACCGCGCCGCGCGAAACGTTCGTGCGCCTCGGCGGAGTGGAGGAGCCAAGTGAAGACCCCACGACGGTCTGGTCGGTCACCTGCTTCTACGTGCGGAGCGCGTTCAGGCATCGCGGGCTGATGGACCGCTTCATCGAAGAGGCGGCACGGCACGCCCACGAGCAGGGAGCCTCGGTCCTGGAGGCGTATCCGGTCGCTCCGGACTCGCCGGGCTATCGCTTCTGCGGGTTCGTGCCGGTATTCGAGGCGCACGGCTTTTCGGAAGTGGGCCGCGCGGGACTGCGCCGTCACGTCATGCGGCGACCGCTGGGGTGAACGTCAGAGGATCTGGTCGAGGAACGCCTTGGTCCGCTCTTCCCTGGGGTTGGTGAAGAACTCCTCAGGCTTGCTCATCTCAACGATCTCGCCCTCGTCCATGAAGATGATGCGGTGTGCCACGTTCCGTGCGAATCCCATCTCGTGCGTGACGCAGAGCATGGTCATGCCATCGGACGCGAGTTCGACCATGACCTTCAGTACCTCGTTGATCATCTCCGGGTCCAGGGCTGACGTCGGCTCGTCGAACATCATGATCCGCGGGTTCATGGCGAGTGCACGGGCGATGGCGACGCGCTGCTGCTGTCCGCCTGAGAGCTGGCCGGGGTACTTGTCGGCCTGTTCCGGAATGCCGACCCGTGTGAGCAATTGCAGCGCGAGCTCCTCCGCATCCTGCTTCGGCATGTGGCGCACCTTCTGCGGGCCCAGGGTGATGTTTCGCATGACGGTCAGGTGCGGGAAGAGGTTGAACTGCTGGAACACCATGCCGATCTCGGCGCGTATCTGGTGCAGGCTGCGCGCGTCGTCAGTCAACTCGATGCCATCGACGACGATCCGCCCTTGATCGTGCTTCTCCAACTGGTTGATCGTCCGCAAGAGGGTGGACTTCCCGGAGCCGGAGGGTCCGATGATGACGACGACTTCGCCCTCCTGCACAGAGAGGTCCACGTCCCTGACCGCGGTGAAGTCGCCGAACCGTTTAACGACCCGCTCCAGACGGACGATCTCATTATTTGCCTTCTGTTCCATCGGTTACCGCCTCTCGCCCACGCCTAGTCTCTTCTCCGCGGCTCCACCCAGGCGCGACAACATGTAGGAGACGCTCCAGTAGATGAGGCCCACCACGATGTATATCTCGAAGAACGCGCCGTCCGCGATGTCCGTCTGACCGGCGAGTATCTTCTTGGCTTGCTCGAGGGTATTGATCAGGGAGATGGCCGCCAGGAGGGCGGTGTCCTTCCACAGGGCGATGAAGCGGCCGATTATCGCGGGAATGACGGCCTTGATCGCTTGCGGCAGGATGATGAAGACATACTTCTGCAGTGAGGTGAGGGCGAGCGCGTTCGACGCCTCGTACTGCCCGCGGGGGATGGACTGCAGGCCTCCCCTGATGACTTCCGCGATGTAGGCGCCGCCGAAGAAGGCGAAGACGATCATCACGCGGAAGACCAGGGATATGCTGCTGAACGCTTCGCCGAGTGGCCCCAACTCGTCCTTGAGAAAGGTAGCGAACAGGAGCCAGACCAGAAGAGGCGCCGCACGGACCACCTCTATGTAGCCAACCGACACGAAGCGTATGCCTCGGTAGGGGGAGATACGGCCCAGTGCCAGCACGAGACCGATGAAGAACGAGAAGAAGCCTCCCACGGCGAAGATGAGGATGTCCAGGAAAGCGCTTCCCCAGCTGTTGATGGAAACGCCGATCTGCAGCAAGACCGCACCCGGCACGAGCAGCACCCAACCGGCGCCGACCGCCTGCAGCAGCACCGGGCTGCTCTTCCACCGGCTCAGGATGTGCTTGCCGACCAGCGCGCCCAGGACCAGCATCACCAGCAGCGCTGCCATGATGAGCCAGGTGCCGCCGAAGGGCACCGCGAGTCCCAGGGAGAAGGCGTAGAGCCATCGGGGCGCCCAGCCCTGCTCCCACACCAGCTCGCGGTCTACACCGCTGATGGTGGAGGTCTGGCCACCGGACGTTATCTCCTGGGTGAACGGCGTCTCCTCTATGCGGAGGTCCGTCCCCAGGCCCAAGGTGAGCACGATGACGGCTATGACCGCAACTGTAACGAAGTAGGGCCGCATCCTGCCGACCCAGATGCCGTATGAGACCGAGGCCAGTATGGCGGCGGCGAAGACGGCTATCCATATCCGGTAGAGTTCATCGCCCGGGTAGCCGCCGACGAAGAACAGCCTGCGGTTGAGCGATACCAGGGCCCAGTTCGCGTCGAACAGGACGAACTTCGCGGCCAGGAAGGCGATGAGGAGCGCCACGGCGATCGTGACGGCGCTGATGAGCGAGTTGAGCCTCGAATTGAAGAGGTTCGCCCGCGCCCATTCCATGCGCTGCGCTACTGGTGAGTAGGATGCAGTGATCGCGCTCATTTGACCTGCACGTTCCGGTTGATGGTGTTCATGATGAACGAGATGACGAGGTTGGTCAGCACGAACACGACGAAGATGAAGAAATAGGTCTGGAGCAGGCTCCCCTCGTTGTTCACGATGCGGTTGGATATGAGGACGATCTCCCCGTAGGCGATGGCGTGGGCCAGTGTCGAGTCCTTGTTGGTGTTCTGGTACTCGTTATTCAGCGTGGGGATCATGATGCGCAGCGCCTGCGGCAGGATGATCAGGGTGAGTTGCTGGTAAGCGGAGAGGCCGAGCGCGGCCGCCGCCTCGCTCTGTCCGCGCGGGATGGCCTGTATGGAGCCCCGGACGATCTCCGCGATGAATGCGCTGAAGTAGAGCGAGAGTGAAATCAGCGCGCTGACGTAGCCCAGTCTGAGCACGTTGCCACCGTCGTACGAGTAGAAGCCGGACGCGGCCTGCACCACCTCAGGGAGCGTGATGCGGACAGGCATCAGCAGCGCGAAGTAGCTGACAACTGCTACGCCCGCGAGTGTGGCGGCTCCCCAGGCATTGGGGTGTGTGCTCTGCCCGGTGTCGTTCTCCTGTCTCATCCGCCGGCCCCGGACCATCGACGCGGCCACGATGCCAAAGGCGAGCGCGATCACCCAGAAGGGCCAAAGCCCGTTTGCCGCTTCCAGCCAGGGAACGGCCATTCCGCGGTTGCTGATGAAGAGCACCCCGTTCAACCCTGCGCGGTCCTGGATCTGGGGCAGCTCCCTGAACATCGCGAACGCGAAGAAGAACATGATGAGCAGGAGAGGAAGGTTCCTGAAGAGTTCCACGTAGAGCTTGGCCACGCGGCTGAGGAGCGGGTTCGGCGTCAGGCGCGCCACGCCGATGAGCAGGCCGAGGAACGATGAGACGCCTATGGCGAAGAGGACGACCGAAAGGGTGTTCCCGGCGCCCTTGAGGATGGCCTGCCATCGAGGATCGCCTGCTTCCACGTTCAGGCCGGGGAAGATGGAACTCCTGTCCGGGCTGCCGTAGGGCTCGAAGAGGAAATCGAAGTCGAAGAAGTTGGCGGCGTAGACGGAACTGGCGATGTAGAAGACGAATACCGCGGCGAAGCCGCCGACCGCCACGTTGATCACGAGATGGCGGTACGTGTTCCGGTACCAGATCCCGGCGCCGAGCGCGGCGGCGACGGCTAAAGGCCTGGCGAGCAGGGCCGGGAGCCTGCTGGGGCGCCGCGTATCGGGTAGGCGTTCTTGCATCTGTTAACCAGCCGGCCACTCGTTCGGGGATTTGTCTGGCGAGGCGTATTTGACAAGAGAGGGCGGGAATCCGTCAAGGCCCGCCCTCTCTTCATGTGTCTGTGCCTGGTGCTTAGCGCATCGGCGGTGCGTAGATGAGACCGCCGTCCAGGTAGGAAGCGTTCAGGGAGCCCGCACGCGTCAGTCCGACCCGTTCGAGCGTGGCCTCGTAGGCCTCGCCGTAGTTGCCGACCTGGGCGATGACGTCCTGCATGAACGTGCTCTTGATCTTGCCGTGGCCGATGCCAAGGTCACTCGGGGCGCCGCCCTCGAAACCGACCCCGAGGAGGCGCGCAACCGTGTTGTTCGGCGGGTTGCTGGCCATCTGGGCCACGTTGGAAGAGGTAACGCCCTGCTCCTCAGCGATGATCATGCCGTTGACGATCCACCGCACGAGGTCTTCCCACTCAGAGTCGTAGTCGCGGACGCTGGGGCCCAGCGGCTCCTTGGAGAGCGTCTCGGGAAGCACGACTGCGGAGATGCCGTCGTCCGTCTGAAGCGTGAACTGGTGCCCGCCCAGCTGCGACTTGTCGGATGACCAGGCGTCGCACTGGCCGCTGATGAATGCGGCGCGCAGTTCGGGGTTCTGCTGGAAGGTCAGCTCTTCGTACCGCAGGCCTTGTTCCACGAAGTAGTCAGAGACCGCGCCCTGTGTGCTCGTGCCGTCCAGGATGCAGATCGTGGCCCCGCCGAGTTCGTTCACGCTGGAAAGGTTGGCGTCTGCCTTCACCATGATGCCCGCGCCGTCGTAGAACGTGGTGGGGGCGAAGGCGACGTTCAGGTCGGCGTCCCGGCTCGCCGTCCACGTGGTGGTGCGGATGAGCACGTCGATCTCCCTGGCTGCAAGAAGCTCGAAGCGGTTGGCCGAGGTGGCCTCCTTGAATTCAACCTTGCTGCTGTCGCCGAAGACCGCCGCAGCGACGGCGCGACAGTAGTCCGCGTCATTGCCGTCGACGGAGCCGTCGGGATTGAAGACGCCGAAGCCGGGGGTGTCCGCCTTGACGCCACAGATAAGGTTGCCGCGTTCCAGCACTACGCCGAGCGTGTCCTCAGGTGTTGCACGCCCTTCAAGTTCGGCGACCTGGGACTGGAGCGAGGCTACTTCGGCTTCGAGTTCGACAACCCTTTCCGAGTCTCCGTCGTCACCGCAAGCCACCACCGCGGTCAAGGCGACGGCGAGAACCGATATGACCAGTAACATTCGCACTTTCATCTATGTCCTCCCAAGGTTCGTTCCTCCCACTGCTGGAGCCGAGCGGCGGATTGTGCCGTCGCCATCACGGATTATAGTGCATGCAAATGGCAACTGACTACAGACGCACTCAATCCGATACCGCATCTCAAGATATGTTCAGGAGTGCGGGTTCCGGAAAGCCGGTAGTAGTAGGATTCTCTAGTGCATTGTCCTGTTCGGGATGACCACGCATACGAGGAGGCTCTTGTGAACATCGTCAGCCGCTACACGGTCGAAGAGTTCGGGCACGAGGTCCGGCAGTTGCTGGACGCCAACGGAACGGCGATGGACTCGGTGCTGCAGCTGGGGCATCTGCTGCAGCGCTTCGGTGCGGAGAACGAAAGGGACTACTTCTGGAGTATCGGAGAGCCCGCCACCATCAGTTCCGGCCTCCCCGGGCAGAAGCTCTACGACGACCCGGACGGCTTGTTCCGCCTGCTGCTGGCGCAGTACCCGCCCAACACTCCGACGGCTATCCACAGCCACGAGGGCTGGGTGGTGATCGGCCTGCTCGAGGGAAGCGAGCGCTACACGTCCTGGCGCCGGGTGGACGATGGTTCAACTCCCCTGGCGACACTGGAACTGGTCCAGGACCACCACATCCTGCCCGGAGAGTTCGGCTACCTGTACGAGGGGCCGTTCAACGTGCACCGGCAGGCGGCAGAGTCAGAGGGAGCGGTGGAGTTGGTACTCATGAAGGGCCGCGGTCGACGGTTGGAGCACATAGACGAGGCCACGGGTGAATGCTCGCAGCCGATGGAGCTCAATCGCTGAACCGCG
The DNA here is from genome assembly GCA_028874795.1 of Chloroflexota bacterium. Taxonomy (GTDB): domain Bacteria; phylum Chloroflexota; class Dehalococcoidia; order Lucifugimonadales; family Australimonadaceae; genus Bin16. Next base: position 27,759 of record JAPPHT010000083.1, read on the forward strand.
TTCAGGGCGAACGCGCCTGTTCAGCCTCGACGGGCGGGGGCAGCACGCCTATGCGTAACCATCTGCCCGTGAAGTAGTAGCCCCCATAGAGTGCGAACCGGATGAGCATCGCGATGGCGATGGCGATGGCGATGCCCAGCGCCTCTACGGCAGTCCACCGCGACAGCACGAATGCTATGGGTATCTCCATGACCCACATGCTCATGAACGTCACGAGCATGGGCGCCAGGGTGTCTCCGGCGACGTTGAACGATTGCTGGAACACCTGGCCGCCGCCGAGCAGCGTCCCTGCCACCGCCTGGATGCGCAGCCAGACCACGGCGGTTTCGACAAATTCGGGATCGCTGCTGAACAAGCCGATGAAGAACTCAGGGAAGACGATGAGGAGTATGCCGGCGGCCCCCCGTATGGCCATCACATAGCCGACAGCCCACTTCACGGTGCTCCGCGCACGTTCCGGTTGCTCCGCGCCGAGGTTCTGCGCGACGAGGATGCCTGACGCTCGCCCCATGCCCTGGCTGCCGATGTTCGTGAGCCGCTCCAGCCTGCGGGTGAGCGAGTACGCCGCCAGCGGCAGGTCTCCGAAGGGGGAGACGAGCCTGATGAGCACCATCTCGGAGAGGCCGCGCTCCATCTGCGTGGCAGTGGCGGGAGCGCCGATCTTGATGATGCGCCACATCAGCGGCAGGTCCACCCGGTAGTCGAGCCACGAGAGGTGCAACCGTGACGTGCCGGAGCTGAGCGCGTACAGGTTCCAGACAACGCCCACGACCTGGGCGCCCGCGTTGGCCGCCGCCGCTCCCGCGATCCCCATCTCCGGCATGCCGAACCATCCGAAGATGAGGAAGGGGCTGATGATGAGGTGCAGCACCCGCGACGCTATCGTCGACTTCATGTGCGTGAAGGTGTCGCCGGAGGCTTGCAACGCCGCGCCCGTCGTCTGCCGGAATCCCTGGACCCCCGACGAGACGAACTGGAACTGCAGATAGTAGACCGCCATGTCCGCAACGGTCTCGCTCACACCGACGATGCGGAGGAGGAACGGCGCGAACAGCACTCCGAAGATGGTCAGCGTCAGCGAGAGGAGGAAGGTGAGCGTGAACGCCTGCAGCATGGCGTGGTTGGCCAGGTCCAGCCGCCGCGCGCCCACCGCACGGGCGATGACCGCCTGCATCCCTACGTCCAGCCCCATGCGCGCCATCATGATGAGGTGGCCGTACGCCTGTGCGACCCCCACCCCGCCTATCGCGCTGAACCCGGCAACCTTCGCGGCCCAGAAGATGTCGGCCAACTGGTCGGATGCGTTGAACAGGCCAGCCACCATCTGCGGCCAGGCGATGAACCACAGGTTGCGCCGGACCCCGCCGGTCGTGAGATCGCGCGTTGCGTAGGCCGACCGGCGCATGCGTCGGTGGTGCATGGAGCGCACGATCAGGCTGCCTGGGCCCGCAGGAGGTAGCCGGAGGCGGCTCCCGCGAGCATGGAGGCGACTGATGTCCAGAGGAAGATGATCCCGTTCACGCGCCGCGCCGTGTCTTCACCCCAGAACCCTCTGAGGGAGAGGGCCGTCTTCAGCGTGAGCCAGGCGATACCCACCAGCACGGCATCCTCCAGCGAGAAGGCGACGACGCCGGCGATCAGCAGGCGTTCGATGATGCCGTTCCCGATCCCCACCCAGAGTGGAGGCACCGTCCACGACGTGGCGCTGTAGCCTCGCAACTCCCGCGTTGCCCACCTGCTGATCGGCCGGACAGTCAGGAACACGACCACCGCGGCCAGATGGAAGGCGCCGAAGAGGAGCCATGCTTCGCGCGATATGTCAGACAGGGATGGATCCATGGGAGTTCCAACTCTGTATTACCGGAAAGCGGAGAGCCGCGCAAGCGGCATCGTCCGCCGATAGAACCGCTGTCCGTTCACCAGCCGGTTCCATCGCCTCATGGCGCCGTACTACCGGCTGCGGTTGCCGTCTGACTAAGGCGCGTCCGTGACCGATGCCTCAATACGAGGCATCCAGCACATAGGCTGCGTACAGCAACTCTCCCCGTTCATTGTTCTCGAACGTCAGGCGCCCGCCCGGCAATTCAGCTTCCAGTTGCGGGATGAGAGTGAGGTAGTTCTCCGAAAGCAGCCAGACCGTCGGTCCGTGCACGCTGTCGACATCGATGCTGCCGCTGCCTCCGTAGACCGGGCTCCCGTCCCTGATCGCTCTGCCCCGGAGGGACCATTGCACCAGGGCGCTCGTCCCGGGGAGGCGGTCGTTGTAGAGCCGCACCTCGTAGTCTTCGCCCAACGACTGTGCGAACCGCACCGCTTCTATCTCCTGCCGGGTGAGAGCCCACTCCGATCCAACCAGCCAGTTGTCGTAGTCCCTGCTCTGCTGCGCCGCGAAGAACAGCACAAGGGCGGCCAGCACGACGGCGGCAACGGCGTTCCCGGACCATCCGGCGAGGATGGGGATGGGCAATGTGCGCGCGTGCTTCCGCCACCGGTTGTGCAACAGCGACATGACGGTGTCGAGGCCGACGGCCGAGATGGCCAGCACGAAGAGAATGCCCAGCAGGTAGCGGCGGCTCTCCTCGTCCGGGAAGAGGACCGCCGGCGCCATCGACACGAGCCAGCCCAGGAGCAGCAGTTGGCTGGAGCGTCTCCTGATGAAGAGGAGAAGCGCCCCCAGCCCGGCCCAGAAGAAGACCTCCGTGCTGAAGTGCAGCAACGGTATCCCCCCGGCGCCGACGCTCTGGTCCTGGGGCGTCGGCGTGTGGACGTACGTGAGGACTTCCCATGCGCGGCCTGCGAGCGACCACGGTGAGAGCGGCGTTCTCTCGTACCCGCCGAGGGACGCTGCGAAGACGTCCGACGTGAGATGGAAGAAGAGCATGTGGGCGCTGGCCGCGACCGAAGCGCCGAGGAACCAGTAGACCTCCGCGCGGCGCGTCTCCTCGCGCAGCAGGAGCAGGAGGACCAGCGCCCCCCAGACCGCTGCGGCGTACAGCGGGAATGACGTGGAGACGTACCACCCGAGTCCGAACAGGACGCCTCCGACCCCCGCGACCCACGACTGCTTCGAGCGCACGCCAACGATGAGCAACCACATGCTTCCGGTGAAGCAGAGCACCGCGGGCATCGCCGGAAGGGCGACGCGGCTGAACACGAGGAACCAGACGTGGAAGGTGAGGAACGCCGCGGTGATAACCGCGGTGCGGGCGGAGAAGAGCTGCCGTACGAGCAGGTACGCCACGGGGATGAGCACCACGCCCGGCAGTGCGGCACTCAGTCGCGCCGTTGCAACGCTGGCGTCCATGAAGAGGAGAAGCAGGGCCTGCAGATAGGCGAGTCCGGCCGGGGTGCCTGTCCCGAGGCTGGTCCACGCGCCGGGCCACGCCTCCCCGCCGGAGACGCGCAACGCCTCGAGCGCCAGCGCCGCCTCGTTTTGCGCCATGCCAGCGGGAGTCGTCTCCAGGTCCTGCACCCGGAGCACGAGCGCGACGAAGGTGAGCGCGGCGAGGACGGCGACCTCCCACAGCCGTATCCGCCGCGCCGGGTGGGCTGCCGCCTCGGCAGGTCTGGGGTGGGCGGGGAACGCGGCCGACAGTGCCGACCTGGGGTGGGTCAACCGCCGGACGAGTTCCGGCGTCTCTCTTCTGAGCCAGGCCCATCCAGCTGCAGCCGCGCTCCGGATCTCTCGCGTCGGGGGCCGCCAGGGCGCGGGGGCTGGAGACGTCGGGACAGGCGGAGCGCTGACAGACGCGTGCGGAGCACCGACCGGCGTGAGCGGGGCCCCGCAGTAGAGGCAGAACCGGTGGTGGACGGCGTTTTCGGTGCCGCAATGCGGGCAGCTGGTGTTCAAGCGACGCGCTCAGGGCAGGGCTGGCAATGGAGGTTGCGAGGGCATCGTATCGCATCCGGATGCAGGAGGGGGTGGGTGGTCGCTTCGCCCGGCTGCTCCCGCACGGGGCCGCGAGGCTTGCCCCGCCTGTGGGGCTGGGAGTATCTTGCGGGGTAGTCCACACCGCGGGAGGCCGTAGGACGATGCTGACTGCTCAACAGAACGAGCTGCTGACCCGGGTTGGCCCCGGCACGCCGATGGGGGAGACGCTGCGGCGTTACTGGATACCGGCGATGCTCGACTGGGAGTTGCCGGAGCCGGACTGCGCCCCCGTGCGCCTGCGCCTCCTCGGCGAGGACCTCGTGGCGTTCCGCGACACGAGCGGACGCGTGGGCGTGCTGGACGAGTACTGCCCCCACCGGCTCACCTCCCTCTGGCTGGGCCGGAACGAGGAGAACGGCCTGCGCTGCGTCTACCACGGCTGGAAGTTTGACGTGACGGGTCAGTGCGTCGACCAGATGAACGAGCCGAAGCAGTTCGCATCCAAGATCAGGACGGTCTCCTACACCGTGGCCGAGGCGGGCGGCGTGCTCTGGGTGTACATGGGGCCGAAGGAGAAGCAGCCCCCGCCGCCCAACTTCGCGTGGACGAGCGTCCCCGCGGACCAACGCGTCGTGACCAAGGTGGTGGAGGACTGCAACTGGCTCCAGGCGCTGGAAGGCGGGATAGACACCTCTCACGCCCCCATCATGCACCGGGCGCTGCGCCAGAACGCCTCCCAGCCCGGCATCCCCGTGAATGACGCCTTCGTGCAGGGTGACGCGCCGTCGCTCGAGGTGGACGTCACGGACTACGGCTACCGCTACTTCGGCGTTCGCCCGCTCGGGGCGGACCAGCAGTACGTGCGCGGCTACCACTTCGTCATGCCGTGGACGCAGCTGCGCCCCGCGGGAAGGGGCATCCACAACCAGACGCACGGCCACCACTGGACGCCCATAGACGACCATCACTGCCTCGTGTGGAACTGGTACTACAACGAGGAGACGCCGCTGGCCAAGGGAAAGGCCGGTCCTGAGGAGACCGGCAATATGTTCGGCATAGACGTGGACTGGGAGAACGGCTTCCGCTCCGTCCGCAACCGCTCCAACGACTGGATGATCGACCGAGCGGCGCAGAAGACGGAGACGTTCACCGGCATCGTCGGCATCAACACGCAGGACCGCGCCGTACAGGAGCTGATGGGGCCGATCGTGGACCGCTCCCGCGAGCACCTGGGCCCGGCGGACAGGGCCATCATCACGGCGCGGAAGTTGCTCGAGGAGGCCGTGCGGACCGTGCAGGACGGCGGCGACCCGCCCGGCGTGTCACCCAGCTACTACGGGCTGCGCGCCGCCGAGAATGTCCTGGCCGCTGACGACGACTGGCGCGCCGATCTCCTCCCCCGCATGGACCATTCCCTCGCGGGCGTGTGAAGCCGCGCGCTCGCCGGTGAAGGCGAACGTACACCCGGGCGGGGAAGTGAGCGAGAACGACGCGGTTACGCTATCGTTCAAGGTGTCGGCCTCACGGGTCGTGCCGGTCGGTGTGGCCGTCGCGGCAGAGCAGGCGGGCTAACCCCAACAGGAGCAGACGCATGAAACTGGAGGACCAGGTTGCCATCGTTACCGGCGCCGGGCGGAACATCGGCGAATCGGTGGGCCACTACTTCGTCGAGGAAGGCGCGAAGGTCGCGCTCGTCGACGTGCGGCTGGAGGCGGCGCAGGCCGTCGCGGACGCCATCAACGCCGGGCATCCCGGCAGCGCCATCGCGGTCCAGGCGGACGTGTCGTCCAGCGAGGACGTGCAGCACATGGTGAGCGCGACCGTCGAGGCGTTCGGCGGCGTCGACATCCTCGTCAACAACGCCGCGATCACCGACCACACCCCCGCGGTCGACCTGCCGGAGGACGAGTGGGACCGCGTTATCGACGTGACGCTCAAGAGCGTCTTCCTGACGTGCAAGTACGTGGGACGGCAGATGCGGGACCAGGGGCGCGGCGGCAAGATCATCAACATCGCGTCCACGTCCGGCCACCGGGGCCGCGCCGACGCGACGGCGTACTCAGCGGCGAAGGGCGGCGTGCTGAACCTCACCCGCTCGCTCGCTATCCAGTTCGCGCCGTTCGGCGTGCGGGTGAACTCGCTGACCCCCAACCGCATCGGCTCGCCGGTGGGGCAGGAGGAGCTCCCTTCGGAGGGCCGGGGCGTGTCGAACCTCGTGGGACGCCAGGGCATGCCGCCGGACATCGCGAAGGCGGTCGTCTTCCTCGCGTCGGACGACGCCGACTTCATCGC
>JAPPHT010000015.1:0-16412 GCA_028874795.1 Chloroflexota bacterium
CCCCCCATGCTATGCTTCCGCAAGCCCCTGTGGGGACTTGTTCAGAGCATCCTTAAGCGATATGAGTTGGACGATCGTTGACTTGCCAGCACCCCAACCACCTTCAAGGCCTATGGCCTTGCCACCACTTTCCGTTTGAACTACCTCCACGATAGAGTCGGCGACCCGCTCATGGCTGCCGAACGCGTCTGCATCGGCCGGCGAATCTGGTAGAAGCCTGGTTACGCAACGTTCTTGCATGATTGCCAATGTTCTCCTATATGGCCATAGTCCAGCGGCGCTACTCTACAGGCGGCGTTCAAACACCACAGGCTCGGAAGCTAGGAGCTCCTCGAGCTTGTCCCAGTCCGGAGGGCCCACAACCCGAGAGATACCTTGGCCCTATGCCTGCCGAACGGGGCAGTCCGCCATACCCGGCAGATGCTCGAGTGCCATCTCTTGTCTACAAGGTCGAGAGTTCTTAGGATCAACTCGGAGTTCCCGAGGCATTTGCTAGTGAAGGCGGTAGCCCCATAGGCAACTCTATCGCCACAGGTCATCCGCTACTCACCTGGGTAGTCTCTCGTTGTTGGACACGCTCTTCGATCTGCGGACCGGACTCGATTTCCGCCATACGCAGCTCGAATGCCTTCTGAAGGTTCTGCCATAGTTGGGGCGTCGTGCCGAAGTACCGGGCAAGGCGAAGAGCCGTATCAGCCGTTACGCCCCTCTGTCCCTTCAGAATTGCCGTGACTCGATTCGTGGGTACATCCAGAGCCTTAGCGAGCGCGTTAGCCGACAACCCAAGCTCCTCGAGCTCCTCACCCAATATCTCTCCGGGGTGCACCGGCCTCATTCCGTTGCTCATGCTCATGTCCAACTCCTCATCAGTGGTAGTCCACGACCTCCACGTCGTACGGGCCTTCATCCCCCCAGCGGAAGCATATTCGCCACTGGCGGTTGATCCGAATGCTGTATTGGCCCGCTCGGTCGCCGGAGAGGGCCTCCAGCCTGTTGCTGGGCAATCCAGCCAGATCCTGTAAGGAGGCAGCGTTGTCCAATACCGTGAGCCGACGCGTCGCCTGATCCGCGAACCCGTGGAAGGCCCGCACCAACTGGCCTCCGAAGAACCTCTCGGTCGTCCGATCTTTGAATCCTCGAATCATTGTAACGTCTTACGTAAACGGTACACAAGATGCTACCATACCGGGAGCAATTCTGGATGATACGCAGATGAGTGAACGATCCGATCCCACGCCAGTGGCCCTCTACGCCAGAGTGTCCAGCGACCGTCAGGACGTGGACCTCTCAGTGGCCGCCCAGCTTCGGGCGCTGAGAGACTACGCTGACAAGAACGGCTACGTGGTCGTGCGCGAGTTTGTCGACGAGGCCAAGAGCGGGCGCATCGACGACAGGCCAGAGTTCAACAAGATGATCGACGAGGGCAGATTGCCAGAGGCCCCGTTCAGAGAGGTCCTAGTCTGGAAGTTCTCACGCTTCACCAGGCAACGCGAGCACGCCCTCGCCTACAAGTCCCTGCTCCGCAGAAGAGGCGTGACGGTGGTGTCGATAACCGAACACACCAATGACACTCCAGCGGGCACGCTCACAGAGGGCATCATCGAAACCTTGGACGAGTTCTATTCGGAAGACCTGGCGACCGATGTCAGGCGGGGCATGCGGGAGGCCGCCTCCCGCGGCTTCTGGGTCTCCAGCAGGACGCCCTACGGCTACAAGAGGGTCATGGTCCAGGACGGGGCGAAGGAACGCCCAAGACTGCAACCCGACGACGTCACGGCACCCGTCGTCAGGCGCATCTTCGACATGGCCGAGAACGGAGTCGGGATGCTGGACATCGCTCGCGTCATCAACGACGAGGAGATCCCGAGTGCCACAGGAAAGCACTGGTCCAATAACGCGGTCAACTTCATCCTGAAGAACGAGGTCTACACAGGGACCCTCATCTGGGGCGCCAAAACCAAGGACGAGGCCGACCCCGTGCGGGTGGAGGAGGCATTCCCCGCCATCGTCTCCAGGGCCCAGTTTCGCCGGGTCAACAGCCGCATGCGGCCCCGTGCGTCCAAGGCCACTCAACCCCGAAGGATTGCGAGCTCCTATTTGCTGAGCGGACTGGTCAAGTGTTACAGATGCGAGACGTTGCTCTCGGGCCAGGACGCCAAGGGCGGCAGGTTTCACTACTACGTATGTCAGTCCCTGATAAAGCGCGGCAAGGGTGCCTGCGACACTCCCCGCCTAAGTGCTCGCCGCTTCGAGCATCTGATCGTTGGTAGGATTCGTTCCAGCATCCTCGCTAAGGACGGCAACGACGACATGGCTACAGTTGTGGTAAGAGAACTGGATAGGTTAATCCAAGAGCAACGAGGCCGAGTCGAGACCATTGAGTCTGAGCTCAAAGAGGTACGTCTTCGACTTGACCGGCTCTGGAACTTCATAGAGTCCAGCGGCGGCGACCTGGCCGAGGCCGCCTCTCCAAAGATAAGGGCCACCAGAGATCAGCAGCTGCACCTAGAGGCCTTGCTACAGGAGGCCAGTGCCAACCTGTCCCAGCGCAGGACGACCCGGGACGGTGTGGCGACCATCACGGCCAAGACGCTGAGCATGACAGAGTACCCGGAGACGAGCGAATTGCCCGAGCGTAAGGCCTTCGTACAGACCTTTGCGAGGGACATCGTGGTTATGCCCGGCAAGGCCACCATCCACTATAAGGTCCCGATCTCCAGGGACAGCCCAAACCTCGAAGGGGACTACGAGGAACTGGATTTGGCCGGCTCACCCAAGTCTGCTGCGAGTGGCGTCCGATAGCTAGCACAGCATTGAGGGGTTGCGGATCACAGTTGCTATTGCAGAATCAGCGCACGTCTATACAGATGACGCTACGAGGGACGGAGCCGAGGATACATGGCTATTCCAGAGTCCCAGCTGAGCACATGGTCGCACCACGGCGCTCAGGACTCGTCCAAGCGCACGCATGAGGCCATCCGACGAGTACTGGATGCCCACCAGTGGCCTACCGGCATGACCCGGAATTTCTACCTGAAAGGGTCCTACCGAAACGATACCAATATCCGGGGGGACAGCGACGTGGACGTCGTATTGGAGCTGACCTCGTCGTTCGACCATGACGCAAGCACCCTTTCTAAGTACGAGCAGGGGGTGCTCAATTCGTCCTTTCAACCAGCCACGTACAGTTGGAATGACTTCCGGCGCGAGACGCTGAAGGCGCTCGAGGGCGGGTTCGGTAAGGGGATGGTGGCGCAGGGGAACAAGAACCGCTTGCAGTCCACCGGTGGGATCAGATCGGACCTCGCGCCGTCCGACTTTGTGGAGTGCCTCCTCTTCAATGCGCCGGATTGGATGTTTCAGACCAGCTTCCAGGAGACATACTGCTCGATCGTCAACTGGGTGGGCCAGAGCGGGATTGACGAGCTCGCCTGCCAGAACGGTCAGCAATGGCTGTTCGGTCCACCTCCTGAGCAATGGTCGGTCGCCGACGCCAAGGCCTTCGCGAATCAACTTGCACACCTGTGGAACGACTGGGAGTGACCAACCGAGATGCACTCCTATGAGCTGGAAGGAAGGGGAGTGGTCGCCGTCGCCATCATGGGCGTCAGCGTCCTGCTAGTATGGCTCCTCCACATAGGACTGGGCGCAGTGGATTTCGATCCCCAGTGGTGGTTAAGCGTACCCTCGTTCGCCGGGTGCTACTCGGGCCTTCACTGGTTGTTCGACCGCTACGTGCGGAGACTTGGACTGCTCAGAAAACTCAAGCTCATTGATCTGCCCGACCTCAATGGGAGGTGGGTTGGCGAGGTCAAGTCTTCCTACAACCGGGATGGCAGCGCTCACTCGGTTTCAGCGGTCATACTGCAACGATGGTCGAAGGTAGTCATTAGGCTCGAAACTGAACAATCCCGGTCTCGAAGCATCTCAGCCTCCCTGAGAACCGGCGATCTGGCCAACCCCGAATTGTCCTATCAGTACGTCAACGAGCCCAAGTCAGATGCTCCAGGTACGATGGCGATGCACCGGGGCACCGCGACGCTGGAATTGGTCGGCTCTCGTCTCGAGGGGGACTACTATACGGGAAGAGGGAGAGGTGAGGTCGGGACGGTCGCGTTAACCAGGTGCCGGCAGTAGACCGTGGAGGTGTGACGGGGGATCATGACGCACGGTGACCGTCTAAGAATTAGGATGGCGGACTTTGACGTACCGCCGGACAATCCGTTCGAGAACGACCTTCTCGAACGAGGACCGGCCATCGAGAGCCTGACGCGGATCGTCGAGTCGGCAGACAGCCCCTACGTGATCTCCGTTGACGCAGAATGGGGAGCGGGCAAGACGGCTTTCTTGAAGATGTGGAGCCAACACCTGAGAAATCAGGGGTTCCACGTTCTCCACTTCAACGCGTGGGAGACCGACTTTGCCAACAGCCCGTTCCAGGCGCTGTCGGGTGAGCTTACCCGCAGCCTGGAGCAGTATTCTGATTCGACAATCCAGGACATAACACGAACCCTTCGGAGGTCGGCTTCCGAGATAGCCCTCACGCTCGCCAGGGCTGGCGTCAGGGGAGCCGGGACGTTTCTTCCAATTGTGGGACCCGTCGCAGCCGAGGCAGCGGTCAATGCAATCGACTCGATGAGCGGGGACCCTATTTCAGAATATCAGCGGGCGCGGAGGTCTATAGAGGAACTCAGGCGCTCGATAGGCAAGGTGTCAACTGCACTATCCTCCGGCACGCAGGGAAAGCCTCTTGTCGTAGCTATCGACGAATTGGACAGGTGTCGGCCTAGCTACGCAATCGAGTTGATCGAGACGGCAAAACATATCTTCCTGGTGGACAACGTCGTCTTCATCCTGGCCATCAACTCGTCCGCACTGGCGCACTCGATCAGGGCGCTATACGGTGCAGCGTTCGATGCCGAGGCATACATGCGCCGGTTCATAGATCTGCAATTCAGACTGCCGGAGCACGACCGTACACGGTTCGTGAGGGCACTGCTCAGGTCGGCCAGGCTGAGAGACCTCACCGACGTTGAGACGGATGAAGCCGCGTTGTCACTGATGCTGTTCGAGTCATTCCTCAGCGACGCCAAGTACAGCCTGAGGGACACCGAGCAGGCTACCCATCGACTGGGCCTGGTTCTTCAGCTTCTCGATCGCGTAGAGCCGTGGATGGTGTTCTCTGCCGTTGTTGGACTGATACTCAGGGCGGCTGAGCCTGAAACATATCTCAGATTCTTGCGTAACGAGACCACCGATGAAGAAATACTCGACACGTTGTTTGCCAACCTGCCTATGGAGACATCAAACCTGGCAGAGGCGAAGGCGAAGATAGAGGGTGCGGTTGTCGCCATCGCTCAACCCCGATTGCCCGGAGACACTGGGATGTTCGCCGAGTTAAGGTCTCCCCTCATCCAGCGTCACCGTAGAACACATGCTGAAATTGACCCAAGTCAGAAGGGCTTCACCGACGAACAGGCGTATGCCGTCGACGTAACGAGCCACGCTAGCGACGTTTGGAGCAGTCTCCAACTTCACGATAGCCGCCCGCAACTTATGGAAGCCATGCAGTTCCTGGAGCTGTTGCTCCCGGGATACTCCTCTGACCTGTAGCAGGGAGTAGGCGGCATGACGCGTGCCAGACTGCGGCGGGGGATTCGCAACCGCCGAGAGGCGCGTGAGAGCGCAAGGCACGCGGGTCTGGGCGGCGAGCCTGCCACCTCCAAACCCCGAACTGACCGAAGGGCCGGAGCCTTGCAGGCACACGTGGGGAGAGCCCGTGAACGCCAGTTTTTCCGGCTGCGGCAGCGTAAGGCCTTCGTACAGACCTTGGTCAGGGACATCGTGGTTATGCCCGGCAAGGCCACCATCCACCATAAGGTCCAGATCGCCAAGGACAGCCCAAACCCCGAAGGGGACTCCGAGGAGTTGGACTTAGCCGGCCCGCCCAAGTCGGCTGCGAGTGGCGACCGACAGCTGACACAGCTTGAGGCGATACCAAGTCTGGTGGTCAACCGCCTCGGGGGCCAAAGAATAGTTCAAAACTTACATGGTGGACCTGGGGGGATTCGAACCCCCGGCCTCCTCAATGCCATTGAGGCGCGCTCCCAACTGCGCCACAGGCCCACGCTTGGGAAGAGCCGGCTCTCTCCGGACCGGCATGGGAGCAGGATAGCACCGGCCGCGCTGCCCGAACAAGGCGCGCACGACGCCGGGCGGCATCGACAACGCCTGTATGGCGCGGTACGCGTCTTCCACCGTAGGATGCGGGGGCTGCATCACGTTTCGAGATGGAGGAAGCCTCATGGCGCTGAACGTTCGCAGAGTGGTGACGGGGCACGACGACAACGGCAAGGCAGTCGTGTTCATCGACGACACGGCCGGCAACAAGCGCGTCCCGCGCCCCGGCGTGGAGACCGTGCTCGCCTGGATGACCGACTCGACGCCCGCGGAGCTGACCGGGCGGGAGGACCTCGGCGCGCGCACGGTGGAGCGTCCGCCCTCCTACCGCGGCACGATCTTCCGCGTCATCGAGTTCTCGCCCGGCAACGAGTACGACATGCACGTCACACCCACGATCGACTACGCCGTAGTGATGTCCGGCGAGATCGACATGGAACTGGACGACGGCGTGGAGGTGCACCTGCAGGCGGGGGACGTGCTCGTACAGCGGGCCACCGTGCACAACTGGGTGAACCGGGGCGACGCGCCCTGCGTCATAGCATTCGTGCTGATCGACGCACAGCCGTAGCGCCCCACCCTTATCTGGTCAAAGCCAACCGGTCCCCGATAGCGTTGTCGCGAACTGCGCGCGGCACAGATCGGCGTAGCGCCGGTCCAGCGCCATCAATTCTGCGTGGGTCCCGCGCTCGACTACCCTGCCCTCGTCGACGTACAGGATCACGTCCGCCGCCAGCACCGTCGACAGCCGGTGCGCGATGACGATGGTCGTTCGACCTTCGGTAAGCGTCGCCAGGGCCATCTGCACCGCCCGCTCCGAGTGCGAATCGAGGGACGACGTGGCCTCGTCGAGGATCAGCAGGCGGGGGTCCTTCAGCAGCATCCTGGCGATGGCCAGCCGCTGTTTCTCGCCGCCGGAGAGCCGGTAACCCCGCTCTCCGACAACGGTGTCGAACCCCTCCGGGAGGTTCTCTACCACGTCCAGAACGGACGCGGCACGGCAGGCCTCCACCATCTCGTCGTAAGTCGCGTCCGGACGCGCGATGCGCAGGTTGACTCCCACCGTGTCGTGGAAGAGGAACGTCTCCTGCGAGACGTACCCGATCTGCTCCCGCAGCGACTCCAGCGTCAGCCCCCTGATGTCGACGCCATCCAGCAGCACGCGCCCCTGGGTGGGGTCGTAGAGGCGCGGGATGAGATAGGTAATGGTGGTCTTGCCCGCTCCGCTCGGCCCGACGAGCGCCGCCATCTGGCCCGGCTCGATCGAAAAGTCCAACTCGTCCAGCGCCCTCCGGCCCGGCGTGTACTCCATGACGACGCCCTCGAACGCCAGGGCACCTTCGGCGTCGACGATGTCCACCGCGCCCGGCGCGTTCGTGATGTCAGGCTCCAGGTCCAGGTACTCGAAGATGCGCTCGAAATAGGCCGCGGACGTCACCACGTCCACGTGCAGCGACATCAGGTCGGTCGCGGGAGTGTAGAGGCGGCTGAGCAGCGCGACGAACGCCACGATCGTCCCGATGGTCAGTGCACCCGAGATGACCTGGCCGCCGCCGAACCAGTAGATGACCGCCGGACCCCCCGTCGTCACGACGAACAGCAGCATGAAGTACCAGCGCCCCACCAGCGCTTCCCGCACCTGCAACTCCATCAGCTCCCAGTTCTCACGCTTGAAACGAGCCAGTACCTCCCGTTCGCGCGTGAACGTCTTGATGAGCATGAGCCCGCTGATGCCGAGGCTCTCCGCCATCAGCGAGTTCACCGATGCGCTCCGCTGCTGTCGCTCGGTGCGCAGGCGCCGGCGCAGCTTCCCGACGGTCAACGTCGGGATGATCAGCCAGGGCAGCACCATGAGGGAAACGATCGTCAGACGCCAGTCCAGCGCCAGCATCGCCACGAGGGTCGTCGTCAGTATGAGGACGTTCTGCGAGATGGTGACGAGCGTCCCGGAAACGATGGTTTCGATGCCGGCGATGTCGCTCGTCAGCCGGGACATCAGTTCGCCCGTCCGGGCCTCCGTGTAGAACCGGAGGGACAGCGACTGCAGCCGCGCGAACATGCGCAGCTTGAGGTCGTACATGATCCGCTGGCTGACGACGGTGTTCAGATAGCTCCGCAGCACGCCGACCAGCCCCAGCGCCACCGCGGCGGAGAACAGCCCGGCGGAGAGCGAGAGGAGCAGGGGCCTGTCGGCTCCTTCGATCGCCGAGTCGATGATCCCCCGCACCAGCAACGCCGGCACGAGCCCGATGAAGGCCGCGGCGGCGACCGTGCCAAGGATCAGGAGGAGGCGGGGCCAGTATGGCGCAAGGAACCCGAGGATGCGCCAGAGGTTCCCCCTCCCCAGCGCAGTCTCCGACTTGATGGGCGCAACCCTTCCGTGACGCATCTGTCCAGTATACGTACTCCCGCCCGGCTGCACGCCACCGGAAACCGGCGTGGGCTGCGGCAACCGTTACAGCCGCGTAACGCGCACGTAACACGGACGCAACAGATGTCCCGGTAAATGGAAGTAAGCCTCGTGTGCCGCCGTGCCGTGTGGAGGCAGTGCCGCTGCGGCGTCTGTGGGAGGGGTGGCCGGAAGCGGCACCCGGCCCTCTCTCACAGACGACCCGCGCTCATGCGTGAGCGTAGCCTGCGCCCTCAGCCGCCCGCGGCGAGGTCGACCGGCTTGCCGTGCGGTGTGCTGAGGTACGCTCTGCGCCAGGCCTCCTTCCGGTGGGATGCCTCCGTGTCCGAAACGAGGCCCCGCTCCCTGCAGAGGCGTTCCAGCGCGCGCAGCCAGTGCCGGTAGTACGTGTCGCCCAGGTCCGGGTCGCCCGCGTGCTGCGCCGCGCGTATCTCCTCGCTCAGCGTCGTCGCCCACTCGTCCCACGTGAAGTGCCCCTCGCCGGAGAGCCGCACCGCGAGCGCGAACGCCGACGCCTCCCACGGCGCCGCGAACACCGGCTTGCCGTCTTCCCCCAACGGGATGTCCCCCAACCCGCTCGTGCCTCCCGGCAACTGCGCGTCGGTCATCGGGCCGGCTCCAGGTAGTCTTCCCACAGGTCGACGTACACGACGCTGTTGGCGTTGGCGGACTCGCCCCACAGCTCGCTCGCGTCGAAGCGCACACTGTAGAGGTGGTGCCCCTCGTCCACGCCCTCTGCGCTCAGGTCCGGGTACAACTGCGAGCCGTAGTGCTCACGCACCGTCCCGACGTGTCCGCGCACGTAGCGCGGCTCGCGGGTGTGGCCGCGCGGGTGGCGGTTGAGCGCGCGCACGCGGTCGCCTGGCGCGAACCGGGGCGGAGCGGATGCGGGACGGACGTAGCTGGTCGTCATGATGGGCACTGCTCGCACCTGCTCCGCGTTCACGACACGCTCCATGATGCCGTCAGGAACGGGGGCGGACGCCCTGTACGTCTGCAGTTCTTCCTCCGAGACGAGGCCGGTAGCGACCAGCTGCTTCCGCAGGCCCGCGAACCAGTTCTCATAGTAGGAGTTGGCGAGGTACTCGGCGGGGGGCAACTGCTCTCTGTTGTAGCGCGACTTGTCCAGGTTCCACAGACCGAGACGCCCCAGGAGCCGGCTCATGCCATACACACGGCTCTCCCACTCCGCATGGAAGACAGGCTCCTCGGACTCCGGCTCGGGCCGCACCGGCCCGAAACTCTGCATCCCGCCCATGTCGTGGACGCCGTTCATGCCGCGCCTACCGTTGCCGGGCTCCGCGCCTCTTCTACTCCGACCATGGAATTGCGGGTCACGAGGTCGTAGAGCTGCTCCTCATTCCAGCCTTCCGTGCCGGCGGGGCGCTGCGGCAGCACAAGGTAGCGCATCTCCGAGGTGGAGTCCCACACGCGCACCTCTTTGCCTTCCGGTATCTCCGATCCGAACTGCCGCATCACGCCGCGCGGGTCGGCGACGGCCTGCGCCCGGTACGGCGCGGACTTGTACCACACGGGTGGCAGCCCCAGGAGCGGCCACGGGTAGCAGGAGCAGAGCGTGCAGACCACGAGGTTGTGCACGTCGTCCGTGTTCTCCACCACGCGCACCTGCTCACCCTGCGAGCCCACGTAGCCCATCGAGGCGATAGCGGCGTTGGGGTCGTCCAGAAGCCACTGCTTGAACTCCTCGTCCGCCCATGCGTGCGCCACGACACGCTTGCCGTTCGACGGGCCGATCTTGTCCTCGTACAGGTCGATGACCGCGTCGAGCGCTTCAGGGTCGACGAGGCCCTTCTCGACGAGCAGCGATTCGAGCGCCTTCACCCGCAGCTCGATGTCGGACGGCGGCTCGGTGTGGTCGTGGTCGTAGTGATCGTGGTGGCTCATGGTCCCTCGCTCCTTCCGTTTTCCTCGACGCAGAGTGTGCCAAGCATCGGCCCGCAGGTCAACGCCACCGGGTCAACGGCCCGGCGCGTTCTCCATCACAAGCACGCGCTCCCGCCCCCAGAGGTCCCGCGCAGCGCGTATCCGTGCCCCCGGGAAGCAGGAGGCGGCCGCATCGCCCGCCGCCGTGATCTGGCGCGGGTCCATCTCCAGCACCAGCGCGCCAGCGGGCAGCAGGCGCCCGCCCGCCTCCGCCAGCAGGCGTCGTACGAGCATGAGGCCGTCCACGCCGCCGTCCAGCGCCTCCCGCGGCTCATAGCGCGACACCTCCGGCTCCAGCAGCGGTATCTCCCCGGACATCACGTACGGCAGGTTCGCCGCGACGACGTGCGCGCGACGCGGCAGCGCGGCCAGCAGGTCGCTCTCCAGCACGTGCACACGCTCGCCTACGCCGTGGACGGCGGCGTTGTGCGCGGTAAGCTCCAGCGCGCGCGGCGCAACGTCCAGCGCGTAGACGAACGCGTCAGGGCGCGCGACCGCCAGCGCGACGGCGATGGCCCCGCTGCCGCTGCCCACGTCCGCCAGCACGGGCGACGTCACTCCTTCCACGAGCCGCAGTGTCTCTTCGACGACCGTCTCGGTTTCGGGCCGCGGGATGAGTACGCCGGGGCCGACGTCTATGGGGAGGCCGTAGAACTCGCGCGTCCCCATCAGGTAGGCGACAGGTTCTCGGTTGAGCCTCCGCTCGCAGAGCGCCTCCGCCCTCCCGGCCTGCTCCGCCGACGGCGTATCGCGGAACGCGGCGTACAGCGCGGCGCGGTCGATGCCGAGCGCCGTCGTCCAGATGAGGTCGGCCTCCAGCCGGGCGTCGCCGATCCCCGCGGCTTCCAGCCGCCGCGCCGTCCTCTGAACGAGGTGGCCGAGTGTCAGTGCGGGCGCGTGCTCTCCGGTCGTACCTGCGCCTAGCCCCGTCGTTCCTGCGGAGGCAGGGACCTCGTCCGGTAGGGCTGGAGTGGCGTGCATCGGGCCCGCTACGGCAGCAGCGCGCGTATCGCCGCGAGGTCCGCCGGCGCCCCGCCGCGGTAGACGACAACCGCGTCGTCGAACCCGGCGTCCGCGAGCCGCTGCAGGCGGGCCGCCGCATCGGGCGGCGCGCAGCGCAGGTGATAGGCATTCTCCGTATCCCGCAGCCACTCCGTCGGCGCGTTCAGGTCGAGCGAGATGTTGGTGATGATGGCCCGTTTCCCTCCGGCGGCGCGGTAGCGGTCGAGTCCCTCCTTGAGCGTGTTGTAGCCGGAGAAGAACGCCGACGCTATCCAGCCGTCGTATTCGTTCGCCGCAGAGGCGATCCAGCGCGGGCCTGCCCAGCTGCCGATGAGGACGGAAGGCCCGCCTCGAACGGCGTTCGACGGCGAGAGGTTCGCGCCGTCCACCGTCTCGCCGTCCCACAGTCGCTTCATCGTCGCGAGCCCGTCGCGCAGCAGCGTCATCCGGTCCTCGAACCGCTTGCCGACCGCCTCGAAGTCGGCCCGCGTCGAGCCGGAGCCGACCCCCAGCAGGAGACGTGGCCCGCACACGACCTGCGCGGTGAGAACGCGTTGCGCCAACTCGACCGGGTGGCGCAGGGGCACCTGCAGGATGCCGAGCCCTACCTCGATGCGTTCCGTGGCCGATGCCGCTACCGCCGCGCCCATGAGCGGGTCGAGCGACATCCTCCCACGACCGATCGAATCGAAGAACCAGACACTGTCGAAGCCGTTCGCCTCCGCCGCGCGCGCGCCCTCGGAGATGATGTCTCCCCCGGCCTGCAAGCCCGCAGGCTCCGCGCCGAAGTCGATGGGTAGGGCAATGCCGAGTCTCATCGTTCGCCTGCTCCTGCGCCTCCGCCTTACGGCAGCGGCGGCCACTCCCTGACGAGCCGTCCCTTGCCCTCGATGCTGAACGAGCCGCCCAGCTGCGAGGCGACTGACCACAGCATCGCGGGGTTGCTCGCCACCACGGGCAGACCGAACTCAGCCTCCATGTCGTCGATCACCGGCAGCGGGTTCAGCACCGCTCCCTGGAAGTACAGCGCCTGCACGCCGTCCGACGCCTGCACAGCGCCGCGCACCATGTCGAACACGACGCCGCCATCGAGGTGGACCGCCTCCTGCTCGCTGTTGAAGCCGAGGTCGGCCAGTTGAACGTCGAAACCGGCGGCGGTCAGGTGCGGAACGATGAGCGAGTTCATGTACGAGTCGAACGGCGTCAGCAGCAGGATGCGGCTGGCGCCGAAGGCGCGAAGCGCGTTCTCGCCCGCCCCGAGCGCCGTCGTGAACGGCACGTCCAGCGCCTCGGACAGCCGCGCCCGCAGGCCCGGGTTCTGCACCTCCACAGGCGCGCCCGGCACGATGACCCCCTGCCAGCCATGTTCGCGCGTCATCGTGGTGGCCCGCTCGATGACGGCGTCGGCGCGTGCGGCGAAGTCGGTGAGCGCGCTGCGCAGAACGCCAAGCTCCACCATCTCCAGGTCGATGCCCTCGGGCACCATGGCGGCGAACTCGTCGTAGTGGATGCTTCCGGCGCCGGGTTTCAGGAAGCCTATCTTCAGGTTGCCGTCGCTCATCAGCGAGCGCCTCCTCGGTTGGTTCCCGCACTATACGACACGCGGCTCGGGAAGGCGTATGGTAGGCGCGGGACGAACGCACGGACCAGGAGGTGGCGAATGTCCATGGAGCGGGAGCGCATCGGCGGGATGGAAGCGATTCGGTACGAGACGCCCGACCTGGCAGGCTCGCCCAAGCGCAGTTCGATGCTGGCCAACAGCGGACTGATCAGCGTCAACGTGCAGGTCGTCAGCAAGGACGGCGGCGAGACCAACCTGCACGCCCACTCCGGGCAGGACGCCGTCTGGTTCGTGCTCGCCGGCCGCGCCAGGTTCTACGGCAAGGACGGCGAGTCCATCGAGCTCGGCCCGAAGGACGCGCTCTTCATCCCCAAGGGCACGCCCTACTGGTTCGAGTCGGCGAGCGACGAGCCGCTGGAGATCATGCGGAACGCCGCCACGGACCCTGCCATCAAGAACCAGCGCGTCAACTACGAGGAGCTGCGCGACCGCCAGAAGGACGGCCGCCACGCCGACAGCGTCTACGTGAGCAGGTAACGCATCGGCTGCGCTCGCTGAACGCCTCCTTCAGTGGAATTGACTGGCTGATGCGAGGATGCGATGATGCTGCCATGCGGACAACCCTGACCATAGACGACGACGTACTGGCGGTTGCAAAGGCACTGGCAGACCGGAGCGGCAGCAGCCTCGGCAGCGCACTGTCCGAACTCGCCCGGCGAGGTTTCAAGGGAGCAGCCATCGCATCCGATGAGGACGCTGTTGTGTTCCATGTGCCTCCCGATGTGGAACCGTTCACGAGCGACGATGTGTACCGATCGCTCAGCGACTGGCCGTGACCGCCCTGCTGGACATCAACGTCCTGATCGCGCTGGCTTGGCCCAACCACGTGCATCACGAGGCAGTGCTCTCATGGTTCAGGGAGCAGCGGGACGCCGGTTGGGCAACCTGTACGCTGACCGAGGCAGGGTTCGTTCGAGTCTCCTGCAACCCGTCGGCTGTCCGGCATGCCGTAACGCCTGCCGATGCCATCGCGCTGCTCGGAGAACTCAGGCGACGAGGGAAGCACGAGTTCTGGCCCCTCGATCGTTCACTCGTCGAACTGCCCGAGGCGGTTACCGCTCGGCTGCAGGGGTACCGCCAAGTCACGGATGCTGTCCTGGTCGCCGCAGCGATGCAACACGGCGGCCAACTCGCCACCCTCGACACCGGACTGGCGCAGTTGATCAGCCCGAACGAGCGCCGGGCGCTTTGCTTAATCGCGGTGTGAAGGGCAGACATCCGGCACGCAGACAGCGTCTACATGAGCCGCTAGGGACTCCCCTACCGCCCGGCCTTGGCGCGGGCGCGGTTGACGCGGTAGCGCTCGTCCGGGTCCAGGATGCGTTTCCGCATCCGGATGCTCTTCGGCGTCACCTCGACGAGCTCGTCGTCGTTGATGAACCCGAGTGCCTCCTCCAGGCTGAACCGCACGGCGGGCGCGAGCCGCTCCACGATCTCCTGCGTC
Organism: Chloroflexota bacterium; assembly: GCA_028874795.1. GTDB lineage: Bacteria > Chloroflexota > Dehalococcoidia > Lucifugimonadales > Australimonadaceae > Bin16. The sequence goes on from JAPPHT010000015.1 coordinate 14,602, forward strand.
GCAGAGCGCATGTTGGTCATCTTGCGCTCCTTGCAGACGTTCAGGTCCATGTCGCGCTCGCGGTTGTGCCGACCCACCACCATGCCCTGGTAGACCGGCGTCTGCGGCTCCACGAACGTCTCGCCCCGCTCTTGCGCGTTCTGCAGGCCGTACGTGACGGCGACGCCGCTCTCCGCAGAGACGATTGCCCCGGCCCGCGACGGTTTCGCCTCGCCGCCCACCGGCTCCATGCCCGTGAACTCCGTGCTCATCTGGCCGTTGCCGCGCGTCGCCCGCATGAAGAAGCTCTGGAAGCCGATCAGCCCGCGCGTCGGCAGCCGGAACTGCAGGCGCACGTTGCCGGAGCCGTCGCTCTGCATGTCCATCATCTGCGCTAGGCGCGACGACAGCTCCTGCGTGACGGGCCCGATGTAGTCGTCGCGCGTTTCGAGGAAGAGGAGTTCGTAGGGCTCGTGCAGCTTCCCGTCGATGACGCGGGTGACGGCCTCGGGGCGGGAGACCTGGAACTCGATGCCCTCCCGCCGCATCTTCTCGATGAGGACGGACAGGTGGAGTTCGCCGCGGCCGCTAACGAGGAACTCGTCCGCGCTTTCGGTACGCTCTACGCGGAGCGCCACGTTCGTCTGCAACTCCCGCTGCAGACGCTCCCACAACATGCGCGACGTCGCGTACTGGCCCTCGCGGCCCGAGAACGGCGACGTGTTGACGCTGAACGTCATCCGCACCGTGGGCTCCTCCACCTTCATCCGCTCCAGGGGCTCCGGCGACGCGGGCGAGGCGACCGTGTCGCCGATGCGGACGCCGCGCAGCCCGGACAGCGCCACGATCTCGCCGGCGGACGCCGAGTCGATCGCGTGCCGCGCGAGGTCGCGGAACGTGAACAGCCGCTCCACCCGGTACGGGACGACGCTGTCGTCCTGTCCCAGCAACGCGACCTGCTCGTCCCTCGCGATGCGCCCCCGCGACACGCGCCCGACCGCGATCTGGCCGAGGTGGTTGTCGTAGTCGAGCGCCGCCACGAGCATCTGCAACGGCGCGTCCGGGTCTGCAATGGGAGGCGGCACCCGCTCGACGATGGCGTCGAACAGCGGCCCCATGTCCTTCAGCGTATCCGTCTCCTCGGCGAGCGCATACTGGTTGCGCGCTGATGTGTACAGCACCGGGAAGTCGAGCTGGTCCGGGTCCGTTGCCAGCTCGAGGAAGAGGTCCTGGACCGCCGACAGGGCGGCAGGCGCGTCCGCGGTGGGACGGTCGATCTTGTTGATGACCAGGATGGGGCGCAGCCCCTGCTGGAGCGCGACGCGCAGGACGTAGCGTGTCTGCGGCATCGGCCCCTCGACCGCGTCGACGACGAGCAAGCAACCGTCCGCCATGTTCACGACGCGCTCGACCTCGCCGCTGAAGTCGGCGTGGCCCGGCGTATCGATGATGTTGATGGTGACGTCGCCGTACCGGATGCCGGTGTTCTTGGCGAGGATCGTAATGCCGCGCTCCCGCTCCTGCGGGTCCGAGTCCATGATCAACTCGTCCACCTGCTGGTCCGGCCGGAAGACGCGGCTGTAGCGCAGCATCGCGTCGACGAGGCTGGTCTTGCCGTGGTCGACGTGGGCGACGATGGCGATATTGCGGAGGTGGGACTGGGCTGTTTCCGTCATGTGCCGTCCAGTGCTGTACATGCGTCGGCGCCCGCCATGCGGACGCCGCTTCGTCAGTGGGATTCGCTCCGCTTCATAGGATACCGCACCCAGGGCGGGTTCGTGTGGGGAGAAGCTGCTTGACGAAAATGATGCGATGATGCGATGATGCTGATA
>JAPPHT010000015.1:16422-33204 GCA_028874795.1 Chloroflexota bacterium
GGGGCGCGTTGGGTTTTTTGGGGGTGGGGGGCGGGGGTTGTATCGGTCTGGCGCTTCCCTGGTTTCAATGGGGGGGGGGGGCGGTTTTGGGGCCCCCCGCTTCGTCAGTGGGATCCCCTGCGCCTTATAGGATACCGCACCGGGAATGAGCGTGTACCGGAGGCAAGGCACCGTGATGCGGGTCTGGCTGTATCCCAATCGTGCTACAATCGCTGCAAGGAGGCGCTTCATGGCCAAGACGGAGATGATTCGCGCGCGGATCGAGCCCGAAGTGAAACGGCAGGCGGAGGAGCTGTTCTCCGAGTTGGGGTTATCCGTGACGGAGGCGATCACGCTCTTCTACAAGCAGGTAGCCGCGCATCGCGGGTTGCCGTTCCCTATACGGGTCCCGAACACAGAGACCATTGAAGCGCTCCGCGAAGCACGGTCCGGAGACGGCATTACGACGTACGCAAGCCTCGAAGAGCTGAGGCGTGAGTTCGATTAGCGTTGCGCCTCGCAACCACGAACGGGTTCAAGAGAGACGTCAGACTCGTTCAGCGGCGGGGTAAGGACCTCGCGAAGCTCTGGACCATTGTCGAGCAACTCCTCTCCGGGCAGCCCCTGGAAGCGCGGAACAGGCCGCGCCGGCTGTCCGGCGAGATGGACGGCTTCTGGGAGTGCCATATCGAACCGGACTGGCTGCTCGTGTGGGAGCAGGGTCTCGAATCCCTCCTGCTCGTGCGGACCGGCACGCACGCCGACCTCTTCGAATAGCGCCGCGCTCGTGGCGGACAGTTCGCCGCTCCGCCTTCGCTGTCGAGCACGGTCCGCGCAGGCTATACTGCGCCCCATCGTACGGGGGAGGCGCGATATGACGCAGCAGTTCCGAGTCATCGACAGCGACACGCACGTCGACGAGACCGACGACACCTGGGAGTTCATCGCGCCGGAGGACGAGGCGTTCAAGCCCACGACCCAGTACCCGTCCAACCCGGACCCGAACCGCCCGCCCGTGCGCTACTGGCTCGTGAACGGCAAGCGCAAGCACCGCCGCATCCGCGACGACGGCAAGAGCGGCACACCGCTCGAGGCCCGCGAGCTGCTGGACGTACCGACGCGCCTGCGCCACATGGACGAGCTCGGCACGCAGACGCAGGTCATCTACCCGTCGCTCTTCCTCGTGGAGCCCTCCGACTCGGCGGAAACGGAGCTCGCCATCACCCGCAGCTACAACCGCTGGCTGGCCGACCGCTGCGCGCAATCGCACGGGCGGCTGCGCTGGATATGCGTGCCCCCGGCCCGGAACATGGAGGCCGCGCTGGAAGAACTGCGCTTCGCCAAGGACAACGGCGCGTGCGGCGTGCTCAAGAAGGGCGACCTCGAAGCCGACAAGTGGTCCGTCGATCCGTATTTCTTCCCGCTGTACGAGGAGGCTGAGCGGCTGGACATGCCCATCTGCTTCCACCTCGGCTCCGGCACGCCGGACTTCACGCCCGCGCGTGAACTCTCCTACGGCGCGTTCATCAAGCTGCGGATGCCCGCCATCCACGGCATCTACTCGCTCATCCTTCACCGCGTGCCGGAGCGCTTCCCCAAGCTGCGCTTCGGCTGCATCGAGTCCGGCGTCTCGTGGGTGCCGTTCGTCGACTACGACCTGCGACGCAGGCTCGCCCGCAGCCAGGAGTCCAACATCAGCACAGACCCTGCGTTCGAGCTGCCGGACGACATCTTCAAGGCCAACCGCATCTACGTGACCGTGCAGGTGGACGAGGACCTGCCCTATGCGCTGCGCTACATAAGCGAGGACAACCTGCTCGCGGGCTCCGACTACACCCACCAGGACCAGTCCAAGGAGCTGGAGTTCCAGAAGCTCCTGCAGCAGCGCACGGACAACGGCGACATCCCCCAGTCCACCGTCGACAAGATCCTCTACGACAACCCCAAGGCCTTCTACGGGCTGTAGGCGGCGCGATGACCACCAACGCCCGCCCCATCCCCATTCCCGACCCGGAGTCGCAGCCTTACTGGGACGCCGCTGCGCGGCACGCTCTGGAGCTGCCCTGGTGCGACGCCTGCGCGCGCTACGTCTTCCCGCCGCGCCCCACCTGCACGCGCTGCCTCGGTGCGCTGCGATGGGTCGCGCTGAGCGGTCGCGGCTCGGTCTACTCCTACGCTGTCATGCACGAGAGCTACATGCGCGGCTTCGACCCGCCTTACCTCGTCGCGCAGATCGAGCTTGACGAACAGCCCGGCCTCCGCCTCACCACCAACCTCATCGACTGCGATGTCGACGACGCCCGCATCGGGATGCGTGTGCAGGTCGCGTTCGAGAATCGGGGCGAGGGCGTCGCCGTGCCGCAGTTCCGCCCCGCCGAGGGGGACGCATGATGGACCCGGCGCTCCGCAACAGGACCGCCATCGTCGGCGTCGGCTATACGCCTATGGAGCGCAAGTCCGGGCGCAGTCTGCCGGACGTGGCGATGGAAGCGGCGAAGAACGCCATCGCCGACGCGGGACTGACCCCCGCCGACATCGACGGCTACGCAGGCACGCCGAAGGCGCCCAACGCCTCCGCCCTGCACTGGGACGGCGTCGACGAGGTGAGCGAGCGCTACATGGCGAGCGCGCTCGGCCTCAACCTGCGCTGGGCGTCCGACTTCAACCGCGGTGTCGTCGGCGACGCCGTCGCGGCGGCGATACAGTCGCTCGTCACCGGCACGGCGGACTACGTGCTCTGCCTGCGCGCGATGTACGAACGCCCCGGCGTGCGCTACGCGGCCTCCGAGCAATCGGCCTCAGGCGGCCCGGAGCAGTTCACCGCGCCCTACGGCGTCGGCATCGGTGCGATGGCGATGTGGCTGCAGCGCTACATGCACGACTATGGCGCAACCCGCGAGGAGCTGTTCGACGTCGTCAGCGCCCTGCGCGGATACGCCCAGTTGAACCCGTACGCCTACTGGCGCGGCAGGCCGCTTTCGCTCGAGGACTACATGACGTCCCGCTGGGTCTACGAGCCGATGTGCCTCTACGACTACGACATCCCCGTGACAGGCGCTGGCGCCGTGGTGCTGACGACCGCCGACCGCGCGAAGGACCTGCCGCACAGGCCCGCGTACGTATCCGGGTTCGTGACCACGCGCGAGCGCGGCGACGCCATCTTCGAGGCGTCCGGCATCGGCCGCGAGGCCGTGCAGGCAGCGCAGCTCTACGACGGCTTCAGCCCCGTGGTGTGGAAATGGCTGGAGGAGCTCGGGTTCGCCGGCAGGGGCGAGGCGCACGAGTTCACCCGCGACGGGCGCATCGCGCACGGCGGCGCGCTGCCGGTGACGACGTTCGGCGGCAGTCAGGGCGAGGGGCGGCTCCACGGCATGGGCCACGTGCGCGAAGGCGCCATTCAGGTGATGGGACGCGCGGGAGAGCGCCAGGTGCCGGGGCTGGAGAACTGCCTCGTGGCGCTCGGCTTCGACGCCGTCCCCAGTTGGGTGCTCATGCTGAGTACGGGCTGACCGGAGTGTTGACCTCGTGCCCCCGCTCGACGGCATCCGCGTCATCGCCCTGACGGGCGAGCGCGGCGCGTACTGCGCCAAGCTCCTCGCCGACCTCGGCGCCGACGTATTCGATATCGAACCGCCGGGCGGCTCCGAAGAGCGCACGCTCCCCCCGCTGATGCGCGACGACCCATCCGTGAGCCTGCACTTCCTCCACTTCCACCGCGGCCGGCAGAGCGTCGTGCTCGACCGCCAGACCCCCGAGGGCTACGACGCGTTCGAGCGGCTCGTCGCCTCGGCCGACGTGCTGGTCGAGGACGAGTCGGCCCCGCCGCTGGACCACGCTGCCCTGCGCGCCGTCAACCCCGGCCTGCTCCACGCGCGCATCTCCGGGTTCGGCGCGACCGGCCATCGCGCCAACTGGAAGTCGTCGGACCTCGTGGCGCAGGCGTCGGGCAGCCTGATGTACCGCATGGGCTTCCCGGAGGACCCGCCGAACAGTATGGGCGAGGGCTTCGCGCACCACCAGAGCTCAGCGCACGCGGCGGGCGGCATCCTGCTCGCGCTGGCGCGACGCGACGCCACCGGCGAGGGCGGCTTCGTGGACGTGTCGCTGCAGGAGAGCATCGCGCTCATGCAGTACGACGTGATGCCGATGTACGTGACGCACAGGACGCTCATCAAGCGCGCGGGACACGGCCAGGGCTCCAGCGGCAAGCGCTACCGCCGCATCTGGGAGTGCAACCCCGGCCTCGTCCGCTTCCAGCTGCTCAGCCAGAGCTCCGACCGCGAGTGGGCCCTGCTGCTGGACTGGCTCGAGTCGCACGGCCACGGCGAGGGGCTGCGGGAGGAGCGCTGGCTCGATCCGGCGGCGCGAACAGCGGGCCTGAACGAGCTGGAGCCCGTCTTCGACTGCTTCTTCCGCACGATGGACGCACGCACGCTCATGCACGAGGCGCAGGACCGCGGCATCATGCTGATGGCCTTCAACAGCGTCGGCGAGCTCACCACCGACCCGCAGCTCGCAGACGAGGGCTTCTTCCGCACCGTCGCCCTCCATTCCCCGTCATTCCCGCGAAAGCGGGAACCCAGCCCTCACGGCGGCGCGACCCTCACCGACGCGGGCCCGCCCTACCGCTTCGCAAGCGGCCTCCGCGAGGGCGCCCTCGCCCCCGCCCTCGGCGAGGCAGAGCATGTCATTCCGAGCGGAGCGCAGCGAAGCCGAGAAATCTCTCGGGCAGCCGCTCTTCCCCTCGCGGGTCTCCGTGTCTGCGACTTCACCTGGGTCATCGCCGGGCCGCTCCACACCAAGTGGCTCGCCGCCTACGGCGCGGAGGTCATCAAGATCGAGCGCTTCAAGAAGGGCGCCGCCCTCAACCGCGGCAACATGAGCCCGGACTCTGTCGTCAGCTTCAACAACCTGAACGTCGGCAAGCGCTCGCTCGCGCTCGACATGAGCTTCGAAGAAGCGCGCGACGCCATCGTGCGGCTCGTGGAGCGCAGCGACGTCGTCGTCGACAACTTCGGGCCGGACGTGCTGCCCAACTGGGGCTTCACGCCGGAGCGCCTCGCCCAGATCAACCCGCGCATCATCACCATGAGCATGCCCGCGCTCGGCAAGACGGGCCCGCACCGCCTCTACAAGGGGCTCGGCTCCTACTTCCAGGCGCGTGCTGCGCTCGATGGCCTCATCGGCTACCCCCACCGCGACATCACGGACGTCGGCTTCGCCTACGCCGACACCACGTGCAACGCGGGCCACGCACTCGTGGCCGTGCTCGCGGCGCTGCACCGGCGCAACGTCACCGGACGGGGCGAGCACATCGAGCTGCGCCAGCTCGAGTCCACCATCAACTTCCTTGGCCCCGCACTGCTGGAGCATGAGGCCAACGGCGCGGAGCCCGCGCGCACGGGCAGCCGCTCACGCCACCACGCCCCACAGGGCGTCTACCGCTGCGACGGCGACGACCAGTGGTGCGCGCTCACTGTCGCCTCGAACGAGGAGTGGGCCGCGCTCTGCCGCCTCATCGGGCGCGACGCCTGGGCGGACGACCACCGCTTCGCCGACGCGCCGCGCCGGATGGCCCGCCACGACGAGATCGACGAGGCCATCGAGGCGTGGACATCATCGCGCGGCCCGCACGAGGCAGCCGAGGTGCTGCAGGCGGTGGGTGTTGCGGCGAGCCCGGTGCTGCACGCCGGGCAGCTCATCGACGACGACCCGCAGATGGCGACCCGCGGCTTCTACCAGCGCTTCCCGGACGGCGGCGTCGTGGAGAGCGTCCCCTTCATCCTGAGCGACGCGGAACCGCACTTCCCGTCCGCGTCCGCACCGGACTACGGCGAGGGCACACGCTTCGTCCTCTCCGAGGTCATCGGCCTCGACGACGCGGAGGTCGCCCGCCTGTTCGACATCGGCGCCGCGGGCGAATGATCCCCTCTCCCTTCAGGGGAGAGGGCTGGCGTGAGGGTGCCCCTACAGCCCGTAGAGCCTGCGCGGGTTGTCCGAGAGGATCTTGATCTTCTCTTCCTCGGTGATGTCGTAGTCCGTCGCGCGGAAGATGCCGATCGCGTCCGTTTCGCTGGAGATGTCCGTGTGGCCGTAGTCCGTGCCGATGACGATGTTGTCCGGGCCCGCGTACTTCAGGATGAACGGCAGGTCGTCGTCCGTCTCGCACGCGGCGTAGATGCGGTACTCCGGGAAGATGTCGTACGGCACGTCGCGGCTCAGCTTCCGCGAGCGCCGGCGCGCCTCCTTCACCACCCACGGCACCCACTGCGCGCACACCTCGACGAACCCCCAGCGCAGCTCCGGGAACAGCGTCGGCACCTCGCTCATGATGTACTCGTGGCAGCTCGTCACCGTCGGCACACGCAGGTTCGAGAAGCTCGACCCCATGTCGTACGGCGACTTCAGCCGCTCCGACAGCCGCGCGTCCGCGTTCGAGACGTGTACGACGACCGCGAGGTCCAGCCGCTGCGCCTCCTCGTAGAGCGGGTAGAAGTACGGGTCGACCAGGTGACGGTTCGCCTCGTGCGCCCGCAGGCAGACCGCGACCGCCCCGTTCTCCTTGCAGTAGCGCATCTGCACGACCGCCTCGGAGATCGTCATCGTCGGCACCACGCACGACCAGCGCAGGCGGCCCTGCCCCTTGTGCCAGGCGTCCGCCATCCAGCGGTTCCAGCACCGCGTGAGCGCCGCCTCCGTGTCCGGCAGCTCGGCGATGCTCGTGATCCAGAGCGTATTGTGGAGCACCTGCACGTCGACGCCGAGCTCGTCCATGTGGTCCAGCCGCAGCTGCACGTCGTCCATCTCGCGCGCGGCGACGGCGGTCACGACGTTGTAGCCGGAGCGCTTCGACAGCTCCTCGAGCTGCTTCTCAGCGAGCGTCGGCAGCTTCGTGCCGCGCGGCTTGCCGTCGATCACCCAGAACTCCGTCTGCGGCCGGTCCGGCGAGCTGAACAGCGCGGGGCGGTACTTCTCCTCGTCCGCGTCCAGGAAGTCCCACGTGCGGGGCGACTCCACGACGTGCGCGTCCGCGTCCACCACCAGCGTCTTGATCTCGGTCGTCATGGCTGCTCCTTCGGTTCCTTCTCTCCCCTGTCGCCGCGCCCCGTCCTCGAGGACAGAACCTACCCGGGTTGGCGTCCGCCGTTCACGCTGATCACCGTCCCCGTGACGTACGACGCCTCGTCCGACGCAAGATACAACGCAGCCGCGGCGATGTCGTCCACCGTGCCTCCCCGCCGCACCGCGGTCGTCTGTTCGACCGGCGCGCGACCCCTGGCGTACGGGTGAACGGCGGCGCGGTCGGCGTGGTCCACGCTGCCGGGCGCGATCGCGTTCACGCGCACGGGCGCCCACTCGACAGCCATCGTCTGCGTCAGCGAGATGACGCCCGCCTTCGCCGCGCCGTACGCCCCGTTGTTGGGACTCGGCCCCTGCCCGGAGATCGACGCCAGGTTGACGATGCACCCGTCGCCGCGCTCCACCATCCCCTGCGCGAACGCGGTGCTGCACAGGAACTGGCTCAGCAGGTTCAGCCGCAGGCACTCCTGGAAGTCCCGCGGCGTCAGCTCCAGCAACGGCGCCATCTTGAACGTCTCGCCCCACGTCGCGCCCGCGTTGTTCACGAGGATGTCGACGCGCCCGAACGCCTCCGTCACCCGCGCGGCCATCCCCTGTACCTGCTCCGGGTCCCGCACGTCGGCGAGCACGCCCAACGCCCGGCGGCCCATCTCCTCGATCTCCTGCACGACCGGCTCAACGGGGCGGTGGATACGCTCCGTGCCGCCCGTAACCGCCTCCGGCGCCCGCGCCACGATGGCGACGTGCGCCCCGTGCTCCGCCAGCGCCAGCGCGATCCCGCGCCCGATGCCCTGGCTCCCGCCGGTCACCACAGCGACCCGGCCTGTCAGGTCGAACTTCGGCATACCCTCACTCCGCCCCCTCCCGGGGGTCGGCGCAAGGTTACACCACCTGCCCTGGCATCACTCTGCGGCGGCTCGACCAAGATTTCAAACCGGCCCCGAATCTGGAATCTTGGTCGCGTACCTGCGAGTAAATCGCATGACCGGAGTGGAATCTTGGTCACCTTGGTTTGGGGAGTTTCCCAGGCCACGGCCTGCTTCCCGCGACCAAGAAACCAAGATTCCCTCCAAAAACATGTTTCCCACCGGAGCGACCCTCACCCCAACCCTCTCCCAGAGGGAGAGGGGGCAGACCGGCTGGGCCCCGAGCTATAGACGCGGTCTATGGGTGCTGTCAGCGCGACGTCATGCAACCAGCGTACGCGGTGAGGGTGCGACTGCGATAGGGGCGCGTGTCAGTAATCCACATCGACGGGCCAGGATGGGGCATCGCCAACTGCGGTATGGTCTTCCCCTGACCCGCCGGTATCAGACAGGAGTGACACATGGCGTTGAACAGAGCGGAGCCGGGGTATGCCAAAGGTTAGGGAAGCCATCCGCATCGTCGAAGGCGACGGGTGGTACCATGTGCGTACGCGGGGCAGCCATCGGCAGTACCGTCATCCGGTGAAACCGGGCAAGGTCACTATCTCTGGCCATCCGGGAGAGGACCTGCCTACGGGTACATGGATCGGCATTCAGTTGCAGGCTGGGCTGCGCAGGAGGGGACGATGAAACTGAGGTACGCCGTCGTTTTCGAGCAGACCCCCAACAACTACGGCGCCTACGCGCCGGATGTGCCGGGCTGCGTCAGCACCGGCAAGACATGGAACAAGATGCTGGCGATGATTCGGGAGGCGCTCACCTTCCACATCGAGGACATGATTGAACAAGGCGAGCCTGTCCCCGAACCGAAGATGTCCATAGAAGACGCTATCGCCTATCACAGCGAGATCCTCGCTGAGCACGATGAGTCTCTCACTGAGTTTGGAGACCCTGTCCCTACGATCTCGACCACGTTCCAGATGGTAGAGATCGAGGTCGCCGTGCCGGAGCAGGCAAGCGTCGGCTGATGACTGCGAGCAGGGCTTCCCGTGACCATCCACGAGATACGCCCCGCCGCGAAGAAGAGCGCCGAATAAGAGCGCGGCCCTACTCCCCCGACGCGACGCAGTCCTGCAGCCGGTGCCGCTGACCGCCATCGGCATCGAAGTTCGCGGCGTCGAGCCAGCGGTGGAACCCCTCCCGAAGCCGGGGCCACTCGGCGTCGGTGATCGAGAACCAGTCCGTGTCCCGGTTCCGCCCCTTGTAGACGGTCCCCTGCCGCCACGTGCCCTCGAACGTGAAGCCCAGTCTGAGCGCCGCGTTCCGCGATGGTGCGTTCAGCGCGTCGCACTTCCACTCGTACCGCCGGTATCCCAGCGAGAAGGCGTACTCCATCATCAGGAACATCGCCTCGGTCGCCGCCCTGCTGCCCTTCAGCGCCGGGCCGAGATGGATGTGGCCTACCTCGATCGTGCCGGACGCGGGGGTGATCCGCAGGTAGCTGGCAACGCCTCCGGCCTTCCCGGTCTCGTTATCGCGCACCGTGTAGAACAGCGGGTCGTCGCCGAGGCACCGCTCCTGCGCCCACTCCTCGAACGCGGCGACGTCCCCGAACGGGCCGTACGGCAGGTACGTCCAGTCCGTCTCGATTGCCGACGGCGCCTCGAACAGGTCCGCGAGGTGCGCTTCGACGTCGAACGGCTCTACCGTGCAGTACTCCCCCTCCATCGTCGTGCGGGCCGGACGCTCGGGCGGCGTCCAGCCAGGGAGCGGAGGACCGATGGGCTGGCCGAACTCGTTGGTGCGCGTGGACATACGTGGGCTCCGGAAGCAAAGGCGGCTCTGAACAGGATATACGCGCCCCGCTTCGTCCTGTATCGTCGTTCCTGCGAAGGCAGGAACCTCGCCACCCGTTGGACCGTAGAGCGGAATGCCCGGTGCAGGGGCGTCCCTCGTGGGCGCCCTTGCCCCGTCATTCCCGCACCGTCGGGAATCCATGCGACCGGTAGGTCGCACGTGCGCAGCAGCGCACGCGGTGGGGTGGATGGGTGAGGGTTGTCATGCCGAGCGAAGTCGAGGTATCTCTCGGGTGGCTTGGTGTAGGGGCGTCCCTCGTGGGCGCCCTTGCCTCGCCCGCGCGACTCGCCCCCCTACCACGACCGGCGACCGGACTCCGTCTTCGCCTCTATGCCGGCCTTCCCCAGAACGTGAATGGCCTTGTCCACGTCCTCAGGATGCACTGAGAGCCTGTTCTGCACCACCCACCCCTCCTGGTATGGCGTGTGCTGCTCGAACTCCTCGAACGATGCGATCCGGTGAGGCTGCAGCGACTCGGTCGTATAAGAGACGCGTGCGGAGACATGTGCAGAGTAACGAATACCTGCCTGGCTCGCCCGGCGGCGCGGTTGCAGGGTGGAGATCCTCAGTTGCATGCGGACGTTCTCCAGCAGCAGCAGGTATGCGCCGCGGTACTCGGCTGCATCGCGCTCGTCCTCCGTGGGCTTGTCCATCTCGAGCACGACGTACCGGGGGCCTGACTGACGCTTGAAGAAGCACATGATCCTGACCTTATGTGTACCACGCGAGCCCACCGTGCGCATCCCTCCCGCTCATGATGAGCCTGTCGAACCATCCTGCGGAGGTCCGCGCTTTATCGCGCAACCTCGCAGCTCCGCCGTTGACTTTGGGGACGCGCGTTCGTAGCCTAGCGACTCGCTTGTCTCAAACTATGTAGGAGAGAGTGTGTGTGACGACTCCCAGTCACGTGCTGGACAACCGTGACCGCAAGGTCGTCGACTACCTGCGGAAGCACCTGTCCGGCGCTGAGGCGTTCAGCATCGTCTCGGCGTATTTCAGCATCTACGGCTACGGACTGCTGGCGGACGAACTGGACCGCGTCCCGCGCACCCGATTCCTCTTCGGGGACCCGTCGTCCGTGGACGACCTCGACCCCGGGGAGAAGCAGGCGAAATCGTACACACTCACGGACAGCGGCCTCGTCCCGAACCACGCGCTGGCCCAGAAGTTCCTTGCGCGCCGGTGCGCCGATTGGGTGGACAGCGACGCCGTCGCCATCCGCTCCGTGAAACAGGCCAACTTCCTGCACGGCAAGATGTACCTCACCGGCGACGCTGGCCTCGTGGGGAGTTCCAACTTCACGAAGAACGGCCTCGGAGGCAGCGAGAGGCCCAATCTCGAGATCAACCTCGCCGTCTCCGACGCTCCCCGGCTCTCCGAACTTCATGGCTGGTTCGACGACCTGTGGAAGAACGACAGGCTGACATACGACGTCAAGCAGCAGGTGCTGAACGCCCTCCATCGCCTCGGCAGGGACTACGCTCCGGAGTTCGTCTACTTCAAGACTCTCTACGAGGTGCTCAAGGACAAGATCGACGCCGAGTTGGACAGTGATCGGCAACTGCGGGAGCAGCGCCTCTACGAAACTGCCATCTGGAACGAGCTCTACGAGTTCCAGAAGGACGGTACGAAGAGCGTCATCAACCGCCTCCAGCAGCACAACGGCTGCATCCTCGCCGACAGCGTCGGCCTCGGGAAGACCTACACTGCCCTCGCCGTCATCAAGTACTACGAACTGCGCAACGAGCGCGTCCTCGTCCTCTGCCCGAAGAAACTCTACGAGAACTGGGCGCTCTACCCTCAGTATATGAGCCGCGCGAGCAATCCGTTCCTGGACGACCGTTTCAACTACTCTCTCCGCGCTCACACCGACCTCTCCCGCGATATGCCGGATTTCAACTGGAGCGCGTTCGATCTCGTGGTGATCGACGAGTCCCACAACTTCCGCAACACCGGGAACCGCTATCAGAAACTGCTCAACGACGTCATCGCATCCGGCGCGCGCACGAAGGTGCTCATGCTCTCCGCCACGCCGGTGAACACATCGCTCACTGATCTTCGCAACCAGGTCTACCTGATGACCGAGAACCGCGAGGGGGATTTCCAGGAGAGCCTGGACGTCGGCAACATCGGGAGCGTCATGGCCGTCGCGCAGCGCGAGTTCAAGCAGTGGGAGAGCGAGCAGCGCAGGAGTGGCATCCGCGACAAGGCGCAACTGTTGGAGCGGCTCGGCGCAGACTTCCTTCGCCTCTTGGACGGCGTCTCCATCGCCCGCTCGCGGCGGCATATAACACAGTTCTACGCGGAAGAGATGGTGCGCATCGGTCAGTTCCCTCACCACGCCACGCCGGTGAACGAGTATCCCCAGACCGACCTGCGAGGTGAACTCTCCTACGAACAACTCGCCGGGCGGATAAACAGGTTCCAACTGGCCATCTACCGCCCTTCCGACTATCTCGTTGACGCGGAGCGGCAACTGGAGCTGGAAGTGGAGCGGGCGGAACGGAACTTCAACCAGCAGGACCGCGAGCACTCCCTTGTCGCCATGATGCGCGTCAACTTCCTCAAGCGCTTGGAGAGTTCCCCGCACTCCCTCACGCTCACGCTACAACGCACCATCGCGAAGATAGACGCACTCTTGGATAAGATCGAACGCTTCAAAAGCACCCGGCAGGACCAAGCTGCGCTGGACGAAGTAACGCCGGACGACGACGAGGAAGACGACGACTTCTCTGTCAACCGCGCGCGTTACCCCTACCATCTCAGCGAACTCGACCTCGACCGCTGGCAGACCGATGTGCTCCGGGACAGGGAGACCCTCGCCGCGGCCCTGGAGGACGTTCGTGCCGTCACACCGGAGCGGGACGGCAAACTCCAGCAACTGAAGCAGGCAGTGAGGGAGCGCGTTGCCAGGCCTACCGAGAACGTGGACGGCGAACCCAACCGGAAGATGGTCGTCTTCACTACGTTCAAGGACACGGCAGAGTACCTTTACGACCACCTGGAACCCGTGGCACGGGATCTCGGTGTGGAGACCGCGATGGTCTCCGGCGACGCGACGCGCGCCGCATCGGGCCGCAACGACTACAACAGTATCCTCACGAACTTCGCTCCCCGCGCCCGCAAGCGTGGTGACGACGGCCCGGACATCGACCTGCTCATAGCCACCGACTGCATCTCCGAGGGCCAGAACCTCCAGGACTGCGACACCGTCCTCAACTACGACATCCACTGGAACCCCGTCCGCCTCATCCAGCGCTTCGGACGCATAGACCGCATCGGCAGCCGCAACTCCGCAGTCCACATGCTCAACTACTGGCCCACGCAGGACATGGACGCCTATCTTCGGTTGGAGAGCCGCGTCGTGGCCCGCATGGCCCTCGTCGACGCCGCTGCTGGTGGGGGCGACGACCCGTTCAACGAGGACGATGCCCGCGAGGCGGTGCAACTCGAACTCAGCTTCCGCGACGAGCAACTCAAGCGGATGCGCGAGGAGATACTCGACTTGGATGACCTCTCCGACGGCGTTGTGATGAGCGACCTCACGATGGACTATTTCCTCGCCCAGTTGCGGAAGTACCTGGAAAAGAACAGGGACGAACTGGAGGAGACTCCCCCCGGCGCATACGCCGTGGCCCCGAGCCCTGCCGACGGTCCCGGCCCCGGTGTGCTGTTTGTTCTGCGCCAGCGCAACGCTTCGAAGGATCGCCCGCAGCGCCCGGCCAGCCCCGTCCACCCCTTCTATCTCGCCTACGTCCTAGACGACGGCTGGATACGCTACGGCTGCGGCGCAGCCCGCCATGTCCTCGATGCTTTCGAGCGGGCCGCGACTGGCAGGGCGAGTCCCGTCACACCGCTTTGCGACTGGTTCGACCACGAGACGGAGTATGGCAAGACGATGGAGCGTTACGACGCCCTGCTGAACAACGTCGTTGCGAGCATCCGCCAGGTCCACGCGGGAACCCAGGCCAAGGGCATCGCACAGGCCACTGGCAGCCCTGGCTTCGTCCTTCCCAAGGCCTCTGAAACACCGCGCCGCGCGGAGGATTTCGAGTTGATCACATGGTTAGTAGTCAAATAGACCGCAAGGAACAGATCAGGGTGGCCCTCGCCGCGATGCTAGGGACGGACTTCCCCAACGAGGCGAGGGTTCTCCTCTCAACGCTCGGCTACCGCAGCAATCGCGTCTTGGATGGGCAATCCGGCACGGTGGACGATTTCCTCAAGCGGTTCACCGCGCAGCACCCGGACACGAGAACCGAACAGGATTTCAGAGAGAACGCCATGTCCGTGCATATCCTCTTCCAAGTGACAGACGAGGAGATTGCAGAGGGCGCATCCCTCCAGTCGCGCATGATTGGCGGTGGCCCGTTTGACACGGGAAATGTGAAGAGCTTCCTCTTTGCAGCCGTCGAATTGAAGGGGGCAGGCTACCCGCGCGGTAAGTATGCTGACTTCACGCGGGAGATCAACAGGCGCCTCGCCGGTATCCCGACCGCCGTTCTCTTCCGCACAGTGGATGGCCTTCTGACCATCGCGTTCGTCCATGTGCGTCCGAACAAGCGGGACCCGAACCGTAGAGTGCTCGGCAGCATCTCTCTGATCCGCGCAATCAATCCCGCGGATCCGCACCGCGCCCACGTGGACATCCTCGCGGAACTTGCGCTGCCGGAGCGGCTCGACTGGATGCGACTCAACGGCAAACCCCGCAACTTCGACGGGCTCCTCGCCGCCTGGCTGTACACGCTCGACACCGAGGAGTTGAACAATCGCTTCTACAAGGAACTCTTCGCGTGGTTCGAACGCGCCGTGCAGGAAGCGCAATTCCCAAAGGACGGTCCCCGGACGCAGACAGCGGAGGAGCATGTCATCCGCTTAATCACCCGCCTCATGTTCGTCTGGTTCATCAAGGAGAAACGCCTCGTCGCGGACGACCTCTTCATCGAAGAGCAGATGCGCCGTCTGCTCAAGGACTATGATGCTGACAACGGCGACTCCTACTACCGCGCCGTCCTCCAGAATCTCTTCTTCGCAACTCTCAACACCGAGGGACAGCGCGAATTCAGCAACGTTGACAACTCCACCCACCGCAACTTCTCCCGCTATCGCTATAAGAAGGAGATGAGCGACCCTGAGAGATTGCTTGTTCTGTTCGAGCAGACACCCTTCATCAACGGTGGCCTCTTCGACTGCCTCGACAGCGAGGAAGCCACGAGCGCAGGCGGGTGGCGCATCGACTGTTTCACCGACAACCCGCGCGAGCGCAGGGGTTACTCCATCCCCAACCGCCTGTTCTTCGACGATGCGGGCTTGGTCTCCATCTTCAGAAAGTACAAGTTCACCGTCGAGGAGAACACCCCTGCTGAGCAGGAGGTCGCGCTCGACCCAGAACTCCTCGGCAAGGTGTTTGAGAACCTCCTCGCCGCCTACAACCCCGAAACCCGGGAGAACGCCCGCAAGCAGACCGGCTCGTATTACACACCCCGGGCCATCGTAGACTACATGGTGGATGAGGCCCTCATCGCAGCCCTTGCGCAACACGCGCAACCCTCAGACGGAGACTCCGTTTTCTGGCAGGACCGGCTGCGCTACTTGCTGGACTACAGCGACGCTGGCGAAGTCTTCGACGAAGCCGAGACCGATTCACTCATACGTGCCATTGCGGGACTCAAGGTGCTCGATCCTGCGGTGGGCTCCGGCGCGTTCCCCATGGGCGCCCTCCACAAACTCACCCTAGCCCTTCGCAGGCTCGACCCGGACAACCGTCGCTGGGAAGCGTTGCAGAAGGAACTTGCAAGTGAACGGACGAAGGGCGCTCTGGATGTACGAGATCCGCAGGAACGGAACGCCGAACTCTTGGAGATAAGCGACACTTTCGAGAAGTACCGTGATTCCGACTTTGGGCGCAAGCTCTACCTTATTCAGAATTCCATCTATGGCGTGGACCTCCAGCCCGTCGCCTGCCAGATCGCCAAACTCCGTTTCTTCATCTCGCTCGCGATCGAGCAGCAGATCAATGAGACGCAGCCCAATCACGGCGTCAAGCCTCTTCCCAACCTGGAGACGCGTTTCGTCGCCGCCAACACTTTGTTGGGGTTGGAGAAGCCCCTTCAGCCGTTCTTGCAGAGCGAAGAATTGCTCAAACTGGAGAGGGATCTGACCGCCAACCGTGAACGGCATTTCCACGCGGGCGCGCGCGGAGAGAAGTTACGTCTTCGCGATGAGGACAAGCGCTTGCGCGGACTGCTGGAGGCTGAACTGGTCAAGGCCGAGATGCCGGCGCCTGACGCTCATAGGGTCGCTCAGTGGGACCCTTATGACCAGAACGCGACTGCTGACTGGTTCGATGCCGAGTACATGTTCGACATAAGAGACGGATTTAGCATCGTCATCGGCAACCCACCGTACGTCCAATTGCAGAAGGACGGCGGCAAACTGGGGAATCTCTACAAGAACGCAGGGTTTGCCACCTTTGCTCGCACCGGCGACATCTACCAACTCTTCTACGAGAGAGGGTTCCGACTGCTGACCGCCAACGGCGTTCTCTCGTACATCACGTCCAACAGCTGGCTTAAGGCGGAGTATGGAAAGGCAACGCGCCGATATATCGGCGACAACCACACTCCAGTCCGCCTGCTAGAGACCGGCAAGGACATCTTCGAGAAAGCCATCGTCGATACGAGTATCCTGGTAGCCCGCAGTGGCAGAAACACTGATGCACCACCTTTCTTCCCCGCGGTTGATACCGACAAACTACTCTCTGAAGACAAGACTTTCCCACCTTCTCATGACTTATGGGGCCAGGTGCGTCTCGAAGGTGATGCTCCTTGGAGTGTCTTATCGCCCGTGGAACAGAGCATAGTGGGAAAGATGCGTGCTAAGGGAACGCCACTGAAAGATTGGGATATTGTGATTAACTACGGAATAAAGACCGGCTTCAACGATGCTTTCATCATCGATAATCAGACTAAAGAAGCACTCGTCGCTGACGACCCGAGGT
>JAPPHT010000043.1 GCA_028874795.1 Chloroflexota bacterium
GGGGTCGGCGGCTGCCGCAGGTGGCCGCCGACCTGCTCCAGTACCGGCTCGGCGGACGTCGCTACGCCGGGACCCCGGCGGAGCTGGTGCGGAGCGAGCCGCCCCCTGAGAGCGACAACCCCGGCCTGATCCGGCAGATGGTGGAGAAGACGCGCAGGCGCGTCCGCAGGCTGCGCGCGCTGCGCAGGCTGCACGGGAGCCGGAGGGCCCGTGAGCACCGGAACGGACGGAGGTCCCCGCGCCTGCAGCGCTGGCTCCGCAACCAGCGCAGGCCCCAGGACCGGGGCGGGAAGGATGGCGGCCACGCCGCCATGTGGCGCATCGCCGTGGCCGCGACTCTGCTGGTAGTCGCGGCGGTGGCCGCGTCCCCGGAGCCTACCCCGGCCCCTGAGCCGACGCCGGGGCCGGGGACGCCGTACCCGCAGACCAGCCCGGAGCGCTGGCGCAACGAGATCGACTTCGACCCGGTCGCGCCCGTCCCCGGACGGCGGCTCTTCATAGAGAGGCTTGCCGTCTTCGAAGAGAAGGCCACCGTCACCCTGCGCGCCGCCACGGACGTCGACCTGAGCGTCCAGGCGTTCGGCGGGCCCGGTGGACGGGAATTGCGCTTCTACGGCGGCGCGCGGGTGAAGGCCGGAGAGACGATCGTCTACACGCTCCCGCTCTCCGGCGACGCCCCGTCCTTCACCTTCGCGTGGGTCGACGCACTCGGCCAAGCCGGGGGGATCAGCCTGAAGGGCGACCAGCTTCCGCACCCAATGCCGGTCGTAGAGGGCGAGCTCTGCGACGTCCGCGTGACGGAGATCCACCTGAGTCCCGGCGCGATCAGCGGACGCCTGGCGGCCGACGAGTGCATCGAGAGGATCGAGCACCCGATCGACCTCACCCTTGTCACCGGGGAGGAGCATATCGCCGGTCCCATGATGATGAAGGCGAGGGTGACCGACGTGTACGGCACCGTCACGGTCTACTCCGGCGACTCGACCGCCACGGTCAACGTCGACCCGCCCGGCGGCGGGGTCTTCCGGCTGACCGTGCCTCCGGGGAAGGCCGTGCATGAGCTCAGCATCGAGGCCGTGATGCAGGCGAACCTGCGGGGCAACGCGCCGCCGCTGGTGGTGCTCACGCTCATACCGGAGCGGGAGGAGACCCGTCTCGTGCCGGTGAAGGTGCTCCGGCCCGGCACCAGCAAGACAGTCAGCGAGACGGTCACCGTCAGGAACAAGGACGGGACCACAACCTCGCACGAGATCTCGGCCCGTCTCACCATCCCCAGCGAGATCATCACCGTCGTGCCGAGCGTCCTGATCAAGTACGAGGAGTACATCGCGGCCATGGTGAACCCGCGGGGGAGCGCCTACGGCTCCAAGGAGGAGATCGTCGAGATGGGGATCACCATCGGCGCGGACGCCCCGTATGCGGCGTTCACGCCGCCCGCCCAGCCGACCCCGACGCCGACCCCGGTCCAGACCCCGCTCTCCGATGGCGAGTCGAAGGGCCTGTTCGGGTCCCTCGGGTGGGAGTGGCCGTGGTGAGGCGCACCCTCGCATCCCTGACGATGCCGCTCACCGCGGCGGCCTCAATCGCAGCCGCGCCGGACGAGGAGCGGGCGATGCTGGAGGCGTTTGACGGGGTGCTGACGGCGATGGCGTATGCGGCGGCTGGGCTCGCGCTGTTCGCCGTGGTGTGGGCGGGCTTCGTCCTGATGGCGGAGGGGAGCGAGCCGCGCAACGCGGGCCGTGCACGCGCGGGGATAACGGGGGCGCTCGTCGGTCTCGTCGTCGTCCTCTCCGCCAAGGCCGTCGCACTCGTCCTGCGCTCCGGCATCGTCCCCATCCCCTGACCCACACGGGCAAGAAGACTTGGAAGGAACCGATGGAAGGAATACGAACCACATGCGAAACCTGATCGACCGAACGAAGCGGATGACGCGCCGCACGAAGGGAGCTCCGTCCGAAGCGGGGCAAGAGCCGCGGCATCTGGAGGGCTTACGGCAGCCGAAACGTGCCGCCCGCCTCCTCCGGCGCGGGCCGTCTCCTGTAGACGCGGCATCCGCTGCAGAGCAGAAGCCAGGGCAAGAGCCGCAGCAGGCGGAGCGGGTGAAGCCGCCGTTGCCGCTGCCCTTGTGCTTCATGCTCTCCCACGTCGAGGACGACGGTCCCGTGCGGCTGGACCGCGTGAAGCTCGGCGTCTGCGAGGTGATGGGCCTCGAGCTCGACGAGCCGAAGCTCGGCGCGTTCGCCGGTGCGCTCAACGCCCTCGACTTCCCCGTCCAGCTGCTCATCCGCCAGCACCCGCCCGACCTCGCCAGTATGCGGGATACCCTGCGCGCGGCGGAACCTTCACACCTGCCGCCGCAGACCGCGGCTGCAGCGGAGTCACTCCGGGACCTGCTCACCGTCCTGGAATCCCGCAGCGGCATCCTCGACCGGCGCTTCTACGCCGTCTGCCCGTTCGAGCGCATCACCGACCTGCACGGCCTGCTGGGCAGGGCGGGCCTCTCCGTCCACCCGCTCACCGGGCGCGCGCTGCGCCGCCTCATCCTCGCATCAGCCCTCGGCGGCTCGCCATCCGACAGGAACGAGGACGAGACCGTAGAGGTCGCGGTCAATCGCCGCGAGATGCGCGTGGGCGATCACCTCACCCGCTCGCTCCACCTGGGACGCTGGCCGCGCGCCCTGGCCCCCGGCTTCCTCCAGGCCCTCATGGCGGCAGGCGCCCCCATGGACCTCGCCATCCATCTCGGCCCCATCCCCGCCGAGCAGGCGGCGCGCACACTGGAATGGCAGAAGGTCAGGTTCGAGTCGGCGCAATCCCTCTCCATACGGCGCGGGCGCACCATGTCCCCCGAGGCCGCCATCGCCCTGGAGGACGTCACCCGCCTGCGCGACGACGTGCAGCGCGGGCGTGAGCGCCTCTTCCACGCATCGCTCTCCATCACCCTCCACGCCAACGACGAGGCCGCCCTCAAGGAGATGACCCAGCGGGTGAAGGCGCACTTCGCCGCCACCCTGGGGAAGGTCGACGCGCTCCCCTTCCGCCAGCGCGCGGGGATGCTCTCCACGCTGCCACTCGCCCTCAATGCCGTGGGCGAGTGGCGGACGCTGGACACCTCCTCCGTCGCACGGCTCTTCCCTTTCTGCCCTCCCGACCTCGACACGCGCAGCGGCACGCTCTACGGCATCGACCTGCGCTCGTGCTCCCCCGTCGTCTACGACCCGTGGGACGGCACCCACCTGAACGCCAACAC
>JAPPHT010000082.1 GCA_028874795.1 Chloroflexota bacterium
GGTAAGCCGCACCCTCCGGAGTGTCAACGCGGCTCCGTCATTCCCGCACCGGCGGGAATCCAGGGTGCGCGGGCAGCGCACGACGCCCCGCGTAGCGGGCGCACCCACCCTCATGAGGAAGAGGGCCCTCGGGGGCGGAGCGTGGGGCGAGGCCTTGTCATGTTGAGCAGAGCCGGAGGCGGAGTCGAAACATCTCTCAGGTGTTCCGTCGTTCCCGCGCTTCAGCGCGCAACCTCGTCCTCACCTCTCCTGAGGGAGAGGGCGACGCGCTTGCGCGACGGGTGAGGGCCCTCGGGAGTGGGGTGGCGGCGGTTCCGTCGTTCCTGCGGAGGCAGGAACCTCGCCTGGTGTAGGGCCATCCCTTGTGGGTGCCCTGCCTGATCACCTCTCCTGAGGGAGTGGGGTGGCGGGCGGACCCGTGGCCCCTTACGGCGCCAGCGCGCCCCCGTACTCCGCCCACAGCGCGTGGTACTCCCGGACGATCTCCTCCGGTTGGTCCACCTGGAACGGGAACACCGGAGGGTACGTCGTTGGCGCGAACTGCCCGATCTCGGTCCGGATGCGCGGCAAAGGCATCCTGTCGTTGCGCGACGCGTCCCGCAGCACCCCTTTCGGGTCGCCGCCGTCCTCGACCACCGCCAGGTCGTCCGTGAACTGCTTGCGCAGCATGATCACCCCGCGGTCGCTCTCGCCCAGGTGCTCATTCCAACGATCGGACACGCTCCCCTGCCCCACCCACGCGATGAAGTCCTGGTTCATGATGTGGCTGGATATCCAGCGGCCCGTCTCCTTGTCCACGATGGGCGAGTGCCAGTACGGGATGCGCTCCTGCTCGAACGGCTGCTCGCCCGGGATCGGGTCGAGGAACCAGCCCACGCTCAGCGTGTGCTCGTCGTCCACCGGCACGCGCCACTCGAAGTGGCCTGCCGCGTACAGCGCGTTCGGCCACAGGCAGACGCGCCCCACGCTCCACAGCTCGTTCTCCTCGTCCGTGTCGGTGCGGATGCGGAAGTAACGGAAGCCGAACTCGAACTCCTCGAATGCGATGCGGATGTGGGTCGGCGCGTACTCCGTACTTCCCTCCCGGCGGAGCGACTGGTTCGAGTGCAACCACTCGAAGTGCACCGGGTCTATCGAGTTCTCCTGGCATTGCAGCCAGTTGCACGGGATCTCCGAGAACACCACCTGCTTGTAGCCCCGGTCGTGGTAGCGGTCCCAGTCCCACAGCTCCGGCGCGGGCCCCTCACCGATGTACGCCCACAACAGCCCGGCCTTCGGCTCCACGCGGTACGCGGTCGCTCGCACCTTGTCCTTGAAGTTCGCCTCCGGGTGGGCGATCTGCTCATACGGCTGACCGATGCACCGACCCGTCGTGTCGAACAGCCACCCGTGGTAGCTGCACCGCAGCCCGCCGTCCTCCTCCACCCAGCCGTAGGAAAGGTCCGCCCGCCGGTGCGGGCAATGGCGCTCCAGCAGCCCGTACTCGCCCGACGCGTCCTTGAACAGCACCAGGTCCTCGCCCATCAGCCGTATCGCCTTGACCGGGTTGTCGTCCAGCTCCGCCACGGCGGCGACCGGGTGCCAGTAGCGGCGCATCAGGCGCCCCATCGGCGTCCCGGGCCCCACCTTGTGCAGCAGATCGTTCTGCTCAGGCGTCAGCATAACCGGCGGTCCCTCCGTTCCAAGCGTTCGCGGTGGCGCAACGGTAAGCCGCACCCTCCGGAGTGTCAACGCGGCTCCGTCATTCCCGCACCGGCGGGAATCCAGGGTGCGCGGGCAGCGCACGACGCCCCGCGTAGCGGGCGCACCCACCCTCATGAGGGAGAGGGAGCTTGCCCTGAGCCCGCCGAACGGGTCGACGCGCTTACGCGGCGGGTGAGGAAGCGCCCTGGAACCTCCCGAAGAACTCCCAGATCGCCTCCGCGCCCGAGAACCCCGCGCCGCCGTCGACCGTCGGCCACTCGTGCCCGAAGTTGTCGATGCGGTAGTACCACACCTCGTTGCCGTCCGCGCAGCCCACGTGCCGAAGGCGGACCGTGTTCTCGTTGAGCGTATCCGTCTCCGTGGCCGAGCACCCGTTCCTCTCGCTCCAGTACGCGACGATCTCATCGTGAGCGGGAGCGCCCGGCCCTCCGCCGGGGTCGACGATGCCGTCGATAGGCACAACCGTGTCGTCGAGCCCCGATATCTGGAGCAGCGGGAACGCGGATGAGGCGCTCTCGCGTTTCTCCCACGCGCTGCCCCACGCTGCACCGACGACCGACGCCGCGCCCCTGAAGACATCCGGCGCCTCCATCGCCAGCAGATAGCTCATCATCCCGCCGTTCGAGAACCCCGCCGCGTAGGTCCGCTCCGGGTCCAGACCGTGCTCGCCCTGCAGGCTCCGCACCAGGGCGCTCAGGAAGCCGATGTCGTCTGTGACGCCGGGGAACGTGTGCGCGTTCCAGTACGGCGTGCCTTCGTAGTTACCGCTGCCCTGCGGGTAGACCACGGCGAACCCGTTGGCGTCGGCGACCGGGTCCAGCCCGACCCACGCCCGGGTCTCGCCCGCGTTGCCCCCGTGACCGTGCAGGAAGAAGAGCAGCGGGGCGTTCGCCGGCAGGTTTGGAGGTGCGTGGTACAGGTAATGCCGGGTGACGCCGTCGTGCTCGAACGTCCGGATCTCGCTCGTGTCAGGGGCAGCCTTCCCGCCGTCGACGACGGGCTTCTCGTCGCAGTACCCCCTGCACGTCGAGTCGTCTCCGCCCTTCGCGATGCAGGACGTATAGCACTCCTCAGGGTCTGCGTCCTTCGCCTCTGCCCCGTCCTTCGCCTTTGCCGCGCCCTCCGCCTCTGCCAGGTCCTTCGTCGGAGGCTCGACCGTGCCGCCCGCACAGAACGTGCGACAGTCCGCATCGCTGCCGCCTTTCACCACGCACGTCTCGTAGCACGCGAAGAACTCCGCATCAGCCACATCCGGTGCCGGCGTCGGTCCCGGAGCGTCGCTGCAGCCGAACGTCGCAGTTACAAGGAGGAAGAGAGCGCAGCAAGTGAAGACGGCGTTTCGGTTCATGGGGTTGCCTGCCTCCCCTCTCCCGCTGGGAGAGGGGCCGGGGGTGAGGGTTGGTGGGCCGGGGCGCGGGGGTGCCCTTGTCATGCTGAGTGGAGCCCGCGCTTCAGGGCGCAGCATCCTCTCGGCGACGGTAAGCCGCCCCTAGCGAGAGTGTCAACGCTCCGTCATTCCAGCACCGGCTGGAATCCAGGTGCGCGGGCAGCGCACGACGCGCCGCGAAGCGGACGCGCAGGCCCGTCGTTCCTGCGGAGGCAGGGGCGTCCCATCCCCCCTAATACAGATGGCACGCCACGAAATGCCCCGGAGCCTCCTCCTTCCACTCCGGCGCAACCTCCGCGCACACGGCCTTCGCGAACGGGCAGCGCGGGTGGAAGCGGCAGCCGGACGGCGGGTCGATCGGGCTCGGCGGCTCGCCTTCGAGGATCACCTCGTCGCGCTGCAGTGCCGGATGCGCCGGGAGCGCCGCCGAGAAGAGCGCCTGCGTGTACGGGTGCAGCGGATGCTCGTACAGGTCGTCCGTCTGCGCCCGCTCAACGATCTCGCCGAGGTACATCACCGCTACCTCGTGCGCGAGGTAACGGACGGTCGCCAGGTTGTGCGAGACCATCAGGTAGCTCACGTTGTGCTGCTCCTGCAGGTCGCGCAGCAGGTTCATGATCTGCGCCTGCACCGACACGTCCAGCGCCGAGACGGGCTCGTCGAGCACGATGAGCGACGGCCCGACGCTGAGGGCGCTCGCGATCGCGATGCGTTGCCGCTGCCCGCCGCTGAACTCGTGCGGGAAGAGCTCCGCCTGCTCGGGCCTGAGGCCGACGTCGTTCAGCAGTTCCAGCACGCGCTCGCGCGCCTCCCTGCCGCTCACGTCCCTGTTCACCACGAGCGGTTCCGCGATGATCTCGCGGATCCGCATCCGCGGGCTGAGCGAGCTCCACGGGTCCTGGAACACCGCCTGCACCTGCGTGCGGAACTGCCGCAGCGCCTGCCCCCTCAACGCGTGGATGTCCCTGCCCTCGATCGTGACGCGGCCGCTCGTCGGCGTTTCGAGGCGCAGCACCAACCTCGCGGTCGTCGTCTTGCCGCAGCCCGACTCGCCCACGAGCGCCAGCGTCTCCCCTTGCCGCACCTCGAAGCTGATGCCGTCCACGGCGCGCACCCACCCCACCGTCTGCATCAGCACCAGCCCCCTGGTCACGGGGAAGTGCTTCTGGAGGTTGTCGGCCCTCAGCAGGACGTCCGCTTCCACGTCTCCTCCAGCAGCCAGCAGGCTGCGGTGTGCCCGTCCGGTCCCGTGAACTCCGACGGGTACGTTTCCTCGCACCGGTCGTGGACGTGGGGGCACCGCTCCGCGAACCGGCAGCCCTGCGGCAGCGCGAACAGCGCGGGCGGCTGCCCCTCTATCGCGGTGAGCCGCTCGACGCGCTCCTCCATCCGGGGGATGGAGCCGAGCAGCGCCTGCGTGTAGGGGTGCGACGGATTGTCGAACAACTCGTGGATGCCGCCCTGCTCCACGATGCGCCCCGCGTACATCACGGCGACCCGGTCGCACATGCGCGCCACGACGCCCAGGTCGTGCGTGATGAACAGTATGGCGACGCCCGTCTCGCGCTGGACCTCCTTCAGCAGATTGAGGTACTGCGCCTGTATCGTCACGTCCAGCGCCGTGGTCGGCTCGTCGGCGATGAGCAGCCGCGGCTGGCTCTCGATGGCGATCCCGCCCACGACGCGTTGCTTCATGCCGCCGCTCATCTGATGGGGGAAATCGGCGAGCCGCCGCTCCGGCGCGGCGACCCGCATCATACGCAGCACCTCGATAGCCCGCTCCCTGACCCACCCCCGCCCCCTTTTTGTCGTGCTCGTGTCCACATCCGTCGTTCCCGCGCCCACACCCGTCGTTCTTGCGCCCCTCGCCGTCGTTCCTGCGTCCACATCTGTCGTTCCTGCGTCCACATCTGTCGTTCCTGCGGAGGCAGGAACCTCGCCGCCCCGGGTGGTGGGGAGCGGGGCGCCTGGTCCCCTCTCCCTCGAGGGGAGAGGGTTAGGGTGAGGGTGAACCGGCGGCGGGGAATGGGGGTTGTCATGCTGAGCGGAGCCCGGCGGACCCCCCTTGTCATTTCGAGCGGAGCCCGGCGGATCCCCCTTGTCATTTCGAGCGGAGCCCGGCGGATCCCCCTTGTCATTTCGAGCGGAGCCCGGCGGAGTCGAGAAATCCCTCGGGGTCTCCCTGCTGCGGTTCGTTGCGATCGACTCCATCAGCTGGTTACCGACCGTGAAGACCGGGTTCAACGCCGTCTGCGGGTCCTGCAGGACCATGGAGACCTTGCGCCCCCGAAGCTGCTGCACGGCCGATGGAGGCATGCGCACGATGTCGTCACCGTCCAGCAGGACGCGCCCGCTGACGATGCGCCCAGCCTCCGGCAGCAGCCGGAGCAGCGAGAGCGCCGTCATCGTTTTCCCGGAGCCCGATTCACCGACGAGCCCCAGCGTCTCGCCCTCGCGGATGCTGAAGCTCACCCCGTCGACAGCGCGCGTCACCCCCCATCTCGTGAAGAGGTGCGTCTGCAGGTCCTGCACGTCCAGCACGACATCGCGGCCCTGCCCTTCGCTGCTCACGCTGTCAGCCACTCGTTGCTCCATACCTGTCGTTCCTGCGGAGGCAGGAACCTCGCCTCTTTGAGGGCCCCTCATGCGAGGGGCGCCCTGCCTCTCCCTACAAGGGGAGAGGGTTAGGGTGAGGGTACTGGACGGGACGGAGAATGGGGAGGTGTCCGGCCCCTTCCCCCTTGACGGGGGAAGGCTGGGATGGGGGTGAACTGTCGGCGCTGCCCGGTGTAGGGGCGTCCCTTGCGGGCGCACTGCCTGATCCCTCTCCTGAGAGAGAGAGCCTGCCCTGAGCCTGCCGAACGGGTCGACGCGCTGGCGCGGCGGGTGAGGGCCCTCCCGCGGAGCTTGGTAGGTGCGCCTTGTCATGTTGAGCGGAGCCGGAGGCGGAGTCGAAACATCTCTCAGGTGTTCCGTCGTTCCTGCGGAGGCAGGAACCTCGCCTGGCGTAGGGGCGTCCCTCGTGGGCGCCCTGTTTGGCCCCCCTCGCCCTCTGGGAGAGGGGCTGGGGGTGAGGGTGAACCGTCGGCGCTGCGGCGGCCCTGCCCGGTGTAAGGGCGTACCTTGTGGGTGCCCACGCAACCCCTGGACTAGCATATACTGTCGTTTTCCGTCACCCGACGCCACAAAACCGCCCTGCTCTGAACATGCTCGCACTTCGACCACTCCCGCTCGCCCTGCTCGCCGCCGCCGTCGCCGCGCTCCTGGCGGGACTCGCCATCGCCTGCTCCCCCGACTCCGGCCCCGCCGTCGGCCGCGTCGTCATGGCGGTCGCGCCTCCCCGGGACTTCAGTAACATCCGCCGCATCCCCGGGCAGGACAGCAACTGGTACATGCGGCCTCACTATGAGTACCTCGTCGGCTTCGACAAGACGACCGGCGCCTACGTCCCTCAGCTTGCCACCGAGTGGAGCCTGGAGCCGGACGGCCACTCGTGGCGCTTCAGGCTGCGCGAGGGCGTGCAGTTCAACGGCGGCCACGGTGCGTTCACCGCAGAGGACGTCCGCTTCTCCTGGCTGATGAACATCCTCCCCGACGACGCGAGCACGGAGGCGAACACACTCCGCACCTACGTACTCGATGTCGAGATCGTGAACGACCACGAGGTCGTCTTCCATACCAACGAGCCCTACGCCGACACCTTCGAGGTGATCTCGGAGATACAGGGCGGCATGGAGATCGCCAGCAGGGCGGACTTCCTCTCGCGCGGCCCCGGCACGCTTGCCCGCAAGCCTTCGGCGGAGTGGGCCGGCTACGCGGACGACCCGCGCCTCGCCGAGTTGACCGGCGGTCGCGACCCCGTCGCGGGCGAACCACCGCTGGCGGGGACAGCGCCCTACACGATCGTCTCCATGGACGAGCAGACCGGCGTGGTCTACCGGCGCGCCGGGGACCACTGGCGGGACACGCCGGACTTCCCCGAGTTCGAGTTCCAGTTCATCCCGGAGGCGTCCACGCGGCTGGCGAAGCTGCTTCGCGGAGAGGTTCATCTGGCCAAGCTGCCGGAGGAGCTCGCCAACGAGGCCGGCGAGCAGGGGTTCGTCACCTTCACCGCCCAAGTCCCCGCCACGCGGTTCTTCCTCACCTGGCAGGGCGTCTACGTCCCCGCGGGCGCGAACGCGGCAGAGGACCGCGTCGGCGCGAGCGGCACGCCCGCGCTCAAGGAGTGCGCCGTGGACCCGGACGCCGCGCCGGACGACCTGCCCTTCCTGAGCTGCTCCGCCTACCCTACGTCGCCGCAGACCGACCTTCGAGTCCGCAAGGCGCTTAACAGGGCCATCGACCGCAACGCCATCAACGACGCCTTCTTCGACGGCAAGGGCCTCACGATGTACCGCAACCACTACCTGCCCGACAACGCCCAGCGCGTGGGATGGAACCCCGAGTGGGAGACACGCTTCGAGGACGAGTACGGCTTCGATCAGGACGCGGCCCGTGCCCTCCTCGCCGACGCCGGCTACGACGCGAACAACCCCCTCCGTACGACGATGCAGCTGACGCCCCTTGCCGCCGTGCCGGCGGCCATAGACGTCCAGCAGGCCATCGCCAACTACTGGCGCGACGTCGGCGTCGAAGTTGCCGAGCAGCAGGTCGATCCCACCGACTACATCCGGCGGCAGCGCGAGATGCACTGGGACAACCACATCTTCTCCGCCTCGTCCAGCGGCGCCCAGCTCCTCACCATGCTGGTCTACGGCAGCTCCATCTTCCCCAGCCTCTCCATCGGCTTCCAGGACCCCGCGACCGAGGCGATCATCCGCGAAGCGTACGAGACCAACACGCCCCAGGACCGCGACGACCTCCTCCGGCAGGCGGGCAATCTCGCATACGACATGCACCAGGACATACCGCTCTTCTGGCTGCCGAACGAGGTCGTCGCCGACCCGGACGTCGTCGAGGACTTCATCTTCTCCGGCATGATCTCCGGCGCTCCCATCGACCACCTCGAGGGCCTCGTCGCCAGATAACGGTCGTTCCTGCGGAGGCAGGAACCCCGTACCCGGTGACGCGGAGCGCCGTATCCACCTCTCCCTCGGGAGAGAGCCTGCCCTGAGCCTGCCGAACGGGTCGACGCGCCTGCGCGGCGGGTGAGGGCCCTCAGGGCGGGGTTGGGGGGAGGAGTGCTTGTCATTTCGAGCGAAGCGCAGCGGAGTCGAGAAATCTCTCAGGTGCCGCCTCGTCGTTCCTGCGGAGGCAGGAACCTCGCAGCCCTGCGGGGTGGGAGGGGTGCTTGTCATTTCGAGCGAAGCGCAGCGGAGTCGAGAAATCTCTCAGGTGCCGCCTCGTCGTTCCTGCGGAGGCAGGAACCCGCACCCGGTGACGCGGAGCGCCGTATCCCCTCTCCTGAGGGAGAGGGTGCCGCGCCAGCGGCGGGTGAGGGCCTTGGGTTGGCGCTGCCCGGTGTAGGGGCGTCTCTCGTGGACGCCCTGCCTACCCCCCTCGCCCCCTGGGAGAGGGCAGCGTGCTTCAGCACGCGGGTGAGGGTGTACGCAGCACGGCCCGTTGGGACGGGTGTATGCTCCCCTCGCCCGGAGAGGAGGCGCCGCATGGTAGAACGAGACCCCACCGGCGAAGCAGCCTACGAGAAGACCATCAAGGACCCGACGCCGCTCGACCCGGCCGTCGCCGCGGAGCGGCTCAAGCTGGTGAAGAGCATCTTCGACGAGCAGGGCGTTATCTTCTGGATCGGCTCCGGCACCCTCCTGGGCGCCGTACGCGAGGGGCGTTTCATCCCCTGGGACGACGAGATGGACACGGCGGGCGTCATCGGGATGCACGGCCTCGACATGGACACGATCTACCGCGTCGGGGAGGCGTTCCGTTCGCACGGCTTCTACCCGCGCATAAAGCCCAACGTTCGCCACGTGAGCGTCGCCCTCATCAGGGACGGCATCCGAACG
This sequence comes from Chloroflexota bacterium, assembly GCA_028874795.1. Taxonomy (GTDB): domain Bacteria; phylum Chloroflexota; class Dehalococcoidia; order Lucifugimonadales; family Australimonadaceae; genus Bin16. The sequence goes on from JAPPHT010000082.1 coordinate 9,052, forward strand.
GACTGGACGTGCCACCGCATCGTCAACGGCAGGGCGTACGAGTTCCCGGGCGTCGAGCTGCCGTTGCACCTGTTCGAGCGCCTTGGCGAGATCGAATTCATCGGCGAGCGCTTCCGCACCCCCAACCCGCCTGAGGAGTACCTGCGCCGGAAGTACGGCCCGGATTGGCGGACGCCCAAGGGACCCGGGTTCGAGTCCGACGTCGTCGGAGAGGTCGCTGAAGATGCGCTCCTGGACCGAGGCCCCAGGCTTCTGCGCAGGCTCTCCCGGGGCCTCCTTCCGCGCCCCAACGTCAGCGTGCGGGTCTTCGACCGCGACGGCGGTTCCGTGGCTGGCGCGGAGGTGGCCGTTGCGGGCCTGGGCCGCTCGAGGGCCGACGCGCAGGGCATCGCACGGTTCTACGTGCCGGGATTCGCCTGCTACGCCATGACCGTCACGTACCCCGGGCACAGGGAGCTGCTGTACGAGGAGTTCCTCGACCCTGGCGCCGACTACACCTACCGGCCCGGCCCCATCGTGACGCCGGAGGAGCACTATAAGGCCGGCGTCCGCGCCATGGCCCTGATCCGGGAAGACGCGCAGCGCAACTGAATCCTCGTCCCGTCATTCCCGCACCGGCGGGAATCCAGGGTGCGCGGGCAGCGCACGCGGTGGGGTTGGCGGGGGTGGGGCATGTCATGTTGAGCGCAGCCCACGCTTCAGCGCGCAACTTCGCAGCGCAGGTCGTGTGGGGAGCGGGTGAGGCTTTGCTCCCTCTCCTGGGGGAGAGGGCTGGGGTGAGGGCCCTCGGAGTGGGGCTGGCGGGGCGGACCTTCAGCGCGCGACTTCGCAGCGCAGGTGGTGTGGGGGCGGGTGAGGCTTGGCTCCCTCTCCTGGGGGTGAGGGCCCTCGGAGTGGGGCTGGCGGGGCGTATCTTGTCATGTTGAGCGAAGCCGCAGGCTGAGCCGAAACATCTCACAGGTGAGACGTTCCGCCCGTGGCCAACAGGACCACCATGAGCGGCCCCCCTTGCGCCCTTGCCCCTGCCTTTCCTCGCTCCTACCATGGCGAGCCAAGATTCCCTCGTCCTTGAGAGACAGGGCAACGCGCTTCAGCGCGCGGTGAAGGTGAACCGGCAGGGAAATGTGCGAAGGAAGGTGTGCAGAGGGAGTATCCGCTCTGCCGGGGGTGTGGGGGTGTCCCCCACAAGCGTTCGGGTGGGTGGGAGGGAAGAACAACGCTCCGCTGAGCGAGCAGCGATAATTCACCGATGCAGCGTTACATCGTCATCCGGCTCTTCCATGCCGTGCTCGCGCTCATCGGCGTCAGCATCGTCGTCTTCACGCTCGTCCGCGTCGCGGGCAGCCCTTTGGACGCCCTCCTACCCTTCAATGCGACCGAGGAGGACCGCGCCCGCGTGGAGGTCCTCTGGGGCTTCGACAGGCCGCTCCACGAACAGTACCTCCGCTTCGTATGGAACGCGCTTCGCTTGGACTTCGGGGACTCCATCAAGTTCCAGGGGCAGACCGCAATGGACCTCATCGGCCAGGCGCTCCCCGCGAGCCTCCAGCTCGCCGGGTTCGCCCTGCTCTTCAGCGTGCTCATGGCCGTGCCGGTCGGCGTCGTCTCCGCGGTGAAGAAGGGCACCCTCATCGACATGGTCGGCAAGACCGTCGCACTGCTCGGACAGTCGCTGCCGCCCTTCTGGCTCGGCATCGTCCTCATCTGGATCTTTTCAGTAAACCTGGGCTGGCTCCCCGTGTCGGGGCGCGGCGGCTTCACCCACGTCATCCTGCCCGGCGTGGCGCTGGGCTGGTTCTCCGTGGCCGCGTTCATGCGCCTCACCCGCTCCGCGATGCTCAACGTGCTGGACAGCGAGTACGTCAAGTTCGCGCGCATCAAGGGCACGCCGGAGTGGAAGGTCGTCTGGAAGCATGCCCTGAAGAACGCCGCTATACCCCCACTCACCCTCTTCGGCATCGTCGCCGGCATCATGGTCACCGGCGTCGTCACCCTGGAGACCGTCTTCGCCTGGCCCGGCATCGGCCAACTCGCGTTGACCGCCGTGCTCGCCCGCGACTACGCCGTCGTGCAAGGGCTCGTGCTGCTCATCTCCGCCATCTTCATCACCATAAACCTCGTCGTGGACGTCCTCTACGCCTACCTGGACCCGCGGGTCCGCTACGACGGGGCGAGGGGCTGATCATGGCGGCCGTCACCTCCCCACGCGCCCCCGCACGACTGCCCGGAGCGCGGATGCTCGGACGGGCGTGGTCGTTCCTGCGCCGCTACCCCGTCGTGCCGGTCGTCGTCCTGCTCCTCATCCTCGTCATACCCGCCGTCTTCGCCGACGTCGTCGCGCCCCACGACCCCATCGACGGTGACCTGAGCGACCGCCTGCTGCCGCCCGCATGGACGGACGGTGGCGAGTGGAGCCATCCGCTGGGCACCGACCGGCAGGGGCGGGACATCCTCAGCCGCATGATCTTCGGCGCGCGCACGGCGGCCCTCGTCTCCCTCGCCGCGCTCGTCGTGGGCGGCAGTATCGGGTCGCTGCTCGGCCTCTTCGCCGGCTACTTCGGGAGATGGTGGGACCACGTCATCATGCGGTTGGTGGACGTCAACCTCTCACTTCCGCTCGTCCTCCTCGCGCTCGTGCTCGTCGTGCTGTTCGAGCCCGGCACCGCCACCACCGTCGCAGTCGTCACGCTGCTGCTCTGGTCGCGCTATGCGCGGCAGGTGCGGGCGGAGGTGCTCTCGCTCAAGGAGATGGACTTCGTTGCGCGCGCCCGCGTGGCCGGAGCGTCGGACCTGCGCATCATCTTCCGCCACATCCTCCCCAACGTCTTCAACACCGTCATCGTCCTCGCGACGCTCCAGGTGGGGAACGTCATCCTGTTGGAGGCGTCGCTCAGCTTCCTCGGAGCGGGCATCCCGCCGCCCGATCCCGCGTGGGGCGTCATGATCGCGGAGGGGCGCGACTTCATCGTCACGTCATGGTGGCTTTCAGTCATACCGGGTCTCGCCATCATGCTCACGGTGCTCTCCATGAACCTGCTCGGCGACTGGCTCCGCGACTACCTCGACCCCAGGCTCCGGCAGCTTTGATCTCGTCGTTCCTGCGGAGGCAGGAACCTTGTCCCCCAGAGTGGGAACTGGGCGCCTGAGTCTTGGATACCTCTATGGGCAGTGAGGCTCCGAGCAAGATCCCTCTGTTATGATGTGCCTGTTGTGTGAGGCATACCTGAGGGAAACCGGCATGACGGCTGAACGCGAACTGCTCGAACGCATCACCGTGCGCCCCGGCGTATTCGGGGGCAAGCCCATCATCCGCGACATGCGGATCGCGGTCGAGCACGTCCTGGGCATGCTGGCTGCGGGCGACACGGCGGACGAGATCCTCGCCCAGTTCCCTGTCCTCGAACGGGACGACATACAGGCATGCCTCCTGTTCGCGCACCGCACGGTGGCCGGCGAGCACGTCCACGAGCGCATCCCCGTCCACGAGTGAGACATTCGTGAAGTTCCTCCTCGACGTATGCGCGTCGTCCCGAAGCATGTACGCCATGTTGACGGAAGCGGGACACGATGTCGTCTCTGCTCTGGAGAGAGACCCGCGTGCTGCCGATGAAGAACTCCTGGCAGTCGCGACAGACGAACAGAGGATACTCATCACCGAAGACAAGGACTTCGGCGAGTTGGTGTTCGTGCGCGGCTTGGCGCATCCCTGCATCATCCGTTTCGTTGACATGTCGGTTGCCGAGAAGTGGCGGCGATGCAGGAACTCATGGCACGCCACGCGGACGCAATGCAAGAGTCAGCATTGATCGTCGTTACACGAAACCGCGTGCGGGTACGACGCAGAGGAACGTGACCCCCTACGCAACGGCGGGCGTGCGCAGGCCGTACAGCCGCGAGGCGTTCCTCCAGAGGATCGCCTCCAGGGCGGCGTCCGGCACGTCTTCGTTCTCGACGAGCTCCCGGACCTCCAGCGCGCACGTCTCCACCGTCACCTCGTGGGGGAAGTCGCTGGACCAGATGAAGGGGTCGCTGCCCACCGTCCACACCGCGTGCGCCAGGTCCGGCTCGTCGCCCTCGACCCCCACGAAGATGCGCCCCTCGCGAACGTGGCGCAGCACGTTCTCCCGCACGTCCTCCCCGTCGCGCAGCTGCAGGAAGCGCCGGTTCGGGTCCAGCGGCGTGAACGACTTGTACGAGCCGTCGCCCCGCTCCAGCGCCATCAGGAACCACGCGACCCCTCCCTCCATGAAGCCGTAGCGCACGTTCGGGAACCTGTCGAAGATGCCGTTGAACAGCATGCTCATGAACGCGATCGTGATGCCGAACGGGTGCCCCATCGCGTGGATCGCCGCGAAGATGTTGAGGTCGGTGAACCCCAGGTCCGGGTACGAGCCGCCGTGTACCGAGAGGCAGCAGCCGAGGCGCTCCGCCTCCTCGTAGACGGGCCAGTACAGCTTCGCGCCCAGGTGGCCCCGCAGCCCGCTGGCAGGCAGCATGCCGCCGCACATGCCGAGCACCTCCACGGCGCGGCGCAACTCCTGGGCGGCGAGCTCCGGCTCCTGCATCGGCAGCAGCGCGATCGCCTGCAGGCGGTCGTCCTTCTGCAGGTACTCCTGGTGCATCCAGTCGTTGTAGGCCCGAGTGGCCACCTCAATCTGGTCAAGGTCAACCATCCGGCCCACCGCGAGGGCGTCCGTGGGGTAGAGCACGGCCGCGCCGATGGACAGCTCGTCCATGAAGCGGCTCCACCCGCGCACCTCCTCGGGATTGGAGAACGAGCCCTCGGGCGAGATGCTCAGCAGGTTGTGGTAGTTGTCCAGTTCCGGGAAGACGTTCCTGCGGCGCATGCGGTCCACCGCGCGGCTGGCCTGGAGGTCGCCCGGCATCCGCGCGATGATGGCCTCTTTGTTCTCCAGCACGTGGCCGTCGCCGTCGTATATCGGGCCGGTGTACGTTCGAGCCATCGGAAGCCTCCTTCTCTGCCCCTGCCCGCTCCAAGCGGGCGCGTTCCTCCGCCGCAAATGGCAACCGCCATGCTGCGGCTATAAGATAGCGCGGTATCGAAGCGCAGTCCAAGCCAGCAGAGGGAGGTACCGCCATGTTGAGCGCGGCGGACAACGAGATGCTGACCCGCGTGGGCAAGGGAACGCCGATGGGCGAGCTGATGCGTTGCTACTGGCTGCCCGTCATGCCCGTCGAGGAGCTCGGCGGCCCCGACTGCGCCCCCCAGCGCTTCCGCCTGCTCGGCGAGGACCTCGTCTTCTTCCGCGACTCCAGCGGCGACGTGGGCGTCTTCTCCGAGACGTGCCCCCATCGCGGCACGTCGCTCTTCTACGGGCGCAACGAGGAGAACGGCCTGCGCTGCATCTACCACGGCTGGAAGTTCGACGTCACCGGCCAGTGCGTAGACATGCCCAACGAGCCGAGCGAGAGCAATTTCAAGGACAAGGTCCGAGCGTGGGCCTACCGGGGCGCCGTCCACGGCGGGGTGGTATGGGCCTACCTCGGCGACGGTGAGCCGCCCGGGCTGCCGCAGTTCGAGTGGACGCTCGTGCCCGCGCACCAGCGGAGCTTCGCGCTGGGGCTGCGGTCCTGCAACTGGATGCAGGGGCTCGAGGGCGACATCGACACCAGCCACCTCTTCTTCCTGCACGGCAGGCTGGACCCGGGCGCATCCGGCACCATCGGCGTCTGGCACAGCGACAAGCACCCCACGCTCGAGATCGTCCCGACGGAGTACGGCGTCGTCTACGGCGCGAACCGCGAGGAGGACCCCGAGACCACCTACTGGCGCATCACGCAGTTCCTTTTCCCCATCTTCGCGCTGTTCCCCGCCGCCGGAGACGGCACCGTTCCCAGCCACATCTGGGTGCCCATGGACGACCACCACACGATGGTCTGGACCGTCTCCTGGCACCCGACGATGGATATCGCGAAGAGCACGAGGTTCGGCGTGCTCGGCACGGCGACCCACCCCGCGGGCGACCTGCTGCCCGACGTTGCCGGCCCGCTCGGACGCTTCCGCCCGCGCGCCAACAGGTCGAACGACTACGAGATAGACCGCGAGATGCAGCGCACCCGGAGCTTCACCGGCATCGCCACGGTATTCCTGCAGGACCAGGCCGCTACGGAGAGCATGGGCCCCATCACGAACCGTACTATCGAACACCTGGGGCGCTCGGACGCCATGATCATCCAGGTGCGCCGGCGCCTCCTCAACGCGGCCAAGGCGCTGCACTACGACAACGTGACTCCCCCGTGCGTCGAGCACCCGGAGTGGTACTGCGTCCGCTCCGCCATCGGCACGCTCCCGAAGGGCGAGTCCTGGTACGAGCGCATGAACGATTGGCTGTACGCCAGGGTGAACGAGCCGCCCGCGCTGGAACTCGCGGTACCGCGCTAGGGCTCTGTCGTTCCTGCGGAGGCAGGAACCTCGCCCCACTTCCCTACCCCGCGTGCGCTGCCCGCGCACCCTGGATCCCCGCCGGTGCGGGGATGACGAGGTCCCCCACGAGATTCCCTTCGGTAGGCTCAGGGCAGGCTCTCGACTCCACCCTCGGCTATCGCCGACGGCTCCACTCGGAATGACAATCACACCCACTACCACACGCCGAAGTTGGGCGCAGGGGCGGCAGAGTCGCCGCTGTCATGATCGCCTCTGCCGGGCTGCGAGGTCCCTGCCTCCGCAGGAACGACGGGACCGCCATCGGCGTCTTCGTCGTCGCTGCCGGGCGGGGGGACGGGGACGCCGGCGGGCGGGCGCGTGCCAGCGCCGGTGTGCGAGCCTCCGCCTCCACGCGGGAGGAGGAACGGCTCGTAGCCGGTCCAGATCTGCAGCGACGGCGGGGTCATGAAGGCGAGCGCAAGCGCGTCGGCGCGGTCGGGCGAGGGCAGACCCCGCTTGCGCAGCTCCCGCTTGCTCTCCATCTGCACCTGACCGGAGCTGGAGACGTCGTAGCGCAGCGAGAGGAGTTGCGCCGCGAGTTCCTCGTCGTCCGGCAGCGCGATGAGACGGTCGTTGATGAGGCGGCGCACCTCCCAGAAGATCTCGGAGCGCAGGTTCCTGAAGCGCGTCGGGTGCATCGCCTTCCGACCGAACTGCACGCCCTGGACAGGCGCTTTCAGCTCACGCAGGCGGTCGACGACGCCCGCGCCGGGTCCGCCCTCGTCCACGAAGATCGCCTCCGCGCTGAGCTCGCGCGCCATGAGCTCGGTCTCGCCGGCGATGCGCATGGTGTCCATGCGCCCGAACGACTTGATGGCAACGACGCGCTGTCCCCGGCGCGCGCAGAGCACCGACTTGTCCGTGCCGAACCGGCCAACATCCACGCCCATGTAGAGCGGTTGCCGGGCGTCGTCCTCTTCGGATGGCGCGCCCTCGCCGCAGGGGGCGTCCTCGCGCATGGCGTCCTCGACGGCGGTCCGCCCGACGAGCGAGTCCTCAAGCGTGTCGGGGAACTCCGCGTAGACGGCGGCGATGAACTTCGGGTGGTCGTCGCCCCAGTGCAGGGCCTTGTCGGCGATGTCCTCGGCGGTGACGAGGCCGGGCCGCGCGGGCTCCTCGCCGGTGAGATTGGGGGTGTCGTAGGCGGAGATGCGCATGCGCTCGTACTGGTGGCGCTTCCCGTGGTGGGACTCGTAGAAGGTGCCGGAGGTGGAGAAGGCGTTGCCCGTCAGCAGTGTCTTCGCCGCGTTGAGGCGGAGCGCGGCGTCGAAGTGGGACTCGCGGACGGCGTGCGCCTCGTCCACGATCAGCAGCAGTTCCGGCGAGTGGAAGCCGTGGATGTTGTCCGGGTTATTCGTGGCGAAGCCGATGGCGAACCGGTCGGGGGAGATGAAGTACTTGCCCCTGGTGAGCTTGCCGCTGAGGGCGTCGCCGGCGGCATCGCAGACGGCGGCGAGTTCCTGCCAGAGGACCTCGCGCACCTGGCGGTTGGTGGACGAGAGGACGACGACCTTCGCCTGCGCGCGCGTCTCGACCCACCAGAGGATGAGGCGTGCGAGCGCCCAGCCCTTGCCGCTGCCGTTCGCACCGACGACGGACACGCGCCGGGACGCTGCGACGTTCTCGAGCATCTCGCGCTGTTTCGAGTAGGGCTTCCCCGCCGCGCCGAGGACGTTCTCGACGAACCCGGCGGGGTCGTCCCGGTATTGTGGATAGCGGACCTCGTTGTTCATGGCGTGTCTTCCGTTCCGTGCAAGTCCTTCGTGACCCCTACTGACCTTCGTGACGCCTACTGACCTTGCACTTGTCATTGCGAGCGGAGCCGACCGGCGGCAGCCGGTGGCGCAGCCGAGAGCCTGCCCTGAGCCTGCCGAAGGGAATCTCTCGGGGGCGTCCTTCGACAGGGTCAGGATGAGCGGGGCTGCGGTTCCGAACCTTCTCCCCGAGAGATGTTTCGACTTCGCTTCAGGCTGTGCCTTCAACTTCGCTCAACATGACAACCCCGTTAACGAAAAGAGCCCCGGCCGCTTGAGGCCGGGGCTCGTCCCCGTTCGTTCTGTGCGCGCGCCGGCTGCGCCAGCCGGCCGCTATGTCTGCGTATATGATAAGCGATGGGCGTTGCCTGCGCAACTATGGGGTGTCGCTAGGCGTACATGCAGCTGGGGAGCAGGGCGCCCCGTGTGCTAGGATGGACGTACGCGGAGCCCAGCGTCGGCTCGCAGACGAGGAGTGACGGGTATGGTCGAGCGAGTCCTGGACGACGTCATCGCCCGCATCGTTGACGTGGCGGCGCCGGAGAAGATCATCCTGTTTGGCTCCGCCGCACGCGGCGAGGCGGGCCGCAACAGCGACCTCGACCTGCTCATCATCAAGGATGGAGCGGACGGGCTGGACCTCATGGCCCGCATCTACAAGAGGTTGCACGGCGTCGGCGCTGCGGTCGACGCGATCGTGGTGTCCCCCCAAGACGTGGAACGCTACAAGGACAGCCACGCGCTGGTCATCAAGCCCGCTTTGCAAGAGGGCACAGTGGTGTATGAATCTCCCTGAGCGATTCCCTCCCGACGACCCCAGGGAGTGGCTGAACCGCGCCAGGAGCAACCTCGCCCTGGCGAAGAACCGCATCCCCGATGCTTACCTGGAGGACCTGTGCTTCGAAGCACAGCAGGCGGCCGAGAAGGCCATCAAGGCTGTACTGATCAGGTCCGGCATCGAGTTCCCATACGTGCACGATCTGGCACGCCTGCTGTCTCTGCTTGAGGAGTCGGGCATCCCCGTACCGGACGTTGTGCGCAGGGCAGAAGAGCTCACCCCGTACGCAATGATCGGGCGGTACCCCGGGCCGACCAGGCCCGTTTCACCTGATGACCACGCTACAGCGGTGGAACTCTCCGAGGCTGTAGTCCGATGGGCCGAGACGAACCTGTAACGAACGAGCGCCAAGAGGGCCTGTAAGCCGGATTCTGTACCTCGGTTGCGAGGCGGCGGCCATCTATCCCGTTCGTTGTGTGACACGCCCCGGTTGCGCGTTCCTCTGCGGCCTCCCTAGCCTTGACCGCGATGCTACACTCGCAGAGGAGAGAGACCACGGATGACTACGCAGCCCACGAACGGCCAGCCCCCGAGCGTAGAAGAGCGCCTGAGCAGACTCGAAGGCGGCTATGACCGCATCGGCGACCTCGTCCACTAGGTCGAAAGCGTCCGCGCAGATATGAACACCCAGGTTGCGAGCCTCCGCGCGGACATGAACACGCAGTTCGAGAGCCTGCGCACCGAGATCAACACGAACGCCCGAACGACCTACGTTCTGCTAAGCAGTTCGTGGCTCGCGCTCATGCTCACCACAGTCGGGATCAACTTCCTGACGTAGCCTCTCCGCCTCAACGTGAACGAGCGTCAAGAGGGCCTGTAAGCCGGATTCTGTACCTCGCTAGCGAGGCGGCGGCCATCTATCTGGTCCCTCCGTTGCCGGAAGGGATCGTGCGGCCTACCCGGGGACTGCAGCCGGGCGCTGCGCTCCGCAGAGCGGAGACGTCCCCCTATTTGGCCTTGCTCCGGGTGGGGTTTGCCAGCATCCCGGCTTGCACCGGGACCTGGTGCGCTCTTGCCGCACCGTTTCACCCTTGCCTGTCCCCCGCGTCAGCGGGGCCATCGGCGCTATCGTCTCTGTGGCACTTTCCGTCGCATCGCTGCGCCTGGGCGTTACCCAGCACCCTGCCCGGCGGAGTCCGGACTTTCCTCCCCGGCAATGCCGGAGCGGCCGCCCGGCCCTCTTGACGCAACCAGTATACGCGCGTGGGGTGTCGTTCTTCCCAAGCGGTACCTTCACGCACTCCGCCCAGCACCCCGCGGTGCGCCGACCCTCACCTCCAGCCCCTCTCCCAGAGGGCGAGGGGGGGCCAGGCGCCCTGCCCCCCCCCCCGACCTCCCCGCGCCTGTGTGCGCTCCGCTGTCGCGCACGCTGGATCCCCGCGTTCACGGGAATGACGGGGCGGGGCGAGGTTCCTACTCTCCGCGCGCGCTGAAGCGCGGGAACGACGGAGGAGGCGCAAGAACCCGCCTATGGACGCCCTGCCCTACGCACCGTCGCTATGAGGCTGCACTCCATCGGGACTGAAAGAGGAGTTGGCCTGCCCAGCCGGCGTACTTGCCGTAGCGGACACGGGCAAACTCTCCCAGCTGCTTGTCGCTGAGGCGGGCGCCGGGAGGGAAGTAGCGGGAGATGAGCGCCTTTCTGATGTGGGTGTCTATCGGGAAGGCTTCCGGCTTATCCAGGGAGAACAGGGCTATGCAGTCGGCGATCTTCGGCCCGACGCCACGAAGCTGCATGAGCCGTTGTCTGGCCTCAGGATACGGAGTCTCCGATAACGAGAGCCGACTCAAGTCCAATTCGCCTCTCCAGACTTGGCGGGCGGCATGGAGGATATGGCTGTGCCGCTCCAGGCCAAGCCGCATAGTCCGTAAAGGAGTTGGGCCTGCCTCCAGGACTTGTTCGGGGCTGGGGAACGTGTAGCGAATGTCTTGACCAAGCTGTACCGGCTTTCCCATCTCCTCAGCTATGTCCTCAAGAATCCTGCCTATGCCCTTAACGTTGTTGTTCGCGGAGCAGATATAGGCAACCGTGCACTCCCATGGGTCGGGCTGCCGGAGCACCCTCAGATAGGGGTGATCTCGCGCCAAGGCAGCCATGTCAGGGTCCCGGGAGGAAAGTGTGGCGTAGATGGCATCGATGTCCTCATGGAGGCGGAAATAGGAAATGAGAAGAGAGTCAAGGTCGGTGTGGGCCCGGTATTCGAGGTCGTCGTGGTCCTGGCGAACATGAACGATGTTTCTATCGAGAACGCCTGAGTACCATCCCTGCTCCAGTTTCCGCCAACGAAAGTCCTGCGACCCGTCGAGGACTCTGGCGAGATCGAAGGGATAGCGGGTCGACGGGTGGATCGGGAGACGGGCCTGCATCGTGACTCCTAACAGCTGAGCCGGGTAAGGAGATTCTACTTTCGTTGGTCTCTGTAGTTCCCGGACTGTGACGTTCGCCAGGAGGCGGCCACTCCGTTGCGACAACTTCCCGGAAAGGATGTTATGCGCCAAAGCGTGGGATTCCGCCTCCGGCTCCGCTCAACATGACAGGCCGCGCCCGTCTTCCCCACACCTGTGTGCGCTCCGCTGTCGCGCACTCTGGATTCCCGCGTTCGTGGGAATGACGGGGCGGGGCGAGGTTCCTGCCTGCGCAGAAACGACGGGGCGCACCACCGTGCGCCCTCACCCCCCGCTCTCCGAGAGGATGTTGCACGCAAAGGCGCGGGCCTTGTTCAACAGGACACGGCCTCCCCCGTCCTCCCCACGCCAGAGTGCGCTCCGCTGTCGCGCACGCTGGATTCCCGCGTTCGCGGGAATGACGGGCGGGGCGAGGTCCCCGCGTTCGCGGGAATGACGGGCCGGGAGGCGAGGTCCCTGCCTTCGCGGGAATGACGAGGTGTCTAGCGGAGTGTTATCTCGGGCCTGCCGCGCTTCACGGTGACCTTCGACACCACGGACCTCAAGACGTCGCGGCGCTCTGCGTCCGGCAGGTCGTCCCACTCGTTGAGCAGCTTCCAGACGTTGGTTTCGAGCCGGGTGCGGGCAGCCGCGCAGTCGCCTGCCTCCCGCGCCTGCTCGCCCAGTTCCTGCTTGAACGCACGCAACTGCTCGAGGCCGCCGCGCAGCGTCGAAAGCGACATCGTTCCGCTCGCCGCGCGCTGCACGCCTTCCATGAACTGCTTGTCGAGCGAGTGCATCGCCGCCTCGGAACGCGCCTTGTCGCCCGCAAGCCACGAGACGTCGCCGGGGTCCTCCCCGCGTTCGCCCGCAGCCAGACGCTCGCGGACGATGCGCACGACCTCTTCCTCCAACTCGCCCGCCCGCATCGTCCGGTAGCCGCACTGGTTGCGGTTGATGCGCGACTGGCACTGGTAGTAGCGGTACTGCGCACGCGCACGCTCGCCGTCCTTCTTCTGCCACGTCTGGCGACGCACGATGCCCATCATCCGCTTGCCGCAGTAGCGGCAGTACAGCACACCCGAGAGCAGGAACACCGGCGCGGGGTGCGAGTTCCGCTGCGAAGGGCTCCGCGCCTGCATCTTGTCCTGCGCCTGCCGGAACTCCGAGGCCGACACGATGGGCTCGTAGCTGCCCGGTATGCGCATCCCGAACCGGTGGTACGTGCCGATGTACGCCGCGTTGCGCAGCACGTCCCGCACCGTCACGAGGCTCCAGCGGCGCCCCTTCCTCGTGCGCACGTTCCTTGCGTTCAGCGCCGAAGCGACGGAGCGGACGCTTCCGCCCGGCTCCAGGTAGAGGCGGAAGATCCTCCTCACGACCTCCGACTCCTTCGGGGAGACGTGGAAGGCGCCGTCCGCCGTGATGTAGTAGCCGTAGGGCGGCTTGCCGATGCCAAGGCCCCTGGCGGCCTTCGCCATCATCCCGGCCCTGATCCGCTCGCTCCGCCTGGCCGCCTCGCGGGAGCCGCGCAACGCGTTCTGCAGCGGGTCGGGCAGGTCGAGATCGTCGCAGACCACTTTCGAGGAGAGCGCATCCATCTCCAGCACGCGCTCCACCTGCTCCTCCAGCGTCTCTCCGAGATGGCCGGCATCCGGCGTCACGACGAGGTATCCCAGCCGGCTGTCGCGGATGAACTCCATCATCTCCTGCCAGCCGGTGCCGCCGCCCTCGCCCTTGAGGTCTGCGAAGGTCCCGTGGGGGATGTGCCTCCCCACCTGGCAGTACTCCTGGAACGCCTGCGACAACCGTTCCGCGGACGCTCGTCCGTTCCGGGTCTCCGGGTTTATGGTGAAATAGCCTATCGCTCGCATCGCTCTACTCCACTCTGTCTTGCTGTGCGGACGTCTATGCGCAACTACGCTCGGCGCAGCGTCGTTCTTCCCACCCACCCGCCCGAACGCTTGTGGGGGACACCCCCACTCCCCCGGCAGCGGGTACCCTCTGCACTCCCCAAACAGGCACTCCCATCCCCACCGGTCCACCCTCTCCTCTCAAGGGAGAGGGGACCGCTGGCATCCTTCTATCCCTATGCCGCCTTCTGTTCTGACTCCTTCGTAACGCCGGCCCCACCCCTGCGGGGCCCTCACCCCCGCATCAAGTGCGGGGCAGGCTCTAACCCTCTCCCTCAGTAGAGGGGATCAAGCCACCCGACAGATGTTTCGACTCCGCTCAACATGACAATCACCCATCCCATCAGCCCCCGCCAGCTGCGAGGTTCCTGCTCTCCGCGCGCGCTGAAGCGCGGGAACGACGGAGGCGTTCTACTCCGGGAGCAGGATCCGGCCGCAGTTCGGGCACCGGACCGGGGCCTGAGAGGTGCGCACCTCCTGTGCCGTGCGCATCGGGACGCCGACGCGGCACGCGTTGCACGCGTTGTTGTGCATCTGGGCCACGGGGTGGGGGTGGTTCCTGCGCACCTGCTCGTACAACGCCGTCTCCGGCGGCGGGATGCGCCCGACGACGCTCGCCCGCTGCCCTTCCAGGTCCGCGACCTCGGCCTGCAGGCGCCGCTGCTCCTGTGAGAGCGACTCCTGCTCGGCGCTCCACGACGTCTCCAGTTCCTCCAACTCCTTCGCGGACGCGTCGCGCTTGCCGCGAGCGGTGTCGAGCTCCACCATCACCTCGAGCAGCGCGTCCTCCTGTTGGCCCCGCTGCCGCTTGAGCATGTTGACGTCGGCCTGCAGGTCCTGGAGCTCGCGGGGGTTCACGACCACGCCGCTGTACAGCCGGCCTTCAGCGGCGTCCACGCGCTCCGTGAAACCGGCGATGACGGAGTCGAACTCCTGTTGCCGCCCAAGCGCCGAGTCGACCTCCGCCTGCTCCGACGCCAGGCGCCGGGTCAGCGCGCGTATCGCCGAGTCGTCGCCCAGCAGCGGCGCGATCTCGCTCAGCCTCGCGTGGTGGACGGCGAGTTCGCCGTCCACCGATTGCAGCTCCAGCAGTTCGCGGGTCGCGGGCATGGAGCAATTCTAGGAAGAGGAGACCTGCCCGTACATGAAAAAGGGATGCATGTTAAGGGCTAACGGGCGCGGGGAGACACCCCGTTCTCTACGGGCGTTCCCCGAGAGATTCCTCGGCTTCGCCATCGGCTCTGCCGATGCCTGCGCTCGGAATGACAAACAAGGAACGCAACGCTCGGGATGACAAATCGCCGGCTAGCCGACTTGCCACGAGATGCCGAGCGACGCGCCGAGCGCCTTCGCCGCGACGTACGCCGCTTCCTTCAGGTCCGGGGCGCTGCCGACCAGGGCCGCCAGCGAGGTCACCGGCCTGTCGCCGATGCCGCAGGGAACGATGACCTCGTACGCCCGGAGGTCGGTCGCGACGTTCAGCGCGAAGCCGTGCATCGTGACGCCGCGCGAGACCTTCACGCCGATCGCCGCTATCTTCCCCGACCGCGTCCACACTCCGGTGAGCCCCTCCTCGCGGTGCGCCGCGACCCCGTACTCCGCCAGCGCCGCGATCAACGCGCTCTCGACAGCCTCCACGTACCGCTTCGGTCCGAGGCCCAACTCCGTCAGGGAAACGATGGGATAGCCAACGAGCTGCCCCGGCCCGTGGTAGGTCGTCTGCCCTCCCCGGTCAGTCTCGACGAGCGGCGCGGGAAGCTGCGCGAGCACGTCCTCAGGCACGGAGCGCCGCCCCGCCGTGTAGACCGGCGCGTGGCCCATCAGCAACAGGGTGTCCTGCCGCTCGCCGGCGACCCGCTCCTCGAGCAGGTCGCGCTGCAGCCCCCACGCCCACGCATAGTCGATGCCCTCGCCGAGCCAGTGCGCCTGGCCGTGGCGGGGTGCTTGGGGGCTCGTGGTACTCAACAGGTATTCTCCTGGCAGGCTCTACAGGGGAACTATAGCGATTCTCGCGTGGAGGCGGGGGGAGGAACCCCCAGCCCCCACCAGCGCCTCCGCGGGACCGGGCGGTCGCACTGGATTCCCGCCTTCGCGGGAATGACGGGTACGGCTGCGCGGTTCCTGCCTTCGCAGGAACGACGGAGGACGGCCCCACGCCGCCTCCACAGGGCCCTCACCCGCCGCTGGCGCGGCGCCCTCTCCCCCAGGAGAGGGAGGGCAACCCGCAGCCCCCACCCAGCCCCGCCGCGCGACCAGGCGGTCGCCCTGGATTCCCGCTTTCGCGGGAATGACGCGTACGGCTGCGCGGTTCCTGCCTCCGCAGGAACGACAGAGGACGGCCTCACGCCGCCCCCACAGGGCCCTCAGCCGCCGCTGACGCGGCACCCTCTCCTTCAGGAGAGGGGAGCAACCCCAGCCCCCATCAGCCCTTCCGCGCGACCAGGCGGTCGCCCTGGATTCCCGCTTTCGCGGGAATGACGGGTGTCCCTAGTGGTGGAAGAGGCGGACGCCGGAGATGGCCATGGCGATGCCGTACTCGGCGCAGGCGGCGGCCACGTCGTCGTCGCGGACGGAGCCGCCAGGCTGCACGACGTATCGAACGCCGCTCATCGCCGCGCGGTCGATGTTGTCGCGGAACGGGATGAACGCGTCCGAGGCCATGGAGACGCCGGTGAGTTCGTCGAGCCAGGCTCGGCGCTCCGCTGCCGTGAGTCGCTGCGGCGTCTCCGCGAAGGCGGCGCGCCACACTTCGTCCTCGGCGGGCGCCAGGTCGTCCCGCAGGAAGCCGTCCACCGCGTTGTCGCGCTCCGGGCGCCCGATGCCCTCCCTGAACGGCAGTCCCAGCGTGGCGGGGTGCTGCCGCAGCCACCAGGTGTCCGCCTTGCTCGCCGCAAGCCGCGTGCAATGGATGCGCGACTGCTGCCCTGCCCCGTTCCCGATCACCTGCCCGTCCAGCGCAAGGCACATCGAGTTCGACTGGGTGAACTTCAGCGTGACCAGCGCGACGGTGAGGTCGCGCACCGCGGACTCCGGCAGGCCGTCGTCGGGGCCGGTGACGTTGGACAGTTGCGCGGCCCAGTCGGAAGCGTCGTTGCGCCCCTGCTGCATCCGCACGCCGAACACGGTGCGCGTCTCCTGCTCGGGCGGTTCGTAGCCGGGGTCGGCCTCCAGCATGCAGTAGCGCCCGCCCTGCTTGGCGGCGAGCAGTTCAGCGGCCTCGGGCGTGAAACCCGGCGCGATGATGCCGTCCGACACCTCGCGGCGTATCAGGCGCGCGGTGGACTCGTCCACGACGTCCGAGAGCGCGATCCAATCGCCGAACGACGACACGCGGTCGGCCCCTCGGGCGCGGGCGTACGCTGCCGCCAGCAGTGAGAGCGATGCGCCATCGACGAAGTACGCCTGCGCAAGCGTGTCGCTGAGCGGGACGCCGACCGCCGCACCGGCGGGGCTCACGTGCTTGAACGAGGCAGCGGCGGGCATTCCGGTCGCGGCCTTCAACTCGCGCACGAGCTGCCACGAGTTCAGCGCGTCCAGGAGATTGATGAAGCCGGGCGAGCCGTTGCGGACCTCGAACGGGAGCGTTCCCTGCTCGACGAACGCCCTCGCGGGGGTCTGGTGGGGGTTCATCCCGTAGCGCAGCGCGATCTCGGACTCAGGCATCGTTACTCACTCCTCGTAGCCAGCGTAACCCTCACCCCCAGCCCCTCTCCCAGAGGGCGAGGGGAGCCAGGCGGTCCCACCGCTGCCCCACCACACACGCAGGGCCCTCACCCACGCGCTAAAGCGCGTTGCCCTCTCCCTCAGGAGAGGGAGCAGGCGGTCCCGCTACGCGGCTCACCCCCATCCCAACCTTCCCCCGTCAAGGGGGAAGGGGCCGGAGCCCCGCCACGGCTCCACCCCGGTTCACCCTCTCCCTAACCCTCTCCCCTCAAGGGAGAGGGGACCAAACACCCGCACCGCTGCCCCACTCCCCGGCGTGCGCTGCCCGCGCACCTGGATTCCCGCCGGTGCGGGAATGACGAGGCTTGCCATGCGCGTGCCCTACCCCAAGCCGATGGTCTCGTCGATGACTTCAAGGCGGGCCTTGACCGCGCTGAGGAACGCGCCCGCCTCGGCGCCGTCGCACACCCGGTGATCGAACGTGAGGCAGAGGTTCATCATGGAGCGCACCGCGATGGCGTCGCCCTCGACCACCACCGGACGCTTCACGATCGCCTCGGTCGTCAGGATCGCGGCCTGCGGGTGGTTGATGATGGGCACCGAGACCACGGAGCCGAGCGCGCCGGTGTTGTTCAGCGTGAACGTCCCGCCCTGAACGTCCTCGATGCCGAGCGTGCCCGCGCGAGCGCCGTCGGTCAGCCGACGCAGCTCCGCGGCGATGGCCGCGATACTCAGCGTGTCGGCATCCCGCACCACCGGCACCATCAGCCCGGCCTCGGTGGCGACGGCGACCGCGAGGTTGACGCGGTTGTTGAGCGTGATGTGGCCGTCGTCCCATCGGGCGTTGAGGCGCGGGTGCTCACGCAGGGCTGCGGCCACGGCGGCGGCGGCGAACGGCAGGTATGTGAGCGGTATGCCGTGCCGCTCCTCGAACGCCGCGCGGAGCGCCTCCCGCGCCCGTACCAGCCGGGTGACGTCCGTCTCCACCATCGACCACGCGGCGGGGATCTCGCGCGACGAGCGCGCCATGTGCTCCGCGATGATCCTGCGGACCGGCGTCAGCGGCATCACGGATGTTGCTTCCGCTGCTGGTGCGGGCGCCTGTTCCTCGTCCGCTTGTGCCTCGGGTGCAGCTTCCTCCGCCGGAGTGTCCTCTCCCTCCCCTTCTCCCACGAGGAGAGGGGATACCTCTTCGTCTTCGGGCACGGGCTCGTCTGACGCCTCCAAGTCCCCCACAGGCCCCGCTTCCTCCTCGTGCGCTGCCCGCGCACCCTGGATCCCCGCCGGTGCGGGGATGACGGGACTTGCCGACTCGTCCTCGGCTTCCGCTTCCGGTACGACTGCTGCCTCTTCCTCAGCGATGGCTTCCGCGACGGGCTCTGCCATCGCCTCCGTTTGCTCTTCCTCCGCTTCCTCAGCAACCGCCTCTACCGCTTCCTCCTCCACTACTTGCTCGTCCGAGGCTTCCTCAGATGCCGCCTCCTTCTCGAACAGAGGCTGCTCCGCCGTTTCCTCTTCAGATGCTGCCTCTTCCTCCTGAGGCGCAACCTCCACAGCCGCTTCCGGTCCTTCTCCGTCGGTCTGCGCCGGAGCGCTCAGACGGTTCACGGCGTCCAGCAGGTCCTTGCTCGTGATGCGGCCTCCCGTGCCCGTACCCCGGATCGTCGAGAGGTCGATGCCGTACTGCGCCGACAGCCTCGCTACGAGCGGCGAGACGACGTGCCGGCGGTCCGGCGCTCCAGCGCTCGGCGACGCGCTCTCGTGCTCGTGTTCGGCCAGCGCCTGCTCCTGGAGCGCGTCGCGTCGGCCCTCGCCGCCCTCTCCTGACCCCGTCGGGCCGACGCTGCGGACGCTGTCCATGAACTCGAAGGCGTGTTCGCCGGCCTCCTCGTCCTGTCCACTCTCCGGCGCGTCCGCGCCGAGCGCCGCAGGCATCGCCCACGCGCCCCCGACCCGTCCTGCGTCTTCCTCAGCGGGGGCGTCCTCCGCATCCTCGGCGGGTTCATCCTCGGCCTGGCTCTCATCCCCACTCCCCGCCTCGTGCGCTGCCCGCGCACCCTGGGTTCCCGCCTGTGCGGGAACGACGGGATCAGGATGGCGAGGGCGCGCTTCAGCGCGTTCTGCCTCCGCGGGAACGACGGCAGGCTCCTCGCCGTCGACGTCCATCTCGCAGATCGGCTGGCCCATAGGCACCGTCTCGCCCTCTTCGGCCAGCGCCCGCACGAAGACGCCCGTGTACGGGGACGGCGCTTCCATGCTCACCTTGTCGGTGACGACCTCGACGAGCGGATCGTACTTCTCGACCCGCTGGCCCGGCTCCACCAGCCACTTGCCGATGACGCCCTCGGTTACCGACTCGCCTACCTGGGGCAGTTCGATGGTCCTGATCATGTCAGTACGCCGCCAGTTCTCTGAGTTTCGCCGCTATCTTCTCCGCGGTGGGCATGTAGGCAGCCTCCAGCGTCGGAGCGAACGGCATCGCCGGGATCTCCGGGCCCGTGCAACGCATCACCGGCGCGTCCAGATACTCGAATGCGTGCTCCGCGATCAGCGCGCTGACCTCGGAGCCCACGGATACGGCGCCGTTGTCCTCGTGCACCACCAGGGCCTTGCTCGTCTTCCGCACCGACGCCAGCACCGTGCCCGTGTCCAGCGGCCGGAGCGTGCGCAGGTCGACGACCTCGACGCTCACGCCCTCGTTCTCCAGCTCGGCAGCCGCCTGCATCGAGTAGTGGAGCGTGAGGCCGTACGTGATGACGGACACATCGGTCCCCTCGCGCTTCACCTCCGCGGAGCCGATGGGCACGACGTAGTCCTCGTCCGGGGTCTGGCCCCGCACCGAGCGGTACGTCCGCTTGTGTTCCAGCACGATGACCGGGTCGTCGTCCCGGATGGCGGCCTTCAGCAGGCCCTTGGCGTCGTACGGCGTCGCGGGAGCGACCACCTTCAGGCCCGGCGTATGCGCGAAGTACGACTCAACGCTCTGGGAGTGGTAGAGCCCGCCCCGCACGTGCCCGCCGTACGGCGAGCGCAGCACCATCGGCACGTGGAGCTTCCCGTTGGTGCCGTACCGTATGCGCGCGGCCTCGCCGATCATCTGGTTCACGGTCGGCCAGATGAAGTCCGCGAACTGGATCTCCGCGATCGGCCGCAGCCCGGACATCGCCGCGCCGACCGCGATGCCCGCGATCGACGCCTCGGCGAGCGGCGTGTCGATGACGCGGTCCTCGCCGAAGTCGTCCAGCAGGTCCTTGGTGGCCAGGAAGACACCGCCGCGGCGGCCCACGTCCTCCCCCATCACGAACACGGACGAGTCGCGCTCCATCTCCTCGCGCATCGCGTCCCGTATCGCCTCTATGACGGTGACGACTGCCATGGCTACTCGCTCACGCTACTCCTTCACCTTCACCTTAGTACCCCCATCACCCATCCCCGCCGCGTGCCCTGCCGGGCACTCTAGATTCCCGCCTTCGCGGGAATGACGGGTTCTGACGGTGACGACTGCCATCGCTACTCGCTCACGCTACTCCTTCACCTTCACCTTAGTACCCCCATCACCCATCCCCGCCGCGTGCCCTGCCGGGCACTCTAGATTCCCGCCTTCGCGGGAATGACGGGTTCTGACGGTGACGACTGCCATCGCTACGTCTCGCTCGTTACGTGCCGGAACACGTCCTCGTCGCTGGGGAACGGTGCGGCTTCCGCCGCGTCGGTCGCCACGTTCACCTCGTCCCGCGCACGCTTCTTCATGGCCGCGTCCCGCTCCTCGGAGAGCAAGCCCGCGCTCGAGAGCAGCGCGTGCAGCTTCTCCAGCGGGTCGCGCTTCTTCGCCTCTTGTATCTCGTCGCGGTCGCGGTAGACGGTGTCGTCGTCGTCGCTGGTGTGCGGGAGATAGCGCTCAACGTCGAACTCCACCACGCTCGGCCCGCCGCCCATGGCCGCGAGCTGCACGGCCGCGGCAACCGCCAGGTACGAGGCGCGGACGTCCGTGCCGTCGACCGTCGTGCCCGGCATCGCGTACCCCTCGGCCCGCAGCGCGTAGCGCTCGATGGCCATCTGGCGCGCGACGGGCACGGAGATCGCGTACTTGTTGTTCTCCACAAGGAAGACGATGGGCAGCTTGTGGATGGAGGCGAAGTTCATCGCCTCGTGGACCTCGCCCTGGCTCGTTGTGCCGTCCCCGAAGAAGCAGGCGACGACCGTATCCTCGCCGCGCATCTTCACACCGAGCGCCCAGCCGACGGCATGCGGAACGTGCGTGCCGATGACGTTGGAGTGGTTGATGAACTTGAGCTCCGGGGCGGCTCCGTGCTGGGGAAACTGGCGCGCGCCCGAGAGCGGCTCGCCCTCCCTCGCGAGGAAGCCCCGCAACGAGTCCTCCGCCGTCAGGCCGAGAGCTGTCGTTACTGCAAGATCGCGGTAGTACGTGAAGCAGAAGAAGTCGGGCGCGTTCTTCCGCAGCGCCCAGACGGAGGCCAGTTGCGCGGCCTCGTGGCCCTGGCTCGACGCGACGATGGCCGCCTTCCCCTGCCGGTTCATCGCCCACACCCGCTCGTCGAGCGTCCGGACGAGAAGCATCGTGGCGTAGATGTCCAGCAGGTCCTCTGTGGTCAGCGAATCTGCCGGCGCATCCGGGAGGTCGGTCTGCAGTTCCGCATCTGCCATCGCAGTTCGATTATCCCATACCCGACTCTCCGCGCCACGCGTGATACGGGACGTTTTCGGCGCATTCGGCACGCCTGTCCATCTGGCCCAGGTTGCATAATCGCACTTAAAGGTGCGATGCTCTCGCGGTGAACAACAGGGAGTTCGTCAGGCGCGCGAGGGCGTACGCCCGGAAGACAGGACAGGAGTTCGCATTCAACCCGCGACTTGGCAAGGGCAGCCACGGACAGGTGCGGGGCGGCATGTACCGGACGACCGTTCCACACGGCGAGATCCCTACGGGCACTCTGGCAGCGATGCTGGGAGACTTGCAGATAGACGGAAGGGAGTTCCAGGCGATGCGCTACGAGTACCCGTGCAAGATCATCCGGGACGAGGAAGAAGCCCGAGTGTCCGGAAGGGAGGCATACAACGTGACCTTCCCGGACGTGTACGGGGCGAACACCGGCGGTTGGTCGTGGGAAGAGGCAATAGCGATGGCTGAGGACTGCCTAGAAGTTGCCTTGGGAATGCACGTCGAGGTCCGTAGAGATATCCCTGTTCCAAGCCCCCTGCAGGAGGGCCAAGTGCTGATTCCTGTGACGCCCATCGTCGCGGCGAAGCTCGCGCTCTATACGGCGATGCGGGAGCAGCGCATCACTAACGTGGCGCTCGGGGAACGCCTTGGTCTCAGCGAGTCGGCAGTGCGGAAGCTCGTTAACCCCGACCACAGATCCCACATCAGTTCGGTGATGAAGGCGCTGCGGGCCGTCGGGCGCAATCTCGTGGTGGAAGACCGGGCTACCTGAGGCTGCGCGCCACACATAAGGGCTGCGAGGTTGCGCGCCAAGCGCGGGAACGACGAACCCACCCCCATCCTAACCTTCCCCCATCAAGGGGGAAGGGACCAGATGCCCGAGAGATATTTCGACTCCGCCTGCGGCTCCGCTCAACATGACAAGCTCCCACTCCACTCCGCCGGGCTGCGAGGTTTCTGCCTGCGCAGGAATGGCCCGTGGCCCTGTCGGGCCGCGTAAGGGTATGAAACAAGGCCGCTGCCGTTGCACTGCGCCCTTCCTCAACATGGGACGTACCCTGTCCCCTCTACTCAGCCCCGCGTGCGCTGCCCGCGCACCCTGGATTCCCTAAGTTCACAAACGAAGTGCAACACCAGACTAAGGTGTTGCCA
>JAPPHT010000045.1 GCA_028874795.1 Chloroflexota bacterium
TACTCGACGCACCATATTGAATCTACGATTCGGGTATCAGCCAGCCTTTGCTAGATAAGTGATAAACCATCCCGTGTACTATGGCAGAATTCACAGGCGACACATCAGGTACACCAAGCAACCTGCCAAGCTCAGCTTGGCTAAAGCAATGGCCTGGATGGAATGCTAGCAAGCTCAGTATGGCGCGCTCCAGATAGTCGAGGCCACGCTGAGCATATGATTGGTGCCGCATCATGTTGTCCTCCTCTATGACAAGCTAGCAGCCTCCTGCTTACCGCAGCCGCACGAGTAATGGTTGCCCGTTCGCTGTCGATTCTATTCGCCACTTCTATATCGGACTGAATCAGAAGGTCATGGACGTGCATTAGAGACCCTGATGGGTCTGCCAGCTAAGCAACGTGTCCGTTTGGAGCCGTGGGGGACTATCCCCACAACCATGAGATGAGCGGCTTGGTTGCACTATGCCTTGCCCGACAGGCCCGTGAGAAGAGTCGCCCTGTCGATCTCCCCCAGCAGGCTCCCGTGCTCGCCCACCACCGCGATCGGGTGTTCGGTCTGGGCCGCCATCGGCACGACCTCCTCGATGTATGCCTCAGGGGCCGTGGTCGTCGCGGGGACGATGCGGGCTTCTTCCAGGGACTCCTTCCGCCGGCGGAGCAGTTCCCTCGCCTCTTCCGCCGTCAGGAATCCCTTGAGGGTGAAATCGCGTGCGATCAGGAACACCGCGTCGAGGCCGTGCTGGTTCATCGCGTACAGCGCGGCCCGGGGGCCCTGCCGTTCGTAGATGACCACGCTGGGCTCCCGCATGATGGCCCGCGCTTGGAGGACCTTTGCTCTTGATACGTCCCGGACGAAGTCGGTGACGTAGGCGTCAGTAGGCAAGGTGACGACTTCCTCGGGCGAACCCATCTGGATGATCTCGCCGTCCCGCATGATCGCGATGCGGTCCCCCAGCTTGAGGGCCTCGTTCAGATCATGCGTGATGAACACGATGGTCTTCCGCAACTCCGTCTGCAGGGTGAGCAGTTCGTCCTGCATCTCCCGCCTTATGAGCGGGTCGAGACCGCTGAACGGCTCGTCCATGAGCAGTACGTCGGGGTTGGTCGCCAGCGCCCTGGCGAGGCCGACGCGCTGCTGCATACCGCCGCTCATCTCCCGGGGATAATTGCGCTCCCAACCCTCCAGACCCACGACCCTGATAGCCTCCAGCGCAGCCTCGTACCTGGACGGCCTGTCCATCCCCCGCACTTCCAAGCCGTACACCACGTTGTCGATGACGTTGCGGTGCGGAAGGAGGCCATAGTGCTGGAAGACCATGGCAATCTTGCTGCGCCGGAACTCCACCAACTGCTTCGGAGAGTAGCTGCCGATGTCCTTGCCATTGAAACAGACCTGTCCCGCAGTGGGTTCAGCAAGCCTGATCAGGCAGCGCACCAGGGTCGACTTGCCACTGCCGGATAGCCCCATGACGACGAAGACCTGTCCCGTGTCTACGCTGAACGAGATGTCCCGGAGCCCGACCACGACACCCAGTGCCCGGCGTATCTCCTCGCGAGTCATGGACTCGTGCTCCGGCTGCAGGGCGGACTCCGGGTTATCGCCGAATACCTTCCAGAGGTTGCTCACCTCTATCTGAGAGCTGTTCTCGCTCATGTACGGGCGGCTCCCGGCAGATGTCCTCAATCCCATACCCAAGCACTAGGATAGTGGCGCGATGACGCTGGGTACAATGCTGTTTCAGTCGGGTAGTGGATCAATTCGACTGAGCCACTGCCCAAGTGCTTCGAGAGCCGGGAACACCGGAGGGGATACGCTGACAAAGCCTCCCTACGCGATACTGATTTCATAAATTGACGCCCCAGCGTGACCTCCGCCACGTCCACTCGGACGCCCTCACCAGTCACTTGGCTGGCTGAACCCTATGCAGTATCTTCGCCAGCACCACCCGCGGATGGACTCGCCGTCTCACATGTCCTGAACGAGTACCATGAAGCGCGGAATCATCTATTGGGACGGAGGTGTACCCTCCAGCCCGCAGTCCTCCGCCGCCCTTAGGAACGCTTCCGATGGTTCGCCGAAGCTGGCGTCCCGCATGGCTTCCACCAGCTTCGCAGGCCCGCCCAATTCCTCGAATAGGCAGGCCGCACCCTCCCTGTCCTCAGGCTGCATGCCAAGCCTTGGGGCATAGGTCTCCCATTCATCTTCGTTCATGCAGACCACAGAGACGTTGAGCGCGGTCATGCCCAGCGCCAGGGAGTTTTCGGGGGTAAACCCGGCGACGGCTGGAGCCAACAGCCCTCGCAGGTCAATCGGTACGAATCCTTCCCGTATGCAGGATGAAGTCTCTTGGCTGAACGGTTCAACCTGTCCGACCAGCGTTGTCAGGAACAGCCTGAGCACCGTGTCGTCTCGCAGGCAGTTGACGATGTCCGTAGCGGTCTTCGGAGAGCCGCCGGGAGAGCGCCCCGTCATCTGCAAAAGTTCCTGGGGGCCGATGCCTTTATCGTCGAGGCAGGACTGTTCCCTGGGCGACAGCCCGGCAAGGAACGCTTGGGGGTCGTCAACAGCCACGGGTTGCAGCGTGTCCGGCGGCAGCCCCATGCCCTCCGTGGAACTATCGCCGCCTGTGCCACCGGAGCCGGAGTCACTAGGCACGTTCTCCGGCATTCCTG
The DNA here is from genome assembly GCA_028874795.1 of Chloroflexota bacterium. GTDB lineage: Bacteria > Chloroflexota > Dehalococcoidia > Lucifugimonadales > Australimonadaceae > Bin16. The sequence continues at coordinate 2,673 of JAPPHT010000045.1, forward strand.
TAAATCCCACGCCGCACTTGGCTGCCGCGGCAATGAACGCCGCAGGCAAGCCCGATTCATCCGTTTGGAGCAGGGCTTCCGCCACCCCCGTCGGTCCGCCGAGTTCGTCCAACAGGCAATCCGTACCGGATTTGTCACGAGGCCCTAAATCCAGTGCGGACGCCGCCGCCTTCCATTCTTCATCGTTCAGACAGGCGGTGAACGTCAGGATGCTCGCCATCCCGACTATCCGGGCATCCATCGCTCCGGCAGACGCGCCGGGCGATTTCATCATTGGGCGCAGGTCCATCCCGCCGAGACCTCCGCGGATGCACGAGGAGGTCTCATCACTCAATTCGCCCGCTGCTGTGAGCGGCTCGTTCAGGAACATGCGCAGCACCGTCTCATCTTCCAGACAGTCGAGGATGGCGTCTCCTTCTGCGGCTCCATCGGTCGAAGTCATTGCCGTCATGATCTGGGCGATGCCGAGATTGC
>JAPPHT010000089.1 GCA_028874795.1 Chloroflexota bacterium
GCCGTTCGGCATCGCGCAGATCGGCAAGTCCTTCCGCAACGAGATAACCCCCGGCAACTTCATCTTCCGCACCCGCGAGTTCGAGCAGATGGAGATGGAGTTCTTCGTCAAGCCCGGCGACGACGACTACTGGCACCGGCACTGGATAGAGCAGCGCTTCAACTGGTACCGGGACCTCGGCATAAGGGAAGAGAACCTGCGCCTTCGCGACCACGAGCCCGACGAGCTCGCCCACTACGCCAAGGCGACCGCCGACGTCGAGTACAACTTCCCGTGGGGCTGGGGTGAACTGGAGGGCATCGCCAACCGCACCGACTTCGACCTCTCCCAGCACGAGGCCGTCTCCGGCAAGACGATGAAGTACTTCGACCAGGAGGCGAACGAGCACTACTTCCCGTACGTCATCGAACCCGCAGCCGGGGCCGACCGCGCGGCGCTCACCTTCATGTTCGACGCCTACGACGAGGAGATGGCCCCCACCGGTGACGGCAAGGAGGAGGTCCGCACCGTCCTCCGCTTCCACCCCGACATCGCGCCCGCCCAGGTCGCCGTCCTCCCGCTCAGCCGCAACGCGAAGCTGACTCCTACCGCGCGCGACGTGCACGCGCAGGTGCGCAGCGTCTTCCGCTCCCAGTACGACGACGCCCAGTCCATAGGCCGCCGCTACCGCCGCCAGGACGAGATCGGCACCCCGCTCTGCGTCACCGTCGACTTCCAGACCGTCGAAGAGGACAGCGCCGTCACCATCCGCAACCGCGACTCCATGCAGCAGACGCGCGTCCCCATCGCCGAGCTCCCTGACGCCCTCCGCGCCGCCCTCCGCGACATGGGCAGCACCCGGGTTTAGGATAGAGGCATGGGCGCTACGTACGCAGACCTCAGTCTCTCAGGGTCGTCCGCCTCGGACACCCTCAGGTGCCTCGTCGACACCGGCGCCACCTTCACGAAGATCCCCATCGCGCTCGGACAGCGGCTCGGCCTGGAGATCGTGCGGCAGGTGGAAGTCGAACTGGCCGACGGTCGCGTAACCGTCAGGCCGCTGGCGCTCGCGAACGCGGAGATGGAAGGCGTGAGGAGCCCCATCCTCGTCACCCTCGCCGAGGAAGCAGACATCCCGCTCATCGGCGTGACGACACTGGAGACGCTCGGCTTCAAGGTCGACCCCGTCGCCGAACGCCTCGCACCCCGCACTGCGATCGAATACTAGGATTAGTCGCCCCCCAAAGTCAGATGCAGTTTCTTTGTCTGCTGGTACGCGCTGGTTTAGGCAGCACGCTCGGAGCAACTGACTCTCGCAAGCCTGAGCGTCGGCAGAATCTACGCCCGGCCAGCCTCCCTGTCCGCGACAAGATACCACCCCGCGGCACCCGCCCCTTGTGCCGTCGCCGCCCCGCCTCCTACCATGGCAGGGAGCTGGCGTGCGGAGCCTCCGAGCTCCCGCCGCCACGCCCACGAGTGGATGGCACACTTTGGCACACTTTGGCACACATCCAGATAGACAGCGCCGCGTTCAAGCCTCGCCGGGCATGAGCGCCTGACCGCCATGCGCCTCCTGCACCTCTCCGACATCCACGTCGGCGTCGAGACGTACGGACGCCCCGCCTCCCAGGCCGACCTCGACGCGCTGCCGGACTGGTTCGCGCCGGGCGTGGACCGTGCTGAGTATCTCGGCGTCAACACGCGCCTCCTGGACTTCCTCGCCGCGATGGACTACGCGGTCGACCACGCCATCACGGAGGGCGTCGACCTCGTCCTCTTCGCGGGCGACGCCTACAAGGCGCGCAATCCCACGCAGACCCACCAGCGCGAGTTCGCCCGGCGCATCGCGCGCCTCTCGACTGCGGGCATCCCCACGTTCCTCACCATCGGCAACCACGACCTGCCGCACGTCGCCAACCGCGCCACCGCGCTCGAGATCTTCCCAACGCTCAGCGTCGCCAACGTCACCGTCGGGCAGAAGCTCGGCACGCACCGCATCGCCACCCAAGCCGGCGACGTTCAGGTCGTCGCGCTGCCGTGGATACGCATCGGCCAGTACATGAACCGCGAGGAGACGCGCGGCAAGACGCTGGAGCAGATCAAGCAGGAGGTCGAGGGCGGGCTCGTCGCGTACCTCCAGGAGGAGGTCGACAGGCTCGACCCCACGGTCCCCGCCGTGCTCTGCGCCCACGTCAACATCGCGGGAGCGAAGACGGCCTCCGAGCAGTCGATGATGCTGGGGAACGACCACGTCCTCAGCCTCGGGACCGTCGCCATCCCGCAGTTCGACTACGTCGCGCTCGGCAACATCCACAAGCACCAGGTGCTCACGGAGCATCCGCCGGTCGTCTACGCGGGCAGCATCGAACGGGTGGACTTCAGCGAGGAGCGCGAGGACAAGGGGTTCGTCGTCGCGGACATAGACCCTGCCCGCCCGCAGGGCGAGCGCCTCATCGGCTACGGGTTCGTGCCGACCCCTGCCCGCCCCATGCTCACGATACGTGTCTCGACGCGGCCTCTGGAGAACCCCACCGAGGCCGCGGTGCAGGCCGTCGCCGCTTACCCTGCCGAGGAGCTGGCATGTTCCATCGTCCGTCTGCGGATCGAGATGCGCGCCGAGCAGGAGCCCGCCTTTCGCGAGGCCGACGTTCGCGCTGCGCTCGGCTCCGCCTACTATGTCGCAGGCATCGAACGCCGCGTCGAGCGCGAGCGCCGCACGCGCCTCCCCTGGGAGGAAGCGGAGCGCATCGAGCCGCTCGACGCGCTGCGCCGCTACTTCCAGTCCAGGGCCACGCCCGACGACCGCGAGCAGACGCTGCTCCGCTACGCCGAGGACCTGCTGCACGAGGAGCTGGCGGAGCGGGAGGGTTAGACGTGGCAGTGTTTCGCGGAGCAGCGCGCGGTGTGGGATAATCCCCAGGGGATATCACTGTGCTGACTCAGTACATAAGGGCAGGGATGCGACGGGCCAGCTATGAGTTGCTGGATGACGGCACGTTCTTCGGAACTATCCCGGGGTTCCAGGGGCTGTGGGCTAACGGAGACACCCTGGAAACCTGCCGCCTGGAACTGCGCAGCGTGTTCGAGGATTGGCTCCTCCTCGCCCTGCGCGAGGGGGACGACCTACCCACCCTTGACGGTATCTGCCTCAACCTCGCGCAGACCGCCTGATGCCACGCCTGGGGGCCATCAGCCGACGCGAACTCATCACGGCTCTCCGAAGGGCAGGATTTGCAGGCCCACGATCGGGTGCGCGTCACGAGTTCATGAAGCGGGGAGGCACTCGCGTTCCGTTGCCCAACCCCCACAGAGGCGACATATCCCGGGCTCTTCTCGTCACTATCCTGCGAGAAGCCGGCATAGGCAGAGACGAATGGGAAGCCCTGTGACCGGAGTCCCCTCGTTGACACATCCCCTCGCCGGGTGCTACACCCACCCCGCGAATGAACCCAAAGGAGAGCGACATGACAACCAAACGAACACTGGGCGTGGCGATGGCAGGCATCGGCGTGGGCGGCACAGAGATGCTCCCCGCCTTCGAGCAGATGGAGGAGATCGACCTCATCGCCGGGGCTGACATCAACCCGCTCACGCGAGAGCGCTTCCAGGCCCGCTACGAGGCGAAGGCCTATGCGAGCATCGAAGAGCTCTGCGAGGACGATGACGTCGAGGCGGTCTGGATCTCGACGCCCAACCGGTTCCACGCGCCCATGACCATCTACGCCCTCGAGCATGGCAAGCACGTCGTCGTCGAGAAGCCGATGGCCCTCAATCTCGAGGAGGCCCAGGCGATGTGCGACGCCGCGAAGCGCACGGGCAACGTGCTCATCGCCGGCCACACGCGCTCGTTCATCCCGCCGTTCCGCAAGATGTACAGCATCATCGAGTCCGGCCAGCTCGGCGCGGTGAAGGCCATCAACTTCATGGCGTACACGGACTGGCTGCTCCGCCCCCGCGTCACCGAGGAACTGGACCTCGCGCAGGGCGGCGGGCTCGTCTACCGCCAGGGCCCGCACCAGATCGACACTGTGCGCCTGCTCGGCGGCGGCATGGTCAAGAACGTGCGCGGCGTGGTCGGGCAGTGGATGCCGGAGCGGCCCATCCCCGGCTACTACTCCGCGCTCTTCGAGTTCGAGAACGGCGCCGTCTCAACCATCATCCACAACGCGCACGGCTACTTCATGGGCGCGCAGCTCGTCCCCTGGGGGCACGACCGCCAGCGGTACGACGAGGCGGAGCGCATCCTGGTGCGCGACGGCATGATTAACGGCACCCGCGACGAGGAGTCCGACAAGCAGGCGATCCGCATCGGCGGCGAGCGCGAGGTCGAGGTGTTCAAGCGCGAGGGGCAGAACCGCGACCCCGGCGGCGAACCCTGGGTGCCCGCCGAGCCCGGCTTCGTCGTCGTCTCCTGCGAACGCGGCGACATCACCCGCTCTGCCTACGGCATCACCATCTACGACAACGAGGGCCACCACACGATAGACCTGAAGCCTCCTTCCGGGTGGGCGATGAACCGCCGCGCCGAGCTCAAGGAGTTGTACGAGGCCGTCGTCAACGGCGCGCCCGTCTATCACACGCCCGAGTGGGGCATGGCAACGTTGGAGGCCACGCTCGCCGTCATCGAGTCCGGTAGGACCGGCAAGCTGATCGAGCTCCAGCACCAGGTGCCCGTCCACCCGCAGTACGCCAACGCCAAGATATTCGACCAACTCCCATCCGAGGCGGGCGTTCTGGTGGGGTAGCCGGGCAACGTACCGTTATCGATACCGGCATCCCTATCGATACCGGAATTTGCAACAAGCGGCTAGAAGGACTACCCTCTGCGCGACGCAACGGCGCGACGCAGACGAGGGATAGTTCCAGCCGCCGGCGTCTCACCAAAACAGCCGCTCTCATGGCGGTATCAGGAGGAGGATATGTTCAAAGGCACGAAGGTATTCGACGTCCATGGCCACGTATCGGCGCCGGACTCGGTTCGCACGTGGGTAGTTGGAGGGTTCTCCTCCGGCCACCTCGGCGAGAGCCCGCTGCGGGCGACCGGCTCCGCGAGCGGCAATCTCAGCGACGAAGCGTTCATGAGAACGAACACGATGCACACCGAATACATGGACGAGCGCAACATCGACGTCCAGGTCATCGGCCCTCGGCCTTTCACGATGATGGGCTGGATGCCCCGCCACCTGCTCTACTCCTGGGCCGAGTTCACGAACGACACCATCAAGAAGCAGGTCGACAACTTCCCCACGCGCTACCTGGGCGCGTCCATGCTGCCCCAGATCGCGGAAGCCCCCGACCTGAGCAACTGCATCCCGGAGTTCGAGAAGAACGTCAAGGAGTACGGCTTCGCGGGAACGTACCTCAGCCCCGACCCGGACGGCCGCCACAACTCGCCCGGCATGCACGAGCCGTACTGGTACCCCGTCTACGAGAAGTGCCAGGAGTGGGACGTTCCTGTGTTCATCCACGGCACGAACTGCCTGGACCCCCGCATCGCTCACATCCCCGGCAATTACCAGGTCGGGTTCGTCGTTGAGACGTTCCTCGCGACCCGCATCCTCGCCTACAGCGACCTGTTCTCGAAGTTCCCCGGCCTCCGCATCTGCATCGCCCACGCCGGCGGAGCGCTGGACAGGTTCATCGCTTCCTCCCGCCACCGGGGCAACTGGGAAGGCGACAACCTCTTCTTCGACACGTGCACCTACGACATCGACTACCTGGAGCTCGCCATCAAGCAGTGGGGCGTCGCCAACATAGCCTTCGGCACCGAGGCGCCCGGCTCCGGCCGCAACGTCCGGCAGGAGAGCGACCACCCGTCCCACACAGCGGTCGGCAAGACCTCGGACGACCTGCTCCCGGTGATCGACTACCTGCCCTCGCTGTCGGAAGAGGACAAGCTCACGATCGTCAACAAGAACCCGCTGAAGGTCTTCCCGCAGTTCGCCAACGTCCCCGACTAGGCGACTCCGCACGGGAACAGCGCCGGACATACCGGAACGAGAGGGGCAGGATCACCTGCCCCTCTCTGCTTTCTTCCGCATCGCTTCCCGGCAGGAGTCGCCGGACGGGAGCGCAGCTTCTGTCATTCCCGCACCGGCGGGAATCCAGAGTGCGCGGGCGGCGCACGCGGTGGGACGGGGCGGAGTGGGGCTGTCATGCTGAGCGGAGCGCAGCGCCCTCGCCTACTCCTCCAAAGGCGCCCCGTGCGAGTGGCCGGCGTGACCGCCCATGTCCAGGTCGAGCGCCTTGTACACCGGCTCGCCGTGGTCGAGCCTGCCCACGATCTCGTCCATGTGCTCGTTCGGCTCGTCGTCGAAGGCGGTGCCCATCCGTCTGAAGAAGTCGGCCATCGAGGCGGGGTTGGTGTAGTCCACGCCGTCGAGCAACTCCGCCTTGTTGAGCTGGTCGGGAGTGGGGCGCGGCGTCCGGACCTTGAACGTGGAGAACAACCGCCGCGTGTCGGCGCTTCCGCAGCGGCCGCACGCCGCTGCGGCATCCGACCTCATCGAACGGAAGAAGGCCGCCGACTTGGCCCCGCACGCATTGCACCTGAACTCGTAGATCGGCATGCGTCCCTGCCTCCTAGGCCCGCTCGGTCTGTCGGCGGGCGTCCTCGAACTGCCGCGCGGCGACGTCGCCGCCCATGAACCGCGGCAAGCCGTGCGGCGGCCCCTCGCGCGCCGGACGCAGCCCCACGATCTCACGATAGAACACCGCTGCAGGCTGGCCCTCGCGCTTCAACATGCGCGACGTCAGCACCTCGCGGAGGGCGCTCTCGATGTCGTCCGCCACCGTCCACGCCGCCCGGTAGGCAACGCGTCCCGTGTGGTCGACGATCCACGACATGTTCGACACGCCGCCGAACACGCGATGCACCCTGCCCTGCAGCGAGTCCACCAGGATCGTGCGCCCGATACCCAGCCGCTCCCTGAACGAGCGGGCGTGCAACACCTTCTGCTCGTAGTACTGGTGCGGCGGGTAGTGCTCACCGGGGTGCGCCTCCCGTGTGTAGACGAACAGGAAGTGCGCCTCGTCTGCGTACCTGCTCGCCAGGTCCTCCATGAGCGGAGACTCCGCCACGCATGGCGGTCAGGTGACGGAGCCGAACTCGATCATCACCGGCTTGCCGCGCAGCGACGACAGCGTCAGCTCACCCCCGTCCAGCACGGGGAGCGTGAAGTCCGGCATCTGCTCTCCGGCCTTCGGCGCGTTCTGCTGGAAGTGGCGATGTTCGGCATCCTTCGGCTTCCACACGGACAGGTTGTATGGCCCACCGAGGAAGTCCGGCGGCTCGTCCGTCTCCGGATGGCGCGAGAACTGCTCGGCGAGACTCATCCCCGCCTTGCTGGTTGTCGCCGACCGTTCAGCCTCTCTAACCATCGCGCGCCTCCCAAGCCGTCGCTTCATGCGACGAACCTCATTCTAGCCGCTTGTGTAAGCCCACTGCAGGGCGTCTGCCGGGGATGGGAGTAGGAGCCTGGTCCCCTCTCCTGAGGGAGAGCGTCAGGGTGAGGGCCGTTCGGGGGCGCGGTGGGGAATCGTCCCCTCTCCCGCACGCCAGAAGAGCCGGGACCAGTCGTCGTTCTCGATCTTGGCGAACGAGGCCGTGAGGACGCCGATCTTGAACAGATGGTACGGCTCGTCGTCCTCCTCCGGCGAGAAACCCATGTGCTCAAGGAGCGCCGCAGACCATGCGTGGCGCTCCACCTCGTCGGTCACCTCGGTGGCGATGCCGGCCATCTTGAACTCGCCGTCCTTGAGCATCCGGTCGTGCACCGTGCTCATCACCATGCACCGGGGGTCGCGCCGGAGGTCCTGCGCCTTGCGCGATTGCCAGATCATGCCCAAGTAGAGCTCACCGGCGAAGATGAAGAACTCCACAGGACTGATGCGTGGCGAGCCGTCCCTGCGTATCGTCCCCAGCATCACCAGCCCCGTCTCGTCGAACAGCCCCAGCCCCAGGCGGGCCAGCTCCGGCGACGCCGCCTCGAACTCGGCCCAGGATGCGGTCTCGTTCACCTCTGCCTCCTCTACTCCTCTCAGCAGCACACTGGCTCCCTCGACCCTCGCCCCGAGCGCCGTTGCCCGGTCGCGCAACCGGCGGTCGGACGTGTAGACCAGCGCATCGACGCCCGCCGCCAACCCCCTTAAGAGCTCGACGATACGGTCGTCCGCGGCGTCGGCCCCTCCGTGAGCCGCATACTCCGTTCGCAGCGCGCCGGGGCGCAGGCTTGCTTCGTCCGGCGCGGACCCATCGAATACGACCGTCCAGACGCCGGAGCGGCGCGCGAGTGGCTGAAGGTCGGCGACGAGGCGCCGAGATGCCGATGCGCGGTCACGCCACCACCCGTCGGGACGCGAGCCCATCACATTGTTGCCGTCCACGAAGACGTATGTGTCCGCGTCCACTTCACTCCTCGCCCGCCCGCTCGCGCAACTCGGCGAGCAGGTCGAGCGCCTGCCTCGGGGTGAGACCGTCCAGGTCCAGCTCGCGCAGCTCGGCGAGGATGCGCGACGCCTCCGGCGAAACGCCGCCGAAGAGGGGCATCGCGCTCTGCGGGGGCGCTCCCGGCAGTGGACGCTTCCCTCGCGCACGGCCCTTCGCCGGCATGCCCTCGTGCTCCGCGAGCAGCTCCCTCGCGCGACTGATGAGCGGTCTCGGCAGGCCCGCGAGCTGCGCCACGTGCACGCCGTAGCTCCTGTCCGCCCCACCCTGCACGATGCGGTGCAGGAAGACGACGTCGCCGTCGCGGTCGGAGACGGCGACGCTCAGGTTGCGGACGCGCGGCAGGCGGTCGGCCAGCGCCGTCAACTCGTGGTAGTGCGTCGCGAAGAGCGTCCGGCAGCCGAGGCGGGGCGCGTTGTGGATATGCTCCGCGACCGCCTGCGCGATGGAGAGCCCGTCGAAGGTCGACGTGCCACGCCCGATCTCGTCCAGGATGACGAGCGACCGACGGGTTGCGTGGTGGAGTATCGCGGCGGTCTCCACCATCTCCACCATGAAAGTGGACTGCCCGGTCGCGAGGTCGTCCTGCAGGCCAACGCGCGTGAAGATGCGGTCGACCAGCCCCACGTGCGCCTCCGCCGCGGGCACGAACGAGCCTATCTGCGCCATCAGCACCGCGACGGCCACCTGCCGCAGGTAGGTCGACTTGCCCGCCATGTTGGGGCCGGTGAGGATCACCAGCTGGTTCTCATCCGTGGAGAGGTCGGCGTCGTTCGGGACGAACGCCCCGCTGGGGAGGAACCGCTCGACAACGGGGTGGCGCGACTCGCGCAGCACCAGGTGCTCGCCTTCGTCGAGCACCGGCCGGACGTAGCCGTAACGCACGGCGGACTCGGCCAGCGACAGCAGCGCGTCGAGCGTGGCGAGCGCGGCGGCGGTCGCGAGTATCGCCGCTGTGTGCCCCGCAACCTCGCGGCAGACCTGCCGGTAGATGGCCGTCTCCAGCTCCTGCAGGCGGTCGCCCGCGCTTAGCACGCGGTTCTCGTGCTCCTTCAGCTCCTGCGTGTAGAAGCGCTCCGCGTTGACGAGCGTCTGGCGACGGACGTAGTCGTCCGGCACGCTCGCGCTGTGCGCGTTGGAGACCTCCAGGTAGTAGCCGAACACCTTGTTGTAGCCGACCTTGAGGTTGGGGATGCCGGTGCGTTCACGCTCCTTCCGCTCCAGCCCCGCGATGTACGAGCGAGCGTCCTGCGCGGCCATACGCACCTCGTCCATCTCCTCGGAGTAACCAACGCGGACCACCCTGCCCTGCCCAACGTCGCCCTGGGGGTCGTCGGCGATGGCCGCGGCGATGCGCTCCACGGCGCCCTCGCACGGGTCCAGCTCCGATGTGAGCCACGCCAGATCGTCCCCGGCTTCCCCGGTCAACGCACGCAGGGCCGGAACGCGTTCGAGCGAGCGGCGCAGCCCGACGAGTTCCCGCGGGAAGGCGACGCCGGTGGCGATGCGCTGCACCGCCCGTTCGAGATCTGACACCTCGGCCAGCTCCGCGCGTATGCGCTGGCGTCGAACGTCCGAGCCGTACAGCCACGCCACGGCGTCGAGGCGGCGTTCGATCGCATCGACGTCCAGGAGCGGCTGGCCGACCCACCGGCGGAGCGCCCGCGCGCCCATCGGTGTCTTGGTCTGGTCGAGCACGCTCAACAGCGACTGGCCCTTCGCTCCCCAGCGGCCCCCCTCGAACAACTCGAGGTTCCGCCGGGTCTGCGGGTCGAGCGCCATGAATGCGTCCGTCGAGTACGTCCGCATACCGGTCAGCAGCGGCAACGCGGCCGCGTGCGTACCGCCGACGTAGTCCAGCACGACGGCGGCGGCGGCGGTCGCGAACTCCAGCCCCTCGCAGCCGAAGGCGTCGAGCGAGCGCACGCCGAAGTGGTCGAGCACGCGCCGCCGAGCGGCGTTGGGAGCGAAGCTCGCCCCGCTCACCCGGGTCACGTGGCAGTCCGGCGCCTCAGAGGGTACGCTCGTGGTGTCCGACTCCGCCAGCAGGACCTCAGAAGGAGCGAGCCGGGCGATCTCCTGCGGCACCGCTCCGGAGGGCAGCTGGGCCACCGCGAACTCGCCGGTGGTGATGTCCACGAACGCGATGCCGGACTGCACGCCGCCCTGCGCGACCGCCACGAGGTAGTTGTTCGCAGCCGAGTCCAGCATCCCCGGCTCGATGACGGTGCCGGGCGTGACCACGCGTACGACGTCCCTGCTCACCAGCGTCCTGCCGTCCGGCTCGCTCGTCTGCTCCGCGATGGCAACGCGGTGGCCTTTGCGGACGAGCTTGGCGAGGTAGCCGTCCAGCGCGTGGTACGGGATGCCCGCGAGTGGGACGACCTCCCCCTGCCCCATGTCGCGCTGGGTAAGGACTATCTCAAGGTCCCGCGCCGCGAGCCGGGCGTCCTCGTCGAACGTCTCGTAGAAGTCGCCCATGCGGTACAGGAGCAGCGCATCCGGGTAGCGCGACTTGATCTCCAGGTACTGCTTGCGGACGGGGCTGGCCACGCAACGATTCTAGTCAGGCAGCCGGACAAACGGAATGCGGGGCTGACAGCGCCCTACCGCAGCGCGGGCCGGAGCGGGACCTCCCGAGCGAACTCCTCGCGCCACGTCTCGGGCTGCACGTCGATATACAGCTCGATCTCGTTGCCGTCCGGGTCGAGGATGTAGAGGCTGTGCGTGTTCCCGTGGTCGTTGTGGCCGACGACGCGCACTCCGGCTTCCTGCAGTTCCGCGAGCGCGTCCCGCAGCTCCTCGTCTGTCGTGCCGATCTTGATGCCGATGTGGTAGAGGCCCAGTCGCTTCCCCTGCGGGATGGGCTGCGCGTCCTCGCCCCCTGCATCAGGTAGAGCTCGTGGTGCGTGCGCCCCGTGGAGTACATCGCCGTATTGGGGCGCTGGCCCTCGCGGCGTATCTCGCTGAAGCCGAGGACGTCCGTGTAGAAGTGGCGCGAGCGTTCGACGTCCGCGACGAACAGCACGACGTGGCCGAGTTCCTTGACTTCCATCGAGAGGCTCCTTTCCCTGTGCAGCGTGCCGGTATGGCCCAGAGGAGCGAATATTCGCCGTTCACTCCTGACAACGGCTCATTCCGGCTCATTCACTCCTGGCTACGGCCTGTTTATGAGCCGGGCAACCGGTCTACTCCCGGCTCAATTAGGCTCATTCTGGCTCATTTCGGCTCAAGCCTCCCGCTTCCGCCGGCCTTGTTCGTTGCGCCGCCGGCGCACGCGAACGCGACCCTGCATCAGCCGTCGACGGACATGGTACGCGGTCATGGAGCGTCGGCGTAAGAGGCGCGTGTCACTGGATGGGAGGCGGCCGTATCCCCTCCCCGCCTCTATTCGTCTTCCTTCCAGAAGCGCTCTTCGTAGAGGTGCCACTCCTGCCCGGCGAGGCGCTCCTTCACGTCCTCGATCATGCCGGGGTTGCCGCAGAGGTAGATGGCGGTGTCGTCCTTCGGCAGGCTCCAGCGCTTCATGTACTCCTCGACGAGTGTGTTCACCCTGCCGGTGGGACCGTTCCAGCTGCGGTTGCGCTCCGCCTGCGGACGGCTCACGGTCGTCACGAACGTCACGAGCTCAGGCATCCGCTCGGCGAGGCGCGCGAGTTCGGAGTCGTAGACGAACTCGTCCTGGTGGCTGGCGCCTTCCATCACGTAGAAGTGGTGGCCGCGGATGTTGTCCTTCAGCGCCTGCCGGATCATGCTCACGTACGGCGCGACGCCCGTCACGGTCCCCACCATCAGATGGTGGTGGAACTGCGGCTGGAAGACGAACAGTCCCTTGGCGCGCGGGCGCATGGAGACCGAGTCGCCCACGTGCAGGTTCCAGAGCAGCGGCGTGAGCTTGCCGCCGTACTCCGGCAGCACGTATTCGACGAACAACTCGATGAGCGACTCGTACGGCGCGGACGCTATCGAGTACGGACGCTCGATGCCGCCCGTCCCGATCGTGATGTACTGGCCGGGTTTGAAGCGGAACGGTTCATCGGGGCGAAGCCATATCAGGAAGAGGTCTTCCGCGACTTCCTGCTTCTTTGCCACGTATGCCCGCGGCAGATGCGCCAGACGGTCCTGCGTTTGCGTCATGCTCCTCCGGTACTGCGGCCCGCAGCCGCGATGCGAACGGGCGCGGCGTTCAGCCGCGCGATGTGGTTCATCGGGTCCGGGCGGTCTGACGAGTCGACCTCGACCGCCAGCTCGCCGAAGAGCGTCGTCAGCGACACCACACCAGGAGGCACAGCGTCGGACAGGGCGACCGTTCCGCGCCGTTCGGTGCCGTCGGGCGTCGTGGCCGCCACGGCGTCGCCTTCGCCCAGCTTGGCCGCGGCAGCGTCGGCGGGGTTGAGGACGAAGCGCTCCTCCCGCTGCACGCGGTTGCGCTTGCCGACCACTGTCACATTCGGCTTCCGGCCCGGCTCCAGCAGCACCCGCCCGTGCGCGAGCATAAGCGGGAACTGCGGGTCGACTTCCGGGCGCGGATGCCACGCCACGGGTTGGAGCGTTGCCTTGCCGTTGCGGAACCGGTCGACGAACAGCGCGGGCTCGTCCGAAGCGCCCTCCGGCGCGCACGGCCACTGCAGCCCCGTCAGCACGTTGCCGGTGTACGCCACCTGCGTCGGCTGCGGCTCGTTGGTGGGTGTGGTCACGATGTCCAGCCGCTCGCGCAACAGGCGCTCCCACGAGATACCGGCGTACTCGGGCACGACCTGCGCTATCTCCTCGAGCACCTGCGGCGGGCCGTCCCACGAGAAACCCTGCGCCCCCATCGCGCCAGCGATGGCGCAGACGACGTCCAAGTCGCTCCGGGAGTCCACGCGCTTGTTCTTCGCCACCTTGCGGAGCGGCTGGACACGTCGCTCGACGTTGGTGTACGTGCCCGTCTTCTCCGCCCACGTCTCGGCGGGGAACACGACGTGCGCCCGCTCCGTGATCTCGGACGAGAACGCGCTGGTGGCCACGAGGAACTCCAGCGCGTCGAGCCCGCCGAGCACGTCGCCGAGCGTGCCGTCCTCGTAGTGAACGTGGTCGCCCAGCATGAGCATCGCCTTGATGCCGCCCTCGCGGGTGCGGTCGAACATGTGCCGGTTGCCGGAGCCGTCCTCCAGCGGCACAGGAGCGCCCCAGAGCGAGCCGAGCGTTTCGCGGGCCTCCGGCGATCCATGGATGAGGTTGTGGCCGGGCACGGCGGCAGGCCAGAGGCCCATGTCCCATGCGCCCTGCCCGTTCGCGCCTTGGTAGAGCGGCAGGACGCCCGCGCCCAGCCTGCCCACGTTCCCGGTGACAACCGCCAGCGCCGCCACGAGCCGCGACATGGTGCGGCGCGTACCGCCGACCGAGTTGTCGCCGCCGAACAGCAGCGCGGCAGGGCCGGCCTCCGCGTACACGCGCGCCGCCTGCTCGATGCGTTCGGCCGGCACGCCGGTCTCGGCGGCAACGGCGTCCAGCGTGAACGGTCCGAGCGAGGCCACCAATTCGTCCCAGCCTTCAGCGCGCTCGTTGACGAAGTCCATGTCCGCCAGGCCGTTGTCGACGATGCAGCGCAGCAGCCCGCCGAGCAGGACGGGATCGGTGCCCGGGTACGGCCTCAGCCAGATGCTGGCGTAGCGCGTGAGCTCGACCTCTCGCGAGTCGACCACGATGAGCTGCTGCGTTCCCGCGCGGACGGCGCGCTTGATCGGCACGCCGATGACGTTCTGCTCCTCCGTGAGGTTCGCGCTGACGACCATGACGGCGGCGGAGTCCGCCAGCTCCCAGATGGTCATCGTCCCCGCGAAGTAGCCGAACACGTCCTGCAGCCCCTCGACGATGCCGGGGCGGTCGTTCGACGCGACATCGACGGCGTTCGAGCCCATGACGGTCCGGGCGAACTTCTGCGCCGCGTAGAGCTCCTCGTTCGTGTTGCGCGGGTTCGCCATCATCGCGAAGGCAGACCCTCTGTGCGGCGCGAGGCCCTCGGCGGCGGCGGCGATCGCCTCCTCCCACGTGGCCTCCTGCAGCTCGCCGTTCCGGCGCACGAGCGGCTTCCGGAGGCGGCGCTTGTCGTTGACGTACTCGAACCCGAACTTGCCCTTGAAGCACGCCTGTCCCATGTTCGCGGGGGCGTTCAACTCGGGCACCGCACGCACGACGCGCTCCCAGTGGTTGACCTCGTACGTCATCGTGCAGCCGACGGGGCACTCGGCGCAGATGGACTGCTCGGTGCGCGCGGGGCGCTCCCACTTGTAGGCCGTCTCCGTGAGCGCGCCAACGGGGCAGACGTCTATGCACGCGCCGCAGAACTCGCACCCGGACTCCAGCAGCGAGTCCCCCATGACCGTACCGACGAGCACCTGGCCGGCGCGCTCCGTCATGCCTATCGCGACGTCGCCGCGCAGCTCGTCGCACGCCCTCGTGCAGCGCGCGCACACGATGCAGAGGTTGTAGTCGCGGTCGTAGAACGGGTCCTTCGTCTCCACCTGAAGGTTGCGGTACTGGTACGTGAGCGGCGAGACGAGTTCCTGCGGGTGGAAGCGGGTCGTGTCCTTCAGCTCGCAGCGCTCGTTCTTCGGGCAGGTGACGCACCGGTCCACCACGTCCACGTGTCGCAGGCAGATGTCCTGCGGGCCGCAGAGGTCTATGCGGTGACAGGTGAGGCACCCGTGCGGGTGCTCGGACAGGAGCAGGTCGAGCGTCGTGTCCCGCACCTTCACGGCTTCGTCGCCCTTCGTGTTGACCACCATGCCGTCGCGGACGGGCAGCGTGCACGATGCGGGGGTGCCGCGCTGGCCTTCGATCTCCACGACGCACATGCGGCACGCGCCGTACGGCTTCATGCCCGGGTGATAGCAGAGGTACGGGATGTAGATGCCGGCGTCGTTGGCGGCCTGCACCACCATCTTGCCGGGGGTCGTCGTGACCTCCTGCCCGTCTATCGTGATCGTGATCTCGTCAGCCATATCCAAGCCTACTCCGTCGTTCCGGCAGCCGCCGGGACGACAGATTCGATGTGCATCACGAAGTCCGGCTTCACCGACGCCGTGGGCGTGTCGCCGGACATCTGCGCCCCGCGCCGCGTGGACTTCGGCCCCACGAACGTACCCAGCGAGGGCGCTCCGTCCTCGAACTGCGCCTCGAACTCGCCCCCGAAGAAGCGCACCGCGCTCGAGACCGGGTTGTAGCCCAACTGGCCGTGACCGCAGAGCGAGCCCCCGCGCATGTTCACGCCAACCCGCTCCATCAGATCCATGTCGCCGGAGCGGCCCTTCCCGTCGGCGATGCGCTCCAGTATCTCCAGTATGTGGCTCATGCCCAGTCTGCACGGGAAGCACTTGCCGCACGACTCCATCTGGTCGAACGCCACCAGCGTCCGCGTGAGGTCGACCACGGAGCGCTCCTCGTTGCAGACGATGAGACCGCCGGAGCCGAACATCGCGCCCGCGGCCACCATCTCGTCGAAATCGAGCACCATATCGAACTGCTCGGCGGGCAACACGCCGCCCAGCGGGCCGCCGGTCTGCAGGAACTTGAGCGCCTTGCCGCTCGGCTCTCCGCCGCCCATCCCCTCGATGACGTCGCGGACGGTCAGGCCGAACGGCACCTCCACGAGACCGGGGTAGCGTATGTCTCCGGAGAGGCAGGCGATGGCCGTGCCGGTGCTCTTCTCGGTGCCGATGTCCGAGAACCACCCGGCTCCCCGCCGCACGATCTCCGGCGCGTAGCTGAGCGTCTTGATGTTGTTGATGTTGGACGGCCTGCCCCACACGCCGTAGGCCGCAGGGAACGGCGGGCGGAAGCGCGGCATGGAGCGCTTGCCCTCGATCGCCTCCATCAGCGCCGTCTCCTCGCCCGCAACGTATGACTCGCCGACAAGCGAGACCTCCATGTCGAACGCGAAATCCGTGCCGAGGACGCTGGTGCCAAGGACGCCGTTGTCGTAGCACGCCCGGATGGCGGCGCGCGTGCGGTCTATCGGCGAGTCGTGGCCGTGGCGGATGAAGACGATGCCGTTGCTCGCGCCGGTGGCGTAGCCCGCGATGATGCAGCCCTCGACGAGGGTGAACGGGTCCGACTCCAGGATCGTCTTGTCATTGAACGCGCCGGGGTCGCCCTCCTCGCAGTTGCAGAGGATGTACTTCTGCGGCGCCGGGTTCCCCGCGAGGAAGCCCCACTTCACGCCCGTGGGGAACGCCGCGCCGCCGCGTCCGCGCAGGCCGGAGTTCTTCACCTCGTCCAGCGTCTCTTGTGGGGTGAGGGACGAGAGCGCCTTGTCCAGCCCTGAGAAGCCGCCCCGCGCGACGTACTGGTCGACATCCAGGGGGTCGATCTCGCCCGCGTTGCGGAGCGCAACTCGCACCTGGCCCTGCATCATCGGCAGCTGCTCGAAACGCGGGACGCCCGGCACGTTCGAGTCGACGCTCGCCAGCGCGAACTCCGTCACCGGCTCGCCGCCGATGACGTGTCGCTGCACGATGGTCTCCACCTGCTCGGGACGCACATTGCCGTAGCGTACGCGCGGGCCGTCCGGTACGTGGACGTCCACGATCGGCTCCGCATAGCAGAGCCCGGTCGTTCCCACTTCGGAGACGGTTGCCTCGACCCCCGCCCGCTCGACCGCTTCCCGCACAGCCGAAAGCACCTCGAGCGCGCCCACGGCCTCGCCCATCAACCCGGTGCCGACGCGCACCCAGGGCCTGGCGTGCAGCTGGTCCCAGCGCGCTGCCGCGCGCCGCGTCAGGGCTTCGTACGCCTCCGTCACGATTCCCGCTCCATGTCGGCGGCCCTGATGCCCTCGACGCGGGTGACCGCCTCATCGAGCGACATATGCCCCGCCAGCTCGTGGTCGAAGCTCATCGCCGGGGCGTGCGGGCACACGCCCAGGCAGGTGTTGTACTTGAGGGAGATGCTCCCGTCTTCCGTGTCGCCCTCGCCATCGAGCCCCAGGTGGCTCACGAGGCCCTGCAGGATGGGCTGCGCCCCGAGAACGTGGCACGTCGGCCCCCAGCAGACCTCGACCAAGTGACGCGCCGGGGCCGTGAACCGGAAGTTGGGATAGAACGAGGCGACCGCCCACACCTCATTGACGCTCGAGCCGGTACACAGCGACACCTCGTCGACGGCCTCATACGGGAGGTAGCCCAACTCGTCCTGGGCCGCGAGGAGCGACGAAAGCACCGTGACCGTGGTCGAGGGCTGCTCCTCGATAGCCCGGCGAGCGCGTTCGCGCAGGGAGCCGGGCGATGCGGAACCGCCATGCGGTCTGGGTGTCGTCGTCATGGACAGCGTCTGTTCGTGAAATTCCTAACGAACGGTGTGCCGCATCGTAGCACGAGGGGAGAGCACGGACAAGAACGCCACGCCCTCGTTCCGCGGAGGCAGGAACCCGACCACCCTGCAGTGCGCGGCAGGGCCGCGCGTCGCCCTCCATCGGAAGAGGGGAGCAGGCCGGGGCTCGTGGTACGCTTCATTCCCATGTGGCCCCTCCTCAGACTGCTCCTCATACCTGCGCTGTCGCTCCTCCCGACCGTGGTGCTCGCAGGAGTTGCACATGCTCCGAATTCCGCGCTGCCCACGTTGGAGCTGGAGCGCGTCTTTCCAGCTCTCACGTTCGAGCGGCCCGTGCTGCTCACGCACGCCGCCGACGGCTCGGGAGAGGTGTACGTGGTCGAGCAACGCGGGGTCGTCCACCGCATCGACCCCGCGACGCCGGAGCGGACGGAGACGTTCCTGGACATCAGCGGCCGAGTGAGCCGGGGCGGGAACGAGGAGGGACTGCTGGGACTTGCGTTCGACCCCGTGTTCGCGGAGAACGGGCGCTTCTACGTCTACTACAGCGCGGCGTCCCCACGCCGGTCGGTGCTGTCGCGGTTCCACATCCGCGCGGACGGGCTGGGCGACCCCGGCTCCGAGTCCGTGGTGCTGGAAGTAGCGCAGCCGTACTCGAACCACAACGGCGGCATGATCGCGTTCGGGCCGGACGGCATGCTGTACGTCGCTCTCGGGGACGGCGGCTCGGCGGGAGACCCGCAACGGAACGGGCAGGACATCGGTACGCTGCTGGGCAATATCCTTCGCATCGACGTGACGCAGCGCGAGGGCGGCCGTGCGTACGCCATACCCGCTGACAACCCGTTCGCCGGGCGCAGCGACGCCCGAGGCGAGATATGGGCGTTCGGGCTGCGCAATCCGTGGCGCTTCTCGTTCGACCGCGAGACCGGAGACCTGTGGACGGGCGACGTAGGCCAGAACGCGCTGGAGGAGGTGGACATCGTCCAGCGGGGCGGCAACTACGGCTGGAACGTGATGGAAGGCTCACTCTGCTTCCGCCCGGCCGCGTGCGACCCCTCGCCATTCGCAGCCCCGGTTACGGAGTATGGGCGCGACGCAGGCTGTTCCATCACCGGTGGCTACGTCTACCGCGGCCAGCGCCTGCCGGAGTTGCGGGGCGTCTACCTGTACGGGGACTACTGCTCGGGTCGCATCTGGGGGCTCCGCTGGGACGGCGAGCGGGTCACGGAGCAGGCGCAACTGGCACGCGCCGATTTCCAGATACCGTCGTTCGGCGAGGACGGGGCGGGCGAGGTCTACGTGCTGGGGTTCGACGGCGGCATCTACACGTTCGCCGGGCCGTCGGCGCTGGCGCCGCAGCCTGCCGCTGCGACGCGCACGCCTACGCCCAACCCAGCGCCGACGCGCACGGCTCCGGTGACCGCCACCCTCGCGCCCGTCCCGACGGTGGGGAGCGCGGCGACTGCCACTCCGGTCCCCGCCTCGACGGCCGCCGACCCGACCCATGTCGCACCGGCGGCGCCCACCCAACCGCCCGAGGTCGCACCCGGCGCCGACCCCACGCCAACGCCGGCGCCCCCGCCCACGAACGCACCCGTGGGAGAGCCGACGCCAACGCCCGGAAGCGAAACACACGTGCCTTCGATGTCGTCGGACGGAGCGGTGTGGGCGGTCGTGGCGGTTGTCGTCGTGGCCGCGCTCGCGGGTGCGCTCGTCTACGCCGGGAGGCGGTATCGTGGGAGGGGACGTCGCTAGCCCGCAGCGCCCCGGCCCCGAGAGATGCTTCGACTACGCCTGCGGCTCCGCTCAGCATGACAACACCCCTCACCCGCCACCGGGTCACCCTCACCCGCCGCGCTCGGCGCGGCGACCTCTCCCTGGGGAGAGGTGGGATAGGCGTCCTCCCTACTCTCCCGCCGCGTGCCCTGGCGGGCACTCTGGATTCCCGCCTCCGCGGGAATGACGGGGATCAGACTGCTGCGCCGCGGCGGAACATCTCCACGACCTCGTCCGCGGTGCGGACGCGGGTGAAGATGGGGAAGATGCGTTCCATAAAGAGTTTGAGATTGTCGTCCGGGCCAGAGCACGCGTCGCTGACGACGACGATGTTGAAGTCGAGGTCCCGTGCCGAGTAGGCGGTGCTCGCGACGCCGATGTGGATCGCTCCGCCGAACAGGACGATGGTGTCGATGCCTCGCGTGCGCAGGCTCAACTGCAGGTGCGTCTGGTGGAACGAACTCCAGCGGTGCTTGGGGATCAGGTAGTCGTCCGGCGTCGGCGCGAGCTCGTCGATGACCGCGGACGTCCAGCTGCCGCTGTGCACGTTGCGGAACGCCGCGGTGAAGCCCTGCTCCGGGTCCTCCCATGGCTCCAGCGCGTAGTTCGTGTCGGAGTAGATGCGCGCCGAGTCCAGCCCGTCGGCGCGGTGATCCGCCTTGGGGTAGAACGACGGGACGCCGAGCGCCGACGCCACCTCGCGCACCTTCACGCAGTTGGCCACGATCGGCTCCATCCTGCGCTGGTTCTCCTCGCTGGAGCCTCGAAAATAGACGTTGAGCATATCGAAGAACACGAGTCCGGTCTTCTTCGGGTCAAGTGCGTCGTACGCCATCACAATCCTCCTTCGGGCGGGCGTCGGGACGCGCCGTAGGCTATGGCGGGCTCACCCCTGCGTCAATGCGGGGGCACCCTCACCCGCCGCTACGCGGCACCCTCTCCCAGAGGGAGAGGGGATACGACCTTGCGCGCGAAGAGAACGCAATGCTCCATCGGCTTGGGGTCGGTGAAGTACATGACCCCGCCCAGCTTCGCGCCCCCCTCCGGGATCAGCTCCAGCCCCATACCCGCCAGAACGCCGAGCACTTCCTCTACGTCATAGAGCTGGAATGTCCTGTCCGACCCGTAGTCCTTGTCGTAGACCGTTGCCACGCCGCTTCCGACCTTGAACATGAACTGGAGAACGCCGCCCTTCTTCAGAAGCCTGGTGAGCTCCGGGAGCGTCCCGCCCAGCGCCTTATCCGGGTCGATGTGCTGGATGACGGCGTTGCACAGGATAAAGTCGAAGGACTCGTCCGGATGAGCGAGCGGTTCGCGAAGGTCGGCGACCGATACGCGCCCGGCGATCTCCGGGTGGAGCCTGCGCGCCTCCGCGATGTTCTCTTCAATGGCGTCGACCCCGTAGATGTCATATCCCTTCTGCCAGTAGAGGAAGACGTCGCGGGCACCAACTCCATCAGGCGGTCCATCAGGTCGGTATCGCTCGTAAGCCCCGGGTGGGAGGCGTTGGTGTAGACGGACTGGATGAAGTTGTGGGCTACTTCGGCGTAACGCTGCGCGTGACGCGCGTAGAAGGCGGGAGAGTAGTCAGCATCCGCACTCATCGTTGAACATCACCAGACGAACTGTGGGCGACAGCTTACGCCATCTCTTCCACGGATACGGTAGGCTGACCCGAGAGCAAGGAAGGGAGGCCAACGGTGAGAACGACCACACGCTTACGCGAACTGCTCGCCGGGCCGGGCATCGTCCCTGCGCCCGGTGCGTACGACTGCCTCAGCGCCGCCGTGATTGAGCGCGCCGGGTTCCCGGTCGTCTACATGACCGGCGCGGGGACATCCATATCGCGGACCGGTTACCCGGATATCGGCCTCACGACCATGAGCGAGATGGTCGCGAACGCGGCAGCCATCGCCCGCACCGTGAGCGTGCCCGTCATCGCGGACGCCGACACCGGCTACGGCGACGTGCTGCAGGTGCGGCGCACGGTACGCGAGTACGAGCGCGCGGGCGTCGCGGGCGTCCACATCGAGGACCAGGAGTCGCCCAAGCGCTGCGGCCACCTGGACGACAAGCGCGTCGTGCCGCAGGAGGAGATGGTGCGCAAGCTCCACGCGGCGCTCGACGCCCGAGAGGACGACGACTTCACGATCATCGCCCGCTGCGACGCGCTCGCCGTCACCGGTTGGGACGACGCGCTCCGCCGCTGCGAGGCGTACGTGGAGGCGGGCGCGGATGTGCTCTTCCTCGAGGCGATCCAGACGCGGGAGCAGGCGATGGACGTTACCGGCCGGTTCGACGTGCCCGTGCTCTACAACTTCGTCGAGACCGGGAAGTCTCCCCTGCTGCCGGTCTCCGAACTGGAAGCGCTGGGCTTCAAACTCGTGATATTCCCCATCAGCGCGATGCTCGCGGCGCTGAAGACGATGACCGACCTCATGCGGGAGCTGCGCGAGACCGGCACGACGGCGCACCTCGTCGCCGACCGGATGGTCAGCATCCAGGAGTGCTTCGACACGGTGGGCCTGTCGGACATGCTTGCGCTGGACGCGGCGTATGCAGGGTGAGCGTTGGCAGAGGAGATGACGACTATGCCGGGGTCAGACGTTGCCCCTTGGGTTCCGGTATGGGGTCGCCGAACTCACGGGCTGTTTCGAGCCAGAGGTCCATGGCCTGATTGATCTGCTCCAACGCAGCCTCTTGCGTGCTGCCGTGAGCCATGCATCCGGGGAGTTCGGGCGCTTCAGCGACAAAGACGCCGTCTTCTTTGCTCCAGTAGATGAGGACCTCGTACTTGTGCATGTCACTCCTCCCCGCCGAGGCGATTCGTCAGAATAACCTGTCGGACCTGCCGAACCTGGTAAGGCTTCGCGTGGCTTCCGTCACGTTGGAGGTTGATCCGCTCACGAACGCCTTCTCTCCTGAAGGTATGGTGACTTCCTCGCACCCGTTCTACGAATCCCAAGCGTAGCAGAAACCGCCGAAGGTCGTCGAAGCGGATGTTCGCATCCGCCCGCCCACTCAGTATCCTCTGCCATAGATCGCTATTCTGTTGCATCGCTAGAGAGGATAGCCTGCGGGGGTACTAACGCTACCCTCTCTGCCTGAGGTCCCGCCGCCGGAACAGCACGAGCGACAGGCCGAAGAGGACCACGGACAGCATGACCAGAACGGCGGCGTTCCCCCAGTCCATCCCGGTGTTGAGGGGGTCGCTGCCCAGGTAGTAGTGGAACGGCGACAACCATGCGATGCCGGCGAGGCCGTCGTTGATGGCCGTCAACGAGGTCAACAGGTGGAAGGCGAGCGCCGCGCCCGCAGCCCCGAACACGGCGACCGAGGTGCGTCCCAGACCGGCGCCCAGGGCCAGCGCAAGGGCGCCGAACACCAGACCCACCAGCACCTGGAGAGCGGACGTCGCGGCTATGTTGCCTATGGACATCCCGAGACCGCCAAGCACTGACCCGAGGGACACTCCGGCGAACGTCGCTACCCCGACGGCTATACCGAACAGCACCATCGTCGCAGCTTTCTCCAGCACGATCCTGGAACGGCTTATGGGGTTGGACAGCAGCAGCGCCATCGTGCGGCGCGACTCCTCACCGGCGAGAGCTCCTGCGCCCATGATCGCCGTGACGAGGATGACCGAAAGGGGGGCCATCAGGCCGAACGTTTCCAACGTGTACCAGCCCTCCGGCGTGCCCAGCTCCCCGCCTCCGAAGAGCGCGATCAGCTCCTCGGGGAAGTCGTGGAACGCAGCCCGGGCCTCCTCCGGCAACGACGCATACATCGGCCCCAGCAGGACGCCCATGATCAGGAACATCGCGGCCGACGTGACGAGGAGCAGCGTCTGGTAGTCCGAGACTGTCTTGACCCATATCGACGAGACCCTGGCGGAACCGGCAAGCCGGCCGATCATCCTGTTGAGGTACGGGTTGCTTCGGACCCTGTCCAGCAGCGAAGTGCCGACGGACTGGCTTCTCAGGTCGCGCCGGTTGAACCCGATCACGGCGGCGGCCAGCAGGGCGACAGACGCTGTAACCAGCACTGCCAGGTGTCCCCATGCGATGCCGTTGTAGACCGGCTCACTGCCGTCGAAGTAGTACCAGGGGAACGCCTTGCGCAGGTCCTCCAACCCCTCGATAAGAGGCAGCAGGCCCACCGCGAAGAAAGACAGGACGAGGATGCCCGACGCCGCGCCCGTCGCCGTGTCCCGATTGCCGGTCGCGGCGCCGATGGCCAAAGCAAGCATCCCGTAGAAGACGGCGTTGACGTACAGGTGAAGCGCAAGGGCCTCCACGTCCAGGCCGCCGATCTCGACACTGAGCAAGGCGGCCATCGGGTGGACCGTGATCCAGATCGCGGCGACGGCGAGGGCCGTGAGCAGGACGAGGGCCAGGGCCTTGGACAGCAGGACGTGCGTACGGCTCCTGGGGTTTGCGAGCAGGACGTTCATGGTGCCGTTCCGCTCCTCACCCGCGATCGCCGCGCTGCCCATGACGAGCGCCATGACCGCCACCACCAGGGCTCCGAACGACCCGAAGACATAGCTGATCGCCAAGCCCCCGACGTCGACGTCGTCCCCGATCCCCATCAACGAGCGCCACGCCTCCGGCAGCTCGGTGTAGACGCTGAGGTCGACCTCCCTGTAGGACGCCATCCCGAACAAGAGCAGCAGCGTGAGGCTCGCCGCCGAGATCGCCCAACCGCGCCAGCGGTCTCGCGCCACCTTGAGCGATATGCTGGAGAGCGCCATCACCCGGCCTCCTCACCGGTGTGGTAGTACGTGAGGAATATCTCCTCGAGGTCCGTCTCGCTCGTCCTTATGTCCTCGATGGCGTACCGGTCCGTTGCGGCCTTCAGGAGGTCGCCCATGTCACCGTCGAAGGACATCTCGACGTGGGCGCCGCTTGCGACAACGTTGCGCACACCCGCCACGCTCTTGAAGACCGAGGCATCCGCGTCCGAGTCGAGCACGAACTCCACCCGACGCATCGCCTTCGACCTCAGCTCCGCAACCGACTCCACAGTGATGAGGTAGCCGTCCCGGATGATTCCGACACGGTCTGCTACGCGCTGTACCTCTGAGAGTGTGTGGCTGGAGAGGAAGACCGTGCACCCCTCGGCCGTGACCTCGCGCAGCATCGTCTGGAACTCGCGCTGGACCAGCGGATCGAGTCCGGCTGTCGGTTCGTCCATGATCAGCAGGTCCGGCCGGTTCATGAAGGCCTGGATGATCCCGACCTTCTGACGGTTGCCCGTCGACAGGTCCCCCACCTTTCGAGACAGGTCAGAGGCCAGTCGCTCGGCCAGCGCGTCGACATGGGACCAGTCGACACCGCCGCGCATGTTCGCAAAGTACGTCAGGGTGTCCCGGCCCGTCAGGTTCGGGTACAGAGCGAGGTCTCCCGGGATGTAACCGATGTGCCTTCGAACCTCCACGGCATTCCGGTGCGTGTCCAGACCAAGGATGGTCGCAGTCCCGGCAGTGGGCCTGATCTCATCCAGCAACGTCCTGATCGTCGTCGTCTTTCCGGCTCCGTTCGGCCCGAGAAACCCGAAGACCTCGCCCTCCCTGACGTCCAGGTCCACGTCCTCGATACCACGGTTCCTGCCGTAGTACTTGGTCAGTCCATCCGTGTGGATGGCTGCTCGTGTCGCACCTTCGGCCGCTGTTGCCATATGGCTGTCCTCCCGCGGGCCGTTGATTCTGTAGACCCGATGCAAGTGTCCTTCTCAGTGGTCGGCGCCCTGAGTACGGTCAGGATGCCAGACATGATAGGCATATCCACTCAGCGGCGCCCTTGCAACACGCCGAGGCGGGTCCCTTTTCACTAACAGTCCTGTTGCCGCGACATATTTCCGCCACATTTCACCCCCATCGTGAGAGGTGTCACGGATCTCTCACGAAGGAGGTGAAGCGATGATCCGCATGAAGTCAGTGACGAAGAGGTTCCTGGTCTGGATGGCACTGGGGGTCATGCTCTTCGCGGCGATACTCACCGGCTGCGGGGGCGATCGGGGGTCGGAAGGCACCGAGAACGGCGAGCGCGGCACGGTGAGCGAGAGCGTCGAGCGGGGCGAGGGCTCCGGCGGCGAGCACGGCTCCGGTGGCGAAGGCTCCGGCGGCGAAGGAGGCAGTGAAGGCAGCGAGTCCGGCGCATCCGGCGGCGAGGAAGCCAGCGCCGCCACCCTCGCGCCCGACGAGGCCTTCGACGCGGTCCGAGGCGGCGCGCGGCTGATCATGAACTACGACGCAGCCAGCAACGCCTTCGTCGGCACCGTCGAGAACACGACCAACAGCACCCTGACGAGAGTCAGGATCGAGGTCCACCTCTCGAACGGCACCGAGCTCGGGCCGACGACGCCGGCAGATCTGGCGCCCGGCCAGGTGATGGCGGTCGCCCTGCCCTCGACGCAGGCATCGTTCACCGGGTGGATAGCGCACGCGGAGGTCGGCGGCGGCGAGGGAGGCCAGTCCGGCGGTGAGGTTGGCGAGGAAGGCGGCAGCGAGGGCGCCGGCGGCGAAGGGCACGGTCCCGGCGGCGAAGGCGGCAGCGAAGGCGGCGGGAGCAGCATCGAGATCGGAGAGGCGGCCATGTCCAGTCCCACCACGCCTCTCGACCAGATGTGGAACGGCGTTCTCGGCGGGTTGGCGATCTCCGCGCGGTACGACGCGGCAACCCAGTCCGTCCAGTCGACGGTGCGGAACACCACGTCGCAGACGCTCTGCTACGTGCAGGCCGAACCGCACCTAAAGTCGGGGACGACGACGGTGGGCGAGCTCGGTCCTGACAAGCTGGGGGATCTGGCTCCGGGTCAGCAGGCATTGACCAGCGTGTCAGTTGCCAGCGAACCGGGCCTCGCGGGAATCTCCTTCGACGGGTACGTCGTCCACATGGAAGTGTTCGACTGCGCCGGCCCCGGCCCCATGCCGCACACCGGCGGCGAGGGCGCTGAGGGCGGCAGCGGCGAGGGAGCCGGCGGCGAAGGGCACGGTCCCGGCGGCGAAGGCGGCAGCGAAGGCTCCGGCAGCGAGGGCGGCGAGTCCGGTGCATCCGGCGGCGAAGAAGGCAGCGGCGCCATGCTCGCGCCGGACCAGACCTACGACGCGGTCCGCAGCGGCGCGCGGCTGATCCTGAACTACAACGCCTCTACCAACGCCTTCCTGGGCACGGTGGAGAACACGACCGGCAGCACCCTGACCAGGGTCAGGATCGAGGTCCACCTCTCCAACGACACCGAGCTCGGCCCGACGACGCCCGTAGACCTGGCGCCCGGCCAGGTGGAGCTGGTCTTCCTGCCCTCCACGCAGGCATCGTTCACCGGATGGGTGGCGCATGCCGAGGTCGGCGGCGGCGAGGGTGGCGGTGAGCACGGCTCAGGCAGCGGCAGTGGCGAGTCCGGCGGCGAGCACGGCTCAAGCAGTGGCGGTGTCGAGTACGGTGGTGAACACGGCTCAGGCGGACGCGAAGGGAGCGGTGGCGAGCACGGCTCAGGCGGTGAGGGAGGCGGCGGTTAGGGCCGGACCGTGGCCGTATAATCCGGCCACGGAGCCTCCCCCAACGGGCGCGGCGCCTCTTCAGGCGCCGCGTCCAACGTGACTCCGAGAGGACCAGCGATGAGCGGCACCGTACTGATCGTCGAAGACGATACGAGAATCGCGAACTGGGTCAAGGTGTACTTTGAGCGCGCCGGGTTCTCCGCCGAGGTCACCCACGATGGGATATCCGGCCTCGAGTTGGCCCGCGACCTCGCCCCGGACCTGATCATCCTCGACCTCATGCTTCCCCGTCTCGACGGCGTTGAGCTGTGCAGAATCCTGCGCCGGGAGTCGGACGTACCGATCATCATGCTGACGGCCAGGGAAGCCCCTGTCGAGCGCATCGCGGGACTGGACAGCGGCGCCGACGACTACATCGTCAAGCCCTTCGATCCGGACGAGGTCATCGCACGCGCCGAGGCCGTGCTCCGCCGCGTGAAGGGCAAGGTGCAGCAGGTGCTGACGCGCGGCAACATCACCCTGAACGAGACCACCGGCGTCGTGATGGTTGATGAGGAGCCCGTGATGCTCAGCCAGGGACAGATCGCCCTGCTGTCGACGTTCATGCGCCACCCCAATCAGCTGCTCACGCGCGACCAGCTGATCTCGTTGACCTTCAACGACGAGTTCGAGGGGTTCGACCGGGCCATCGACAGCCAGGTGGCACGCCTGCGGAAACAGATCAACCGGGACGGCAGGCAGCCTATCCAGACCGTCTACGGCGGCGGCTACCGGTTCGTGACGGAGGACGCGTGATGTCGCTGCGCTGGCGCATCATGGGCGCGACCGTCCTTATCGTCGTCCTGACGGTCCTGGTCAGCGTCGGCGTGGGCTATTACGCGACGCAGTCCCGCCTAGACGTGTTCGTGGAGCGGATAGGCAACGACGAAGCCGTCCAACTGGCCCGCGACCTGAGCCGGGAGTACACCGCCGCTGGCGGCTGGGGAACGGTGGACGGAGCGCTCTCCGAGGCCGGATACGCCTACGAGGGAGCGGGGGAAGGCGAAGAGCACGGAGAGAGCGAGGGCGAATCGTCAGAGCTCTTCCACCAGGACCGGATACGGGTCGTCGTCGCCGATCTAGACGGGCGCGTGGTGAACGACAACCTGTCCCTGCTGCTGCCCGGGGCCGCCGCGCCCGACCTAGCGGGGCGGCGCGAAACGGTGTTCGATCTTGCCGCGAACCAGCCCGTGGGCCACGTATACGTGGACGTGAACCGCGAATTCCTGTCCACCGAGTCCCACGGGTTCCTCAATACGCTCCTGTACATCGTCCTGGTCGGCGGGGCGCTGACGGTGGTGGTCGCCATATTGCTGGCCGCCTGGCTGTCCAAGCGGATCACGGCGCCCGTGACGGCATTGACGGAGGCGACCGAGGCAATCGCCCAGGGAGATACGGCCCGGCTGCCGGTCACATCCTCGGACGAACTGGGGAAGATGAGCGGGGCGTTCAACCGGATGACCGCAGCTCTGGAGACGCAGCGTGAACTTCGCAGGCGGCTGATAAACGACGTCTCTCATGAACTGAACACACCGCTAAGCGTCATCCAACTGGAGGCAGCGGGGCTGCGCGACGGACTTCAGAGCGGCGAGAGCGCCTCCGGGCACATCATCCAGGAAGTAGAGCGGCTGCGCGGACTTGTAACGGACCTGAACTGGCTGGCGGAGACGGACCACGGCGAGTTGCGGCTGACACTCGAAGCAGGTTCCATCCACGGACTGCTCGCCGCGGAGGCGGAGCGCTGGCAGCCGCAGGCCGCGGCCCGGCAGATCGCGTTGTCACTGGAGGCATCCGGCGACCTGCCGGAGATGCGCTTCGACCGGATGCGAATGAGCCAGGCGCTGGGAAACGTGATAAGCAACGCCGTCCATTGCACCGGTCCCACGGGGACCATCGTGCTCAGGGCAGAGCCGGAGAGCGGCGATACGCTTGCCATCTCGATCGCCGACGACGGCATCGGCATCGACGCCGCGGACCTCCCCTATGTCTTCGACCGCTTCTACCGCACCGACCAGTCGCGCAGCCGGGGGATAGGCGGCTCCGGGTTGGGACTGGCCATCACCCGGGCCATCGTCGAAGCGCACGGGGGCACCATCGCGATAGCAAGCGATGGGCCCGGACGGGGCGCCATCGTGACCGTGCGACTTCCCGTCCGGTAAGCGGACCTATCGCCCGCCTTCCTGTGTGTCATGCTGAGCGCAGTCCGCGCTTTCAGCGCGCAGCGTCCTCTCGGGCGAACCTTGGAATCCGGCGGCGCGCCCTCCTGAGAGATTCCTCGGCTCCGCTCGGAATGACAAGAAGGAACGGATATACTGCGTCCGATCCCGATGTGGGGCAGAGGAGGCCCGCTGCATGGCGCCTTACAAACGCATCTCCGGTGACTCCCACCTGGAAGTGGCGAACGAGCGTTGGACGCACCGCGTCGACCCCGCGTACCGCGACCGCGCACCGCGAACGGTGAAGCTCGACACCGGCGCCGACGCCACGCAACTGGAAGACATGCCGCCCACCCAGAACCCCATGGACCTGTACGGTGGCAAGGGGCGCGACATCTGGTACCCCGGAGGCCAGACCTACGAGTCCACACCGGGCACCGGCTCGCCGCAGCAGCGCGTGCAGGAGCAGGAGACGGATGGACTGGACGCCGAGATCCTCTACCCCGCCGTCGTGTGCGGCCCCCGCCTCTGGATGCGCGTGAAGGACGACGGCCTCCACCGCGCGCTCTTCCGCGGCTGGAACACCTGGCTGGGAGAGGAGTACTGCTCGGAGGCGCCGGGCCGTCTCCTCGGCATCGGCGCCATCCCGGCCACCGGCATCGACGATGCCGTCGCGGAGATCGAGCACTGCAAGTCCGTCGGCCTGACCGGCGTGCAGTTGATGACGTTCCCCAACGGCAGCGGCAAACCCCTGCCGGAGGACGACCGCTTCTGGGCAGCGTCGCTCGACCTGCAGATGCCGGTCTCCATCCACGTCGAGCTGGAACGCAGCGGAGAGCGCGGCGGCAAGCTGCTCGACTACCCCACCGAGGACGACCGCCTCACCACGGAACTCGCGTTCCAGGTGCAACGCTTCGCCGCTCGAGGCGCCGGTACCAATGCGGTGCAGCTACTCCTCTCCGGCCTGTTCGACCGCTTCCCCGACCTGCGCGTCTGCCTCGCCGAGACCTCCATCGGCTGGGTGCCGTTCTTCCTGGAGATCGCGGACGTGCGCTACAACCGCCACATCCACTGGGCACAGACGATGAACGACTTCACGCCCCTGAGGGCGATGCCGAGCGAGCTCATCAACGAGTACTTCTACTGGGGATTCCAGCAGGACCGCTCCGGCGTCGACCTCCGCCACCATATGAACGTGGAACGGCTCATCTGGGCCGCCGACTTCCCGCACCAGGAGTCGGACTGGCCGCACTCGGACATGGTGATGGAGCACAACTTCTCCGGCGTGCCCGAAGACGAGGTCTACAGGATGATCGTCCAGAACGCCGTGGACTTCTTCCACCTGCCCGAGCGGAACTAGACCGGCGCCGGACCCTTGAGGGCCGGCAACTGAAGCCAAGGAGAAGGAGGACGTGCAATGACGACCAGCGACAAGGCCCCGAACGACCGGTTGACCGTCTTCGGTTACGAGGAAGACCCGCGCCGCGGCTTCCCGAAGAAGTCCATGCGCCTCTCCCGCACGGACACGCTGACCGTGTCGGTGCAGATCATCAACGACGGCGGCGAGACGAACATGCACTCCCACACGGGCGAGGACGAGGCATGGGTGGTGCTCAGCGGCCGCGTCCGCTTCTATGGGAGGAGCAGTACCAGCGAGAGCGGCGAGGAGCTTGTCGGCGAACTGGGACCGCGCGAGGGGATCATGATCCCCAAGGCTGTGCCCTACTGGTTCGAACCGGTCGGCGACGAACAGCTGGAGATCCTGCGCGTCTCCTCGATCGACAGGAGTATCAGGGGCGAGCGCGTCAACTACCAGCCGCTGAAGGACTGGCAGATCGATCACGAACTCGGAGGTCGGGACGCGACTGCCGCTGAGCGCACCTGAGGGAAGGGCCCTGCGCCCCGGGACACTGTCGTCCCGAGCGGCCGTTCCTTGTCATTCCGAGCGGAGCGCAGCGTAGTCGAGGGATCTCTCAGGAGGAGCCCCGCTGCTCACACACGCTGCCCGGAAGGATGTTGCGCGCTGAAGCGCGGGCTCCGCTCAACATGACGCCGCCACACCCCACGTCGCGACCTGACGGTCGCCCTGGGTTCCCTAAGTTCACAAACGAAGTGCAACACCAGACTAAGGTGTTGCCATGGG
>JAPPHT010000050.1:0-12717 GCA_028874795.1 Chloroflexota bacterium
CCGCCTGTGCGGGAATGACGGAAGGGGGCGCTGGATTCCCGCTTGCGCGGAAATGACGGAGGATCAGCGCTTGGTGTACTGGGGCGCACGGCGGGCGCGCTTCAGGCCGTACTTCTTGCTCTCCTTGATGCGCGCGTCCCGGGTCAGGTAGCCGTGCCTGCGCAGCTCCCTCTTGAGGTTCGGGTCCGCCACGAGGAGCGCACGGGCGATGCCGTGCCGCAGTGCGTCTGCCCATGCGGAGACGCCGCCTCCCTCGATCTTGGCAACGACGTTGAACCGGTCAGCCGCCGCGGAGATCGTCGCGAACGGCTGCATCGCGCGCTTCTGCCAGTCTATCCAGGGCAGGGCCTCTTCGAGCGGCTTGCCGTTGACGATCACCGTGCCGGTGCCGCCCGGATAGAGACGAACGCGAGCGATGGCGGACTTCCGCTTCCCCGTTCCGTAGTAGTAACTCTCCTGCGTCGTCATCGGCTCTTGCTCTCCTCGTCCTGCTCATCCTGAGCAGCCTCTGCCGTTCAGGTCCCGGCTTCCGGTTCGCCGCTCTCCACGGTCTCTTCAACTTCGGCAACGGCCGTCTCCGGCTCGTCTGCCACCGGGGTGGCCTCTTCGGCTTCCACCGCCTCCGGAGCTGCCTGCGCGGCCTCTTCTTCGGCCGCCGTCTCCTGGCGCGCCGTGCGGCGCCTCCGTCGCGCCGGTGGAGGCGCAGGGGCGGCCGGAGTAGCCGGAGCCTGTTTCGCCTTACCCATGCCGATGCGGACCTGCGCCTCGTGCGGATGCGTTGCGGACGTGTACACCTTCAGCCGGCGGAGCATCCGTCGGCCGAGCCGGTTGCGCGGCAGCATCCCCTTCACGGCAAGTTCGATCACCCGCTCGGGGAAGCGCGTCAGCATCTCTTCCAGGGTGCGCGTGCGCATGCCTCCCAGGTAGCCGGAATGGCGGTAGTACAGCTTCTGCGACATCTTGTTGCCGGACACGCCAACCCTGGCGGCGTTCACCACGATGACGAAGTCCTCCGACAACTGGTGGCGGCTGTAGTCCGGGCGGTGCTTGCCCTGCAGCAGGCCAGCGACCTTCGTGGCGAGACGGCCTAGCCGTTCACCTTCCGCGTCTACGACGTGCCACTTCTCCTTACGGGCTGCCGGGTTCGTATGTTTCGTCGTGCGTTGTAGTTGCATGGCTCTCAGGCGGGAATCCCGCGTATCTCACTTCCTGTAGTGTCAGGCCGCGCGCGGGAAGCACTGTCTCCGCCGCGCCCTGCGCTCCGCTCTCCATCATCTGCCGGAACGCGCTCACCGTCATCCTGCCGAGTCCTACGTCCACGAGTGCTCCCGCTGTGCGGCGCACCTGCTGGGGAAGAAAGGCGTTGGCCTCCAATTCCACCGCCAGCTCATCGTCATTCCGGACTACGTCTGCTCGTATCATCCTCCGGGTGAACGACCGACCCTGCGGCTGCGGGCCGCTGAAGGCGCGGAAGTCGTGCTGTCCAACCAGGTCCATCGCCGCCAGACGCATGAGATCCGCGTCCAGCCTGCGCGTTACCCGGTACGTGACGTTCCGGCGCAACGGGAATGGGGCCCGCCCCTCCAGGAGCCGGTAGCGGTAGACCCGCGACTTCGCGTGCCTGCGGGGGTCGAACGACGGTGCAACGTCGTAAGCGGCGCGCACCGCTATCTGTTCCCCGAGGTAGTGGTTCAGCCCCGCCGCGATGCGCTCGACGGGCAGTATGCTCTGCGTGTCGAACGCCGCCACCTGCCCGAGTGCGTGCACTCCCGCGTCGGTGCGCCCGGCGCCACGGATCGTGGCCCTGACGGCCGTGAGCGACTGTATTGCGTTTTCGAGTTCCTCCTGTATAGAGGGGGCATCCGCCTGGCGTTGGAAGCCGGCGTACCCCGTACCGTCGTATTCGATGACGAGCGCGATCCGTCTCGTCACGTTCTCCTCTACACCAGTTCCAGCAGCGCCATCGGCGCCGCATCGCCCTTGCGCGGCATGAGTTTCACCATCCGCGTATAGCCGCCCGGCCGGTCCGCATACCGAGGCCCTATCTCGTTGAAGAGCCGTTCAACGGCATGCTTGTCCGGCACCACGGAGAGCGCCTGACGCCGGTTGTGCAGCGTGGCATCCCTCCCCTTGCTGATCACTTTCTCTGCCAGGGCGCGCACCTCGCGGGCCTTCGCCTCGGTCGTCGTCACCCGCTCGTAGCGAAGCAGCTGCGATACGAGGTTGTTCATCAGCGCTTCGCGGTGTTCGCTGCGGCGGCCCAGCTTGCGGCCTGCTACACGATGTCGCATCGTCCTACTCCTCCTCGCCTTCCGCCGCCTGCTCGGCGACGGCGGCAACAGGGAGCGGCTCTGCCGCGCTCTCCTGCGTCCGCAGGCCGGGGTGTGTGATGCCGATCTCACGCAGCCGCTCATCCAGCTCGTCCAGCGACTTCTCACCGAAGTTCCGGATGCGCAGCAGCTCATCGCGGTCCCGTTCGAGCACCTCGCCCACCTTATGGATCGAGGCGCGCTTCAGGCAGTTGAGCGTGCGCATGGTCAGGTTCAGGTTCTCGACCGGCATGTTGTACTGCGACGAGGGGATCGCCGCCGCCCACATCATCCGGTCGCTTTCCGGCGACTGCGACTCGGAGACGGTGGAGAAGCGGAAGAAGTGCTCAACCAGCTCCTGACCGGCCTGCCGCATCGCCTCTGCGGGAGAAACGGCCCCGTTCGTCCACACTTCCACGTTCAGCCGTTCGTAGTCGGTGTGCTGTCCAACGCGGGTGCGGTCCACCGTGTAGTTGACCTTGCGCACCGGGGTGTAGATGGCATCCACCGGCAACTCGCCTATGGGACGGCCGTCGCCGGACGCCGCGGGCTCGTAGCCTCTGCCGGTCTCGACGTTCAGGTCCATCTCCAACTTCGAGTCAGGGCCGTCCAACGTGGCGATATGGAACTCGGGGTTCACGATCTCGAAGTCCGGAGACATGATGATGTCCCCCGCCTTCACCTCTCCGGGCCCCTCGACCCGCAAGCGCAGCTTCCCGGGGCGGCTGGTGTGCGCTCTGAGGTTGATGGACTTGACGTTGAGCAGGATGTCCACGACGTCTTCCTTCACGAAGGGGACGGTGGAATATTCGTGCTCCACGCCTTCGATCTTGACGGAACTGATCGCGGAGCCCTTGATGGAGCTCAGCAGCACACGCCGCAGAGGGTTGCCCAACGTCACCCCGTACCCGCGCGGCAGCGGCTCGATGACGAACATCCCATAGTTCTCATCGGATCCCGTCATCCTCACCGTGGGCTTGGGCACCGGCGCGAGGTCGAAGCTGGAGTCGCGAGGCTCGTCGTAGCCGTAGTCCAACATCTCTTGTCCCATCCTTCATGCTCCCGGTCCTGCCTGTGGCGGCCGGGTAGAACAGTACCGACCCGTCAGCGCGAGTAGAACTCCACCACCATCCGGGTCTCGATCTTGCTGTCTATGTCCGTGGGTTCCGGGTTCCGCGCGATCATCGCCGTCATCTCGTTCCGGTCGAACTCGATCCACTCCGGGATCGGACGCTGGCCGACCGAGCGGACCGCATCCTGACCGAACTGGGCGTCCTTGCTGGACGGCTTCCAGGCGATCATCTCGCCGGTGCGGACACGGTAGGAGGGGATGTTCACCTTCCTCCCATTCACCGTGAAGTGTCCATGCAGCACGCGCTGCCGGGCCTGCGCCCGGGAGTCGGCGAACCCGATGCGGTAGATGACGTTGTCCAGGCGGCGCTCCAGCAGTTGGAGCAGGTTCTCGCCTGTCGCGCCCTGCATCCGAAGCGCGTCGCCGAAGTACCGGCGGAACTGGCGTTCCAGCACTCCGTAGGACTGTCGCGCCTTCTGTTTCTCGCGCAGCTGTATCGCCCAGTCGGACGCGCGCCGGCGGCGTGGCTGCTGGTCGCCGGGTGTCTTGCGGCGTTTCTCCACTCCGCACTTGGGAGTGAAGCAGCGCTCGCCCTTCAGGAACAGTTTCTCTCCTGCGCGCCGGCACTGCCGGCACACCGGGCCTGTGTATCTCGCCATCTTTGCCTCTTAAACCCGCCGCCGTTTGGGTGGGCGGCAGCCGTTGTGCGGGACCGGTGTGACGTCGCGGATGCTCGTTACGGTGAGGCCGGCGCCCTGCAGCGCGCGGATCGCGGACTCCCGGCCCGCGCCGGGACCGCGCACGTACACCTCGACCTGGCGCAGACCGAAGTCCATCGCCTTGCGCGCAGCCGTCTCGGACACCCGCTGTGCCGCGAAGGCTGTGCTCTTCCGCGCTCCCTTGAATCCAACGCCGCCGCCGGAGCCCCCGGCAACCACGTTGCCTTCCGGGTCCGTGAGCGAAACGATGGTGTTGTTGAACGTCGCCGTGATGAACACCTTGCCGCGAGGAACGAACTTCCTCTCCCGGCGCCGTGTCCTTGTCCTGTTGGCCCTGGCCAAGATGATCCCTCCACCCGTCCTACTTCTTCATCACGCGGCGCTTGCCGGCGACCGTCCTGCGGCCGCTGCGCTTCGTGCGCGCGTTCGTCTTCGTCCGCTGGCCATGCACGGGCAGCCCGCGGCGGTGCCGCAACCCCCGGTACGTGCCGATGTCTATCAGCCGGCGGATGTTGTCGTTCACCTCGCGGCGGAGATCACCCTCCACGGTGTACTCGTGGTCGATGATCTCCCTGATGCGGGTCAACTGCTCGTCCGGCACCTCATGCACCTTCGGGTTGCCCGATATCCCGGCCTGCGACGCGATGCGCGTGGCCGCAGTCGGGCCGATGCCATGGATGCGGCGGAGGGCTATCTCCACCCGCTTGTTGTCCGGGATGTCTACGCCGGCTACGCGTGCCATAACTTCACCCCTGTTTCTGATTGTGCCGCGGGTTGGAGCAGATGATCCGCAGCGTGCGGCCACGCCGGATCTGACGGCACTTGTCACACCGAGGCTTAACCGATGCTGAAACTTTCACGTCGCTCCGCTCCTTCTCACTTGAACCGGTAGGTGATCCGCCCGCGGGTGAGGTCGTACGGCGACAACTCGACGAGCACGCGGTCACCGGGAAGAACACGGATGAAGTGCATCCGCATCTTGCCGGACACGTGCGCGAGCACCTCGTGGCCGTTCGCAAGCTCCGCGCGGAAGGTTGCGTTCGGCAGTGCTTCCATCACTGTGGCCTCGACCTCTATGGACTCTTTCTTTGCCATGCAGCCCCGCGTTCTCCCTTACTCATCCACCTTCGTCGTTATGATGGGCTCACCCTCCGTGATGATCACCGTGTGCTCGTAATGGACGGACACCGATCCGTCCACGGTAACCACTGTCCAGTCGTCGTCCAACAGAGTCGTACCGTCGCCTCCGAAGTTCACCATCGGCTCGATAGCGATGGCCATACCGGGTCGAAGCAGCGGCCCGTGCCCGCCGGGGCCGAAGTTGGGAACGGACGGCTCCTCATGCAGTTGAGTGCCGATGCCGTGCCCAACGTACTCCCTGACGATGCCATACCGGCCGCGGCGCAGGATCTCCTGCTCCACCGCGTGAGAGACGTCGCCAACGCGGTTGCCTGCGCGT
Organism: Chloroflexota bacterium; assembly: GCA_028874795.1. GTDB lineage: Bacteria > Chloroflexota > Dehalococcoidia > Lucifugimonadales > Australimonadaceae > Bin16. Next base: position 5,560 of record JAPPHT010000050.1, read on the forward strand.
GCCTGCGCGATGCCGGCGAACAGCGCCGCGCGCCCCGTCTCCATCTGAGCACGGATACCCTCGTTCACGTCACCAACCGCCACGGTCACCGCGGAGTCTCCGTACAGCCCGTCGACGATCGCCCCCAGGTCCATCCCCACGACGTCGCCAACTCGTATGAGGCGTTCACCGGGGATGCCGTGAACGATCTCCTCGTTGAGCGAGATGCACAGCGTAGCGGGAAAGCCGCGGTAGCCCTTGAACGCGGGGATAGCGCCGCGAGCCCGTATCTCGCGCTCGGCTATGGCGTCCATCTCCCGCGTCGTCATTCCGGGAGCGATGGACCCGCGCAGCACTCGCAGCACCTCGCCGGTGACGCGCCCGGCTTCCTGCATCCGGTCGAGCTCTCGCGAGCTCTTGACCGTTATGCCGCCACGCCCGCCCCTGACACCCAGGTCCCGCAGCACCGATTTCGCCTGTGTCTTCATCCGCAAACGCCTATTGTACGTGGCATGAGCAGACAACGCAAAGCGTTGCCTCATGCACCGAAGGCTGCCTCCAGGTCTTCTGTAACCCGTTCCACGCTCTGCTGGCCATTCACCCGCGCCAGTTTGCCCTGCGACTCGTAGTAGCCCACGAGCGGCGCTGTCTGACGCTCATACGTCTCCAGCCGTGCCCGAACCACGTCGGGCTTGTCGTCGTCGCGCTGATACAGCTCTCCGCCGCAGGAGTCGCAGCAGCCCGTTGTCCGTGGCGGCGAGAACGCCTCGTGGTACGGCGCCTGGCATCTCCTGCATATCCATCGTCCCGCCAGGCGGCGCACCAGCTCTTCCGACTCCACCTCTATCAGCAGCGCGGCATCTATCCCACGCCCCTGGTCCTCAAGGGCCGCGTCCAGCGCCTTCGCCTGCTCCAGCGTCCGTGGGAACCCGTCCAGCACGTAGCCGTCACGCGCGTCCGGTTCTTCCATGCGCTCGAGCACCATCCGGATGGTGACGTCGTCGGGCACGAGTTCGCCCTTGTCCATGTACGTCTTCGCCAGAGCTCCGAGCTCGGTGCCTTCGCCCAGGTGCTTGCGGAACAGATCACCCGAAGCGATATGCGCGCCAGCCCCACCCTCGGCGATGAGCGACGCCTGGGTGCCCTTTCCTGCCCCGGGAGGGCCCAGCAGCACCACCCGCGAGCTCATCGCAGGAACCCCTCGTAGTTGCGCATGAGCAACTGGGCTTCCAACTGACGCATGAAGTCCAGCGCGACGGACACCATGATGAGCAAGCTCGTGCTGCTGAGCGTCAACGCCTCCACGCCGGTGATCCGGGTGAAGAAGAAGGGCAGTATCGCCACTGTACCCAGGAAGAGCGCCCCGCCCCACGTGATGCGCAGAATCACCCTGTTCAGGTATTGCTGCGTCGGGACACCCGGGCGGATGCCCGGGACGAACCCTCCGTTCTTCTGCAGGTTCTCCGCCAACTGTTGTTGCTGGAAGACGACAAGCGTGTAGAAGAAGGTGAAGATCACCACCAGGATGAACACCGCTACCCAGTACCAGAGCGACGTCGGCGCGAACGTCCGGACGATGAACCCCGTTACGCCGTGTATGAACCCTCCGCTGGACGGGTTGTAGATGAAACCCGCCACCGTACCCGGCAGCACCATGATGGCGAACGCGAAGATCAGCGGGATCATTCCCGCCGAGTTCACCCGCAGCGGCAAGTGCGTTGCGCCTGTCTGCCGGTACATACGCCCGCCCCGGAATACGCTTCGGCCGTATTGCACCGGGATGCGCCGCTGTGCTTCGTTGAACACGACGATGAAGAAGATGAGCACCAGTCCCGCGCCTGCGAGCGACAGCAGTCCCACGGTGTTGTCACGCGCGAGGAAGCCCTGTCCCAGCAGGTTCGGCAGGCCGGATACGATGCCCGCGAAGATGATGAGCGATATGCCGTTGCCCACCCCCCTCTCGGTGATCAGCTCACCCATCCACACCAGCAGCATCGTTCCGCCCACGAAGCTGATAACGATGGTCAACGTCTCGAAGGAACCAGGCCCAACGAAGCCGATCTGGTGAGTGAACACGCCCGCGCGGGAGAAGAGCAGCAACTGCCCGTAGCCTGAGAAGAACGCTATGGGAACCGTGATCCAGTGCGTTATCTGGTTTATGCGCTGGCGTCCGCTGTCGCCTTCCCGGGCCAGCGCCTGCAGCTGCGGCAGCACCGGCGTCAGCACCTGTATGACGATGGACGACGTGATGTACGGGAACACGCCCAGCGCCGCGATGCTCATGTTCCGCAGTCCGCCCCCGCTGAAGAGGTCGAACAGGGGCACGAGGGGATTGCTCTGGAAGAGGTTGCCGAGGGCGGAACGCTCCACGCCCGGCACCGGCACGTGCGCCAGCAGGCGGAAGATCACGAGCATCGCCAGCACGAACAGTACCCGGTTCCGCAGGTCCGGCGTCCTGAACGCGTCGATCATCGCCTGGATGAGCGCCGGACGGCCCGGCTGCTCACGGGCGGCGGTCTGTCCGGCTCGCACCGCTTACGCCTCCACTGAACCGCCCGCTGCCTCGATCCTGGCCCTGGCGGACGCCGTCACCTTGACTCCCGACACTGCGAACGCGCGCTCCACCTCGCCGCCCCCCAGAAGCTTCACCGGCCTGTCGGCGTGGCGGACCATCCCGTTCGCCTTCAGCACCGGCGGCGTGATGTCCGTAACGTCCTCAGGTATGGAGGCAAGCCTGCCCACGTTCACCACCTGGTACTCCGTCCGGAACGGGTTCTTGAACCCGCGCAGCATGGGCAGGCCCTTGATCTGCGGGTTCTGGCCTCCCTCGAAGCCGGGACGCACGCCGCCGCCGGAGCGGGCCTTCTGTCCCTTCATGCCCCGCCCCGAATACGTGCCCTTGCCTGAGCCGTCGCCCCGACCGACACGCTTGCGCTTCGGGCGCGCTTGAGCAGACCGAACCGTGTGCGCCTGCATGGCTAGCCCTCCTCTCCCGGGCTCACTGCCACGAGGTGACGCACCTTGTGGACCATCCCCCGGATCGTCGGACTGTCCTCCCGAACAACCTCGTGTTGAAGGCGGCGCAGGCCGAGCGCCCTGATCGTGCGGCGCTGGCTCTGTTCATAGCCGATGCCGCTCCGCACCCACTTGATACGCAACTTCGCCATACGGATAACGCTCCTACGTTTGGGCCGGGCGCGGCGCGGGCTCGCGGGGCTCGCGAGGCTCGCGGCGCTCGCGGTCCCTGTCCCGGTCCCGACGCGAACTCGCCTCGCGGCGCAGCGGAGCACGCCGGTCCGGCGGTGCGGGAAGCACTGCCTTCCGGGCCTGCTCTTCCACGGCCGGGGAGAGTACCTCCATCTGCCGAAGCCCCTGGATGGCCGCCTGCACCACGTTGATCGGGTTCCGGCTGCCCAGGGCCTTCGCGACGACGTCCTTCACGCCCAGCGCTTCCATGACCGCGCGGACCGCGCCTCCGGCCTTGATCCCAGCTCCGGGCTGCGCAGGCCGCAGCAACACCTTGGATGCGCGGAACTTCGTCGTCACCGAGTACGGGACCGTGGAGCCGTTCAGCGTCACCGGAGTCATGTCCTTGCGAGCGAGCGTCGCCCCCTTGCGGATGGCGTCCGGCACCGCCTTGCCCTTGCCGAAGCCGACACCGACGTTGCCCTGGCCGTCTCCCACCACCACCACGGCATTGAAGGTCAGATTGCGTCCGCCCTTCACCACCTTGGCGACTCTGCGGATGTGGACAACCTTCTCTACGAGGTCGCTTTGCTCTTCGCTTGAACGCTCGGTCATAACCATGTGCTAGAACTCCAGCCCTTCTTCCCGTGCGCCGTCCGCCAGTGCCTGCACCCGCCCGTGGTACTGGTAGCCCCCACGGTCGAACACCACCGACTTGACGCCCTTCGCCTTCGCGCGCCCGGCTACCAGCCGGCCCACCTCTTTCGCGGCGTCAGTCTTGCCAAAGGCGTCCTTCGGCAGTTCGCGAGAACTCGCCGAGGCAAGCGTATGCCCGGCGGAGTCGTCTATCACCTGCGCGTACGTGAACCGCGCGCTGCGGAACACATTCAGCCTCGGGCGCGTTGTCGTACCGGACAGATGGCGCCGCAGTCTGAGGTGCCGCACCAGCCGCGCCGATCGGTTCGTCTTGACCCTTGCCATGTTCCTAAGACCTCTTCGCGGCGGACTTACCGGGCTTCAGCCGGATCTGCTCGCCCATGTACCGCACGCCCTTGCCCTTGTACGCGTCCGGGGGCCTCAGACGCCGGAGGCGCGCAGCCTGCTCGCCCACGATCTGCTTGTCTATCCCCCTGACATGGATACGGTTGACCCCCTCCACCTCGAACGCCACCCCGTCCATCGGCTCGATCACCACCGGGTGGCTGTAACCCAACTGCATGTTGACGGCGCTTCCCTGGGCCTGCACGCGGTAACCGACCAACTCCATGGTCCGTGTGAAACCCTCGCTCACTCCCGTAACCATGTTGGCCAGCAGTGCCCGGGTCAGCCCGTGCAGCGCACGGTGTTCGCGATTGTCGGACGCGCGCCGGACGACGAGGGCGCCGTCCTCTTCGTGCACCGAGATGCCGGGGTTCACGGGCTGGCGAAGCTCGCCTCGCCCTCCCCTGACAACCACCTCGCCGTCGGCAAACTCCACGGAGACGCCGCTGGGGATGGGTATAGGCCTCTTACCGACTCGTGACACTTCGCGCTCCTACCACACGTACGCCATGAGCTCCCCGCCTATGCCACGACGGTAAGCATCGCGCCCGGTCATGATTCCCTGAGACGTGGAGACTATGGAGATGCCCACGCCGCCGAAGGCTCTTGGCACGTCCTTCCTCTGCACGTGGATACGCAGTCCCGGTTTACTCACGCGCTTCAGCCCGGCTATCCCCGGTTCCTGGTCCGCCTTGTAGTGCAGCTGCAAGCGCAGCCAGTTCTGCGACTTCTGTTTGGAGACGGTGAAGTCGGCGATGTAGCCCTCCTGCTTCAGTATCTCCGCGATGGAGACCTTCAGCTTGGAGGACGGCACGTCAACGTCGGGATGGCGCACCAACAGCGCATTCCTGATGCGCGTGAGCATGTCTGCTATGGGATCGGTCATGGTCATGGCGCGCCCCTCACCAGCTGGCCTTCCGCACGCCGGGCAACTGGCCCGTCAACGCCATCTGCCGGAAGCAAACGCGGCACAGCCCAGCGAACCGGATATACGCCCGAGGTCGGCCGCAGCGGTTGCAGCGGTTCATCTCCCGCACCTTGAACGGCGCCGTCCGCATCCACTTCGCCAGTTTGCTCTTCTTCGCCAAGGCCCTCCGCCTCCTAGTTCGTCTGCACCCGGGCGAACGGCATTCCCATCAGCTCCAGCAGACGGAAACCCTCCGCGTCCGTGCGCGCACTCGTCGTGATGACCACCTGGAAACCGCGAACGCGGTCCACGCTCCCATAGTCGATCTCCGGGAACACGATCTGCTCGCGGAAGCCCAGCGCGTAGTTGCCGCGGCCATCGAAGGAGTCCCGGGGAACGCCCCGGAAGTCCCGGATGCGCGGGAGCGCCGTGGAGATCATCCGGTCCAGGAACTCGTACATGCGCCTGCCGCGCAAGGTCACCATCACGCCGATCGCCTGACCTTCCCTTACCTTGAATCCAGCAACGGACCTGCGAGCCTTCGTGATCACCGGCTTCTGCCCGGTGATCGCCGCCACGTGCGCAGGCGTCGTCTCCAGCGCGCGGCTGTTCGTCAGGCCTTCGCCGAGGCCGACGTTCAACACGACCTTCTTCACCTCCGGGGCCTGCATCGCGCTCCGGTAGCCGAACTCGTTGATCAACTGGCCGCGTATCTCGTTGCGGTAACGACCCATCAGCCTGGGCATCGGGCGCTGCTCGACGACCGGCTTCGAGCGCTTGGGCGCAGCACGCCTCCGCGCACCGCCCCTGGCCGCGGGAGCTGCCGGCTCTGCCTGGGCAACGGCGGTCTCCGCGCCGGACGAGGCCTCCGCGGAAGCCGCTCCGGCGGTCCGCCGCCGGGTACGAGGCTGCGGTGCAGACTCGCCGCTCGCGCTCCTGCGCGCCCGAGCGGGCCGCTTCGGCTGCGCTTCCGTTGCGGCTGGCTCTTCAGCGGTCCCGCTGTTATCAGCGGCGCTGTTCTCAGCGTCCGTCGTCAACTGAACATCCCCTCGCATTTCTTGCACATGCGCGTCTTCCTGCCGTCTTCCAGCACCCTGATGGCGATGCGCGTTGGCTTGTTGCACGCCGAACAGACCAGCATGAGCTTCGACGCGTGGATGGGCATCTCCTTGTCGATGATGCCCGCCTGGCGCGCGCCTCCCGCCCCGGCCCGCTGGTGCCGCTTGACGATGTTCACGCCGTCCACCAGCACCTTGCCGCTGTCCTGCATGACGCGCTGCACCTTGCCGCGCTTGCCCTTGTCCCGGCCTGCTATCACCATCACTTCGTCGTCCCGCTGCAGCCGTGCCGTCATCACAGCACCTCCGGCGCAAGCGAGACGATGCGCATGAAGTTGCGTTCGCGCAGCTCGCGGGCCACCGGCCCGAAGATGCGCGTCCCGCGCGGCATCTCCGCCTGGGACAGGATAACCGCCGCGTTATCGTCGAACCGGATCGTGGAGCCGTCCGGACGCTTGGTCACGGCGCTCGTCCGCACTACCACGGCCCGCACCACTTCGCCCTTCTTCACGGCGCTGTTGGGCTGGGCCTGCTTCACTGACGCCACGATGATGTCGCCCACCCTGGCGTAACGCCTGCGCGTGCCGCCGGGGATGTTGAAACACATGATCTGCTTGGCGCCGGAGTTGTCGGCGACGTTCAAGCGCGTCTGCGGCTGTATCACGACGTCTTCTCCTGGCTCGTCCCGTCAGCGTCCGCTTCCGCATCGGCCTCTGCCTCGGCCGCTGGTTCCTCGGTTGACTCTTCAACCTCGGCTGCTGCCGCATCCTCTTCAGCCTCAGACTCTTCCTCAGGCTCAGCAGGCTCCTCGGTTGACTCTTCAACCTCGGCTACCGACGCTTCCTCTTCAACCTCAGACTCTTCCTCGGGCTCGGCTGCTTCCTCGGTCGACTCCTCAACCTCGGCTACCGACGCTTCCTCTTCGACCTCAGCCTCAGACTCTTCCTCGGGCTCGGCTGCTTCCTCGGTCGACTCCTCAACCTCGGC
>JAPPHT010000050.1:12817-29797 GCA_028874795.1 Chloroflexota bacterium
TACTGCCGCCTCCTCTTCAGCCTCAGCTTCCTCGGTCGACTCTTCAACCTCGGCTACCGATGCATCCTCCTCAGCCTCAGACTCTTCCTCGGGGTCGGCAGCCTCCTCGGTCGACTCCTCAACCTCGGCTACCGACGCCTCCTCCTCAGCCTCAGACTCTTCTTCCGGCTCGGCTGCGGCTTCCTCCGCGGGCTCTTCAACCCCGGCCACCGCGACCGCGTCGTCCACCGGCGCCGCCTGCTCCAGCGATTCCTCCACCTCGGCTGCGACGTCGACCGGCGCCGTCCCGGCAACCTCTTCCCGGTGCAGAAGCTCGGCAACGCGCCATCGCTTCGTCCTGGAGAGAGGCCTCGTCTCCATCAGGCGCACCACGTCTCCCACCTTGTACTCGTTGCGTTCGTCGTGCGCTTTGAATTTCTTCACGTGGCGAACGGACTTGTGGTAGATGGGGTGGTGCACGCGGCGCTCCACGACGACCACCACCGTCTTGTCCATCACGTCGCTGACCACACGGCCGACGCGGCTCTTGCGGAGAACGGCTCGCTCGTTCATCGCCCGCCTCCCAGGAGCTCGCGCTCCCGCGCCACGGTCAGGATGTGTGCAAGACGGCGCTTGGCGCCCCGCAGCTCGGAGGGGTCCGAGAGCTGGCGCGTGGCCACCTTGAAACGCAGGTTCATCAGCTCGAGGCGCGTGTTGAACTCCTCCTCTTTGAGGCGTTCATCGGACAGCGCCCGTATGGTCTCGATCTTGGCTCTCATACTCCCTGTTGCACCGCTAGGTGATAACCAGCGGCTCCTCCCTGCTTACCATCCTCGTCTGCACCGGCATCTTCTGGGCCGCGCGCGCAAGCGCCTCTTTCGCCAGTTCAGCGGGCACGCCGCCCACCTCGTACATCACCCGGCCCGGTTTCACCAGCGCGACCCAGGCGTCTACCGGACCCTTGCCTCCGCCCTGCCGCGTCTCCGCAGGCTTGCGTGTGATCGGCTTGGCCGGGAACACCCGTATCCACACCTTTCCGCCGCGCCGGAGGTGGCGCGTGATGGCGCGCCGGCCGGCCTCTATCTGGCGTGCCGTTATCCAGCCCGCGTCGAGCGACTTCAGGCCGAAGTCACCGAAGCGCACGGCGCTGCCGCGCAGCGCCATGCCGCGCATCCGGCCGCGGTGCTGCTTCCGGTACTTAGTTCTCTTCGGTTGAAGCATCAGCTTCTCCCTCGTTCTCTGCGTCCTCGACGGCACTTTCCGGGGCCGCCTCGGGAGTCTCCTCTACTGCTACCTGCTCCTCCACCGCCTCGGGTGCGCTGTCTTCCACGGCAACCGGGGCTGCCTCGGGTTCAGCGACGGCAGTCGCAGTGCCGGAGCTCTGAGCTGCGAGCGCCTCCTGAGCGGCGGCGACGATCTCCGCCGGGACCTCGGGGGCGGCCGGCTGGGCGCGCTCGGGCTCCTTGAGCACGTCGCCCCGGTATATCCACACCTTCACGCCTATACGGCCCATCGTCGTGTTCGCTTCCGCCAGGCCGTAGTCGATGTCAGCGCGCAGCGTGTGCAGCGGCACGCGGCCATCCATCACTTTCTCGCGCCGGGCGATCTCTGCGCCGCCCAGGCGTCCGGATACCATCACCTTGATCCCGCGCGCCCCCGCCTGCATGGAGCGCATCACCGCCTGGCGGGTCGCCCGGCGGTACATCACGCGCCGCTCCAACTGGTCGGCGACGTTGCGCGCAACGAGGTAGGCGTCCAGCTCCGGCTGGCGTATCTCCAGCACGTTGAGCCGTACCCGCTTCCCTCCTGCCGCGCCTTCCACCAGCTTGCGCAGCTCGTCCACCCGCTGACCGCCGCGGCCGATGACGATGCCGGGGCGCGCGGTATGCACGTTGATCGTGATGTCCTGCGTGCTCCGCTCGATCTCGACCCGTGAGATCCCGGCCTCCGCGTACTGCTTGCGTATGACCTCGCGGATCCGCCAGTCCTCCACGACCTGCGAGGAGTACTGCTTGCCGTTTCCGGCGAACCAGCGCGACTGCCAGCCCTTGATCACGCCGAGGCGGAAGCCTATGGGGTGCGTCTTGTGTCCCACGCGCTCAGCCTCCCTGCTCGTCCACGACGATGGTGATGTGGCTCGCCTGCCTGCGGATGCGGCTCACCCGGCCCCGCGAACGTGCGCGGAACCGGCGGATCTTCACCGCCTGGTTCGCGTAGGCAGACACCACCACCAGCCTCGTCGGGTCCATCTGCTCGTTGTTCTCTGCATTCGCCGCCGCCGACTTCAGGAGCGACAGCACTTCCTCCGCCGTCGGCCCCGGTTGGAACCGCAGCTCGTTGAGCGCGGCCTGCACCGGTCGTCCCTGGAGCGCGCGCAGCAATGGGCGCACCCGCTTGGGCGATATGCCGACCTGTCTGCCTGTTGCCCGTGCCGGCATCGTCTACCGCCTCACCGACGACTGGCGCTCGGACTTGGAGATGTGGCCCCGGAACGTCCGCGTTGGCGCAAACTCACCCAGCTTGTGTCCCACCATGTTCTCGGTGACGAACACCGGGATGTGCCGGCGTCCGTCGTGCACCGCGATCGTCATTCCCAACATGTCCGGCATGATGGTCGAGGCGCGCGACCACGTCGTGATGACCACCTTCGTGCCCGAGTTCTGGGCCCGGGTGACCTTCCTCGCAAGCTTCGGGTGCACGTACGGCCCCTTCTTGACTGAGCGGGACATGATTTACCGCTTCCTCCTGTCGCGAACGATGAACACGTCCGTGCGCATGCGGCGGCGCGTCTTGGGGCCCAGCGCAGGCCGACCCCAGGGAGTCTTGGGATGCGTCATCCCGACGCCTGCGCGGCCCTCGCCGCCGCCGTGCGGGTGATCGCTCGGGTTCATCGCGGACCCGCGTGTGTGCGGACGCTTGCCGAGGTGCCGGTTGCGCCCGGCCTTGCCCAGTGACGCGTTCTTGTGTTCAGCGTTGCCCACTTGGCCTATCGTCGCCTGGCAGGCGCTCGGCACGCGGCGGATCTGACCGGATGGCAGCCGCAGGAGCGCCGTCTCGTCGTCCCGCGCGAGCAACTGCGCGCCGGTCCCCGCGCCCCGGCACATCTGGCCGCCCTTCCCGGGCTGCAGCTCGATGTTGTGCACCATGGTGCCGGTCGGGATGTTCCGCAGCGGCATCGCGTTCCCCACGCGGATATCCGCCTCCGGACCGGACAGCAGGGAGTCGCCCACCTTTACGCCGCCCGGAGCGAGGATGTACCGCCGCGCTCCGTCTGCGTACAGCAGCAGCGCGATCCGTGCGGAGCGGTTCGGGTCGTACTCGATCGACTCCACCCTACAGGGGACTCCCGGCTTGTTGCGCTTGAAGTCGATCTCGCGCCAAGCCCGCTTGGCGCCGCCTCCGCGATGCCGCACGGTCATCTTGCCGCGGACGTTCCTGCCTCCACTCTTGTGGATGCCCTTCGTCAGCGGCTTGTGCGGCGACCGCCGCGTCACCTCCGAGAAGTCGGGGCGCACCGCGGCACGAACACCGGGGCTGGTGGGGTTCAATCGCTTCAACGGCATCGTTACGCTCCCTCGAACAGCTGGATCGTGTCGCCCGGAGCGACGGTAACGATCGCCTTCTTCGTCGCCGGGGTCCTGAGCCACCGCCCGTTGCGCAGGCGGCGGTTCTCACCCGCGGTGTGGACCATGTTCACGTTCGTGACCTTCACGTCGTACGCCCGCTGCACGGCCTCGCGCACCTGGACCTTGTTCGCAGACGGCATCACCTCGAAGACGTACTTGTTCCGCTCCTGCAGCAACGTCGACTTCTCCGTGATCAACGGACGCTTGAGTACCTGGAAGATATGCATCAGGCCGCCGCCTCCTGCTTCCGCACGCGGCGGGTGTCCGACCATATCTCGTCCGTGCGGCGGACCGCGTCGGGGCTCATCAGCACTGCGTCGTAGCGCAGGAGGTCCAGCACGTTCACGAGGTCGGCTCGCAGGGCCTTGACGCGGGGGATGTTGCGCACTGCGACACCGCTCTGCGACTCCGCTCCCAACACGACGAGCGCCGAGCCCTTCACGCCGAAGGCGGACAGCACTTCCGCCATCGCCTTCGTCTTCTGTTCTATCGAGTCCAGCCCGTCGACCACGAACAGCCGCTCTGCAGCGACCTTTCCGGACAGCGCCGTACGGATCGCCTGGCGGCGCATCTGCTTTGGCATCCGCTGCCGGTACGAGCGTGGGGAGGGACCGAACGCGACGCCCCCGCCGCGATGATGCGGCGACTTCCAGGAACCCTGCCGGGCGCGGCCTGTTCCCTTCTGGGAGAAAGGCTTCCGGCCGGTGCCGTTCACCTGGCCGCGCGTCAACGTGTTGCTGGTGCCGTGCCGCTGGTTCGCACGGTGGTACACGAGCGCCTGGTGCAGCAGCTCCGGGTTCTCCGAAGCGCCGAAGACCACGTCGCTGACCTCCACCGTGTCCGTGCCGTTCGCGCTCAGGTCGTACAGAGGGAGTTGCATCAGGAACGCTCCTCCTCTCCCTTGGACTGCTCCGTCCCCTCGGACTCGCCGGCAGGCGCCTCTTCGGCCGATGCTTCCTCAGCCTCTGCCGCGGGCTCGTCGGAAGATGCTACCTCCGCTGGCGCTTCGTCGGCTTCCGCCGAGGACTCTTCGACCTCTGCGACAGGTCCGTCGGACGCAGGTCCCTCGACCTCCGCGGCAGGCTCTTCCTGCGACGCCTCCGCCGCCGGTTCCTCCGCCGGAGTCTCCTCATCGGCCTCGGCTGCTGCTTCAGGAGCAGCCTCTTCGGCCTCGGCTGCAGGCTCCTCCGCGGCGGCCTCTTCAACCTCCGCGACAGGCTCCTCCTGGGCTGCCTCATCGGCCTCGGCTGCCGGTTCCACCGCAGCAGCCTCTTCGACTTCCGCGGTCGGCTCTTCCGGAGCAGCCTCCCCGGCCTCCGCTACCGCCTCCTCCTGTACCGGCTCGGCGACCTCAGCAACCGCCTCCTCGGCCACTTCCTCTTCGATCTCGACGACCGGCTCCTCGGGGATGATGCGCTCCGACACGGGGACTCCGTGCGCGTAGCGCACCATCACCGTCGTGTTGCGCGAGCCCGGCACGGCGCCTCTCACGAAGAGCAGGTTGCGCTGCGGGTCCACTTCGACGACCTTGAGCTTGCGGACCGTCTTGCGCTTGTTCCCCATGTGGCCGGGCATCTTCTTGCCCTTCAGCACACGGCCCGGGTACGTCCCCGCGCCTATGGAGCCAACCGCCCGTCCGCGGTCGCCCTGGCCGTGGGTCTTCTGACCCCCGCCGAACCCGTGGCGCCGCATCGCGCCCTGGAAACCGCGGCCCTTCGTTGTCGAGACCACGTCCACGAAGTCGTCGGCCTGGAACTGGTTGACACCCAGCTCCTGACCTACCTTGTAGGCTGAGACGTCGTCTGCATCGAACTCACGAAGGTGCCGGACGCGCGCGCCGGAAGCCGCCAGGTGTCCAGCGGCCGGCTTGCTCAACTGCTTGATCGCGCCGTAGCCGAGCTGCACGGCGTTGTAGCCGTCGCGCGCCTCGGTCCGGATCTGCGTCACGACGCACGGCCCCACTTCCAGCACGGTAACAGGGATCACTCGCGCCTCTTTCGCGAAGAGGTGCGTCATCCCTATCTTCCTGCCTATCAGCCCTTCGATCATCGTTCTGCTACAACTTGATGGAGATGTCCACGCCGGCAGGCATCTGCAGGCGGGTCAGCGCGTCTATCGTCTTGGAGTTCGGGTCCAGGATGTCCACGAGTCGCTTGTGCGTCCGCAACTCGAAGTGCTCGCGCGAATCCTTGTCGATGTGCGGCGAGCGGATCACGCAGAACCGCTTGATGCGCGTCGGCAGGGGGACCGGCCCGGACACTGCCGCGCCCGTGCGCTCCGCCGCCTCCACGATCTGCCCGGACGACTGGTCGACCAGCTTGTGGTCGAACGCCCGCAGGATGATGCGGACCTTCTGTCCCGGCCCTGCCGGCTGGCCGCCCCGCACTCGAGTTGTCTGCTCAACCACGCTGTCCTCTCCTAAGCGCTGCGTGCTACAGCCTGAACGGTGGAGTCCGGCGCCTTCTCGTAGCGCCCGAACTCCATCGAGTAGGTCGCCCTTCCCTGCGTCACCGACCGCAGGTCCGTCGCATAGCCGAACATCTCCACCAGCGGAGCGTCCGCCTCCAGCACCTGCGTGTCGCCTTGCCCTTCCATCGACTTGATCCTTCCTCTGCGGCTGTTGAGGTCCGCGAGCACCTCGCCGAGGTACTCGCCCGGTGTGATCACCTGCAGGTCCATCACCGGCTCCAGCAGAATGGGCCCGGCCTTGGACAGCGCGTCCTTGATCGCCATGGACGCCGCGATCTTGAACGCCATCTCGGACGAGTCCACCGCGTGGAAGGAGCCGTCAACCACGGCAACCTTCACGTCCATCACCGGGTACCCGGCGATCACGCCCGTGAGCAACGCTTCCTCGGCGCCCTTGCTCACCGCCGGGATGTACTCCCGCGGGATCGCGCCGCCAACGATCCGGTTCTCGAAGTGGAACCCTGATCCCGGTTGCCCGGGTTCGATCTCCAGCACACAGTCGCCGAACTGTCCGCGTCCGCCTGTCTGCCGCACGAAACGCCCCTGTGCCTTCGAAGCACGCGTGACCGCCTCGCGGTACGCGACCTGCGGACGCCCTATCGCCGCGTTCACCTTGAACTCGCGCTTCAGGCGGTCGACCAGAATCTCCAGATGCAGCTCGCCCATGCCGGACATCACCGTCTGGCCGGTCTCCTTGTCGTACCGCACCCGGAACGTCGGGTCTTCCTCCGCCAGCTTGATCAGCGAGTCGGTGAGCTTGTCCTGTTCGGCTCGCGTGGAGGGCTCTATCGCCACCGAGATCACCGGCTCCGCGAACCGGATCGACTCCAGCATGATGGGGCGCCGCTCGTCGCAGATCGTCTCGCCGGTGAACGTGTTCTTCAGCCCGACCGCGGCGCCGATCTCCCCCACGGAGATGCTCTCCGCTTCCTCCCGGTGGTTCGCATGCATGAACATGATGCGCCCCATCCGCTCCCGGACCCCCTTGGTGGAGTTGTAGACGCTTGCTCCCGCTTTCATGGAGCCGGAATAGACACGGAAGTAGACTAGCCGCCCGACGTAGGGGTCCGACACCACCTTGAATGCGAGCGCCGCGAACGGTTCGGACTCGTCCGCCCTGCGCTCCGTCTCTTCCTCGCTGTTCGGGACCTTTCCCACGACCGCCGCAACGTCCAGCGGCGACGGCAGGTAGTCCAGCACGGCATCCAGCACCAGCTGTACGCCGAGGCTCTGCAGGGCCGAGCCGCACACGACCGGCACCGCATGGTTCGCTATCGTCGCCCGGCGCAGGGCCGCCTTGATCTCCTCGGGTGAGGGCGTCTCGCCGGCGAGGAACTGCTCAAGCACGTGCTCGTCATTCTCGGCAACGCGTTCGATCATCTCCTCGCGGATCTGCGCCGCTTCCTCGCGGAGTTCAGGCGGTATCTCGCCCTCGCGCAGCTCGCCGGAGGCCCCGCCGCGCTCGAAGAACCACGCCTTCTCTTCGACGAGGTCGATCACGCCGTGGAACTTGTCTTCCGCCCCGATGGGGTACTGGACCGGCACCGGCACCGCTTTGAGCCGGTGCCGGATGGAGTCCATGGTCTTCTCGAAGTCCGCGCCGATGCGATCCATCTTGTTGACAAAGCAGATGCGCGGCACTCCGTATCGGTCGGCCTGGCGCCACACCGTCTCGGACTGCGGCTGCACTCCCGCGACCGCGTCGAAAACAACAACGCCTCCGTCCAGTACACGGAGGCTTCGCTCCACTTCCGCCGTAAAGTCCACATGGCCCGGCGTGTCGATGATATTGATCTGATGGCCCTTCCAGGCGGCACGCGTTGCGGCGGACGTTATCGTGATGCCGCGCTCACGCTCCTGCGCCATCCAGTCCATCACCGCCGTTCCCTCGTGCACCTCGCCCAGCTTGTAGGTCCGGCCCGTGAAGAACAGCACCCGCTCCGTCACCGTCGTCTTGCCGGCGTCAATGTGGGCTATGAATCCGATGTTTCGGACTTTCTGCAGGTCAGTCGTCATCTGCTCTCTACCAGCGGTAGTGGACGAACGCCCGGTTCGCCTCCGCCATCCTGTGCATCTCTTCGCGGCGGCGCGCTGCCGCGCCCTGCCCCCGCGACGCGTCGATGATCTCGCTCGCCAGACGGGAGCGCATCGGCTGTCCCGCCCGCGCACGCGCGAAGCGGATAAGCCACCGCATCGCCAGCGCGTTCCGGCGGCGCTCCGGCACCTCCACGGGCACCTGGTACGTGGCGCCGCCCACGCGCCGGGGCTTCACCTCCACCGTCGGCGTGACGTTCCGCAGCGCCGTCTGGAACACCTCCATCGCGTCGCGGTTCGTCTCCTGAGCAACCTGGTCCAGCGCCTGGTACACGCAGCGCTGCGCAACCGTCTTCTTGCCGTTCAGCATGACCCGGTTGATGAAGCTGGCCAGCGTGACGCTTCCGTAGCGGGGGTCCGCTACGGGCACGCGGCGCTCAGCACGTCGTCGGCGAGACATCTATTCGCTTTCCTCCCCCTTGTGCCTTCGCACAAGCATGCGCCCCGAAGCGCGGATAACCCATGACGCCGAGTCCGCAGATCGCGCCAGCGAACCGCGTCCCTGCCAATTACGAATTGGAGAACGGGACCTCTCCAGTGAACTTACTGGCGCTTGGTCCCGTACTTGCTCCGCCCCCGCTTCCGGCCGTTCACTCCCGTAGCGTCGAGCGCTCCACGGATGATGTGGTAGCGAACGCCCGGCAGGTCTTTCACGCGGCCTCCGCGGATCAGGACGACGGAGTGCTCCTGCAGAGTGTGGCCCTCTCCCGGGATGTAGGCCGTAACTTCCATCCCGTTCGTCATCCGCACACGGGCCACCTTCCGCAGAGCCGAGTTCGGCTTCTTCGGCGTAACCGTTCGCACCTGGACACATACCCCCAGCTTCTGCGGGCTGCCTTCCCCACGGTACACACGGTTGCGCAGGCTGTTGCGCACGAAACGGAGCGCAGGCGCCTTGGTCTTCTTGACCACGCGCTTGCGTCCATGACGCACCAACTGGTTGACAGTAGGCACTGTGCGTAACTCCCTGCGGTTTTCGTAAGCCAGTCTGCCGAATCCGTCCCCGTTCGGGCACGAACATGGGGATGCTACCGCAAGCTCACTCCTGTGTCAACCGCGTACACTCCCATCGCCCGGCAGGGCGCACCCGTTCCCCGCCATCCGTATAATCCCCGCGACATGACCGACCCCAACCCGCTCAAGATCTACACGAAATATGGAGACACGGGCGAGACCGGCCTCCTCTACGGCGGACGCATCTCCAAGAGCGACCTGCGCACCGAGGCCTATGGCACCACCGACGAGGCAATCTCCGCCCTTGGCCTCGCCCGCTCCCTCACGGACGACCCCGACGTCCAGCGCATCGTCAAGCGCCTCCAGCGCGAGCTCTTCACCGTTGGCGCGGAGCTCGCCACCGACCGCGCCGAGTACGCCAAGCTCCAGCGCCACTTCAGCGTCGTCACGTCCGACATGACTGCCGCGCTCGAGAGCGACATCGATGCCCTCGGAGCGCAGGTGGACCTGCCGCGCAGCTTCATCATCCCAGGCGCATCCCAGGCCTCCTCCGCGCTCGACCTGGCGCGCTCCATCCTGCGCAGGGCCGAACGCCGCGCCGTGCAGATGGACCTCGAGGGCATGATCGAGAACCCGGAGCTGCTCCGCTACCTCAACCGCGCTTCGGACCTCGTGTTCATGCTCGCCCGATACCAGGACCGCGCACTGCCGTTCGAACGACTCACCGGTGACGATTCCTGCTGACAACGAAAGGGGAGGGACAGCCATGACCGGAGAACCCATCAACCTCTACGAGCTCGAGGCCATCTGTGAGCAGACGCTCCCGCTCAACGAGTGGGACTACGTGGCGGGCGGCGCCACCGACGAGATAACGATCGAGCGCACGCGCTCCGTATTCGACCACATCGCCCTCCGGCCACGCATGCTCGCGGGCATTCCGGACGCCGACCTCTCCGTTTCCGTGTTGGGCCGACGCATCGCGCTCCCGTTCATGCTCTCCCCCTGCGGCAGCCACAAGCGCGCGCACGAGGACGGTGAGCTCGCCTCAGCGAGGGCGGCCGCAGCCGCCGGAACGGTCCTCGCCGTCAGCGCCAACTGCTCTTACGCCCCGGAAGAGATAGCCCGCGCGGCCGACGGTCCCAAGTGGTACCAGACCTACTTCTACCGCGACCGCGAACAGACTGTGGACCGCGTTCACATGGCCGAAGAGAATGGCTACGAAGCCATCTGCGTGACGCTCGACGCTGTCTGGCCGCCGAAGCGTGAGCGCAACATCCGCAACTCCTACCAGCGCCTCCCCACCGCGGGCGAGGCGCCGGGCCTGGCCCCGCCCAAGGACCTCACGAAGTTCAACTCGGGCATCAGCTCCCGCAGCCGGGTCGACCCCGGCGCATCCTGGGACGACGTCGCCTGGCTGCGCTCCATCACCAACCTGCCCATCGTCTTCAAGGGGATCATCACGAGCGAAGACGCCGCCCTCTGCGCCGAGCACGGGGTCGACGCCCTCATCGTCTCCAACCACGGCGGACGCAACCTCGACACCACCATCCCAACCATCGAGGCCCTGCCGGAGGTGGCGGACGCGGCGGGCGACGTGGAGGTCTACCTGGACGGCGGCATCCGGCGTGGCACCGACGTTGTGAAGGCCATCGCCCTCGGCGCGAAGGCGGTCATGCTTGGCCGGCCGATGTTCTGGGGACTCGCCTACGCCGGAGACCAGGGCGTTGTCCACATGCTGGACATCCTGCGCGACGAGGTTGAGACCACCATGATGATGTGCGGCAAGGCCCGCATCGAAGACATCGGCCGGGACCTCGTCACCCGTCTCCCCGAGCTCCGCTAGCCACCGGCGTCCTTCCCGCGAAGGCGGGAATCCAAGTGCGCGTAGCGCACGCGGGGAGTGGTGCGCGGGGTAACCGGTTCCATCTCCTCGAGGCATGAAGGTGAACCGGCGGAGTAGTGGTGGTGGCAAGTGCCACGAGAGGGAGTGCAGAGGGAGTCCCTCTGCCGGGGGTGTGGGGGTGTCCCCCACAAGCGTTCGGGCGGGTGGGTGGGAAGAACTACGTTCGCGAAGCCGAGCCCCCTACACCAGCAGCGCCTCGAACCGCTCCGGCAACTCCACCTGCCCTTCCGCTATCTCCAATAGCCGCTTGTCCGGGAGCGGGAAGCCGAACTCCTCGTTGCGCATCCGCAGGCGCTGCATGGAGATCTCCGTCACCATCTCCTTCGCCAGGGCCCAGTCCTCCTCGGTGCGCGCCACCGCGTTCAGGTCGTCGGCCCCGTGCGCCGCGTGGTCGATCTCGTCGTTGTAGACGTTCGCGCACGCCGCCGCGATGCGGTCGTTGAGGTCGTCGCCGCCCAGTTGCATCCCCTCGTAGAAGATCGACGCCCCGCCGCCTTCGCAGAACGAGGACGCGAAACGCCCGAGTTCGCCGTGACGCTCGAAGCAGCGCTTGCGGACCGCCCGCAACTCCCGCTCATGCTCGATGTCGTAGGTCGCCAGCTCCTCGGTCGTCAGCCGCCCGCCGGTGATGTAGTCGATCACGTCCGCGAAGACGACGTAGTGCCGGAACTCCTCTTCGAGGAACTGGATGTTGTAGAGGAAGTCGGCCCGGTCGACTCCCTTCTCCAGCGCCGGATAGTTGCGCGCCAACTGCTCGATGTTCCGCAGGATGATGCCGTCGTCGCGCGGCTGGAGCTCCTTGTACGCCTGCACGCGCAGCCAGCGCAGGTGCTCCTCGGGCGCCCTTGGCTGCGCGAAGAACGTGCGCGCGATCTCGGCCTCGCCCGCCCAGAACCGCGACGCGTAGCGGGTCAGTTCGTTCCGGCGCTCCCGCGCCTGCTGCTCGTTCATCGTCACGCCTCCTGATTGAACGGCGGGATCAGTAACTGTTCAGACTTCGCGGGGGCGAACGCCCCCGCGCTTAGCGCGCAGAATCCTCTCAGGAGGCGCTCTACCCCGTACAACGTTCTCCGAGAGATGTTTCGACTGCGCTTCAGGCTGCGCCTTCAACTCCGCTCAACATGACAGGGCAAGCGCCTGCCGGTCAGCAAAGGTCCTCCCAACTCTGAACAGTTACCGGGATTATAGGGCAACGGCGCGATGCCCACCCGCTCCGCTACAATGCTGCGGCTCTATCCGAACCCAGGAGGAACGCGCGTGCTGTCCGAGGTCAAAGCGAACTACGGCAGGTTGAGGAATCTCATCAACGGCGAGTGGGTCGAGCCCGACGCGAGCGGCTGGCTGGACGTCGAGAACCCCGCGACCACCGGCGTCATCGCCCAGGTCCCGCTCTCCACTTCCAGCGAGGTCAACGACGCGGTCGCCGCGGCGAAGGAGGCGTTTCTTACATGGCGTGAGACTCCGCCTGTTGTCCGCGCCCGCAGCCTCTTCACGCTCAAAGGACTGATGGAGAAACACTTCGAGGAGTTCGCCCGCACCATCGTGCAGGAGCACGGCAAGACGATCGAGGATGCGCGTGGCGAGACCCGGCGCGCCATCGAGAACGTGGAGGTCGCCGCGGGCATCCCGACGCTCATGCAGGGCTTCGGACTGGAGAACGTCGCGAGCGGCATCGACGCGGAGGCCGTCCGGCAACCGATCGGGGTCTTCGGCGTCATCGGGCCGTTCAACTTCCCGCTCATGGTGCCCAACTGGTTCATTCCCTACGCCATCGCGACAGGCAACACCGTCGTAGTCAAGCCGTCGGAGCAGACCCCGCTCTCGCAGACGCGCATGGCGGAGCTCGCCCTCGAGGCCGGCATCCCCGCCGGAGTGCTGAACGTCGTGCACGGCGCGAAGGACGCCGTCGACGCCCTGCTGGAGCACCCGGACGTGCGCGGCATCTCGTTCGTCGGCTCCTCGCCGGTGGCGCGCTACGTCTACACGAAGGCGTCCGCGGAGGGGAAGCGCGTCCAGTGCGGCGGCGGCGCGAAGAACTTCCTCGTGGCCATGCCGGACGCCCACCTCGACTCCACGATCGACAACATGATGGGTTCCATCTTCGGCGCGGCGGGGCAGCGGTGCCTTGCGGGCTCGGTCGTCGTGACCGTCGGCGATGCGTACGAGGGCGTGCGCGACCGCCTCGCCGAGGGCGCGCGCAATCTGAAGCTCGGCTACGGGCTGGATGAGACGGTCGGCATGGGCCCGGTCATCTCCCAGCGGGCGCTGGACCGGGTGCTCGGCTACGTCGACAAAGGCGTCGAGGAGGGGGCGGACCTCATCGTGGACCGGCGCTCCGCCCGGCAGGACGAGGAGCTCGCGGGCTACTTCGCCGGGCCGTGCGTGTTCGACGGCGTTGAGCCGCAGATGGCGATAGCGCGGGAGGAGATCTTCGGGCCCGTCGCGGGCATCATGCGCGCCGGATCGCTGGACGAGGCGATAGGGCGCATCGAGTCCCTGCCGTTCGGCAACGCGGCCAGCATCTTCACCGCCAGCGGCGCCGCAGCGCGGGAGTTCAGGCACCGCGTGACCGCGGGCAACATCGGCGTCAACGTCGGTGTCGCGGCGCCCATGGCGTTCTTCCCGTTCGGCGGCATGAAGGACTCGTTCTTCGGCGCGCTCCACGCCCAGGGCCGCGAGGTCGTCGACTTCTTCACCGACCGCAAGGTCGTCATCAGCAGGTGGTTCTAGGGATGCGCGCCGCAGTCTTCTCCCAGCCCCACCAACCGATGACCGTCGAGGAGCTGGTGATGCCGGAGCCGCACGAGCACGAGGTACGGGTGAAGGTGGCGGCGTGCGGCGTGTGCCACACCGACCTCCACGTCCTCAAGGGCGAGGTCGCCTTCCCCACGCCGGGTGTGCTCGGCCACGAGGTCTCCGGCGTCGTCGACGCCATAGGCGCGGGCGTGACGAACGTCGCCGTGGGCGACCGCGTCGTCTGCTCGTTCATCATGCCGTGCGGCAACTGCGGCTACTGCGTGCGCGGACGCGAGGACCTCTGCGAGACGTTCTTCGCCTACAACCGGCTCAAGGGCCAGCTCTACGACGGCTCGACCCGCCTGCATCGCCCCAACGGCGAGCCCATCGCCATGTACAGCATGGGCGGGCTCGCCGAGTACGCCGTCACGCCGGACACGTCCGTCTTCCCGCTGCCGGAGAGCGTGCCGCTCGCGGACGCCGCCATCGTCGGCTGCTCCATCTTCACCGCCTACGGCGCGGTGCGGAACCAGGCAGACGTCCGCCCCGGCCAGAGCGTGGCCGTCTTCGCTGTCGGCGGCGTCGGCACGCAGGTGCTGCAGATGGCGCGGGCGTTCGGCGCGGCGCAGGTCATCGCCGTGGACATACGCGGCGACAAGCTGGAAAAGGCGCTGGAGATGGGCGCCACCCACGCCGTGAACGGCGCATCCGAGGACGCACCCGCCCGCGTCCGCGAACTCGCGAACGGCCGCGGCGTCGACGTCGCGATCGAGGCGCTCGGCTCGCCCGTCACGGTACGGCAGGCGTTCGAGTCTGTGCGCGACGGCGGCAAGGTCGTCCTCATCGGCATCGCGGCGGTGGGCGTGGAGGTGCCGCTGGAGATCACGCGGTTCGTCCGGCGCGGTATCACGGTCGCCGGCTCCTACGGCGCGAAGGCCCGCAGCGACATGCCGGAGATCGTCGAGCTCGTGCGGCGAGGCGCGGTCGACACCAGCGCGCCCATCACCCGGCGCTACACCCTCGACGAGGTGAACGACGCCTACAGCGCACTCGCCAGCGGCGACATCGTCGGCCGCGCTATCATCGAGATGGCCTGATCCCTCCTCCCAAGAGGGAAGAGCGTGAGGGTGAACCGGTGGTGTGGCGGGGCTGTTGTCATGCTGAGAGGAGCCGAAGCATCTCTCAGGTGTGTTTCGCGGCCTGTGGACTACTTACCCCACCGCCCAAGCCCAGAGTGACTCAAGGTACGCCAGCGCCTCTTGAGGCGTCGCATCTATCGCGGGGTCGCCCGTTAACTCGACGTCAGCGGTGGAAGCAGTCGTCCACCTGATTCTGAGCGTCAGTTCGAGATTGGTGACCTCTGCCGCATCAGGTATCCGATCGAGCTCCTCCCGGGCGATCCGCTCGAGTTCTGCAAACACAAACTCCTGTGTCAGCACGGCGAACTCAGCCAGATCGGTTTGTTCACCCATGTCGCGGTCTTCAGGTGCCACACCGAGTAACGCCAGCTGCTGCTGGATCTCCTCATCGGAAGCCTCATGCCCCGCTTCTATGGCCGCAGCCAGCAGTGAGTAATCGGCGATGAGAAATGCCAGCGCTATGCTGTCAACACCGTAACGCTCAGCAGCCTCCAGCAATGCCTTTTCGTGTGATGTACCGAACCCCCTTTCGGCAATCATGACGCCGTCTGCGATGTGCTGGCGACGCTCCATGAATTCGGCGTGGCTGATCGGGTATCCCGAGACTACGACCACTGTGCCGGGAGGCAACGGAGTAGGTGCAAGCTGCGACGTGGGAGTCGCCTGTGACGTAGGCGTCGGCAACGGGGTGAACGTTGGCAGCGGCGTGGACGTTGGGAATGGCATCGATACGGGCAGCGGCGTGGGGAGCGCGTTATCGCATCCGAAAAATGTCAACGCGATGATCGCAGGCAACACAGCCGCTATTCGAACAGCCATCTCCTGCTCACCACCTCGACGGCGCGAGCGCCTCGAGCGTGTCGCGCATCAGCACCACGTCGGCCCCGAAGGGGAACATCAGCACGGGGAGCGTGACGCCAGCGTCGTACGCCGCCTCGAGCCGCTCCCTGGCATGCGTGGGCGAGCCGACGGCGCTCGTCGAGTCCAGCATCTCGTCGGTGACGGCTGCCGCGGCAGCCGGGCGGCCTTCGCGGTTCGGGCGCGCCCACTCCGCGCTGATGCGCTCCGCCTCCTCTGTCCATCCGAACCGCTGCAGCATCCGGTTGTAGAATGTCCCCATCCCGCCTGCGTAGAACGCGACGTGCGCGCGCGCCATGCCCCGAGCCTCGTCCGGCGCGCGTTCGGAAGCCGCGGCCAGCATCGCGGGCGCAATCTCGATAGCCGATGCGTCGCGCCCCGACCGCGCCGCGCCGGTGGCGAGCAGGCTGCGCATCTCCGGCAGCGCATCCATGCGCAGGAAGATCGGCAGCCAACCCTCGGCCAACTCGCCGGTCAGCTCCACGTTGCGTGGGCCTATCGACGCCAGCATCACGGGCAATTCTGAACGCGGAGGCTCGTCGCGCAGGCGGAAGCCGCGCAGGTTGAAGATCCGGCCGTCGTAGTCCACGCGTTGGCCCGACAGTGCGAGTCGCACGATCTCGATGAACTCCCGCGTCCGCTGGAGCGGTTGCTCCCACCGCTGCCCGTGCCAGTTCTCGACCACGATCGGGCCGCTCGTGCCAAGACCCAGCGTGAGCCGTCCGCCCGATATCCAGTCGAGCGATGCCGCGCTCTGCGCCGTCATCGCGGGAGTCCGGCTGAAGATCGTCGCGATGTGCGTACCGATGCCGATACGTGTCGTCTGTCCCGCGAGCCAGGCAAGCGTCGTGAACGAGTCGAACCCCCACGACTCCCCGGCCCAGACCGACTCGTACCCCAACTCCTCGGCGCGCCGCACGAGGTCGAGCGTCTCCTGCCGGGACAGCCCGCCTGAAGCCACGTGCAGGGCGATGCGCGGTTGCGGTTTCCCTTGGGTCATGCCGCGCATCCTACCTCGTCATGCCGGGCGAAGGCCCGCGCTTAGCGCGCAACCTCGCAGCCTACCTCTCCCCCCGGAAGAGGTCGACGCGCTGGCGCGGCGGGTGAGGGTGCACCGGGGGGGGGGGGGGGCCCCGGGGGGGCCCGCCCCGGGGGGGGCCCCGCGACGGGGGGGTGGGGGGGGGGGGGGGGGATTGGGGTTGGTAACGGCCCGGAAAGGATT
>JAPPHT010000016.1 GCA_028874795.1 Chloroflexota bacterium
CAACCCCGTCCATCCGCTCAACTCAACGTTGACGGGTTATTCAGAGCATCCATAGAACGCCCAGGGCCGATGCATGAA
Organism: Chloroflexota bacterium; assembly: GCA_028874795.1. Classification (GTDB taxonomy): domain Bacteria; phylum Chloroflexota; class Dehalococcoidia; order Lucifugimonadales; family Australimonadaceae; genus Bin16. The sequence goes on from JAPPHT010000016.1 coordinate 79, forward strand.
GCCCGCGGAACGTTCAACGGGCCGTAACACTCCCTTAACGTCGACGTAACGGGTACGCAACACCCGGGTCCTACTATGGGTGTTGCAGACGAACACCGGCACGGACATGGGTGGCTCCGCCCCAGATACGCAGAGGAGCAACGGATACGAGGTGTGCCGGACACGCTGCCAGAGGAACGAAGGGCGGGGAGACCCGCCTTCTTCCTGTTAACGGCCCTTACATGACGCGGCGAAGAGGCAACGGGGCGCCTCCAGTACCCTCTTCCTAGCCCTCTCCCCTTGTAGGGCGAGGGGATCAGACCCCCGGGAGGATGCTGCGCGCTAAAGCGCGGGACTACGCCGCGGCTCCGCTCAGCATGACAATCTCCCCTTCCCATAGCGCATCCGCCGAGGTATTCGAAGGTCCCTTCCAGGGGGCAGGGTCGGACGTCCGCCCAGATCAGTTGGGCTCGTAGCGCGCGGTATCCGGGTGGAACGAGAACCACCCGTGCCAGAACGACGTGATAGTCGGTATGCGCGCCAGCGACTCACTCCCGTCCACCTGAGCCAGGGCTTCTTCAGTGATCGTCCACCGTGTGCCGCCGGCGTCTCGCAGTCCGTCCCCGTCCTCACTGAACGTCCGACCGTTCCGCTCGTAGACCCTGCCGGTCCCCCAGGTGCTCGACCCGACGACGACGATCTCCCGTCCGCCTACGACGTCGTTGATGACGGGCTCCTCAGCGAACGCCGAGACCGGGTACGCCTTGTATTCCCCTTCGATGCCGACGCCTATGACCGTTTCCTTGGCGGGCAACGACTCGTCCCGGTTGAAGACGGGGAACATGGTTTTTTCCGAGGCGAAGTAGTCGTAGTAGATTGCGAACGGCTCCCACTCGTGCGTATAGCTGGTCGGCGGGTAAACGCCGGTCTCGATGCTCAGGACCGTCGTATCCGGGTGCTCGGCGAGCCACTCCTCCCACGTCGTCAGTACGGATGGGAAGAAATCGAGCTGTATGCCGCTGGAGGCCAGAGGACCCGCGATAGGCTCGCCGGTGAACTGGTTCCAGAGCGAGTCGGTCGTGCGGTCGTACATCAGCTTGTTGCTCTGGTAGAGCATGCCGGACGTGCCGAACGTGGTGGGTTCCCCGTCTATCTTTGCGGAATACACGATCCCGCTGAAGCAGAGCGTTCAGTAAGCGAGCGCTATCGGCTCGCCTCCCAACCAGTCGTTCGCCATCTCGTGAGGGTTCATGATGCGCAGCGGATAGGCGCGGTGCTCACCGTTGATGGAGACGCCGAAGACCCGGTCCCGCGCGACAAGGTAGTCCGCCTCCTCCGGTGTGATCGTGGGAGCGAACTGAAGGTCGGGGATACCGTCAGTCAGCACGCCTCCCCAGACGACCTCGGTGAGGTCGATCCGCTCCGAACCGGGCACGGAGGTGAGGAATGCGGCCATGCGCGGATCGATAAGCGAGAGCAGGTTCGCCTTCCACTCCAAGTACTCTTCCGGTGGAGGGAACTGGTCACGCCGCGGGCCCAGCCACTCCATCGCCTTGTTCCACGCCTGCGGGTCTATCCCGAAGTCCTGCCCCGTGAGACTCAGGAGCGCCTGCCGGTACTCCTCCATCACCACGGGCGCACCGGTGAAACGCATCATCTCAACGATGATGGGCACCTGTGAAGCGTCGTTGGCCGCCACGGCATCCGCAAGGGCGAGCCGGAGACCATCGAGCGTCTGACCGGGGTCGCTGAAGATGGCCCGCATCGTCTCGTTGGGGTCGTAGGCAGACTGGTCCGCGGAAGTGGGCGCGTTCGCAGGCGCTTGGGCAGGTGTGGGCGTGGGTGTCCGAGGGGGAGCCAGCGTGGGAGTCGGCGTCGGGGGTTCGGGGGTGTAAGCCGTGGAGGTGCAGCCCGCCATGACGATGGCAGTGGCGAGCAGAATCGTGAGGGAGAGTCGTGGCATGGTGTCCCACTCACCAGTATACGCCGCACCGTTCATGGGACCTTCGTCCGCGGACGTTCGCCTGGACTGCGGACGCCGTGCCCCGCCACTCACGCCAGCCGGTTTTGCGATAATGCCCCCATGACGACGGTTGGGGAAATGGGAGAGACGGCGCTCATCGAGCACATCACCGATCGCGTGCGCCGCGCCAGCCCCCTGCAGACGATGGGAGGGCGCATCATCACCGGTATCGGAGACGACGCCGCGGTGTGGCGGGTGGGCGGGGTGCAAGCAGCCACGACCGACACGATGGTGGAAGGAGTCCACTTCCGCACGTCAACCGTGTCCTGGGCGGACGTAGGGTGGAAAGCGTGGGCCTCCAACGTGAGCGACATCGCCGCGATGGGAGGCGTCCCGGTGGCGGGGCTCGTGACGCTTGGCCTGCCCTCCTCCCTGGACGTGAGCGACATCGACGCGCTGTACGACGGCTTTCTCGAGGCGTGCTCCTCCTATGGAACGGAGTTGATGGGCGGGGACATCGTGGGAGCACCCATCTCCTTCGTTACCGTGGCGATGACCGGTGTGTGCAGCGCCACGCCCCTCACCCGCGGCGCGGCGCGGCCCGGCGACGTCCTCGCCGTTAGCGGCCCGCTCGGCGCCTCTCGCGGCGGGCTGATACTGCTGGAGGACGGCGCCCCACTGGACACGCCCGCGCGGCAGGCGCTGGCCCTGGCGCATCGCAGGCCCACGGCCAGGACGGACGCCAGCGCCGTGATCAGGCGCCTTGGCGTGCGTTGTGCGATGGACCTGTCGGACGGGCTGGCTGCCGATCTGCCGAAGCTCGCGAGGGCCTCGGGCGTCTCCCTGCAGGTCGACACGGACCAGGTCCCCGTGGCGGACGCTCTCCGGACCGAGTTCCGTCCCGAGGCACTACGATTGGCGCTCGGCGGAGGCGAGGACTACGAACTGCTCTTCGCAGGGCCCTCCGACATCGTCGCGGCCGCCGTCAGCGAGATCCCGGGCAGCTCGGTCATCGGTGACGTCATGGAGGGCAATGCGGGAAGGGTTGCCTACGTCGCTGGACGCGGTGAGCGGCTCTCGTTGAATATCGAAGGTTGGGAGCATCTGCGGTGACAACAGAACGGTTCGAGACCCACAGCGCGGAGGAGACGCAGGCGTTCGGCCGAAGGCTTGGCGGCCTCGCGGAACCAGGAGACCTCTACCTGCTGCGCGGGACACTCGGCGCAGGCAAGACCACGCTCACCCAGGGCGTTGCCTGGGGAGCAGGCGTGACCGGATATGCCCACAGCCCGACGTTCGTGCTCGTGCATGAGTACCGGGGGCGCATCCCCGTCTACCACGTGGACCTCTTCAGGATGGATGGAGGCGACCTGGAGATAGACGACCTGGCCTTCGGCGAGATGCTGGAGGACGGCGCGTGCGTCGTGGAGTGGCCGGAACAGGCGCAGGCGGTCTTCCCGGATGAGCACCTGGCGGTGGGCATCGCGTTCGGCGAGTCGCCGGACGCCCGCGTGCTGACGTTGGAGCCGCACGGCGACCGCTACGTCCGGCTGGTCACCGCGTTGCGCGAGGAAGCGGAATGACCGCGTATCTCGTGATCGACACGTCGACGCGCTACGGGGCAGCGGCGCTATGGCGCGACGGGCTGTCGCGTCTCGTATCGTGGCGCTCTCGAAACAACCACACGGCGGAGCTCATGCCGGCCATCCGGTGGCTCACCGAGGCAGAGGGCATCTCGCCGGATGCGCTGGACGGCGTTGCGGTGAGCGTGGGGCCCGGAGGATTCAGCGCCCTGCGCACCGGGATCGGCGTTGCGAAAGGGCTCGCCGTAGCGTGGTCTCTTCCCGTGGCAGGAGTCAGCACGCTCGAAGCCTCGGCCTACCCCTACCGCAGCGCGGCCAGGCGTGTCTGCGCGGTGCTTCCCGCAGGGAGAGGGGCGGTGGCCTGGGCCGTCTACGGTACGGACGAAGGTGGGTGGAGCGCGCTGAGCGAAGAGCAGGTGTCTTCCATCTCCGAGTTCGCCGCCGCGCAGTCCGGCGACACTCTCTTCTGCGGCGAGTCGGCGGCGGACGTTGCTGACGCACTCCGCGAGCACATGGGCGCAAGCGCGCGGTCCGTCACGGAGTCCGCACCGCTGGCGCGCCTGTCGGGCGTGGGGGAGATCGGAGCGGAGGCGCTGGCGTCAGGTGAGGCGATCGGCGCATCGGCCATCGCACCGCGTTACCTGCGCCCGCCACGCATCACGCCTCCCGGTCCTCCGAAGCCCGTCGCGGGCGGCTAAACGTGCCAGTGTGATAGGCTACGTGTTCCGCCGTCCTGACACCGGCGAATCAACGTGTGGATCTGCCGGGCCGTCGGCACGGCAGCATGAAGGAGTAACCACTCTTGTCCGAGCGTTCTCTCGTTCTGCTCAAACCGGACGCGCTCCAGCGCGGCCTCGCGGGCAGGGTCATCTCCAGGCTGGAAGACCGTGGACTGCAGATAGTCGGTCTGAAGCTGATGCAGATGGACATGCCGACCGCGCAGCGGCACTACGCGGAGCACGTCGAGAAGCCGTTCTTCGCAGGGCTCGCCTCGTTCATGATGTCCCGTCCCCTCATCGCGATGGCCGTGCAGGGCAAGAACGCGGTAGAGGTCGTGCGCAAGACGATGGGTTCCACGAACCCCCAGAACGCGGAGCCCGGCACGATACGCGGCGACATGGCAGTGGACATCGGGCGGAACCTCATCCACGGCTCGGACTCCGTGGAATCGGCAGAGCGTGAACTCGCCATCTTCTTCGCGGAAGACGAGCTGCTGGACTACCAGCGCGAGGTCGAGCCCTGGGTCACTGAATCCTGACGAGCTCCCTGCCCGCCCGCCACACCTGCTCCAGCCGGTAGAAGTCCCGCTGCTCCTCGCTGAAGACGTGGACCACAACGTCGCCGAAGTCGAGCAGCACCCAGCCGGACTCCGCGGAGCCTTCCCGGTGATGGAGCGAGAGCCCCGCCCTCTCCACCGCCTCTATGAGGTCGTCCGAGAGCGCGTTGAGCTGCCGTACGCTACCTGCTGAGAGCACCACCATGTAGTCGGCGAACGCGGAAACACCCCGGACGTCGAGCAGCACGATGTTGGAGCCTTGCTTGTCTGAAGCAGCGTCTACAGCTCTGCGCGCCGCCGCGCCTGCGTCCAGTGGTGTGCTCTGCTGCGTTGCCATGCAGGGAGATTATAGGTGGCCGACTGCTATCATGGGCAGCGTATGGAATCGGGCAAGGGAACAGCACCGCAGGGGAAGCGGGTCGTCGTCGCGATGTCGGGCGGGGTCGACTCATCGGTCGCCGCGTACCTGCTACACGGGCAGGGATACGACGTCATCGGCGTCACGATGCGGCTCTGGTCGACGGATGAGGACGACATATCGCCGGACCACCAGGGCTGCTGCTCCATCCAGGATATCGAGGACGCGCGCCGCGTTTGCCAGACGCTGGGCGTGCCCCACTACGTCGTGGATGCGAGGCGTGAGTTCCGTGAGCACGTCGTCGCCTACTTCGTGAGCGAGTACGAGCGAGGGCGAACGCCTCATCCGTGCATCGCGTGCAACGACCGCATCAAGTTCGACTTCCTCATGCAGCGCGCCGCGATGATGGACGCCGACCTCGTCGCCACGGGCCATTACGCCCGCATCGAAAGGGACGACGCCGGCGAGGCGTGGGTGCTTCGACAGGGTGTGGATGCCGCGAAGGACCAGTCCTACGTGCTGTTCGGGCTGAGACAGGAGCAACTCGGCCGCGTGGTGCTGCCCGTCGGCGCCCATACGAAGGAGGAGATACGCGAGCTTGCGAGAGAGGCCGGGTTCCATCTCGCAGGCAAGGCCGACAGCCAGGAGATCTGCTTCATCCCCAGCGGAGACTACCGCCGATTCATGCAGAAGGAGTCCGCACCTGAGCCGGGCGAGGTTGTGGACGCAACAGGCCGGGTCGTGGGCGAGCACCCGGGTATTGAGTTCTATACCGTGGGCCAGAGGCGGGGCATCGGTGTCGCGCCGTCCGCCCTCGGCCTCCCGGAGGGTGAGAAGGTCTTCGTCACCGCGGTCGACCCGGACTCGCGGCGCATCACCGTGGGCGGGAGCCGCGACCTGATGCGGCACCGTGTACGCGTGGGCGACGTGCGCTACGTTGCGGGCTCACGCCCCTCTGAGGCATATCGCGTCTCTGCCCGCATACGCTACAACGGACGCGCAGCGCCGGCCGTCCTCCACCACGACGACCAGGGGGCGGTGCTATGGTTCGACGAGCCACAGAGGGCCATCACGCCGGGACAGGCCGCCGTGTTCTACGACGGCGACCGTGTGCTCGGCGGTGGATTCATAGAGGGTCCAGCGGACGCAGGGCTGCCGTCCCTCGTTGAGCAAGACGGCCGGGCCGGAGCACCGGCTGCCGTCTGAGGCCGGACAACGAACGGATATCCGATCCCCACGCAGAACGAGGAGTCCCGTCTCCGGACGGAGGGCTATGCGCGTGTCGCAGGCGTGGACGAGGTGGGGCGAGGCCCCATCGCGGGACCGGTCGTTGCCGGCGCCGTCGTGCTCCCCGACCTGACCGGCTTCGAGCACGAGGACTTTCCACTCCTGCGCGACAGCAAGACGCTCAAACCCACCGAGTTACGCCGCGCCGACCGGCTCGTGCGCGGCATCGCCCTGGCCGTCGGCATCGGCGAGGCGAGCAACGAGGAGATCGACAGCGCGGGCATAGCGCCCGCCTCCCGCATCGCGATGCGCCGTGCGCTGGAATGCCTCGTAGAACCGCCGGACCACGTGCTCGTGGACGCGTTCCCGCTCGACTGGAAGCGCAAGCCGTGCACCGCCATCGTCAAGGGCGACGCGCTCTGCACCGCCATTGCCGCCGCCTCGATAGTGGCGAAGGTCTACAGGGACAGCGTCATGCGGCGCCTGGACCGGAGCTTCCCCGGCTATGGGCTCGCAGCGCACAAGGGCTACGCGTCTGCCCGGCATCTCGCCGCAGTTGCGGAGAAGGGGCCGTCGCCCGTACACCGGCTCACGTTCTCCCCGTTCAAGCCGACTCTATTCACCGATGCCTAGCGAACGCTCGAAACTCGGCCTGCAGGGCGAACGGATAGCAGCCGCACACCTCGAATCGCAGGGGCTCGTCATCGAGACGCGGAACTACCGCACCCGCTTCGGGGAGATAGACCTCATTGCGCGGGACGGCGAAGGCACGGTATTCGTGGAGGTCAGGACGAAGCGCAGCTCCGCCTACGGCACGCCCGAGGAGTCGCTGACGCCCCGCAAGCAGGCACGGTTGGTGAAGGCCGCGCAGGAGTACCTTGCTGAGCACGGGCTCGCAGGCAACTCGTGGCGGATAGACCTCGTTGCCATCACTCTGCAGCCAGACGGCCCCGCGCACATCGTACACATCGAGTCCGCGGTGGAGTCACCAGACGGTTAGCGACCCGCGGCTACTCGCCCTTCCACAGCGCGAAGCCGATCACGCCGGGGCCCGCGTGCGCGCCGATGGACGCTCCGATCGAACCGCTGACGACCGCACTCGCCGTGAACTGCGCGAGATGCTCAACCATGGAGTTGGCTTCCTCGTCGCTGACCCAGTGCATCACCGCTGCCTCGCGGTACGGACCTCCGGAAGCAGCGATCTCTCGCATCCGTTGCACCGCCTTGCCCTTGGTGCGGACCTTCTCGTGCGGGTGCACTTCACCGTCCATGAGCTTCAGTATGGGCTTCATGGAGAGCAACGACCCCAGCAGCGCCTGCGCCCCGCCGATGCGGCCACCGCGCTTCAGGTACTCCAGAGTGTCCGGTACGACGAAGACCTCGGTGCTGGCGGCCGCATTGCGGGCGGCCTCAGCTGCTCCTGCCGCGTCTGCGCCTGCGCTGGCCGCGTCTGCGGCGGCCTTTGCCGCTAGCGCAACCCCCATCGAGGCCAGTTCCGTGTCCACGGTCTCCACCGTCGCGTCCGGCAGTTCCTGGGCGGCGAGCCGCGCCGAGTTGACCGTGCCGCTCAGCTTGCCCGAAACGTGTACCGACACGATGTCATGCCCTGCTTCCGCCAGTGGCTTGTAGACGTCGAGGAAGTCTCCCACCGACGGCTGCGTCGTCGTGGGCATGACGTTGCCCGTGGTCAACCGGTGGAAGAACTCCTCTTTGGTGATCTCCACCCCATCCTTGAAGGCCTCAGCCCCGAAGAAGACCGTGCAGGGCACGACGGAGATGCCGAGTTCCCCCGCGAGCTCCGCCGGTATGTCCGATGCGCTGTCAGTGACGACCTTTACCGCCATGCCAACCTCCCTTTCGTCTCACTCGCCGGAGGCGCTGCTCTCGACTATTCGATGGAGACGAGGTAATGATAGTGGGGCTGACCGCCCTCGTGAACTTCCACCTCGATGCCGGTGAAACGTCCTGAGATGGCGTCAGCCGCTTCCTGCGCAGCCTCCTCGCTCAGTCCTGCGCCGTAGAAGAGCGTCACCAACGCCCCTTCCTCGGGCCCGGCGGACTCCAGCATCGCGGCGAGCGCCGCGCCCGGTGTCGCGGCGGCGGCCGCAAGCGCGCCGTCAAGTATCGCGATCGCCTGCCCCTCCAGTACGTCCACCCCGTCTATCGTGGTGGAACGCACCGCCGTGGTCACCTCACCCGAGCGCACGCTGTCCAGAGCGCTCCGCATGGTCTCGGCGTTCTCGTCGCCGCCGAGGTCGGGATTGAACGCCAGCATGGCCGCCATCCCCTGCGCTACGTTGCGGGAGGGAACGACAGCGATGGGAGCATCCGCGAGTTCAGCAGCCTGTTCCGCCGCCAGCACGATGTTCTTGTTGTTCGGCAGCACGATGGTGAAGGCCGCGTTGGTCCGCTGCACGACGGCGATGATGTCTGCTGCACTCGGGTTCATCGTCTGTCCGCCGGAGACTGTGGCAGCCGCGCCAAGACTCCGGAAGACACGCGCGATGCCGTCGCCCGGCGCCACGGGGATGACGGCGACCGCCGCCGGTTCAGCCTCGCCCGCCGGTTCCTCGCCGTAGCCATGGAGCGACATGAACTCCTGGTGCTGCAGGTCCATGTTCTGGATGTTGATCTGGTCCAGCGCGCCGAGCGCCGCGCCCATGCTCAGGAGCGGCCCCGGGTCCTCGGCGTGTGCGTGGACGCGCACCACGCGGTCGTCTCCGACCACGACGGTTGAAGCCGCCATCGCCATAACCCGCTCGCGCACCGCGTCAGGGTCGAGCCCTTCGCCCTGCACGACGAACTGCGTGCAGTAGCCGTACATCTCCTCTTCCGTGTGCTCGAGGAACTCGTGACTCACGTTCGCAGCAGCGCTTTCGAGCCCACCCTCCGGCGCGGTGATGCGCAGGACTATCTGCTCCTCGCTCACGAGATTGACCATGCCGGCGAGGAATGCGACAACGCCCTGCCCTCCGGCGTCCACAACACCCGCCTGCTTGAGCACGGGTAGCTGTTCCGGCGTGTACGCCAGCGCGCGCTCGGCGGCCTCGTAGGCGGCGCGGAGCACGTCCGGCGCTTCCGCCGGGCGGGACGAGGGGTACACGGCCTCAGCCGCGGCCCGCATCACGCTGAGCATCGTGCCCTCGACCGGGTTGCCGACCGCCTGGTAGCCCGCGTCGGCGGCGGCCTGCAGCGCCGTAGCGAACGCTGCGCCGTCCGCGCGTTCGCACTCTGCCAGCCCGCCGGCGAGTCCCTTCATGAACTGGGAGAAGATGACGCCGCTGTTGCCGCGAGCGCCGAGCAGCGCTCCGCGCGCGATCGCGCTGCTCATCGAGCCTACGGTGGCCGACGCGGCGTCCGGCACTTCTGCGGAGGTTGCCGCGCGCAGCGTCAGCAGCATGTTGATGCCCGTGTCGCCGTCCGGCACCGGGAAGACGTTGAGCGCATTGATGGCGTCGACGTTCGCTTCGAGGCAGCCTGCGCCGGCAAGGATGAGCTGCCGGAAGTCGTGCGCGTCGTACGCGGAAGAGGTCTGTTCGTTCATGGGTTCGCCAGCGGCGCGAGAGCGTGCTACACTATGCGTCTGCGCCTCGTTGAGGGTGCGTGCATTCTAACCCCGCCGGGCAAGTCCGGCGACAGAGAGCGACATGGCCAGCTGTGAACTCTGCGGCGCCCGCCGCCGCGCCGGCAAGAACGTCAGCCACTCCAACCGGCACACGAACCGCTGGTTCTTCCCCAACATCCAGCGCGCGATGCTGACCATCGGCGGCAAGACGAAGCGGATGAGCGTGTGCACACGCTGCCTCCGCACCATGCAGAACAAGCGGATGCTCTCGGCCTGACCCCTCGCCCGGGCCCAACGGCCCCGGTCTACCCTTACCCCTCTCCCAACTCGAACGCGCTGTGCAGCGTGCGGACCGCGTCGTTCACCTGCGCCTCGTCGACCACGCACGTGATGCGTATCTGCGAGGTCGTGATCATCTCGATGTTCACGCCCGCCTCCGCGAGCGCGGAAAACATGACGGCAGCCACGCCCGGCGCGTTCTGCATGCCCGTGCCAACGATGCTCACCTGTCCCAGGTTATCGTGCGAGACGCACTCGCCCGCGCCGATCGTCCCGGCAACGCCCTGCGTGACCTCGAGCGCCGCGCGCAGGTCGGAGCGGTCCACGGTGAATGACAGGTCGGTCAGCCGCTCGGCGCTCGCGTTCTGAACGATGGTGTCCACGCTGATGTTGGACTCGGCCAGGGGCTCGAAGACCGCGGCGGCGATGCCGGGACGGTCCGGGACGGCGCGGAGCGTGATGCGCGCCACTCCCCGCTCGTAGGTGACTCCCCGCACTTTGTTGGCAACTTCCATCCCTTCTCCTTCCGGCCCGTCAGCGCCAGCTGACGCAACGTCGTGGATCAGCGTGCCAGGCACATCCCTGGCGCTCGACGCCACCAGCACGGGCGTGTTGTACCAGGCCGCCAGCTCGATCGAGCGCGGGTGCATCTTCGCGCCGTAGCTCGCCAGTTCGAGCATCTCTTCGTAACCGATCTCTGAGAGCTTGCGGGCGTCGGGCACGATGCGCGGGTCCGCCGTGTAGATGCCGTCCACGTCCGTGTACACCTCGCAACGCTCAGCGCCGAGCGCAGCGGCCAGCGCGACCGCAGTCGTATCCGATCCGCCGCGGCCCAACGTTGTCACGTCCATCTCGTGCGTGACGCCCTGGAACCCGGCGACGATGACGATGCGTCCAGCATCCAGCGCCTGTTGTACGCGTTCCGCGTCGAACTCCACGATCGAAGCGCTGCCGTGCGCGGTATCCGTGCGGATGCCTGCCTGCGCCCCGCTCATGCTCACGGCTTCTTCACCGATCTCTCTGAGCGCCATCGTGACGAGCGTACAGGAGACCAGTTCGCCGGTGGAGAGCAGCACGTCCAGCTCGCGCGGGTCAGGCGCGGCGCTGATCGACTCCGCCAGCTCGATGAGGCGGTCGGTCGTGTCTCCCATGGCCGAGACCACGACGGCGATGCTGTTCCCGGCGCGCCGCGCCGCGGCTATGCGCTCTGCCACGTGGCGTATCTTCTCCGCGTCGCCGACCGACGTCCCGCCGTATTTCTGCACGAGTACGGCCATCTACTCCAGCCCCTTGGGGTGCGGTATCACCTCCGCGCCACCGCGCGAGGGCTTCAGCACCTGGAACGAGCCCGTCAGGCCGGACTTGTCACCAGCGTCCGCCATCTCGTACCCGATGGTGAACGCCCGGTTCTCGCCCTGCTTCGTGAACGCCACCACGGACGAGCCGGCGCCCGACAGGAACACCCCACGCGCACCCGCCGCCAGGGCATGATCGAAGATGACCTTCATCTGGCGGTACACCCGCTGACGCTGCGGTTGGTGCAGCCTGTCCTGCGTCGCGAGACGCAGGTACTCCGGCCTGTCCAGTGTCAGGCTGGCGACGAGCAGGGCGGTGCGCCCGGCGTTGAACACGGCGTCCGCGCGCGGCACCTCCGGACCCAGGACGCTCCGTGCCTCGTGCGTCGCCATGGGCATGTCCGGGATGTAGACGACGCATTGCAGGTCCTCCGGGAGTGGCACAGGGGCCGCGTGGACCGTCGTGCCGTCCGACACCACGATGCTCATGCCGCCCATGAGCGCGGGCGCGACATTGTCCGGGTGCCCCTCTATCTCCGTCGCGAGCTCCAGCAGGCGGTGCGGAGAGAGTGGATAGCCGAGGAGCGCGTTCGCGGCGTAGATGCCGCCCACTATCGCCGCAGAGCTGCTGCCCAGCCCCCTGCTGAGCGGGATCTCCTGCCACGCCTCGATCGAGAGGCTGCGCCCGGTGTTGCCCGTCTCCACCAGTACGCGCTCCGCGGAGCGGTACATCAGGTTGCCGGGGTCGCGCCGCAGGTGCTCCGCGCCCAGCCCGTGCAAGCTGAGCGTCGGCTTGTCGGCCCAGCCGACGCGCATGGTGTTCCAGAGCGAGAGCGCCATACCCAGGCAGTCAAAGCCCGGCCCAAGGTTGGCCGTGGTCGCGGGAACGCGGATAGTGAGTACGTCTGACATGGAAGCGGGGCGCGCCGTCTCGCGGCTGCCCCGCGATTATACGGCACGCAGGGAGCCGCGCGTGGCTCGACGGGGCGACCGCGGAGCGGTGGCTAGGAGTCCTCGTCCTCCGATTCGTCCGCCTCCGGGAAGAGCGGCGCATCCATGATGTGCCACATGGACAGGGTCGTGCCTTCGGCCACGTTTGCCGCCGGGTCGGGACCATCTTCGGCGGCTTCGGCAACCGGCGATGCGTCCGCGGGCGCGTCGCCGCTCTCAGTGCTCTCGGCGTCGTCCTCGTCGACTGCGTCCGTGTCCACTGGTTCCACCGCATCCTCTGCTTCGGCGGCTTCCTCAGAGCCAGAGACATCCGCATCGGCGCCGGCCACGGCATCGTCGAGCGTCGCAGCAGGTGCGTGTCCGTTCGTGGAAGCTGCACGCGCTTTCCTCGGCTGCACTTTCGGCAGCTTCTCGAAGTCCTCCCATGTCCGCTCTCGGAACGCGCTCATGGAGATGACGACGTCGTCATCGGCGAGCTTGGTCATGATCTTCACGCCTTGCGCGATGCGGCCCAGCGTGCGGATCTCCGCGAGCGAGGTGCGGTAGACCATCGCATTGCGTGAGCCCACCATGATCTCCTCGTCGTCGGAGCCGGTGACCACCGCCCCGGCGATGGGTCCCGTCTTCTCGGTGATCTTCATGGCGAAGACGCCCTGTGCATTGCGTCCCGTCGTGCGGAACGTCTCCACCGCCGTGCGCTTCCCGTAGCCGCGCTCGCTGATGATGAGCAGCCGGGCGTCCGGGGTGACGACCTCCATCGACACGACTTCGTCGTCTTCCAGCAACCGCATGCCGCCGACACCGCCGGTGCTGCGTCCCTGCCGTTCGGTCACCGCGTCCAGGCTGAACTGCACGCCCTTGCCGTTGCGCGATATCAGGACCGCGTTCATGCCCTCTTCCGCGAGACGCGCCGTGAGCAGGCTGTCGTTCGCTTCGAGGTCGAATGCGGCGAGCCCCACGCGGCGGATGTTCTGGAACTTGTCCAGGTGCATCTTCTTGACCTTCCCCTTGCGGGTGGCCATGAAGATGAAGAGGTCGGCCAGTGGGTCGGAGATGGCCACGACGGCCGTGACCGTCTCATCGTTCGGGTTGATGGCTTCGATCAGGTTCTGGATGGGCGTGCCGCGCGTCTGGCGCGAGGAGTCCTCGCCGACCTCGAAGACGCGCTTGCGGTAGACGCGTCCCTTGTCCGTGAAGAAGAGCAGCCAGTCGTGCGTGTCGGCGACCACGAGCTGCTGTACAGCGTCGCCCTCGCGCCGCTCCTGCCCCTTCACGCCCTTGCCGCCGCGCTTCTGCAGGCGGTAGAGCGAGATGGGCAGGCGCTTGATGTAGCCACGGTCGCTGAGCGTGATTACCACGTCAGCGTGAGGGGTCAGCTCTTCCTGGGACTGGTCACGCGCCTCTTCGTCTGATATCGCGGTGCGGCGGGCGTTGCCGAACGTCTTGCGCAACTCGGCCGTCTCCGTCTTGACCACCGCCAGCACCTTGGCCGGGTCGGAGAGCAGGGACTGGAGCTCGTCGATGCGCTTCATCAGCTCCTGGTACTCGTTCTCGATGCGCTCGCGTTCCAGCGCCGCCAGGCGCCGCAGCTGCATCTCCAGGATCGCCTGCGCCTGCGCCTCGGTCAGCCCGAACTGCTGCATAAGGCCGTTGCGCGCCTCTTCGGAGTCGGCGGAAGCGCGGATGAGCGCGATCACGTCATCCAGGTTCTCCAGCGCGACCCGGAGACCTTCCAGGATGTGCGCCCGGTCCCGGGCCCTCGCCAGGTCGTATTCGGCCCTGCGCCGGATGACCTCCTTGCGGAAGTCCAGGAAGCGGTTGAGCGCAGAGCGGAGCGTCAGCACGCGCGGTTGGCCGTCCACCAACGCGACCATGTTCACGTGGAACGCGTTCTGCATGGCCGTGTGCTGGTAGAGGTTGTTCAGCACCACTCCCGCAGCGGCGTTGCGCTGCAGCTCGACCACCATGCGCATGCCTTCCCGGTCTGACTCGTCGCGCACCTCGGAGATGCCTTCTATCTTCTTCTCCTTGGCGAGCGTGGCGATCTTCTCGACGAGCGCCGCCTTGTTCACCTGGTACGGCAGCTCAGTGACCACGATGCGCTGGCGCGAACCGCTCTTGTCCACGTCCTCTACGGCCGCTTTCGCCCGCACCATCACTCGCCCGTGACCGGTCTGGTAGGCGTCCTGGATTCCCTCGCGCCCCATGATCGTCGCGGCCGTCGGAAAGTCCGGTCCCTGCACGAAGTTCATCAGCTCTTCGGTCGTGGCCTCAGCGTTGTCCACCAGGTAGTCGAGCGCGTCGCAGACCTCGCGCAGGTTGTGCGGAGGGATGTTGGTGGCCATGCCGACGGCGATCCCGGAGGCGCCGTTGACCAGCAGGTTCGGCAGCCGGGCGGGAAGCACGGTCGGCTCCCGCTGGGAGCCGTCGTAGTTGTCGACGAAGTCGATGGTGTCGCGGTCGATGTCCTGGAGCAGCTGCTCGGAGATGGGCGCGAGCCGCGCTTCCGTGTAACGCATCGCCGCGGGTGGGTCGTCATCGACCGAGCCGAAGTTGCCCTGTCCGTCAACGAGCGTGTGCCGCATGGAGAAGTCCTGCGCCATGCGGACCAGGGCGTCATACACCGGGGAGTCGCCGTGGGGGTGGTACTTCCCGAGCACTTCGCCAACGACGGCGGCGCTCTTCTTGTAGGAGGAGCCGGGACGCAGGCCCATGCCCTGCATCGCGTAGAGGATGCGCCGGTGCACGGGCTTCAGCCCGTCGCGGACATCGGGCAGCGCACGAGAGACGATGACGCTCATCGCGTAGTCCAGGTACGCGCTGCGCATCTCCTCTTCTATGCGTACGGGTCTGACGTTGTCGCGGTTCCCCGTTACCATGCGACTCCTTTCGCGCTATGCGGGGAGTGGCCGCCAACAACCACTACATGTGGTGGGCGGGGGACTGCCGTCTCCCAATATGTGCCGGAATACTCGAACGATTATAGCAAAGTCATGCACAGTCCCCAACACCTGCGTGACACTGGTTTCGTTCGCAAATCCGTGTGTTTACCCCGGCGGGTGACCCTTGTAGATGGCCACCGGGAGTCGGGACCACCGGAGATGCTCTATCAACAGCGTGTCGCCCTCCTGGAACCGCCGGTACGTCTCCAGGTCTATGGGGAAGCGGACACGCCCCAGCGTCGTCACGAACGACTTGGGCGGCATCGGGTTGAGCGGATGCCGCCGGGCGATGGGACCCAGCTTGCCGGGAACGAACCCGTGCCGCGCGTAGAGCTCGAACCCGCCCAGCAGCGTCCGTGTGAAGAAGAGCACCGCGATCACGAGGAAGACGGACGCTAGCAAGGACGATCCCCCGATAGGGAACGCCTGCGCGGGCACCAGCAGAACAACCGCGATGACCGCGAAGGTCATGTTGCGCGTCGTCGGACGGATCAGCTCTCGCCGCTCGGCGGCCCAGGCGAGGCGGAACTGCATCCCGCAATGCACGCACGTCGCGTCACGGGTCAGGTAGAGGTGGCGGCACTCGCCGGAGGCGTCCACCTGCTGCTGCGGTTGCTGGGGGCGTCTGCTCATCGCGGCATATCTCCGGCCTCGTACCTTTCCGCCCACCCCGTGAGCCACTCGAACAGCTTACCGAAACTCTTCGGAACTTCGTCCTCGCGTTCCGGGTGGCACTGCACCCCAACGAGCCACGGGTGCTCCGGGCTCTCGAGGGCTTCAACGATGCCGTCCTCCGGGTGGTAGGCAGACGCCATCAGGGACGGCGCGCGCTGCGCTTCCTTCAACCCCTGGTGGTGACGGCTGTTCGTGCGATAGATGGCCCCCGCGCCGATGATGGCGCCGAGGCGGCTCCCCGGTGACACGTACACCTGGTGCACCGCAGACTCAAACTCCGGCAGCGTGTGCCCCGGCAGGTCCTGGATGAGTCTCCCGCCCATCGCCACGTTGATGAGCTGCATCCCCCGGCATATCCCGAGCGTGGGCATCTCTTCCTGCACAGCGTAGCGAAGAAGCGCCATCTCCATCTCGTCGCGCTCCGGCTCGATGCCCATCGACCCATCGAGCGCCTCGCCGTAGAGGGCCGGGTCGACGTCGCCTCCGCCGGTCAGCAGCAGGCCGGACACGCCATCCATCGCCTCCTCCAGCGAGGTGAAGCGCTCCGGGGTCAATACTCGCGTCCGCGCGCCGCGCGATTCGAGCGAAACGACGTACCTGCCCGCGCCGCTGCCGTTCGACGTCGTCACCCCAATGAGCGCCACGCGTCAGCCCCCGAGCGCCGCGCTCAATGCGGACGCGTCAACGCACTCCAGCGCCATCGCCCCGGCGCGCGCCGCCTTGGCAGTGTGGTGGACGCTGACCGCGGCGCTGAGCGACTCCAGCGCCTCGGCGGTCTCGTGGGTATTGCTCCCCACCGCGATCAGCGGCACGTCCAGCTCTTCCGCGCGCTGGTATACATACTGCGACGGTGTCTCGCACCCCGTCAGGAAGAGAGCGTTCAGCGGGAAGTTCAGTGCGCTCATCTGGATGTCTATCCGACCGCCGCGCACGACGACCGCCTGGTTCGGCAGCCGCCCGAAGTAGTTGCCGCCCCACTCGGTGATGAGGCCGCCGATCAGGAAGTGCTCAATCAGTTCGCCGCCGCCGTCCTCGCCAGCGAAGTAGGTGCCGCCCAGGTGCTCGGCAACCTGCTGCACCGTCGGCGCAAGCAGCAGCCGCTCCTCCGGCAGCATCCCGAGCACCGGCATTCCCCCCTCCGCGAGCTCGACGGCGAGCCGCGCCGACGCGTCGTACCCGGCGTAGCGCGTGCGCTTGTTCACCACGCACCCCGCCAGCGAGTCGCCGAACGCGTCGCGCAAGGGCCCGCATGCGTCTGCACCGAGCGAGCGTTCGTACTCGAGTACCCCGATCACGACCGCGCCGGTGGCCCGCGCCAACTCCGCCGGCGCCGCGGTCCCCTCTGAGAGATACGGCCCCTCAACGACCACCACGTCGGCGTTTGCGGCGGCGCCCTGCACGATCTGCGCGGCCTGCGCCACCTGCTCAGGCGACGGTGCGCCGTCGACGGAGACCGTCTCCGGCGAGCCCCCGAGCGAGGCGAGGAAAGCGGGGTCGGCGTCGCCGGGGGACGAGAGCGGCTTCACGAGCGCAACGCGCCTGTCCTGCGACCGCAGCAGCGACGCCAGCCCGCACGCGACCGTCGTCGCGCCGACGCCCGGCCCCGCGCCCACTATCTGGACCACGCTCATGCTCGGCTGCCCCTCTCACGTGCTCCTGCGAGTATACCAGCGCCGTGCACCATGGTCGCGATTTGGGATCATCCCAGCCTTGGGATGGGACTACTGTACCAATCGCGAGCCACAAATCGCACCAAGAACAACTATACAACTATAGGTTATATGTGACTCATCAGTAGACTATTATGGCACACATACTTGATACATCAGGTTATCTATGCTAAGCACATACTTATCAATCCTTCGGCAAGGGCGGCGGCGGTCCGCCCATCGTCGTGTGCGACTTGGTATCTCGCCCGCCAGCATCGCTCATCACGCTGTCTATCAGCCTGGCCATCGTTCTGTGTGCGTGCGACCAGGCGTCTGCATCGCCCTTCGAATCGGATCCCAGGCCGACGCCGACGCCTACCACCACTCTTACGCACGTAACGACGACGATCACGCCTGCGCCATCGCCCACTCCTACGTTCACGCCTACGGTGACACCTACGCCTTCACCGTCACCATCCCCTACGCCTACGCCCACACCCCTGCCCCGACCATCTCCTACTTCGACGCCCACACGCACGCCATCTCCAACCCCCACTCCAACCGTGAGTCCAACACCAACGACCACTCCTCAACCCACACCACCCATCCCAACATCAACGCCGACGTTCACGCCTACTCCTACTCTCACGCCCACCGCGCCCCCGTCCCCAACTTCCCCTGCAGTCAGGAGCACGGACCCACCGCGACGTCCCACTCTCACGCCCACGCCAACGCTATTCCCCACCATCGCTTCGCCTCGCAGTCCTACCTCCACGCCGTCTCCAACCCCTATGCACACACCCACACCCAATGCTCCACCTCCACAAACGCTCCAGAACGCCATCGGGGCGGGTGGACTACATTCGTGCACCCTTCGTTCCGACGATTCACCCATCTGCTGGGGCAATGACGATAACGGCCAATCCTCTCCTCCCTCAGACCTCACGTTGATCGCAGTCAGCCCGGGCGGAGCACACACCTGCGGCATCAGGGCGGACGGTTCTCCCGTATGCTGGGGTCAGGACGACAACGGTCAGGCTTCCGCCCCAGCAGAGGCAAAGTTCGCCTCGATCAGCGCGGGATACCTCCATACTTGCGCATTGGACCCCGAGGGGAAGCCCTCGTGCTGGGGTGGCGACGATAAGCAGCAGTCGTCTCCGCCTGAAGGAAAGACGTTCGCAGCGATAAGCGCTGGGGAAGAACACACGTGCGCCCTGGAGGCGGACGGAGCACCGGTCTGTTGGGGAAGTGACACCGCAGGACAGTCGTCGCCTCCAACTGGCGTGGTCTTCGTAGCGATCGACGCTGGTTACTTGCACACCTGTGGGATAACGAGCGACGGGTCCGCCGCCTGCTGGGGCCGGGACGATGTCGGGCAGGCTACTGCGCCACAGGACAAGACGTTCAAGATGGTCTCTGCCGGACGGAGACATACCTGTGCGCTCACGATGGACGGAACGCCACTCTGCTGGGGCGCCGATACCCACGGGCAGGCGTCGTCGCCGGAAGCTGCGACGTTCGTGGCGATAGGCTCAGGCGAGACCCATACCTGCGCCCTGAAGCCGGACCGTACTCCGACCTGCTGGGGCGACACATCGGACGGCAGGTCCTCCCCACCTTCGTCGACGCCAGATCCCACTCCAACGCTGACGCCCACTCCTACCCTCACACCGACGCCTACCCCTACGCCATCTCCCACTCCTACCCTCACACCCACGCCCACCCCTACGCCTTCTCCCACTCCCACCCTTACGCCCACGCCTACCCCGACTCCTACGCCAACGCTGAAGCCTACTCCCACTCCTACGCCATCTCCCACTCCTACCCTCACGCCCACGCCTACCCCTACGCCATCTCCTACTCCTACCCACACGCCCACGCCTACCCCGACGCCATCTCCCACTCCTGCCCTCACGCCCACGCCTACCGGCACCGCCACGCCAACTCCTACACCAACGTCAGAGCAGGTCCAACGAGCTGTGGGAGCAGGCGCCGCTCACTCATGCGCACTGAAGCATGACGGCACACCCGTGTGCTGGGGATACGATGAGAACGACCAGGCGTCGCCACCGGCAGACGCGACGCTGACCATGATCAGCGTCGGTACGGCACACACGTGCGGATTAAGCGCCGATGGCACAGCCGTCTGTTGGGGGGCAGGGGACTACGGCCAAACCATCCCTCCTTCTGGAAGCACGTTCATCTCCATCAGCGCGGGCTACATCCACACCTGCGCACTCGAGAGCGACGGCACGCCCGTCTGTTGGGGCGATGACGAGAAGGAGCAGTCGTCACCGCCGGAGAACACCACGTTCGCAGCGATAACGGCCGGGGAGACCCACACGTGCGGTCTGCAGACGGACGGTACGGCCGTCTGCTGGGGAGGAGTGGACAACGATTATGGGCAGTTGACGCCGCCGGCAGACACGACGTTCGAGGCGATCAGCGCCGGCTACCTCCACACCTGCGGGGTCAAGTCGGACGGCATGGCCGTCTGCTGGGGGTTGGACAACAAGAAGCAGGTCTCCGGGATTCCGCAGGACCAGACGTTTTCGTCGATCTCAGGCGGACGGCGACACACGTGCGCGCTGACTACCGACGGCACGCCCCTCTGCTGGGGCGAGGACAAAGACGGCCAGTCCACCCCTCCGGCTGATTCGACGTTCGTGCAGATCAGCTCCGGTGAGAAGCACACGTGCGCGCTCGAGGAGGACGGAACGTCTGTCTGCTGGGGAGACGATACGAACGGGCAATCGTCGCCGCCCGAGGAGGAAGGGGAAGGGGCAGGCGGACTCACCGGAGTTGTCCCGGTAGGCGACCCGCCCTATGATGCGCCCTGGCAGGAGGTGTGGCATGGCGCATCGCATCGTCTCACTGCACGCGGGATACGACGGCCCCAACGGGTTCGTGGACGGATACGTCGGCCGGCCGTCGGACAGGGGTCCGTATCCGGGGCTCGTGGTGGTCTCCGGCATGGGCGGCCTCAACTGGTTCCAGCGCGAGATCACGCGGACGTTCGCGCGCGCCGGGTTCGTCGCTCTCTCTCCGGACCTGTTCGACGGCGTGCTGCCGCAGGGGCACGCCACGCAACTGCGCTACAAGAACTCGCTTGACGTGCAGCGGACGGTGGAGAACCTCAGCGCGGGAGCAGACTTCCTGCGTGCCCTGCCCTGGACGGCGGACGACGCACCTGTGGGCGTGGTGGGGTTCTGCCTCGGCGGCGGGCTCGTCCTGCTGTCGCTGGCGCGCACGAACACCTTCAGCGCGGGGGTCGTCTACTACCACAGCCTCTTCCCGGACCCCGAGGAGCTCGAGAGCATCAGAGCGCCGATGATGTGCCACTACGGCACACACGACCACACCACGCCGATCGAGGAGATCGAGGCGTTCCGCGCGACGCTCGACCGGTACGAGAAGCAGTACGAGCTGTTCATGTACGAAGGGGTGGGACACTCGTTCCTGAACCCGAGACAGGACTCGTCGGCGCAGCGTGAAGAGGCAGCGACCGCATCGCTGGAGCGTACGTTCGCATTCTTCCGGAACCACCTGGGCGCGCCCGCCGGGCAGGCCGAGCAGAGCGAGACACCGGGTGAGTCGTGAGGCTGTTCGGCGGCCTCGTCGAGTTCTTCGCTGCGCTGCGCTACCGGGACTTCCGGCTGTTCTGGATGGGGCTGGTCGCGCAGATCACCGGCCAGCAGATGACCATCGTCACCCTGGGGTGGCTCGCGTTCGACCTCACCGAATCGCCGCTGGCGCTCGGCTTCATCAACCTGGTAGCCGCGGCGCCACGAATCCTGGTGGGCCTTGCAGGCGGCGTGTTCGCCGACCGGTTCGACCCACGGACGCTCGTCACCGCGGCCCAGGCGACGTCCGTCATCATGCTGGTAACACTCGCCGCGCTCACGCTCACGGACCGCGCCGCGGTGTGGAACCTGGCGGCGGCGGCGTTCGTGATAGGCCTTGTGCAATCGTTCGATGAACCGGCACGGATGTCGCTCTTCCCCCGCCTGCTGCCTGACCGGTCGCTCATCCCGATAGCTGTCCCGCTCACATCGGTGGCGTGGTCGTCCACGCGCATCATCGCGCCGTCCATCGCCGGGTTCGTCATCGCGGCGGCAGGGGCGGGGCCCAGCTTCCTGGTCGCCGCTGCAGGCGCCGCGGCGATGGCCGCGGTGATGCGGATGGTGCACGCTCACCAGGCAACCTCCGGGAGGCACGGCACGATGCTGGGGGACCTGAAAGCAGGCGCGGCTTACGTGTGGGGCCATCCGGTATTCCGGCCACTGCTCCTCCTGGCGTTCGCGGCCTCGGCGTTCGGACAGGGATACATGCTCACCCTCCCGGTGTTCCAGGCGCAGGTACACGAGGTCGGTCCACGCGAGCTGGGGTACATGTACTCGTCGGCAGGCGCCGGAGCGTTGGCGGGGCTGTACGCGTACTCGCGCTACTTCAGGAAACGGAGCCCGGGGCATGTGGTGCTGGGAGGAGCCGGAGCGTTCGGGACGATGCTCGTCGTATTCGCGATAACACCCTGGTTCGAGGCGGCGCTCGTCCTGCTGTTCATCGCAGCCTCAGTGGGCGTGCTGCAGATAACGACGGGACAGGTGATCCTGCAGACTCTGGTGGACGACAGCCTTCGCGGGCGTGTGATGGCGCTGTACGGCATCCAATGGGGAGTGTTGCCCGTGGGCGGCGCGCTTATGAACGGCGTTGCCCAGGGCACGGGCGCTCCCATCGCTGTAGCGGGAGCGGGAGCGCTCCTGCTTGCCATCGCTGCGGTAATCGCCGCACGCGGTCCCGCGCTGCGCGCCGTAACGCTTCCGCAGGCCGGGCCCTCGCCGGCCTGGGCCTAGAGCCGGGGACCCCAGCACCTCAGATGCGTTGAAGGTCAACGACGGTTCGCTCGTCCACCACGTTCCCCGTGTTCACCGTGGACCTCGGCTCCACGATGAGGACGTGCGCCTCAGAGGCGGCCACGGGCTGGTGCTCGACGCCACTGGGGACGATAACCATCTGGCCCTCGTCCAGGTGAACGTCCCCATCCCTGAACCGGATGGTCAGCCGTCCCTTCACCACGAGGAACAACTCGTCTTCCTGCTCGTGGCTGTGCCAGACGAACTCTCCGCTGAGTTTGGCAAGCTTTATGTATGAGTCGTTCACCTCACCGATGATGCGGGGGCTCCAGTACTCATCGAACTGCGACAGCTTGTCAGCGAGGTCTATCGGTTCCATCCGCCTCTCCTGTGACATCCGGGAGTTCAACTCCAGCCCATGCTGCCGCCCTACAACCCCCTGCCCGCCGTGGCGTCGAGGACGGCGCCCTGCTCCTCTGAGGAGTCGTACTCCCACTTGTAGTGGGGGTCCTGGTACGCCCCCTCCGGCATGAGGCTCTCCAGGCCGCGCTTGCCGAGTTCCTCCTCGAACATCTCGCGGATCCAGGACTCCTCGTTCGGGTACTCTACCTGGTCCAGCAGCGGGTTCATGCGGTTGCTGAGGCCGCGCATCTGGCGGATCGGGGAGAGCGCGAGGTAGCGCGCTGGCTCTACGCTCACGTTGAAGTGCTGGTGGAACCAGCGGTTCGGCGGTACGAACATGCTGGCCTCGTGCCAGGGAACGATGACCTTCTCCTCGCCCTCCGGCCACATGATGGAGTAGCCCTCGCCCGCGGGGATGATGATGACGACCCCAGGCCCGTGGCGGTGCGCCTTCTTGTAGGTGCCCGGCGGAAAGACGGACATGTGCCCGCCCATCTCCGAGTGCGGGAACTGGATGTCCACGACGTGGCCGCCGCCCCCGCGCTGGCGATGCGGGACGAGACCGCTCCATGCCGCGAGGTCCGTGAAGAAGTTGCCGAACCAGCTGGCCCCGCGTCCGCCCGGCGCACGCTTGGCGACGGAGTACAGTTCGTCCTCTGAGGCCTCCAGCAGGGCAGGGTCCTCGTAGGTGCTGTTGAAGAAGTACGTGGGATCGGGGACGAGGGACATGGCGACCGGCAGGTACGTGTTGGCGACAAGCCGCGCGGGACGGTCGCCACGGGCGTTCGCGAACTGGCGGACCGCGCCGCGCGGGATGACGAAGAGGCTGCGCGGGCCGAACTCGAACGTCCTGCGTTCGAGCCCCTCCGCCCAGACGGTGGCGAGGCCCTGCCCATCTGCAACGTAGAAGACCTCGTCAAGGGCGAAGCGCACCGGATTGGTCGAACCTCCCGGCGGGATCTCGGTGATGCGGGCGTCGGCGACGCCCTCCATGCCCTCCAGTTGGATGAAGGCGGCGTTGCAGCCCATCTCCGGCCACGGGGCGACTTCCAGGTTGCGGACGTCCTCCACGTAGTAGCCCCTGTGGACAGGCAGGTCCAGCGATTCGACCCACTGGTCGTACGGAAGCTGCCTGGCCCGCGCGTCCGTGTCTATGGTGACCTTCTCCAGCGTTACGACGTCTGTCAGCTGCGCCATGGTTCTCCTCCGAGCCTGTCAGGCTTGTATGGTTGGACTCTCGCTCGCGGCACGCGATTCGTCAAGCGCGAGAGGGCGGCCTGCGTTCAGCGCGCCCGGCACAACGCGACAGCAGTCCGACAGGCATTCCGACGCTTTCCGACAGGAATCCGACACAATCGGACACCCACCCGACAGCCTGTTCACTCCTGAGCGAGAGGCCGCCAGGAGTGAGACAGGGGGCCGCTCTCGGGAATCGTGTCGGATAGTGTCGGATCCGGCGGGACGACCTCGCGGACCCAGCTTCGGGCCGGTCACCAGCGTACCGCTGCGGCGGGCGTTCGCGTAAGGGGCGGGTGTCACACGCTGGCGACAGGCGCCATGCGGAGATTACGGAGTCTATTCACCGCATAGTATGCGGAGATTAGCTTGCGCAATGAGGGCCCTCACCCTTGCCCTCTCCCTCCGGCGAGGGGACCAGGCGCTCAGCGTTCGTCGGGCTGGACCTGGGGTTGGAGCACCACCACGTCGTAGGCGAGCGCGGCGAGCGAGCGGCCGTCCGTGTCGAAGAGCTCAGCCTCGAAGCGGGGGGCCGGACGCACGTTGCCGCCGAGCACCGGCAAGGTGCCGGAGAAGACAGCGGTGCCCGCGCCGGGGTCCGGGCCGACGAGGTCGAGCAACCGCTCGGGCCGGATGAGCTGCGCGAGCGTGCCGTGCTGGTAGTCCTCGGGCTCGCCGCCCTCCTGGACCCGGCTCCGCAGGCGCAGGTCGTCCCAGTGGGGGAGAAGGTCGTCGAGGCGCCAGACCTGCCTGCTGAGGATCTTCGGGTAGACCTGCTTGGACTTCTCGATGGAGAGGCTCTCCAGTCCGCGGTCCGTGTGGTCGCTGCCGATGCAGACGAAGATGTCGTCCCTGCCGATCAGCAGCACGTACTCCGCCTCGCCGGACGACGTACCGTCGTATGCCCAGACCGTCCCGTCCACCTGGAGCACCTGCGGGTTCGCCACGAATATCCACGGCACGTGGTCCGGGCGCGGGACTCCCAGCAGGGCCAGCTCGGCGATGTGCTCCTCCACGGCCGCCGGGTCCCGGCCCGTGTAGCCACCCGCGAGCAGCCTGCGGGCCGTGAAGCGCATCGGCGCTCCCGCATGGTCGAAGGTGAGCGTCCGGCCGGGCTTCCGTACAGGTCCGATCCCTTCACCGCTCATAGTGCCTGACCTCGAACGTGCGGCAACCGTCCGGCGATATCCAGGGTCCGTGGGGCATGCCGGGCGGCCGGCAGGCGTACATGCCGGCGGTGAACGTCCTGTCCAGCGGGATGTCGTGGATGCTGCCCTCGATGATCCAGACCTCCTCCCAGAAGTCGTGCACCTGCGGGCCCATGGGCGAGGTGTCCGTTCCCGGCTCGAACCGCAGCAGGCGGGTGTAGTCGCCGGTCACCTCGTCGCGGGAGAGTATCTGCTGGCTGAGGCCCTCCACGGGCGGGATCGGCTCGCTGGGGATGCCGGAGGGGTCGAAGAACTCCAACTCGGGTTTCGCCACGTTCGCTCCTCTCTTACGGTACTTAAGACGCCCAGGACCCGGCGAAGCCGGTAGCCACGACCTGCGCGTACGGGACGGGGGCGTCGAGCAGTCCGATGCGCTGTGCGAATGCGTTCATCCGGTCGACCGCCTCCTCCGAGATCGACGGGTCGTAGTACGGCAGGTCACGCTCGATCAGCCCCGCGATCAGGCCTGCCTCCTCGGCAGGGAAGCGCTTCTCGCCGACCTCCGTTGCCCTCGACGGGTCCGCTTTCAGCATACGCTGCGCCGCCACGACGGCGCGCACGGCGGCCGCCACCTCGTCGGGCTGTTCGGCGATGCGGCGGTCGGTTGTGACGAGCGCGGGGAAGGTGTAGCCGCGGGCCGCGGGCGGACCGTCGCCGCGTCGCACGTCCAGCACGACGCTGCCCGCGCCGGAGCGGACAGCAACCTCCGTGCCCATGCCGTTGGCCCAGAAGCCGTCAATGACGCCGTCGGCAAGCGCCCTCGCCGCCTGCACCCCGAACGACACGCCGGAGCCGGTCGCGCCTGGCACGGGGCCTATGGCCACAGCGTCGCGCCCGGGGTCGATGCCCGCCTCCCTGAGCATCTCCTCCAGACCGTCGCGGGGTCCGGGCGCCGCGCCGATGCGCAGGCCCTTGACGGCCTTGATGTCGCCGCGCCGTACGCCGAGGTCGCTCCTGAGCACGAGGAACCAGTACATGTGCCGCGCGAGCGCCGCCAGGAGCGACGCGCCGTCCCACCGGGGGAACACGGTCAGCACCGCGTGCGCCGAGCCCGCAACATAGTCGAGTTCGCCGTCGCGCAGCATCTCCAACGCGCGCGTCACCGGGAAGACGAGCTCGATGCCGGCCTCGATGCCCTCGGCCTCGAACGCGCCGAGGTCGACGGCGGCGACGGCGGGGAAATACGAGTTGGAGACGAGGTCGGGCACGCCGATACGCAAGGGTCCCTCCTGGCCGTGTCCGGCCACCCGCGAGTGTGCCAACTACGAGGGAGCAGGTCAACCGGCGGCGGACGCGTGCCGTGGCCCCCGAGTGGTACTTCGGCACCACTCCTAACGAACCCTTCAACCAATCCACTCAGGCGCGCAGGGTATACTCCCCGGCATGCAGGCCCCGGTAGAGGACATCCCCCAGGCATCGTGGCACGATTCGTCCGTGGAAGGGGCCATAGAGGGCCTTTCCTCCTCTGCCTCCGGGCTGTCCTCCGGTGAGGCATCCACACGCCTCGCCAGGTACGGGCCGAACCAGCTCACCGGCGCTCCTCCCGTCTCGGCGCTCAAGCTGCTGCTGGACGAATTCCGCAGCCCGCTCGTGCTCGTGCTCATCGGCGCGGCGGCGGTGCTGGTGGGCGTGGCGCTCCTTGCCGAAGAGTCCGACCACTACATAGACGCCGGGCTCATCGCCCTCATCGTGGTGCTCAACGCGTGCCTCGGCTTCACGCAGAACTACCGCGCGAGCCGGGGTATCGAGGCACTGAACCGACTCGCCGCTCCTTCCGCGACGGTGCTCCGTGACGGCGTCGCGGAGCAGGTGGACGCCAAGGTGCTCGTTCCCGGCGACGTGGTGCTGCTGGAAGAAGGCTCGCGCATCCCCGCCGACGGACGGGTCATCAGCAGCATCGACCTGAGCGTCGACGAAGCGGCGCTCACCGGCGAGAGCCTGCCCGTCCGCAAGAACACGCAGCCGGTCTCCGCCGACGCGTCACTCGCCGAGCGTTTCAACATGGCTTACAGCGGCACGGTCGTGATGCGCGGACGGGGGCGGATGCTGATAGCCCGTACCGGCATGCAGACGGAGGTCGGCGGCATCGCGGCGGAGGTGCAGACGACGGAGAGCGAGCCGACCGTCTTCCAGCGCGAGATCAGCCGCCTCGCAGCGCGGATCGGGTGGGCTGTCGCGGTGCTCATCGGCATCGTCGCGGTCCTGCAACTGGTGACCGGGGACCTGAGCCTGCTCGAAACGTTCATCACGGCGGTCGCGCTTGCCGTGGCGGCTGTGCCGGAGGGACTGCCGGTCGTCCTCACGCTCGCGCTCGCGTTCGGGACGCGGCGCATGCTGGAGCGGAAGGCGCTGGTGCGCTCGCTGCCGGTCGTGGAGATCGTCGGGGCGGCGGAGGTCATCTGCACCGACAAGACAGGCACCGTCACGGAGGGGCGCATGACCATGCGCCGGGTGGCGACGCTCACCGAGGAGCTGGACGCCCACGACGTCACACCCGGTACACACCGGGAACCGTTGGCGGTATCGCTGCTGGTCGCGGGCCTGTGCAACAACGCGCACCGGCACCCTGAACACGGCTACGTGGGCGACCCGACGGAGACGGCGCTGCTGGAGTTCGCGAACCGGGCGGGCGCGCCGCTCGGTGAGTACGAGCGGACGGGAGAGGTCCCGTTCACGTCCGAGCGGCGGATGATGTCGGTCGCAGTCCAACATCCCATCGCAGCCGACGGTCTGCTGCTGACGAAAGGGGCGCTGGAGGCGGTGCTCCCGCTCTGCACGAGCATCAGGACGCCGGACGGCGTGTCCCCGCTGAGCGACGAAGACCGCAGCGCGCTGCTCGAACAGAACGTCGGGCTGGCGGGGCAGGCGCTGCGCGTGCTGGCGTTCGCGTACAAGGAGCAGCCTGCCGACGCCCCGATAGCCGAGGAAGGGCTGACGTTCGCGGCGCTGGGGGCGATGAGCGACCCGCCGAGGCCGGAGGCCACGCACGCCATCGAGGCCGCGCACCGGGCCGGCATCCGCGTGGTGATGATCACGGGCGACAACAGCCTCACGGCGGCGGCGATAGGCCGTGAGGTCGGGTTGGACGGGGAGGCCATCGAGGCGAAGGAGCTCGACGGGCTGGACGACGCGGAGCTCAGGCGCGTCATCGACGGGACGAGCATCTTCGCGCGGGCGGAACCGCGCCATAAGGTGCTCATCCTCCGGACGCTCAAGGAGGACCACGACGTCGTGCTGATGACGGGCGACGGGGTGAACGACGCCCCTGCCCTGCACAACGCGGACGTGGGCGTCGCGATGGGCATCAAGGGCACGGACGTCGCCCGCGACACGTCCGACATGGTGCTGCTCGACGACAACCTGGCGACCATCGTGGCCGCCGTCGAGGAGGGCCGGCGGATCTTCCGCAACATCAAGAAGTTCGTGAACTACATGCTCACGGGGAACCTCGCCGAGGTGCTCGTCATCCTGGTGGCCACCGTGTTCGGCTACCTGCCGGTGACCGCCGTGCAGATCCTGTGGATCAACCTCGTCACCGACTCCGGCCCGGCGGTTGCGCTGGCGTCCGACCCTGCCCCGCAGGGAGCGATGCGCGAGCCTCCGCGTCACGGCGCGGTACTGGGGCGCTCGATGGCGGCGCTCGTGGGCAGTGTCGGCGTCGTCATGACGATCATCCTCATCACCACGTTCTTCGTCGGGCTGCGGCTCTGGGACCTGGAGACCGCCCGGACGATGACCTTCACCGGCTTCGTCGTGCAGGAGT
>JAPPHT010000053.1 GCA_028874795.1 Chloroflexota bacterium
ACACCTTCCGCGACCGATAAACGTCCAAGATAAGGGGAAGGCCTTGCTCCCTTCCGAGGCCCCACGTCAAGAGATGCTGCGGTACGACTCCCGCTTCTCCAGCTCCCGGTCGATGTTGCCGAAGTAGGCCTGGGGGATCGGCCACACTGGCGGCTGCGCACCAACGGAAGACCCGAGGCGGTATCGCCTCCGGAGCTCCTCGTCAGTCATGTTCCCCTTGCGTCGGCTGCACGCCGGACAGAGCATCTGCAGGTTCTCACGCTCGTCGGCGCCTCCACGCGAAACCGGCACCTTGCGGTCTATCTCGAACCCGTGCGGGGGCAGTCCACAGCCGCAATACATGCAACTGCCCCCTTGCTCCTGGTATATCGCGTCGCGCTCTTCTCCCGATGGGACCATCCAGCCACCTCCGTTCTCGCCGTTGTGCATGTTGGGAGTCTACGGGAGCGGCCGGCCGTCGTTCTACTCCCCTCAGGGGCGTTCAGGTACTGACTGCGGGATGTCGACAACGTCAGCCACGTCATTCTTGTAGGTTGCTCGAACGTCGACGCGCCCTCGCCCATCCACCTACGGAGGAGGCCGTTCAGAACGCCGTCGGCCTTCATGGTACCTATGCCACATCGAACCTGCGCTTGAGGTCGCTGCCCGTACGAACGCCAATGCCAAGGCTACGGTCCTGCAGAACAGGTAGCGCACCTACTTGTAGTAGAGGGCGATATAGGCATGGAAGACACCCAGCACGACCGTGAGCACGGCCAGTAGCACGTGGACGGTTCCCCAAGAGAGCGTGTAGCACCTGCCGCGATTGAGCGGGCCTGCGGGACTCGCCGCCCCGACGACGACGTTGGCGAGCAACACCCAGCTCAGCACAGCCAGATAGCCATAGCCTGCCTCCACGCTGTGCAGGTAGAAGAGCACCGGGGCGAGCGCTCCACTCCTCTGGTGGAGCGCCATCATCAGCCGCGAGCCCTTCTTCCGCCTGACCCGCGTGATGAAAAGGCGCCATTGCCATCCGACGTAGATGAGCAAGCACGCTCCGGTGGCGTACTTGAATCCGTCGACGGCCTGCATCCGCTGGAGCCACTCCCAGGGGAGTCCCGCGGCGTCCTGGGCGAGATAGAACAGCGCCAGGACGACACCGGCCAAGCGCCACCTCCATGCCGACAGTCCCGAGAATCCCAGCCCGCGTCCACTGCGTGGCCCAGTTCGGCCTGATTCCATGATCCGGTCAACAGCGGCCATGGGTGCTCGTCCGCATCGGTAATCGTTCCACACACACCGGCATCATCCCTCGCTCTGCCTGTAGCGCAGGAGCACTTGCATCGTACCGGCCGATGCCCGCGCCTCCGCCTCATGCATGAACTGATCGGCGGATGGCAGGAGATAGCCGTCCGCAGGCCATCCGGCCCCGACCGCAGGCGGGTCGTCGAACGTCTCGACCTCATCGAGATAGTGCTCATAGGCGACGCGGACCGCCTCGCGGAGCGCTCCCACCAGTGCGAGCGCCTCTTCCACGGTTACGTCCTCCTCCGGATAGGACCAAGTCGTCGCGCCCATGATGTCGCCTACCTTCCAGTCGGCCTTCGGCGTCTCGGGTTCGCTGTTGTGACATGCAACGCACGCATGCGCGACGGCGACGTCCGAGAACATCGCCGTGCGCATGCCGATCTCCTCGTCGCGGAAGAACTGCGGCTCTCCGGTCATCCTGATCTCGGCGAAGTACTCGGCTTGCAGGCCGGTGAACCTGTTTGCTTCGTTGATGGGGAAGTCGGAGCCGAGGAAAAGGTAGAGGGGCAGTCCGTTCTGCCGGAGGTGCTCTGCGACCTCCCGCAGGAAGAGGGCGGGCAGCGGGCCTGCCTGGGTCTGAGGGTCGCGCCAGTCCTTGTCGAACCGCAGCCCCCGCCCCTGCCCCGCGCCCACGATCTCCTCGGTCCACAGCTTGCGCAGCGCGTCGTTCTCCGCCTCCAGGACCGCGAAGACATCCGCCACGGGGATCTTCGTCGCTTGGGCGAGGTCGTCAGGCGGCGGCGCATTCGCGACGACCACGGCGACGATGACCGCGGCGACGGCGGCGATGAGGGCGATGGTCTTCATGGCTGCCGGTCTCCCCTGGTCTTGAGCGCTTCGACGGCCTTGTCGATCGAGTACGGGTCCGGGGCGCCGTGGAAGTAGCCCCAGATCTGTTCCTCGGATACTCCGTCCTCGATGCGGGTCGGAGTATTCATCTCGTGGTTCCCATGGAAATCGTGACATTGCAGGCAGGTGTTCCATGCCTCGGCGCGGACAAGTTCGACGTGCGTGGGGCTGATGGGGTCATCCTCGAGTTCGGCGTCCTGGTGGCAGTGCGTGCAGTAGCCGATCGTCGTCAGTGTGACCCGCTTGCCCTGGTGTTCCGTGTGGCAGGCGATGCAATCGTAGGCCTTGAGGTGTCTGCGCGCCTCCGCGAAACGCGGCTCCAGGAAGCGGGAGATGGGATGGCGGTCTTCTGGCCGCGTATGGCACGCCAGGCAGTCCTCGCTCGTGACGTCCTGCGAGCCGAAACCGGTGGTGGCCTGCCGCAGGCCAAGCCAATGGTAGACGTTGGCGCTCACCTGTTGCGCCGTGGTCCCCTTCGCTGGCGAGTGACACTCGCTGCAGGCGAGTCCCTCGTGTCCGGTGTTCATGGGGCCCTTCGCAACGAGGCTGCTCCTTTCAGGGACCGAGAGCAGCGCTATCGTCAGCGAACCCAACATGATTCCCGCGAGCAGTCCGAGGTATCTCCACTGCCTCAGAAGGGGGCCTATATCGAATACTCGACGCACCATATTGAATCTACGATTCGGGTATCAGCCAGCCTTTGCTAGA
>JAPPHT010000051.1 GCA_028874795.1 Chloroflexota bacterium
CGTACAGCTCTTCCGAGACGAAGATCTCGTTGTCGACGATCCCACGCTCTACGTCTGCAAGCTCCCCCAACCGGTCCCTCAACACCATGGCCACCCCCTGCCGTCCATGAGCGCCACTCTACAACCAAGGAGCCCGAGCGCTGGAATCGTAGCACCGCCGGCTTCCTGCAGCAACACAGATCGCACGCTGATGGAGCCTAACGAGCTATCTTCGCCTGCATCGCTGCGACATGGTGAGTTCTCGTCAACCCTGTTCGACCGAAAGGGTGCATCAGGTTGTCAGCACCCAACGAAAAGCGTACACTGGCCAGACACGCATGACGGAGCATGTTGCGCACATCCGTACTGCCGAGCACGCACGCGTAACGGTCCCCTGGAGCATCCGATCCCGGAACCTGAAGGAGGGAGCCGATGAAAGCGAACAGCATCATAGCCGTCGTGACAGGCGTTTTGTTGATGAGCATCCTGGCGGGATGCGGCGCCGATCCAACGCCGACGGCCACCCCGCGACCACCTGAACCAACGCCCACGACGGCGGCCGCTATGCCGGCGGCCCCGGAGCCAGCCGCAATGAGCCTGGCTGACAAGATCGCCGAACTGGAATGCGATCGCGAGGTTGTGGGAACCATCGTGCGATGCAACAACTTCTTCACAGACTACTGGCCGGTGGTCGAGGAGGCACTGCAACAGCTCTACGAAGAGGCGATGGCCGAAGAGAGTGGAGAGGTCATCAACTGGGGCTTCAGCCCGCCGAATCAGGCCCAACAGGGCGCCTTTTCGGACGCCTACCCTGGCATGAAGGTCGTGGGCCAGGGTTTCCAGTTCGGTACGTCAGCCGCCATTATCGCGGCACAGAAGGCAGGCAAGGTCGAAGCTGACCTGACCGGTGGTTCAGCCCTGATCTGGAGGCCCGCCTACAAGGAAGACGCCATCGACACCGCCGTCGACTGGGGCTCCCTCGGTATACCGGCCGAGTTCCTGGACCCCAAGAACCCGGGCATGGTCTTCAACAACATGGGTGGTCACGTCCAGTGGTACAACGCAAGCGCCTTGAGTGAGGAAGAAGTACCGACCAGCCCCTTCGACTACCTGAGTGAGGAATGGGAAGGTCGCGTGGCCAGCAGCATCCGTTTCTTCCCGCTTGGCATGGCCTACACGGCGATCAAATTCGGCGAAGAGCGCACCGACGAGATTGCCACCCGACTCATCGACGAGAAGATCGTTACCATTGTCGAGAACCCCGGGGCGCTCGTGGTGGCGGGAGAGTACGACGTGGCCTGGCCGAGCACTGAACGCGCGCTCTACAACGAGACTCTGGCGAAATTCACCGGCGTTCTCGGCTGGGAAGGTGGCGGGACCTGGCCAGGGCATTCCGGGATAATCAAGGGCGCCAAGAACCCCAAGGGTGCGATGTTGTACGCCGTCTGGCAGAACTTCGACCCCGAGTGGATCAGCACCCAGTTCAGCGACCCCAACCTCCCGCCCTCGCGGCCCTACCTGGGTATACCAACGTGGCCTGACCGCCACATCGGGCTTCAGGCGATCCTGAGCAAGCTGGACCAGGATTGGTACACGGTGGAAGACTCGGACATCGTCGACGAAGTGAACCGCCTGACGTCCAAGTACCGGACCATGATTACGGGAGGCTGATATTCGAATCTGGTGATCCATTCATGGAGAAGAGGTGACGCGGGCGAGGCCGGTGGGACGCAGGATCTGCGAACAATCATCCGGCCTCTCCCGCTATAGGCCCCCAAGATGCGACAGCTCAACACACAGGATCCGAACGGAACGAGGGTTCTTCGCAACCCGGCTGGATGGTCATTGCTTGCCTTCGTGAGGGGTCGCGTACAACTAAACGCGATGACCGTTCTTACCGCCGGGGTAGTCGTAGCCCTCGTATACCTGCTCATCGTACCGATGGGAGCCCAGCTGTATGCCTCCCTGAGAGGTCCCACCCTGCCCTATGTGGAAGGCGCTACGACAGGCATTCAGAACTTCATCGACATCAGCGACGCTTCCGGGCTCGGGGTCACGATCCGGGACACGGGCATATTCGTTCTCGGGTCCGTAGCGGTTTCGTTCGCGATAGGTCTGACGTTCGCGTGGCTGGTTGAACGGACCGACTTCCCGGGACGCTCATTCCTCTTCGTCATGATATTGATCCCATTCATCATGCCGCAGATCGTTCGCGCGCAGGCGTGGTTGCTGATGCTCAGCCCCAAGACGGGCATAGTCAATGAAGGGATCAGGGCCGTCCTGCCCTTCTGGGAACGCGGCCCCATCATCCCGCAATCGATGTTCGGCATGGTGCTGGTCCAAGGACTGGGTGGGGGTATCTTCTTCTTCCTCATGCTCAGCGCCATGCTGCGCAACATGGACAGCTCTCTTGAAGAAGCAGGAAGAGTCTCCGGGGCAGGGTTCTGGCAGAACATGCGCCGGGTTACCCTGCCTATCCTGCGTCCCGGTGTGCTTGCCGTTCTACTCCTCAGCATCATCCACACGCTGGGGGTCTTCGAGGTACCTCTTCTCTTCGGGATCGCCGCGGGAGCCAACATCTTCAGTCTGAGGATATGGAACGCGATTCAAGGCAGCGGAGAGGAGTTGCCCCTGTACGGGATCGCCTCTGCCTACGGCGTCGTATTCCTGATACTGACTTTCTGCCTGTTCGTGATTTATGCCTTTGCGACCCGCCAGGCGTCCCGCTTCGCTACCGTTGGCAGCCGTGGGTTCAGACCCCAGCGAGTCGCACTGGGAAGGTGGACATGGGTCATCATGTTCTTCCTGGCCCTCTACTTCCTCATCAATGCGGTCCTCCCCATCGTCATCCTGATCTGGCAGAGCCTCGTGCGGTTCTACGTCCCGTTCTCCTGGGACGCGGTCTCCAGTCTCGCCAGTCTGGACGCCTACCGCTTCGTTCTCTTTGAAGATCAACGGTTCTGGGGCGCCCTGACACGTACGCTCATCGTGGCCAGCACGAGCGCCGTTCTCGCGGTAACGCTCTCCACGGTGGCCGCGTGGATCGTGGTGCGAACGCGTTCCAGGTTTGGGGGACGCCTCCTCGACTTGTTCGTCACCTCATCAGTTGCGATCCCTGCGACCGTTGCCGCGGTGGCCTTCTTCCTGTTCTACTTCCTGGTCTCAGACTGGATACCTCTCTACGGGACCATGTGGGTTCTGGTCATCGCGTATGCGTACCGTACTTCGGTGGCATACAGGATCACCTACGCCGGCGTCATCCAGATCAGCAACGAATTGGAAGAAGTGGCTGCGGTCAGTGGAGCCGGGCGCCTCTACACGCTACGAAGGATCGTGGTCCCATTGCTGATGCCCAGCATGTTCGTTGCATGGCTCCAACTGTTCATCATAGGAACGCACGAGTTCACCATCGCGATCTTCCTGGTGTCCTCGGAGAACCTGACGCTCCCGGTCGAGATATTCAGCCGTTTCAGCACGTCGGAAGGGACCACGGCCGCGCCGAATGAGGCGGCTGCGATGGGAGTGTTGCTGACACTGTTCGTGATGGTGCTGGTACTGGTACTCAGAAGGATCGTTTCGCGCATAGGCGTCCACGAGACCGCGGCGACGTAGTCCAACGGCGAGTGAGGCTTTCGATGTCGACGCTGTTGGCGTGGAGCGGAGGCTATGTGAGCTCGCAGAGTTCGAGCGGGCGCTTACCGAGGCGGACCCCGCCATCGCGCGTGACGACCACGGTTTCACCAAAGTTGGCTCCGTAGGGTTTTCCGTCGAGCGTCGCTCCGGGCTTTACACACATCACAGCGCCTTCCAACATCTCGGCGCGCATGGCCTGCGGTGTCACGTTGGGCGTGATCAAGGGACCGTCATCACCCGTGCCCCTCCCATGCATGCCCAGGTTGACGACCGCCCTTCCGTTGAGGCCCGTGATTCTCGCGGCCTCCATCAGTTCGCCCGCAGTGACGCCCGGCTTCATGCGCTCCAACACACGCTGGAACGCCTCGAGCGTCAACTCCATCGAGTCCATGGTGTCCTGCCCTGCCGGGCCGAACGTGAACGTCTGGTCTATCTGCGCGATGTAGCCGCCCCAGCGGCCATCGAACTCAACCGCCAGAATGTCACCCGCCTCGAACTTGCGGAAACTGGGCTGCTCAACGCGGTGATAGGGGTTTCCGGCGGGACCGCTGATCCAACCGAACATGGGTGTGAAGCTGCCGCCCTCCCTGGCGCTCGTATACATCATCTGCGCAAAGACGTGGCGTTCCCTCACCCCGATCCGCGCGTGCTGCTTCACCGTGTTCAAGACTTTCTCCGCCAGTTGAGTGCCCTTCCGCAGGAACTCGATCTCCTCGTCGCTCTTTACGTACCGCGCCTCGCCCAGCAGGTCCGTTCCTGAGAGGATCTCGGCTCCCGGAAGCGCCGCGCGGATCGCCTCCACAGACTGCCAGTTCGCCTCACCTTCCGCCTCTCTGCAGTGGGCCAGGACGCCCCCCGTCAGGCCTGCTATTGCAATCCTCCCATCCGTAAGGCCGGCTTCCTTCAGGCGGTCAACGATCGCCCGGCCTCCTGTACCCCGAGACGCTGCCCGGATGTCGGTGAACCAGTTGGAGCTGGGCCAAACGCCTCCCCTTGACAGCCAGGCTGTCGGCTCACCCTCGATGGGGAAATAGACCGTCGTCTCGTCGCTGTTCTCGCCCAACTGGGTAAGATATAGCGCATCCGCCGCGCCCCGGTTGTGGCTGTTGGAGCAGGGCAAACAGACCATGGCATCAACGCCGTCGCGACTCATCAACTCCCTGACCTTTGCCCAGCGTCTTTCGCGTTCCGCCACAGAAAAGACTGCGTTGCTCCAGTCAGGACTCCAAGTCTCGATCATCTGCTCACCTCCAGGAGAGCATCAGCTCCTTCTTTCCCCGATACAGGAGGGCAAGAGAGGCGCACTACACCAACTCAACGAGCGTCTGCGGGCGAGTTCCCAGCCGTTCGGCTCCCCCCGCACGAACAACAACCGTGTCCCCCCACCGCCCGTAGTCTGACCTGCCGTCTACGGTCGCGCTGGGTTTAACGACCATGACGGAGCCCTCCTTCATCTCCACGTCCAGTACACGCGGGTCGAAGCGTCCAGCGACCAGCGGACCGTCGTCACCCGTGCCCCGTCCGTGCAATGTCAGGCGTGCAGCTCCGCGTCCGCCGAGGCCATCGACTTCACCGGCCTTCATCAGCTCGCGAACGGTGACGCCGGGCTTCATGGCGTCGACGACCCGATTGAACGATTCATAGGTCAGTTCCATGGCGCCGCGAACTTCGTCAGGCGCCTTACCGAACGTGAAGAGCTGATCGATCTGGCTGATATATCCACCCCATCGGCCGTCGAACTCCACGACGAGCACGTCGCCCTCGGCGAAGCTGCGGAACGTGGGCTGCTCCACTCGGTGGTACGTGTCGCCCAGTGGTCCGCTGATCCAGCCGAACATCGGCTCGTAGCTGCCCCCCAGGTCGGCGAATGTGTAGTGCATTCGTGCCCACACTTCGCGTTCGGCGACCCCCGGCCGCGCATGTTCGACCACCGATCCAAGCACCTGCTCCGCCAGCCAGGTGCCCTTACGGAGGAACTCGATCTCTTCTTCGCTCTTCTGGTACCGCGCTTCCGCGAGCAGGTCGGTAGCCGATACGACGCGCGCGTCTGGAAATGCCTCCTTAATGATCTGGACCGACTGCCAGTTGGTCTCGCCCTCGAGGCTGCGGCTGTGGGACAGCACGCCGCCTGTCAGTCCGGAAACGCCGATCGTTCCACGTCGGAATCCCTTCTCACGGAGCCAGCCGACGACCGTAGCACCCCCGGTGCCACGGCCGGCTGCCCGGATATCAGAGAACCAGTTGGACGATGGCCAGACACCGCCTCGCGAATGCCATGCCGTGACATCGCCCTCCAGAGGAAATGCGACCGTCGTCTCGTCACTGTTCTCGCCTAGCTGAGTAAGGTAGCGCGGGTCAGCCTGACCACGATCGTGGTTGCTCGTCCACGGGAGACAGACGATGAGGTCAACGCCGTCTCGAGCCATGAGGCTCCTGACTCTGGCCCAGCGCCGGTCGCGCTCGTCCAGCGAGAAGACGGCATTGCTCCATTCCTGCGACCATCCGTCCGCCATCTTGTTCCTCCTTAGGATGCAGTGGCGCCAGGAGACAACTCCCTATCGACTGGCCCTACTTGCGGCCACGCGCGACTCGAAGTCTGGCGGCCGGTGACCCCTGGCGACGACCGGTACACCCAGTTCATCAGCGCACCAGGGGCGCGTCCCCTCGATCCACGACTCGGCCTTGGGCAGCAGGCCTGTGGCAGAACGGAACCTGTAGGCGGAGGGGTTGTCGACGCACGACGGCACGGTTCCCTGGTCTTCAAGCGCCGTGACGGCCTTCAGCAACCGCTGTCGGACGCGGATCTGCGGCACATCGTTAGCGCCCAGGTGCTCGATCGTTCGGTCAACGATCGGGCGCATACTCTCCTGTATCCCACGGTCCTGGAGTTCGACCGCGGGAAGGCCTGAGTATCGCCGGGTCAACTGGGCTTCCTCACTGAACCCGTAGTCGTTCCTGCGATTACCCTTCTGACGCCATCGCCCACCGGGCTCCGGGTCCGGTTCAGCATATTGCTCCCAACCCCAGTCGAAGATGCTGGGCCGAGAGCTCTGTCCCCCGCCCAATGTCCCCTGATTGGACTCCTCCGCGATCGGGCGCATCGGGTGCCATTGCGTCGACCACACCAGCGTCCTTCGATCATCCATCGGGATCCAGATGTGCCCAGGGACAACCTGCATAGCATCGCCAACGGGCGGGAACAGGGTGAGGAACGGGAAGAAGTAATGGCCGATGCCCCACAGGTCATGGTCCTCATCCCATCCTCGACGAACGGCATGAGCAACGCCATACTCCGTTTCCACAGCCTCGAAGTGTGGCGTTTCCCGCAGGAAGCGGTCCAGGTGGTTGCTCCCGAGGTACTGCTCGTCCACAGTGCTGTGGAGGTAGGCGCCGTGACTGAGGTCCAGATCACCCTCCAAGGCCTGCATCCAGTTGCATTCCCTGACGGTGAGCCTCACAGCCTTGTGGTCAACAGGCATGCGCGCGAGACCATAGTCCGGGAGCGGGGGCGGAGCCGCGCGCGGCCCCATGTATGCCCAGATGGTGCCATTCACCTCGCGACAAGGGTAGGCAGGATGAGCGATCTTGTCCTTGAAGTTGCTGTCGGCCGGCTCAGCGGGCATCTCAAGGCAGCGCCCGTTAGGACTGTACAACCATCCGTGATACACGCACCGCAAACCTTCGTCCTCATTCCTTCCGAAATACAGCGAGGCGCCTCGATGCGAGCAGTATTCGGACAGGAGTCCGACCTCCCCGGCAGTATTCCTGAAGATGACGAGGTCTTCGCCAAGCAGGCGGATGCGCAGGGGCCGCGCTCCAGGGCTTTCGACTTCTGCGCTGGGCAGGACGGGAAACCAGAACTCACGAAGCAGCCTGCCCATGGGCGTTCCAGGTCCCACTCTCGTAAGCAAGTCGTTGTCGGTTGCGCTGAGCATCCCTACACCTCCTCACACGATAGCTGCGGCGAGACAGCAGCCTGGTTAGGGGCGCATAGGCGGGGGCGCGGACACGCCCGATGCCACGGCTGCACCGGCCCTTGCGAACGCCTCTTCGAGGTCGGCGGGCAATCGCATGTCGACCCACGTCTCGTGCCCACCGAAGCCACGCTCGACGTTCCAGACCATCGCGTCGAACATCTTACCTGTGACGCCGCTTCCGTCCTGCGCTGCCAGGAACAGCGCAAGGGGCACCACGTGTTCCGGAACCACGGGGCGTAGTCCCGGCGCCATGCCCTGCGCCACTCTGGCCCGGACGGCATCATCGAACCAAGACGCCCGAGTATGACCGGGAAATATGACGTTGACCGCGATATTGTGTTGTCTGACCTCATCCGCCATGTAGAAGCTCATATTGGCCAGCGC
This sequence comes from Chloroflexota bacterium, assembly GCA_028874795.1. Classification (GTDB taxonomy): domain Bacteria; phylum Chloroflexota; class Dehalococcoidia; order Lucifugimonadales; family Australimonadaceae; genus Bin16. Next base: position 7,974 of record JAPPHT010000051.1, read on the forward strand.
GGCCTTCGTTGCCATGTACGGCATCTCCTTGGTCCACGGCCGGAGAGCCTGGTAACCGCCGCCGTGGGAGAAGGCCAATATCCCGCTGCTGACGACGTTGATCACGCTCCCCCGTTGGTTCTTGAGCATCGGTTGGCAGAAGGCGCGCATCACCCGAAGCGGCCCAACGACATTCACGTCGAGCATCCTCGTCCAGTTCTCGGGTCGGGTCTCCAACGTTGTGGGGCGTCCAGCGGGAGGGAACATAATCATGTTGAGCAATGCCGCGTTATTGATGACCACGTCCACCGTGCCGAACCTGGCCATGGTCGTTTCGTAGGCCTCCTCGATCTGCTCGTCATCTGTAACGTCCATATCGAGGGAGATGCCTCCACCGGCTTCGATCCTCGTGCGAAGGTCACCGGTCTTGTCCCACGACATATCAGTAGCAACAACCCGCGCGCCGACCGAGGCGAACCCTTCCGCGTATGCCCTGCCCATGCTGCGGGCGGCTCCTGTAATCACGACTACCTTGTCTCGCAGATCCGCTTGTTCCATCGCCATGGTGACTCCTTCCTCCAGTTCCGCTGTGTCCCACTGGTGCTTCCACGGGTGACTCCAAGGGGGTAGAGTCGGCGGGGTCCGGCAAGACCGGCGCAGTGGTCGAGCAGAGAATCTAGAGACAGGGGTTTTCAGATATAGAGTCATTCTATCAATCACACAGACACCGGCAAGGCCGTCGACCCCGTCGTCGTCGTCCGACCGACTATCCCTGCTGACTCTTCTCGAATGGCGAATAATATGAGCGCAGCCATCCCCCGGCCTTCACAGCGGCGCCCCCAAACTCTAGAATCCGTCGCAAGGGGTGCGTTGGCGGGAACACCGCGCCCCGGGAGAGTCGAGTGGCGCTCACCGAATGGGTAGCGGTTGCCAAGGTTGGAGACCTGGCCGACGACGACATGATGATGGTCACCGCCGGCCCGGAGGAGATCCTGCTCGCCCTGGTCGATGGCAACTACTACGCCATCGACAACTGGTGCACGCACGCCGGGGGTATGCTGGACCAAGGGGTGCTCCATACGGACACGCTGGAGGTGGAATGTCCGATCCACGAGGGGTTCGCGGCAGGTCAGCCCCGGACTATCGCTGTATGGAACCCGAGGGGAGCGCTCAAGACAGAGGCTTGGCGCTGGTATGTGGTCGACAAGCAGGCCCCCCAGGAGGTCAAGGACGCGATCCTCGACTACTTCTTGAAGTACGCGGGTCCCGGCGGGCTGACCGAGCAGGATGACATGGAAAACTGGAACTACGCTTCGGCGGCCAGCAGAGGCACGATCGCTCGACGCCACCCCTACAACTACCAGATGGGCATGGGCTTCGAGTCGACGGACCGCAGCGGGCCGTGGGCTCCTGAAGACGCGTTGTTCTCCGAAGGGATCTCTGAACAGAACCAGCGGGGGTTCTATCGGCGATGGTCCGATCTCATGCATGCTGAGAGCTGGCGCGACGTACCACAAGCACTCCTCAAGCGTTAGGCTCCGGCTTCCCCGGAGAGTGGGGTTCGCAAGACGATGCTGTGCTGCGGAAACCTGTCCGCAGGGTCAGATAGCAGCGTAAAGGAGTTCATATGGTGAGCAGCGCGGTGATGGAGAGTATCGTACTCAAGCATGAGATCGAGGAACTCTTTTCTCTTGAGGCGGAGCTCCTGGACAGCCGGCATTTCGAGGAATGGCTCGACCTGTTCACTGACGATGTGCGCTACTGGATGCCGTTGCACAGGAACGTGAAGGCCGGTGAATGGGAACGCGAACGGACCCGGGAGACCGTCGATGTCAGCTGGATCGACGACGACAAGCTGACGTTGACGCAGCGAGTGAAACAGATCAGGTCCGGCATCCACTGGGCAGAGGAGCCGATATCTCGCCTTACCCATATAGTCGCGAATATCCGGGTCGTGGACGTTACTGACGACGAGGTGAAGACCACATCCCGTTTCCTTGTCTATCGCAATCGGGTAGAAACAGAGACAGACATCCTGGTGGGCAAGCGAGAGGACACGCTCCGCAAGGTGGACGGCAACTGGATGGTCGCGAGGCGCGTGATCCTCCTCGACCAAAGTGTCCTTCTTCCCAAGAACCTTACGTTCTTCATCTAGCCCGTGACGGTCCGCGCGTGGTGATCGTGCGGATGGACCGGAGGTATGACTGAGGAGGAGCTATGGCAGACGAAGAGGTCAATCTACTCGACTTGACGGCAGGAACGAAGCTACGCCTGACAAGTGGCGCGACAGTCGAGGTCGTGCGAAGCCTCGGTGATGGGTATTGGGTGGAGGTGAAGTATCTCTCTGCGCCGGAGGACCCATCTCTGGAGGGCACGCAGGACTCCGTGTTCGCTGCGGAGGTCGTCGAGATCGTCTGACTGTGTCTCATCTGGACACCGGACAGGACCGGCAATGGAGGGCAGCCTTGGACGTAGGTCTCATAGGAACAGGGAATATGGGAGGCCGGTTCGGGCTGAGGATACTGGCATCAGGGCATCGGCTGACTGTCCACGACTTGAGGCAGGAAGTGACAACGTCCCTGTGTGAGGCGGGAGCCACCTGGGCCGCGAGTCCGTTGGAAGTGGCCCGCGCGAGCACCGTCGTGCTCGCCTCCCTGCCCAGCCCTGCGGCTGTTGAAGACGTCGTTATGAACCCGTCGACAGGCGTACTCGCGGGCCTTGGTCCCGGTGGCGTATTCATCGACCACAGCACCTGTACGCCATGGCTGGCCCGCCGCATCGACGAGGCCTGCAGGAACCGAGGCCTCTCCTCCCTGGACGCACCCCTGAGTAGCGGTGGCCGCTTCATCGGGGTGGGCGGTAGTCGCGATGTCTTCGAGTCGTGCCTGCCGGTGCTCGAAGCGGTCGGGGACGAAGTCTTCTATGTCGGCGAAGCGGGTATGGGACAGGCTACGAAGCTCGTCAGACAGTACGTTGGCTTCTGCAGCTTCGCCGTACTCCTCGAGGGATTGATGATCTATGAGAAGGTGGGGGGCGACGTTTCAATGATGGCTAACTTCATCAGGAGGTCCTCCACAGGCGGCCACGAGCGCTACGTCGCCAGGCTCCTCGAGCGCGACTTTGGCGAGCCAGGGACTTCCACGGCAACGCTGGACATCGTGTCGAAAGACGTCGAGCTTTCCGTCGAGTTAGCCAGGCGCTTCGAGTCTCCCGCCACTATCGGAGTCGTGGTTTCGGACCTCCTCAAGCGAGGTCAGGCGATGGGACTGGGCAGCAACGAGCATTGGAGCGCGATCCACGTTCTCGAAAAAGCGGCGGGCGCGCAGCTTGGCGCTTCCGCCAGGCAACAGCAGCACTGAGCCCTGGGGGCTGCCAGATGTACCGAGCCACCATCATGCGGATCACGGTCAAGGAAGAGGAGGAGGGCAGGTTCGAAGCGCAGTGTACCGAGCAGGTGGCCCGGGTGTGGGAGGGTGAGCCCCACAGCTGCCTCTACGTCTTCGTCCGGAGGGACCCTGTGGGGTCGTCTCTCCTGCCCAGACCCAGGAGCGAACGGCGCGAGTATCTCCACCTTCAGGCTTACGCAACGCAGGAGGCCGACGCTCACCAGCAAGGTCGGTCAGATGAGAGTTGGCTGCGTATCCTCCGCACGTTTCAAGGCGGCACGTGGGAATCGGAGTCCTATCTGCCGGGTGAGATGGTGGCGGGCATCAGCAGGGATTGGACCTGGAACGCTGACCTCTATCGTTTCGCGGTCCACCGCTTCCAGGCAAGAGAGGGTGTGGGGGCAGATCTGGAAGGACACATGGTCCACCAGATCGGTATCGTCACGAAAGGCGAACCCGGGACGCCGCTCTACACTTTCTGCCGGCGCACGCAAGAGGGTTCGGAGCTCCTGCCAACTCCGCGCCAGGGGCGTTCCGAGTATCTGCACCTAGCCGCCTTCAGCACCGAGCAGGCGTACGACGAGCACGCGGCGTTGGCGCGGCGCAAAGACGGTCATTGGGCGTGGGCGTCGACATTTCCGCCTTATCTGGACGCGCCCCTGGTCAACGAGTCCTTCTACGGCGGCTCCGTTGTGTGCGGCTTCAGCCGGAACGCTCAGTGGGGAGCAGTCCCGGGCGATGTCGACATCCCACCCCTGACTCCGGATGTGGCACTACCCTCCTGAACGCTTCGGAGAAGAGGCGGTCCCGTGCATGCGGGTCGTCCAGGCCTCTCAACGGCACATCTCGGACCGGAGCAGGTTTCTGAGGCAACTTCGAGACCAACCCAACTGCCAGGCTACACCCGGGGCGCGGGCAGCCGCCCGAGCGCCTGCTCGCACCAGAGGCTCACGCGCAGGAGTCCGTAGTCGGCGCGAGGCGCACCGACGAGCTGGAGCCCCAGCGGCAGGCCCTCCGGCGAGAGGCCGCAGGGGACTGTCACCGTCGGGAATCCCAGCAGGCTCCAGGGACGGAGGAGCACGGCGTCGCCCGTGCTCTGTCCCCTGGGAGCGGGCCCGGGCGCCGTTGGCATCGCCATGACGTCAACGTCGGCGAACATCTCCGCCAGCGCCACTCTCAGCCAGCTCCGGATGCGTCGAGCCTGAACGTAGTAGGACGCCGGCAGGAGGGAGCCGACTCTGCCGCCGGAGCCGGGGAGCGCGCGCTCGTCGTGATCCGCGGCGTGGTACGTGCTGCCCTCAGCGCCGCCGATGATCCGGTGCAGATGCCATGTGAGGCCGAACGTATCGGGCAAGAGGAGGTCGCCCACCGCGGCCCCGGCCTCCTTCAGCCGCGACGTCGCGTCCTCCACCGCATCCCGCATCACCGGCTCCGAACGCTCCAGGAAGAAGTTGCGCACGACGCCGATACGCGGAGGGCGGATGCTCGGCGCGTCGAGGTCAGCCTGCGGGGCAGGGTCGGGAAGCGTCGTTGGGTCCCGCGGGTCCGGCCCGGCAATCACCGACAGCACCAGGGCGAGGTCGGCCACGCTGAGCCCGATGATGCCAACGTGGTCGATCGACCAGGCGAACGGCATGCACCCGAAGCGGCTGATACGGCCGTAGCTGGGCTTGATTCCCGCGACACCGCAGTAGGCCGCGGGACGCATGTTGGAGCCCGCCGTCTGTTCCCCGATCGCAACCGGGACCATCCTGGCGCCCACCGCTGCGCCGGAGCCGCTGCTGGTGCCGCCGGCGGTGTGCTCGAGGTTCCACGGGTTCCGCGTGGGCGGGATCCTGCCCTGCACCGGCAAGTGAGTCTTGCCCATGATGATGGCGCCCGCTGCTCGGAGCCGCGCCACGCATGTCGCGTCCTCCGGCTCGATCGGCAACTCGCCAGTGCCTCGCATGCCGGTCGGCATGCCCCGCACGTGGAACTCGTCCTTGATCCCGACCGGGACGCCGGCAAGCGGTCCCGGCGCCTTGCCTGCCGCCAGGTCCGCCGTGACGGCTGCTGCCTGCGCACGCGCGCCGTCGGCGTCCAGCAGGCTCCACGCCTGCACCTTGCCTTCGATGGCGCCGATGCGGTCGAGCGCCGCCTCGATTACGTCAACGGGCGAGAATGCCCCGTCGGTTACGCCCCTGACGATGTCGGCGGCGCCGAGCTGTTCGATGGGCACTGCGGTGGGCTGGACCATGATCGACTACTCCGTTCGCTCGCCGGCGCACTCGCGTAAGCCTAGAGGAGCTCGGGCTCGACGCTTTCGGGGAGCTCGACCGCGCTGACGGCCGCCATTGCCTCGGCCAACTCAGCAAGCGATCGCTCGAGCTCCGGCGTCACGCTGCCCCACCGGGCGAGCGCCTCGTTGTGGAGCCACGCCAGCGCCTCGTCCTTCTCGACCGGAGGGTACAGCCGCATGGTTGCTTCCCTTCTGAGCGCTGACTGCGCACGTATTTGGGCGGGGCACCAATCCTACAGGGCTGCCAAGATCAGCCGCATCTCAAAGACGATTCTGTCTACCGTAAACTCTGGTGGGCCAAGCGGTACTGTACTACGAACCTTCGAGTGGGTGGTGGCCCTGTAGCCTGTAGCCTCGCAGAACCGGGGCGCCTGGCCTCAGCCCGCAACATAGAGCGCGAATAGAGGTCGTCGTGTCACGGCGGCAGGGCGAGGGTAATGCGCTCGCCTCGGACGATGAGTAGGTCTGCGACCTGCACAGGCGCGCGAGCGCCATGTAGGCCGTCCTCCCTTGTGCATGGTCAGGACCCCGTCCACCGTAGGGTTGCAGACTTGATGGCACCACATAGGGGCTGTTCGATCATTGATCCCAGAGTCCGCAGACAGCCACAACAGCCAGCCGGTGGACATGGTAAGGCAGATGCGCAGGACGTGCGGAGATGCGCAGGTAGCATTTCTGTCATGCGCCCGGCTCACCGCGTGAGCAATAAGGGGGACTGGAGGGGGGACTGGTCGGCATACTGCGGGGCGCGGGTAGAGGATGACGATTCCCGCAACAGCCGTCTCCACTAAGCGCGGGAAGTTGCGACCGTAGTGTTCTGGTGCTATCTTCCCCGCGCTCGCCCCGGCCTTGGGTCCCGGTAAGCGGCACCGGGAGCGAGATGACACCGTGGAGACGACCATATACACTCGGCACAGGGGAGGATGAGCGCCCACGATGCCTATTGAGTTCCAAGACGTACTGAAGATCAACATAGTGCTGGTAGGAATGCACCTGCTGAATGAGCAGCACCAACGGAGCGCGTTCGCAACCGCGGTGGGGGAGGAGGTTGAGCCGGAGCCAATCTTCAGCGGCCCTATCTTTCCCCTACCCCTGCCGGGCGTGGAGGCCGGGCTCGCAATGCAACTGCGCAAGGACCGCATCCGCATCGATTCCCTGCCCTCCAGAACAGTCATTGAGCAGGAGTACCCGACACATGATAGTTTGGAGCGCTTGACCGAGGTCGCGGCCCATGCCATCGGTCTGACTGATTTGGGGGACCAGACGATGACTGCCTTCGGGCTCAACATAGAGCAGGTATACCGTCATCCGGGAGAGAAGCCCACGGAGATGTACTTGGCAGAGAAGCTCTTTCCCCACCAGCAACTCTTCTTCAAAGAACTCGTGTTGACAGCTGGAGCGGGCCGGTTCACCTACGAAGGGGACGATAACAAGTGGAACTTCGTCGTTGAACCGCGAGCTAATGATGCCACCAATCGCAAAGTATTCATGAGCCTCAATCTGCACAGGGATCAGCAGCAAGTGCCGAACCGTGAAGAGATATTGGATTTGTTCCAGCAGGTCTGGAACCGCTCACGGGAACTTGCCACTCGACTCGACGGAGGTGCGTGATGGTCGAGACAGCTGTGCGGACATCACGGTACAAGTGCTCGGCTTCACCGGATGCTGAGGGAATCGTGTGGTCAGCAAACCAGATGCCGTCAGCGCTGGAGGTATACCGACGCCTATTCAGCATCAACGCCTTAGACGCTTTGGACCAAGGTGCCACTACACTGGATATTGGTCAGAACCAATCAACCGTGTTCAGAGCGCTGCCGAATCAGATCCATCAGAAGCTCTGGGGCGTTGATGCGGGCAGCTACATCGTGCATATACCTAAGGATTGGGAGCTGCAGCCCGCCTCCGAGATATACGGCAATCCCTCGGCTTTTATGCCCGCGTTCCTAGCCGACCATGCCCCCAAGTTCGAGGAAATCGTCTTCGCTTGCCCTGTGGCGAATCCGAAGGCGGCCTATCTCAGTTACACTCTGCCGAATAACCATCGGTTCGTAACGGGTCTCAACCAGCCGACCACGACGGCTGCCCAAGTAGAGCGATTCCAAAGGATTGCCGCCATGGCACGCCAGCTGCAAGAGTTCTCTGTACTTCCCGAGAACTGGAACTCCTATGGAGCATCCGCGCCTACTTCCGAAGTCATTGGGGAAGCGAGGAGGATTCTGACGGCCGTTATCAATCTCGGACTTCCCGAGCCGTGGACAGCTCCCGGTGGGGATGGTGGCATCGGCATTCAATGGGAAACCGACCGGGTCGAACTGTACATCGATATCGTCCCGGGAGAGGCCACCACTTACGTTCTAACACCCAAGACAGGAGGAGCCACGGAAATCGAAGGCTTGTTGACACTGGATAACCTGCACGAGGTCCTTGGAAGGTTTGGGGACGCCGCAATCTGACCAGAATACTGAAGGCGTGCCTTCGAGCGAGATAGTGTTGAGGCGCATATGGGATAGCCACTACTCCTCTGCAACAAGGTCAATCCACCCCAAAGCCTTCGCTAACGACGCGGACGAGCCAGACAGACATTCCGTGAGCCGTGAGATTTACACGTCGGCCTCAACCCTGCAATCGCTTGCGCCGGAGCCCGAGCGGTTCGGAGTGGTGGCGGTGGCCGTTCTGGATTACAACGAGATGGATCAGGTCGTCGAACACGACCCGATTGACGAGGACTTTGGTCACTGCAATGCGATTGGCTCCAAGACCAGCCGGGTAAAGGAGTACCTCAGGAAGCATGCCATTGTCAGGATAGCCCCGCCTCCTCCTCGGCAACCGGGGCCCGTGCAACCACCCGTATGAGTTCCTTGGTGTGTGGTGGTCATGTCGCCCTTCCCCTTGGTAGACCTCATGCCTTGGGCCACAAGCTCAGAAGCCACACCGAGGAGTTGAGCGAGTACCCTGGCAAGGTTGACCGGTTGTGAATTTCGCCAAAGTAGGGGGACTGGGTGGCGATGTCGCATTGCCGGGCCCGTGGGATGAGCGCTACGGGGTCTCACGTGGGAAGGCTCGCCATGCTGAGCTGGTCAGTCATTGCACGCGCTCAGGGGTGGCCATTTGAGTAGACCCCTACCCATGGTCAGTTGCTGTGTTGCCGAAGTAGACCTTGGTATGCGGCCAAGGAATCTCAATCCCTTCAGCGTCAAATCGCTCCTTTAGTCGCTTACGGAGTTCGCCTGTCAACTTCCACTGTTGCATGGGTTCTGTTTTGGCCACTATCTTGATTTCGATTCCAGAAGCAGCAAGTTCGTCGACCCGCTCGGCACGGGGTGCCGTTAGCAACTCATCGCCAAAGTCGGCCTTCATTTCATCTCCGACTCTATTGATGACGTTGAAGACATCCTCTAAGTGAGCACCATAAGAGACAAGTATGTTGAGATTGATGCCGGACCAATCCCTCGTTAGGTTACTCGCTCGCTCAATCTGACTGTTTGGAATAATGTGCAGTGCACCATCCAGGTCACGCAGAACAGTGCGACGGAAGCCGACTCGTTCCACCAACCCAGCCGTACCTGCTACAACGGCGACTTCACCTTCACGGTACCAGTCCTCTGTGAGGATGTAGAGCCCGTGAATGTAGTCCCGTACGATGTTCTGTGAGGCGAAACTTATCGCAAACGCGACAACACCGGCAGATGCTAGAACGGGCGTGGTATTCACACCCAAATTGCTGAGTACCATAAGGCCTGCAATGAGCCAGATGGCTAGGGAGGCTACTCGCGCCACAGCCTTTGCCACGGTTGCGAAACGGGCGGCAGTCTCATCGTCAGCGCCCTCACGCACCTGCGCCACAATGAACCCAAGGAGCCTTGGACGAATGATACGTTCAATCAAGAAGGCAACCAATAAGATGAAAAGGGCTGAGATGATGGTACTCGCCCATGCGTTGATGTCTAAGGTGAAGTCCCCAACGTTGAAGTCTGGTAGCGACATGTCCCCCCCAAGAATGAGTAGTCATAGAAGTAACCGTACGGACTTATCCGAGGAGGTACAAGGGCCATGTGTCACAATTCCGCTGTTCTCAGGCTCCCTCGTTATGGAGACGCGAGACGGAGTGGCCGCGCTCGCGGTGCTGACAATGGCCGCGAACAAGACAATCAACCCACCAGTGGAGATGGTGGCGATTCACGAAGAGGACCGACGGAAGCCCCGAACCCAACGGAGGATGGAGAGTAGGCTAGGACCCTAGCGCGGTGCGGGCCCGTATACAGGCTTCGCTCACGAGAGTTCAAAGTGAGACAGTGCCTGCGGTAGTGCCTCAGTTCGCTAGGAATGAAGTGCATCAGTTTGAGATTGCTCCGATAAGAGGTATCCCTCGCTTGGCTCGCGCTCAGCAGACCGCGAGAGGATTCTTCCAGGGCGCGTTGTGCTCGTTGCTGACCTGTTCGGCCTGCTCGATTTGCTCGGGTATCACGGGTGCCTCCAAGTCTGCCCAACGCGAGTCCATCCAGTCCAGCGACGCCGTCGAGGCCGTCAGGTGCTGGGGCTGGGTGGCATGACCTGGCTTGGACATAACCAGAAACCTGTACTCGCGCTGATCCTCGTGCGTGCGGCCTTTGACGAACAGCACCCGGAGAATGAAGTCCACTTCGCTTCAAGCCGCCTTGGAGGTAGGCCATGGTGTCGTCCGAATAGACGACAGGCCCATGAAACACCACCTGCGAGGGGAGTTGTGTCTCAAGCGTAGGCCAGCCCACGGGCGTCGACCGATGAGGAATCCTGACCGCCTGAAAACCCATCTGCTCTATCGCCATGCTTCCCAGCGCACGCGCGAATTCACGAGGACGGTAGATGCGGGAGACGTGGTCATACTCCGGGTCCATGGTGCCCCGACACTTCCCCCACTCGTCATCCGTAGTGGGTGCTATGGAAGTGCAGAACAGCCACCATGGCGAGGCCATGTCGAAGACTGAGCGGGTACCGCCCCTTTCCTCGTGGAAGTATCCCTCATCAGGGTCGCGTATCAGGTTCTTTCCCTCGCCCCTGAACTCTAACGGAGGGGAGATTCTCACGCTGGCACCACGCTCGATAGCGTGCTCGGTGCGGCATCCCTTGACCAGTAGTGGAATGGAGTTGCGATTCGATGAATCCCGGAGGTCAACGTAATTCACCGCGACCAAGTTGCCGAAACGGTCGACATGCGCCCCTTCGGCTAGAACAATGGGTGCTCTTCTTGCATGAGGGTTCAAGGCCGAGCAGGGGGCCGCATCGGACCTTGCGTGAACCCCGCATCCAAGAGCGCTTGGATAGCAGAATCGTAGTCCCCCAAGGGGTAGTAGAAGTACAGAGGCTCTCCTTCCTGAATGCCGGGTGCAAGGGCGCCGTCATAGTAATCGACCCGGTTCGCCACGACCTGGATGTACAACGTCCTCTGCGTATGTGTCATCGCTGATTCCCCTTGCTCCTCGTCTTCGTTGGCGATCTTCTCCCTCACAGCATCCGCTCCGAGCGCCGGTGGCGAGTGGCGCGGCGGAATGTCGGCGCGTCCGCGAGTCCGAGGCGCGGCACATCCGGCCCTTGGCCGTTCAGCAAATCCTCGATAGTCGCGATCTGCACGCGCTGAAACTGGCGGTCCGGGAAGTGCTCCGGCACGTAGAAGCCGGCGGCTGCCGCCTCCTGCCGCATCGGGGTGGTCGGCGGCTCCAGCGTCACCAGCAGCCCCATCTCCGCCTTCTCCCGCTCCATGTCGCCCTTCAGCGTCGCGATGATGCCCCGCTGCACATGGCCGCTCTTCACCTGCACCAGCACCGTTTTCGCCTTGCCAGACTCGTCGTCGAAGAAGTTGATGTAGCCGTCGACGCCCGCGTCCGCTCCCCTGCGCCGGTTGTTGCCGGGGCGCGCGTCGACCAGCCCCAGCGCCCAGTACTCGAACTGGTAGCGGCCGTCGTGCCCGCTCTCCTCCGCCAACGCTCGCGCGCTCGCAACGTCCTGTGGCACGCCTTCCACCTCGTACTCCGAAAGCCGGGTACCGAACGTATCGCGCAGCCTGCTCTTCATCAGCGAGATAGCGAGGTGAGTGACATCAATGCCGATCCACTGCCGCCCCAGCCGCTCGGCGACCGCGACCGCCGTCCCGCAGCCGCAGAACGGGTCGAGCACCACTTCGCCCTCATTGCTACTCGCCTGGATGATGCGCTCCAACAGCGCCTCCGGCTTCTGCGTCGGGTAACCGAGGCGTTCACCCCTAGCTCCACCCATCGTTTGAAGGGCATAGACATCGTCGACTATGTCCTGGAGAGGCAAGCCCTTGGCCTCTTCAAGGTAGCGCTTCAGTTTTGGCCAAGCCTGCGGGCTCTTCGGCCAGTAGATGCGTCCGTCAAGATTGAGGTCATCCAAGACGGCAGGGGGATACATCCAATGACGACCCTTCTCGGTTGGGTTGAACCCATACCAGGAGTTTCCTGTCTCCCCATGCCGAACCCCTGTTCCAGTTAAGTCGCCGGTCCAATACAGGCCACGTCCGTCCCCATCGTCAAACTTGAAGTACCTCTCCACGTAGGCTGCGTCGTATTCGCGGCGAGGTTTCGTCCACGTGTAGTTGCCCGTCTTCGAATAGAAGAGGAGCACATCGTGTATCGGGCCAAACCCGTTTCGCACTGCTGTGTGCGTGGCTTCTCTTCCAGATGACCTCATTGCGGAAGTTCGCCGGTCCGAACACCGCGTCCATGAGCAGTTTGAGGTAATGGCTGGCAGTGGGGTCGCAGTGAAGATAGATGCTGCCGGTCGGCTTGAGGACACGGTGCAGCTCCACCATGCGCTGGGCCATCATCGTCAGGTAGGCCATCATGTCGTTCTGGCCGAGGAACGAGCGCATAGCCTGCAGCAGGTCGGCCAGCTTCTTCGGTCCGTCCGTCACGACCTCCCGGTAGGCAAGCTCGGACTCGATGTTCCAGTGCCAGGTGTCGTCGAAGGCGTGTATTTGAGCGGCGGACCCCTCGCCGCTCGCCTCTTTGAACAGCACGTTGTACGTCGCGTTGGAGTTGAACGGCGGGTCCAGGTAGATCAGGTCGACGCTCTCGTCCGGCACGTGCTCGCGCAGGATGTCCAGGTTGTCACCGAAGTAGAGCTTGTTCTTCCAGTCTGCCATGTGTCTCCTGTTGCCTCGGGGGTTAGGGGCATGGTAGCAGGCGCGGGGTCTGGTATCGCTCAGACTACAGTAGCCCGGCTCCTGTTCGGCGGTGTGGGCTAAGGCGGACTTACAAACCTCCCACACCCCATGCGGCTAGAATCGCGCACCAGATACCCAAGGTGGGTATGGTGCTGCTCCTCGCCCTCACGGCGTGTTAGCCCCGCGGGGCGATTCCGGTACAGGATGTAGGGGTGAGGGGCACACTACTCGGCACATCTGCCACAAACGCCTTGCTGTGTGTAGGGAGTAGGGCATATCCTATTAGTATGTACTCCCCAAGCACCTATGCACGGATCATCGCGCTTCGAGCCACGAACAGCGCCAGCCTAGGCACATGGATGTGCATGGTCTTCCTTGCGTTCTTCAATCCTCACAGTTTCGCCGTGCTCGTTGGTGCATGTGCGTTACTCATATGGTTAGTCACAACCCCCTGTGCAATCAAGTCCTTCCTTCCCGATATAATGCAGAACTTCCGCTTGCGATTCGCTCGGAAGCAAACTACATATACTCCCTGGAGTGTGGTCGGACTTGCCAGGATGATGAATTCGCCGATTCCACGTGAGGTACAAGTAAGTGCGAGCAACAAGCTCAACGCTGCAACCGACGGCTTCACCTTGTTCATAACCTCCGGGATGGAGCGCGAACTCTTGACTAGCACCGGTGAGACCACTATTGCTCACGAGCTCGCACACGCGCAATATCACCATTCGTCCAAAACATCAGCTGTGTTGGCCGCCTTAGTCGGCGTTGCTTGTCTGATCGGTGCACCGTTCTCGGTACTTCACATCTTGGCGGCCGCTGTCATGGGCACGTTGGCCTTCCTGACACTGACGGCTTTCGTCTTGCCGCTGATCTCGCGTCGAATGGAGTACGACGCCGACGCCAAAGCCGCCGCAGTGTTCGGGCTTGGGGCGATGATTGCCACGCTCCAGTCTCTCGTACCGAGCGAGAAATGGGACCTTGAATCCGACAGCCACCCCAGCATCCGAGCGCGGGTGCGGCGACTCGGCGAGACTAGCAACTAGCGAATACCCCACAACTCACTCCTCCCTCGAGCCCATCAGAGGGCTCCAGCTTGGCCAGGGGGTCTGCTCGAAGCTTCCCGGCGCACGGTCTTGGCGGAGAGGAGCCTGTGGCTCGAAACCTCCAGCTTACGTACTTCCCCATGCCCATGGGGATAGCCGCCTTAAATGCAGAAACTCCCACACATGCCGGGGGATGCCGCCGGTTACAACCCGGCGGCATCCCTTCACCAGCGCCGTCACCCTGACGCTGCGACGAGATCGGCCTGGCGCTCCCGCTCCATGCCGAGCGCCCACTCGAACATGGAGAGGGAAGCGGGCTGGGTCCTGCGGCTGCGGCCCTTCGGCCTCACCGGTCCATCGGCCATGAACTCCGCCCAGGAGAACAGCGTCTGCTGCGCCTCCAGGTCCTCGTCGCGGCGGCCGTTGTCCGGGACCGGCAGCTCCGTCGACTCAATGCCGGTGACGTTGCCGTCGACAGCTACAATCTCCGGCTCGACGTCCGCTGCCTGCCAGCCGTCGTCGACCAGGTACTCCTCGGCGGCGGACTCGGCGTCCCGCGCTGCCGCGAAGACCGCCTCCACCGTCTCAGCCTCGTCCTCGTCGCCGTTCACGATCTTCCGCGCCAGCGCGAGCATGAGGTCGTCTCCGTCGTCGCCGTAGGCGGCCAGGCCGTCCTCCGGCAGTTCACCCTCCACCGCCAGCGAGCTTTGTAGCTTCTTCGCCACCAGCTTCAGGGCGTCGGCTTGGAGGCTGTTCCGATACGCCATGAAGACGACTCGCACCGGCCGGTTCTGGCCGATGCGCCATGAGCGGCGCGACGCCTGCCGCATCGTGTAGACCGAATAGTCCGTCTCGTACCAGCAAATCGTTGGGAACTCGATCAGGTCGAGGCCGGTCTGCACCAGCCTCGGGTGGCAGATGAGCACGTCGATGCCCTTCTCCACCTGCTCGGCCACCCACGCCTCGCGCCGCTCAGGCGCGACCGCGTCGGCCTTCATCACCGCCACCCTGAACCCGTGCCGGCTCAGGATGCCGTCCATCCGTTCGGTGATGTCCCGCGTACCGGTGTGCGTCGCGTACACCAGCACCCGACGTCCTTCCAGGCGCTCGGCCGCCACGAGGTCGACCAGCGCCTGCTCCTTCGGATAGGTCCGCTCCTCGGAGAGCGGGGCGACCGCCGCGATGGGGAGGCCCGTCGCGGGGTCGAAGACGGTCTCGCCCCTCGTGCAGCCGTCCGGGTAGGCGAGCAGCGTCTGCAGGTAGGCGGCCAGCAGCCGCTTGGAGCCGGTCGCAAGCGCCTGGCCGAGGGCCTGCTTCAGCGCCCCGTAGAGCATGTCGTAGGCGCCGCGCTGGGAGAACCCCGTGTGGTCCTGCTCCGTGTCCATCCGGGAGAGCAGCACCCGCTCCTCGTACGGCGGCAGCCCGGACGCCACGTCCGAGAGCCTGAGGAAGATGGAGCTGCCGATCAGGTGGAAGAGGGCCGAGGGGGAGAGGCCGGGGCGCTCGCGCACCACCTTGCGGTAGCGCCGCCTCCGGCTGGCCCGCCCGTCCTCGACCGGGGAGTCGTCGTCCTTGTATATCGTCTCCTCGGTGAACCCGTACCGGGAGATCCAGCGCCCCTCCTCCGAGTGCCCGAACTCGGTGCGGATCTCAGGGGAGAACCGGTAGAGGAGGTGGAAGAGGGTGCTGGCGTATCCGCCCATCAGCGTGCCGGAGAGCGTGAGCGAGCGGCCGCACGACTCCGCGAGCACGCCGGCGGCGATGCCCTGCGCGGAGCCGCGCGCCTTGAACTCGTGGACCTCGTCGCCGACGAAGAGGTCGAAGAAGCCCCGCATCCGGTGCTTGACGTAGTCGGCCAGGGGGTAGCGGCGGGGGCCGGCGTTGTCGGCCTGCCAGAGCGGGGAGCCGCAGACGTCGCAGACGCGGCGCTTCCGGGAGAGGTCTCTACGGGAGAGTGGTACCCCCTCCTTGTCGAGCGCCTGCGCCGCGCAGACCGGGCAGCACGGGAAGCGAATCGGGACGCCCGTCTCCTCGTCGCGAATGAGCCTGCCGTCCGCCACGGCCAACCGCTCGACGACGGCGGGCTCCCAGCGGTAGGAGAGCTTCGCCTTCTCGCGGGACATGACCGCGAATAGGGGAGCGGAGCCGGGGAGGAGGCGGAAACGTTCGAGGTCGGTGATGGAGGTGACGATAGCTGCCCTTGCACCGGGCACCGTCTCCTCCACCTCGCGCTTCCACTTCCGCACGAGGTGCGGGGGACAGAGGACGAGGACGCGTCTGAAACCGGCGGCGTGGGCGGCGCTCGCCGCGATAAAGGTCTTGCCTGTGCCCATCTCGCCAACGACGGTCGTGCCCTGGTTGGCCCGCAGCGAGAGGGCAGCGCCGCGTATGGCGTCCGCCTGCGCGCCGAGCGGCCTGCGCAGGAGATGGGGGAGAACGACGGCCTGCTCGGAGGGCCGGTAGAGGGGCGGGTACGACTCCACCACCCGCTGGGCGATCGAGTCCTTGAACGTGTCGATGAATCCTGCAAGGTCCATGGGTCTGCTCCTTTCCTTACGTTGCGTGAAGTTGCTGTGGGGACGGTGGACGGGGCCGCCTACTCGCACCGTAGGCGGCCTCGTGGGTGTGGGAACTGCGTGGCGGTCTCTGGGGTGGCCGAGAGGGTTCCGGAGACGGAGCCCTCCCGCGCGTTGGAATGGGTTGAGTGGCTGTGTCGAGTCACGAGGCGCCGAGCGCGAGGCGCAGCTGGCCGCTCGCCGGTGCGGCATCTCCCCCTGGGAAATGGCCGCGCTCAGCGTCGTCCTGACGGTCCCGCCACGCGCGCCAGGGCGACGCCGACGGTGCATTCCGTGACGCGCTCCTCTGCGCGAGGATGCGCGCCGTCACGCTCGATCTCGCGGTGCAGGCCCACCGGACGGTCGGATGACCGTGGGGTGCGCCGCACAGGCACCGCTCCTCGTCGGCCTCGTCGTCGTGCCGGACGACGAGCCGGAGGGATGCGTAGACGATCACGTCGCCTGCTCCCTGAGCAGGCGCTCAGCCCTGCTCACCCACGCCCGGGAGCCCACTTCGAGCCCTTCGAACGCGGGCGCGTTCCGCAGGTCGCCGAGCCTCCGCAGGAGCGCACTCGCGCGGGCACGGCGCCTGCGCAGCGTGCGGTCGCTGGGGCCGCCTCCGTAGTCGGCCCGGTTATCACGCAGCATGTGTTGATCGTCCGTCGACGCGCGGCTGGCGTAGTTCCAGACCCAGGCGCGCCGGGTCGGGTGCCAGCCCAGCTCGACCACCAGCCGTGTCGGGTGGCGCAGCATCTGGTTGTCCTCTGGTGTGAATGGAACGTATGGCCCCTGTCTCATGCCGCCACCTCCTCGAAGAGGTCGAGCAGCGATGCCCCGAAGAAGTCGCAGAGCTTGCGGGCGAAGCGGTCGCCCGCCCTGCGGCGCCCGCAGATCAGCTTGGAGAGCATGCTCCGGCTGCTCGCGGTGGCGTCCGCGACGTCGACCTGGCTGAGGCCGTGGGCGCCGCAGAGTTTGAAGAAGGCGGCGGCGTTCAGCCGCCAGCGGGCGGGATCGACCCCGGGGCCGCCGGGGTTGCCGGGCGCGAACTTGCGAGCGAGGTAGCGCCGGTGGGCGTCCTCGTTCAGCACGCGCAGCCGTCCCCAGACGGGGACGATGTGCCGGTCGTCGTGTCGTGCTAGCATGGGTCGTACCTCCTGTTGCGCCGGGCCGTTTGCCGCCTCTGCCGCGCAGTGAGGAGAGAGGCCGGGGAGGTTGCATCTTCCCGGCCTCTCGTCATCCCTCTCGTTTCCTTGTTCCCTGGTCCCGGCGATGAGCTCGGCGGGAATCCTTGCGTTGTTGTCGCCCGCGCCAGCATCTAAGGCGGCGGGCGTGTTGAATGGCTGGTTGGCAGACGGACGCATGTCGCCCCCAGTGTGGATGCCTAGGGAGACGGAGCGTGGGGGTGTGCCCGGCTCGTGCGGGGGCGGAACGCGCAGCGACCGTGGCGGGAGACATGCGGAAACAGCCGGAACCCTGCAGTGGGGAACCGGCGGGTGGTCGCGGTGCGGATGGCAGGGCGGGGCGAGGGTGGCCCGAAGCACATACCGCGCCGGACAAGCGACGACGGCGTTGACGCGGCAACGCCGTCGTCAGATGCGCCGGGGTCACCTGAGGGAGGCTGAGGCCCCGCCGCCTACACAACCTGGCATGTCGCCGTCCGCGTTGCGAGCGATGCACGAACGGAGCTCTGGCAGTTATCCTAGCCGCCGGTGGTGGGGTGTCGGCCAGGGGACCGAGGGCCGGCATCTCACTACCACACCACGGAGATCGGGTGTGCGGGCGTTTGCGGACTGCGGGATGCCACGGTGGGGAACCGACTGCCGCACGGGCCAGCTGCAACCTACGGAAGAGCGGCGTGGGAAGAAGCGTCGGCGTCAGCAGCGGGCTGCGCCGCGCACGCGAGGCAAAACCGCCGGGGCATTGCTCATGCTTTGGCGACGTGAGAGGCGAGGCTTTGTCAGTGTGCCCGCCCGATGTCCCGGTCTTCGATGCGGCCCGGGGAGAGCAGCGCTCGATCCCTCCGGTCGTATCCCGCAACGGGGTCGCGGTTCCTCCCTCTTGGGTACACCATCGGGAGAGCAGCGCTCGATCCTCCTGGCGGTCCCGGGTCAGGGAACAGGCCCCCAGCATTCTCAGGTGCGAACGCTGGCAATCCGAACAACCCGTCTAGTGTGCCGTTGCCGGCTGGCCGTTGGCAACGGTCCCAGGCCCCCGGCGAGGAAATCGCTTCCCCGGATGGGCCTGAGGTTGACCTTGACCCGCTCCCATCGCCTACTCCCACGAGAACCCGAGAGTGAGCAAACGGCGCAGCCACCGACGGCGCAGCACCCGTCTCCGCTCCCCGTGGAGGCGCCGGAGGTCCTCCCTGAGCTCCCACACCCGAACCTCCCGCTGCCGGTCGGTCCACGGGTACGTCATCGGGGGCAGCGTCAGCCCGTGCTCACCGACGAGGACGACCTCCAGCTCCCACAGGCGCTCCCGGGCCGCGAGGCGGCGCAGGGCCGGTCCGTTCCTGTCCGCCCTGAGGAGCGCGGCCATCGCCTCCCGCCACTCGACGATCAGGGGCGTCGCGTCCCCGTACACGTGCTCCTCGCCCTCCTCCGCCTCCCGCGTCACCAGCTGCGGGAACATCCTCGGCGGCACGTACCTGGGCCTCTCCGGCTCATCGGCAGCGGGTTCCGACGTCCCCGCCGCACCGCTCCTCATCCGCGCCTCCAGCCCGTCCAGCCTGCGCCCGAGCACCCGCACACAGCCACCGCCTGCTCCTCCCTGAACGCCTTGAGCCCCGCGTCGACGGCTGCGTGTGTCTCGTCGAAGCTGGCGTTCATCTCCTCGGCCAGTCCCTCGACCCGCCGCTCCAGCGCATCCACCCGCTCCCGCTCCCTTGCAGCGGCAGACCCGCCCCCCAGCAGCAGCAGCCGCTCCAGGGCAGCGGCCATGCGCTCCGTCAGCCGACCCGACTCGACGGTCCTCTTGAGCGTGCGGTAGCCGACCCCCAGTTCCTGCGCTGTCCTTGCCTGCCCATCCGCATCGATCATGTCGCGCAGCAGCGCAAGCAGCCGCATCTCCCGCAGGCTCTCCAGGCTCCGGCTCGATCCCGGATACGTCTCCCGGTCTTCCATCGTCAGCCGTCCTCCGATTGTCATCGACAACATCTCACGAGTGGCGCGACAACCCGCTTCCGGCATCCTCCGGTTGTCACTGACAACATTCCACGAGTGGCGCTGTCCAGTGAGCGTGGAAGCTGCCGTGGACGCGAAGTGTTGCCCGCCATCGTCCTGTAGGGGCGTTCCTTGCGACCGTGGCCTTGCCCACGACTCCGTCTTCCCCTTTCGACCGAGCTGATTCCTCTGTACACGTCCATGACACCACGGGAAGACCGCGGATCGCCACGCGCTATAGCGGATGTCATGCGTGACACCGCCCCCGGGGTGCCCCGAGTCCGTCCACGGGGCCGGGCGGCTTCGTCGGGCAGGCCAACGGCGACATGCCCGCCGCTCCGAGTCGGCCAGGTTCAGGACGAAGCGCCTCTCAGCGCCCAGCCTCTCTCACAG
>JAPPHT010000090.1 GCA_028874795.1 Chloroflexota bacterium
GCTAGCATGGGTCGTACCTCCTGTTGCGCCGGGCCTTCTCGCCTCTGTCGCGCAGGAGCAGAGAGGCCGGGGAGATTGCACCTCCCCGGCCTCTCGCTATCCCTGATGTGTCCTTGCCTTGGTCCCCGCGATGACCTCGGCGGGAACCCTTGCGTCGTCGTCGCCCACGCCAGCATCCGTAGGCTGTGGGCGTGCGGAATGACGGGTTGGTTAGTGGGCAAACTCCGCCCTTGGGTGAATGCGGATTCGGGAGACGGAGCGTGGGGGTGTGCCCGGCTCGTGCGGGGGCGGAACGAGCAGCGGCCGAGCGGGAGACATGCGGAACCGGGCCGGAACCCTTCGGTGGGGAACCGGCTGGTGGTCAGTGGCGAAGATGGCGGGGGTGGGAAGGGGGTGCCGCGCCTCGACGGAGACTGCGCCGGACAAGCGACGACGGCGTTGACGCGGCACTCAACGCCGTCGTCAGATGCGCCGGGGTCACCTGAGGGAGGCTGAGGCTCCCGTCGCGCCGCACAACCTACCACGTCTCCTGGCTCACCGCGAGATGCGCGGCGGAGACGGTGTCGGTATCCTACGTGCCGGTGATGGGGTGTCGGTTCTCAGCAGCCATGGGGCCGGCATCCCAGCACCACCCCAGGCAGGGAGACCGGGCGTCTGAGCGCTCGCGAACCACAGACCCGCCCGATGGCGAAGCCAGCCTGCGTCCCCTGCTGAGAAACCGGCATGTGGGAAGAAGCCTCAGCGCCGTCAGCGGGCTGCGCCGCGCACGCGAGGCAACCGCCACGACCGGCCCGTCGGTGTGCTGGCAGGTCGGGGCTGCGCCGCGCACGCGAGGCAACCGCCAGAGCATCCACTCGCGCTCCGGCGGTATGAGAGGCGAGGCTTGTCAGGATGCCTGCCTTGGTGTCCCCGGCTCTCGAAGCACGCAACGGGGGAGTCATCTCAGACCCCGCCGATGCTTCCCGCCGCCGGAGCTGCGGTTTCATCCCTCGTTCAGACCCTCGGAAGAGCGGCGCTCGATCCCTCGGGCCAAGGGCAAGGACGGTTACCCTCCAGCATTCTCTGGTGCGAACGCTGGCAAGCCGAACAACAGATTCAGTCTGCCCCAGCCCGACGCCGGTGACAATGGATCCCGGCCCTCACCGCCTGGATCGTTTCCTCGGGTGGGCCTGAGGTTGACCAGGACCCCGGCAATCTACTCCCACCACAGCCCGAGGGTGAGCACGCGGCGCAGCCAGCGCCGGCGCAGCGCCCCCTTGCGCTCCCGGCGTGCGTTGAACAGCGCCAGCCGCCGCCACCGCAGCTCGCTCGACATCTTGATTCCGTCGTACGGGCCCCGCTCCGGCGCCAGCGTCAGCCCGTGCCCCTCCATCAGCGCGATCTCCAGCGACATCACCCGCTCCGTGGCCTCCGCCTGTCCCAGCCTGCCCCGCGCGACGCGGTCGGCGGCCCGCGCCTCGCGCCACGCGATGACCAGCGGCTCGGCGTCACCGTAGACGTCCTCCTCCCCGTACTCGTACTCAGCCGTCACCACCTTCGGGTGGGTCGTGCGGTACACGCGCCTCCGCTTCTGTTCCCCCTGCGGCCCCGGCGCCGCAGACGTTGACGCAGCGGTCTTCGGCTCCCCACCCGCGCCGCCCTGGCGCTGCGCCTCCACGTGCGCGAGCCGCCGCTCCAGCCCGCGCGTCACCCCGGCCTGCTCCTCCCGCAGCACTCCCATCTCCTGCGCGACAGACGAGCGGAGCTCATCCACCGCCCCCTCCAGCGCGGTCACCCGCTCTGTCAGTTGGTCCACTGCCTGCTCCCTCTCCCCGCCGTCCCTGGATTGCGGGTGGCCGACCGTGCGTTGCGCGATCAGTTGCTCCATAAGCGCCTCGCGGAGATAAACCGACAGCCGTCGTGCCTCCATGCTCCTGGCGACAGTCTTGTAGTTCACCCCCAGCAACTCGGCGGTCTCCATCGGCCCTCGGTTACGCACAAGGTCGTTGAGCAGCGCCAGCAGCCGCAGTTCGAGGATGCTCTCCAGGCTAGGGGCATCCCGTTCCGTCAGTCGTTCCTCTTGCATCGCTCTCCTCCCGTTCCCCCTCGTTTCCCTCGGAGGGAACTTGCGCTCGTGGGAGTGGGAACTCGACCCCCGAAGCCGCAGTTCCCTCCGAGGGAACTTTCACTCGTACAGCTGCCCACTGGCCGTGCATTGGGCCCCGCACCATAAGTGTTGCCTGATGACGTGACGCCTCACCCGTCCTGTAGGCGGCGGCCTTGCCCACGACTCCGTCTTCCCTCTCCGACATTCCTCCTTCTCATGTACACGTCCATCACACCACGGGAAGCCCGCGATTCGCCATACGTCATAACGGGGGGCGCGCACGCCCCCCGTTAAATGACATTCCGAAGCGCATGCCGTCCTGTTCACACTGGATGCCGGACACCCAAGCCTACCGGCAGCAGGAGGACTGGACAGTGAAGGCGCATCCGGCCACGAGGGCCGCAACCAACAGGAAGCGACGACTCACGACACTGACCGCAGCGCTGCTGGTGGCGGTACTTGCGGCGATCACCGCAAGCAACCTCGCGCTCGCCCAGGACGGCGGCGGCCTCGCCCTCGTCAACCACGACAGGGAGCTCGTCGAGC
>JAPPHT010000073.1 GCA_028874795.1 Chloroflexota bacterium
GGCAAAAGAGCCACAGCCCCCCCGCGGCCAACCCGCCCCCCAACTACAATTTCGACACCGACAAAGACTCATCCCACCAAGAAACTGTTATTCGTCGAGGGGGGCCGGTGCACCGGCCCCTCTCTCTTTGTATCGGAGGCACACGATGACAGTCGAGGTTACTTTCGAAGCAGTAACGCCGGACCACCCGGATGCAGAGACCCTGATGGCGCTGCTCGATGCGGAACTGGATGAGATCTACGGAGACTTGCTCGATGGCACGACCGCGCTGAGCGCCGAAGTGCGGTCATCCTTCGACGGTACCCTGGACCCCGATCTGAAGGCCGATTTCGACGGCGTCTTTCTTGTCGCGCGGCGAAGTGGCATTCCGGTCGCATGCGGCGGGATGCTCTTCCTCGACGAGGCAACCGGCGAAGTACGTCGCGTCTACGCGAGGCCGGAAGAGCGGGGCCGTGGAGTGGCCAGGGAGTTGATGGCCGAGTTGGAACGCGCCGCGTCCGAGCGCGGGTGCTCGCGGATACTGCTGGAGACCGCCATACGGCAGCCCAGGGCGATGCGCTTCTACGAGGCGCTCGGCTACACGCGCGTACCGCCTTACGGCAAACACGTCGGAAACCCGTGGTCGGTCTGCTACGAGAAACGCATCCTGCCTGCCGGCATCACGTTCGAGCGGACTACGCCTGACGATCCAGAGGTCGCGGCGCTCCTGGCGGCGTACGAGAAGGAGTTCCTGTCGCTGAATACGGTCGAGGAGTCGGGATGGACCGGAGGGGCTGTGCACCAGCACCTCGCGGCCATGCTGCTCGTCCGCCGTAACGGTGACCCCGTCGGGTGCGGCGCGCTGCGGATACACGACGCCGTCACCGCGGAACTCAAGCGGATGTACGTCGTTCCCGGCGAGCGCGGCAGGGGGATCGCTACGGAACTCGTGGCCCGGCTCGAGCAGATGGCCGTCGAACGCGGCGCATCCCGGATGGTGCTCGACACCTCATACCGGATGACGAGCGCCGTTCGCCTCTACGAGCGGCTGGGGTACGTTCGCACGGAGCCGTTCCCGCGGCACAACTCCGGCGCCGGTATGCCTGCCCTGCTCTACTTCGAGAAGCGATTGCGTTAGTCGCGGATGTCCTGCAGGAACATGCCGGTCGGCATCTCGTGGCCTAGGCCCATCTCGCGCGCCTTGTCGTAGACCACTTTGCCCACCGCCGCGAACTGCAGGCCCTGGTTGCCGCCGTTCAGGTAGAGCGAGATGTCGTCCGGCGACGTACGCCCTTCGACGACGCCGTTCACGAGGTCCGTGAACGACGGCAGCGTGGCGCCGGAGCCGAACTGCTGCATCCGCCGTCCCTCGGGCGGCAGTCGCTTCATCTCTTCCTCGTTGCCCGCCACGAATGCCACCGGGCTGTGCCCGCGTCCGTACTGGATACGCGGGTCCTCCATCAGCCTCGCGCCGCCGATGCCCTGCCGGATGACGACGTTCGCCTTCTGGAACACGACCTCGTCGAGCTCGTAGCCGCCCAGGTTGGTCACGTGCATCCCCGGCTCCAGCCACTCGCCGTTGAACACGGGGCGCATCGCGTCCGTGCAGGTGGAAACGATGTCAGCGCCGCGCACGGCGGACTCGGGGTCGTCGACCGGCTCGATGTCGATGTCGAGCAGGTCCATCATCTCCGCGGCGTACGCCTCGCGGTTCCGCTTCGTGGGGCTGTAGACGCGCACCTTCTCTATGGGCCGCTCGTTGCAGAACGCCTTCAGGTACGTCCGCGCCATGCCGCCTGAGCCCAGCATCCCGACGACGCGCGAATCTTCCCTCGAAAGGTACCGCACGCCGAGCCCCCCGCCCGCGCCGACGCGCATGTGCTGGAGCTCGCCGTCGTTGATGATGGCGAGCGGTTCGCCGTTCACGGTGCTGAACAGGAAGATGAGCCCGCAGTAAGTGCCGGGTTCGACGCAGTACTTCTCTTCCGTCCAGTTGCCGTTCTCGTCCTCCGGCCACGAGACAATGTCCGACTTCATGCGTATGGCGAATACGCCGAGCTCGCGGCTCGCGCCCTCCATCGTGCCCCAGCGGTAGTAGTCGTCCTCCCGGCCGGTGGGGACGTACATGTCGATGCGCGGGCGGTGGATCGCCGCGCCGTCGACCAGCCCTCGGAATGCGACGTCCTGCGAGTTGATGGCGTCGTCTATGGTCAGGATCTGTTGGACCGTTGCGTTGTCGATGAACAGCATGTCGTTTGCTCTCCTTTGCGTTCCGCCAGGGTGCCAGGCCGGAATCGTTTCCATGCCGGCCCCGGCTCAACGGAACTCCGCCTGTACGGTAGTACAGCCCTCTTTCTACTCTCCTCGGCTGATTCTCACAAGCGCGGGGGCGAGGCCGAACTCCCCCAGCTGCCCCCGTGTTCGTTAGAATGGAGTCAAGCACCCTGCTCTGTGGAGGCGGCATGACGACCCGGACGAGCGCTCCCCCCGACGAACTCTGCATCAACTCCATCCGCTTCCTCTCCATAGACGCCGTCCAGAAGGCGAACAGCGGACACCCCGG
>JAPPHT010000021.1 GCA_028874795.1 Chloroflexota bacterium
CCCCATGCTATGCTTCCGCAAGCCCCTGTGGGGACTTGTTCAGAGCATCCCTAGGGTAGGTGGGAGCAATGACCACGCGTAACCGCATCTACCTCATCGGTTTCTCCGGCGCGGGAAAGAGCGCCGTCGGACGCAGCACGGCCCGCCTCCTGGGCTGGCGGTTCGAGGACGCCGACGAGCGCATCGTCGAGCGCGCGGGCAAACCGGTCGAGCGCATCTTCTCCGAGGACGGCGAGCCCGCCTTCCGGGAGCTGGAACGCGCCGCCATCGCCGACTTCGCCCGCGAGGAGTGCATCGTGGTCTCGACGGGCGCGGGTTCGGTGATGCACGACCAGTCGCTGGGCGGCATGCTCGGCTCCGGTCTCGTGGTGGCGCTGGAGGCGCGTCCCGAGACGGTCTACCGGCGGCTCTCTCACATCGCGGAGTTGGACGGCGCGGAGGCGATGGCGCGTCCGATGCTGCAGTCGGACGACCCGCTGGGGCGCATCGAGTCGCTGAAGCGCGAGCGCCAATGGGCATACGCCCGGGCGCACTGGACGGTGCACACGGACGACCTGACGATAGAGCAGGCCGCGCTCGAGGTCGTGCGGGCGTGGCGCCGGCTCGGCGCACCGTCGGCGTGGGAGGACGACCCGGACCTCGCCGCTACCGTGCGCCTCGAACAGGGCGCGTACCCGGTGTTCGTCGGGTGGAACACGCTCGAGGAGCAACTGGGGCGCCGACTCGCGCACATGGGCTTCTCCGGCCGAGCATTCATCGTCTGCGACAGCAACGTCATCCACCCGTACGGGCGGGCGGCGCAGCGGTCGCTTCACTCCGCGGGTATCGAGATGGGGATGTTCACCTTCCCCGCAGGCGAGGCGAGTAAGAGTCTCGCGACCGCCACAGCGCTCTACGAGTGGCTCGCCGAGCGCAGGGCGGAACGCCGCGACGTCATCGTCGCCGTCGGGGGCGGAGTGGTGGGCGACCTCGCGGGGTACGTTGCGGCGACCTTCCTCCGCGGGATACGGCTCGTGCAGGCGCCGACGTCGCTCACGGCGATGGTGGACTCCAGCATCGGCGGCAAGACGGGCGTCGACCTGCCCGTGGCGAAGAACATGGTGGGCGCGTTCCATCATCCGGCGATGGTGCTGGCGGACGTGTCGGCGCTTCGGACGCTGCCGGAACGCGCGGTGCGCGAGGGTTGGGCGGAAGCGGTGAAGCACGGTCTCGCGTTGGAAGCGGGCCTCGTGGACCTGTACGAGGAGCACGCCGACGCGCTGTTGTCGCTGGACCCGGAATTGACGACCCGGGCCGTCGCGTGGAACGCGGCGGTGAAGGCTCGCGTGGTGAGCGCCGACGAGCGCGAGACGAGCGGTCTGCGGCAGTTGCTGAACTACGGCCACACGATAGGGCACGGCATCGAGGCCGCGGCGGGCTACGACGCCTACCTGCACGGCGAGGCGGTCGCCATCGGCATGACGGGCGCTGCTCGTCTCGGGATGCTGGAGGGCGTGACCCCGCCGGAACTGGTCGAGCGGCAGGCGTCGCTCATCGCCCGGTTCGGCCTGCCGTCCGCGTACCTGGGTGTCGAGCCGGAGGCGATCCTCGAAGCGATGAGCCGCGACAAGAAGACGACGGCGGGCCAGATCTCGTGGGTGCTGCTGGACGGCGTCGGCTCGTCGCGCTCGCATCGCGGCATCGCGCCGGAGCGCGTCGCGAGCGTGGTGCGGGAACTCGGGACGTAGGAATCCGCTAGCCCCTCGCGGGCTAGGTTTCCCCGGTCTGAAGCTGCCGGAGGGTGTGGATGATGGCGGCGGCGGAGGGCCGGTCCTGGATGGTCTGCCCCACCTGCTCGGCGATGACCTCGTCCGCGGTCATGATGATGGTCGCGGGCGCCGCCACGCCGTCGCCCAGCAGGTCGAACACGCCGTACGCCCTGGCAACGGCCCGGTCCGGGTCAGCCAGGACCGGGTAACGCGCCCCGACGCGCTGCTGCATGTTCTGGGCGTTGGTGACGTTGTCCGTGCTCAGCGCGATGAGCTCGGCGCCCAGCTCGCGTATCTCGTCATAGGCCAGTTCCAACTCGCCGAGTTGGTTGATGCAGACCCCTCAGAAGTGGCCCCGGTAGAACACGATGACGACCGCGTCGTTTGCCTCGAGCGTGTCCGAGAGGCTGACGAGCCCGCCCTGCGCCGCCGCGAGCTCGAAGTCCGGCTTGGGAGTCGTGCTCGCCGCCTGGGATGGCGATGGTCCGGACTCGCTGTTGCAGGAGATACCGATGAATGGGAAGAGCAGCGAGATAACGATGAGCGCAGCGAACCCGATGGCGATGCGGCCCCACCACGGGCTCTGGAAGAAAGAGCGGTGGTCGGGGGGCAGGTTGTTGAGCTCTTCGATCTCGGCGAGTTCCCTTTCGGTGTACTCGTCGTTGTTCCTGGGACCGCGCATCGGGCCTACCCCCCGGCGACGGCAGGGACGATGCTGATCTCGTCGCCGGCCTTGACGGGCGTGCTCAGCCCTTCGAGGAAGCGCACGTCCTCGTTGTTCAGGTACAGGTTCACGAAGTAGCGCAGCGCGCCGTTCTCGTCCAGGATGCGCTCCTGGATGCCCGGGTACTGCGCTTCGAGCTCCGCGATGACGCCGCCGAGCGTGTCGGCGGTCACGTCTGCCTTGTCGACTCCATCGGTGATCCGCCGCAGCGGACCGGGTATACGCACGGTTACGCTCATCCTGCTCTCGTTCCTCCGTGATTACGGTTCTATCAGGTCACCCAGCGCAGGGTCGACCCTCACGCCGAGCGAGCGCACCCACTCCAGGCCGCGCTCGATCTCTTCCAACTCTCCCTCGACCTCGAGGATCACCCACCCCACGCCTTCCTGCACGTCGGCGCGGCGGATGTTGGTGACCACGTCGAAGTCGTGCCCCATCCTGTAGATGACGGGCTGCTTGATCATATGGTCCAGGAACGTGAAGCGCACCCGCTGCATCGTCGTCGCCATGGCGTTCAGGCTTTCACTCCCACGCTTTGCTCAAAGGCGGAGACTGTGCCCTCGATGAGGATGGGGTTGACCACGTCGCTCACGATCTCGGTGGTCTTGAGCCCGTTGCCGGTGATGTAGACGACCGTCGGTTCGTCCGGCTGGATCTCGCCGCGTTCGACGAGGCGCTTCAGCCCGGCGATGGCGACGCCGCCTGCTCCCTCCGTGAAGATGCCCTCCGTCTGAGCGAGGAGCTTGATGCCCTCCGCGACCTCGTG
The DNA here is from genome assembly GCA_028874795.1 of Chloroflexota bacterium. Taxonomy (GTDB): domain Bacteria; phylum Chloroflexota; class Dehalococcoidia; order Lucifugimonadales; family Australimonadaceae; genus Bin16. The sequence goes on from JAPPHT010000021.1 coordinate 3,239, forward strand.
CTCTTCTGCTATGACCGCGGAGCCGCCGGACGCCTCGATCGTCTTGAGCGCGTAGTAGCCGTCTGCCGGATTGCCGATGCCGAGCGACTTCGCGATGGTGGCGGGCTTCACGGGACGGATGACGAATCGCCCTTCCTTGTAGGCGGTGGCGATGGGCGAGCAGCCCCGCGCCTGCGCGCAGTGCATCCGTGTCTCCACCTTGTCGATGATGCCGGTCTGCTCGAACTCCCTGAGGCCCTGATAGATCTTGGTGAACATCGCCCCGGATGCGGACGGCGCTATGGCGTGCGCGGGAGCGCGCCAGCCCAACTGCTCCGCGACCTCGTAGCCGAGCGTCTTACTGCCATCGGCATAGAAGGGGCGCACGTTGATATTGACGAACGCCCAGTGGTACTGATCGGCCAGTTCACTGCACAGGCGGTTCACGTCGTCGTAGCTGCCGTTGACGGCGATCATGGTGGGGTTGTAGATGGCCGCGCCCAGCACCTTGCCCGCCTCCAGGTCCGACGGGATGAAGACGTAAGCATTCATCCCGGCGCGCGCCGCGTGGGCGGCGACGGCACAGGCGAGGTTGCCCGTCGAGGCGCAGGCGAGCGTCTCGAAGCCGAGCTCCAGCGCCTTGGCGGTGGCGACGGCGACGACCCGGTCCTTGAACGAATACGACGGGTTGACGCTGTCGTTCTTAATCCACAGCTCCTCGAGGCCGAGACGCTCCGCAAGCCCTCGTGAGCGGATCAGCGGAGTGAAGCCTGCGTTGATGTCCACGAGCGGGTTGTATTCGGCAGGGAGGAAGTCGGCATAGCGCCAGAGGCTGTTGGGACCGGACATGATGCGCTCTCTGCTGGCGATGTCCGCGATGGCGTCCATGTCGTAGACGACTTCGAGCGGTCCGAAGCAGAAGTCACAAACGTTGAAAGCGCCGATGGGGTATTCCCGGGAACATTCCTTGCAGCGCAGAGCGGCGACGTTCACCATGTGGCAACCTCCTGCGTGCGATGCATCACGCGCGCGGCGGTTCGCCTACTCCGCGCACGCTGTCCCCGTTTGGTTTGCCGTTGAAGGCGTGGGAGCGCATCTTGCACACTCGTAAAATCGTATCACTCGGAGGCGCCGAGCGTCAAAGGCGTGGCGGCGCGCGCCCGGCGGTTGAGAGGTTCCTGCCACGCAGGAACGACAGTAGGGGTTGCTAGGCGCCCGTTCGCCAGAGCCTGAGCCCGGTGGTGGCCAGCACCAGGGGGATCGTCACGGCGACGAAGTCCCAGATGACGTCGACGGGCACGCTGGCGGTCTCGCCCTCGTCCAGCGCCAGCAGGTATATCCAGTTGCGGAAGAACCAGATGGCCAGCGCCGCGTTGGCGAAGAACAGCACGTGCGCGCCCAGCCGCGCCATCGTTACGGGTTCGCCGCCGGACTGCGACCGCACGTAGACGAAGTTCGCTGCGAGCGCCGCGAGGATGCCCAGGCCGGAGATGACGTTCATCACGTCCCAGACCGGCTGGGGGTTGTCGTACAGGGAACTGAAGAGGAACTGCGCCAGGTAGAGCGCCGCGTACACCATCATCAGCCCGCCGACCGCTCGCAAGACCATCGCCATGACCATCCGCTCCTCGCTTGCATGATGCAGCCGGACGGGTGTCAGTATAGGCTGAGCGGGAGGAGGCTGCGATGGCAGACGAGCGAGGCGTCGTGCTGATAACCGGAGCGTCGAGCGGCATCGGCATGGCAACGGCGCTCTACATGGCGGAGCGCGGCTACCGCGTGGTCGGCACCAGCCGCGCCAGGGAACGGCTCGCTGGACTGGAGGCGGAGGCCGCCCGCCGGGACCTGCCGGTCGCCGGAGTGGAACTCGACATCAATAGCGAGGCGGGCCTCTCCGAGGCGCTGGCCGCGATAACGGAAGAGCACGGCCCCATCAGCGTGCTGGTCAACAACGCCGGATACGGGCTGTTCGGGCCCGTCCAGACCCTGACGACGGACGAACTGCGGGCCCAGTTCGAGACCAACGTCTTCGCCGTCGTTCGCCTGATGCGCGCCGTGCTGCCCGGCATGATCGCCAGGGGGGGTGGGACCATCGTGAACGTGAGCTCCATCCTCGGCCGCATCGGCGCGCCATTCCACGGCGCCTACGCCGCCTCCAAGTTCGCGCTGGAGGGGCTGAGCGAGTCGATGAGGACGGAAGTTTGGCCGCTCGGCGTGCGCGTTGTGCTGGTTGAGCCCGGCCTCATCCGCACCGCGTTCCCGGACAACCAGGCCATGGCTGCGGACATGGAGTCGAGCGATGCTGCCCCGTACGACCGCTACCTCCGGCGCTACCGTGGCAGGGTCCGTGGCGCATTCGAGCAAGCCAGGGATCCGGTTGTCGTCGCGAAGGTCATCCATGGCATAGCCCGGTCCCGGCGTCCCCGCTTCCGCTACCCGGTCGGGATGGACTCGCGCTTCGGTTCCCTGGCGGCCCGTGTGCTGCCGGAGGGCGTCTTCCTCTCGCTGCTCGGCAGGGCGACCCGCCGCTGAGTGCTCGCACGGGACTTCGTCTGCTCAAGTTGATAGCAGACCACTAAAGTTTGCTATACTGTTTATGGAGCACTTTGCTCTTGATGAGCCGCACAGAGATGGCGAAGAACTACTACGACACGCTCGGCGTTGCGAAGAATTCCAACGAGAAGGAGATACGCTCCGCGTACCGCCGTCTGGCGCGCCAGCATCACCCGGACGTGAACCCCGGCGACAGCACCGCCGAGGCCCGGTTCAAGGAGATCAACGAGGCGTACCAGGTGCTTTCGGACGCCGACTCCCGCAAGAAGTACGACCGGTTCGGCGAGAACTGGCGGCACGCGGACCAGATGCAGGGCGGCGGAGGCCCGGGTTCGGGCGCCTCGCCCTTCACGTTCTTCAGGAACGCGAGCACACGCCGTAGCGGCTCAGCCGGGTTCAGCGCATTCACGGACGTGGACGGCCTCGGCGACTTCAGCAACCTCTTCGACGGCTTCGCCGACGCGGGGTGGGGGCCGCGCCCGCGGGCTGCCCGTCGGCGGCTGGAAGTGCCGGTCACCATCACGCTGGAAGAGGCGTACGCCGGCGCGGCCCGCACGGTGCTGCACCCCTCCGGCAAGCGGCTGGAGGTGCGCATCCCCGCGGGAGTAGAGAGCGGCGCGCGCATACACGTGGACGCCGCGAAGGACGGCGTGGACGAGTTCTACCTCATCGTCACCGTTGCTCCCCACGCCGTGTTCGAGCGTGCAGGGGACGACGTACGGTTCACCGCGCGCGTGCCGTTGCTGGACGCGGTGCTCGGCGGCGAGACGCAGGCGCCGTCGCTCGGCGGCAAGAGCGTCGCGGTGCGCGTCCCTCAGGGAACGCAGAACGGACGGGTCATACGCCTGCGCGGGAAGGGGATGCCGAAGCGCGGGGGCGGCCACGGCGACATGCTCGTGACCGTGCAGGCGGTGCTGCCGGTGGACCTGACGCCCGAGCAGCGCGAGCTGTTTGAGCGTCTGCGCGACGCCGAGCACAGCGACGAGCGGGCCGGGGTATAGGGAGGGGGCATGATGGAGCGGACAGTGATAACCGAGGTGTGGAGCACGGGGTCCGGCCTGGACGGCGTAAGCGACGACGAGCCATGCTACGTCATCAGCGTCGCATCCCGCATGGTGGGCGTCCACGCGCAGACGCTCCGCACTTACGAGCGCATCGGGCTGCTCACGCCGAAACGATCGCGAGGGAATATCCGCATGTTCTCTCCGGCGGACGTGTCGCGGGCGCGCTGGATCAAGTCGCTCATGGAGGACCTCGGCATCAACCTGGCGGGTGTGGAAGTGCTGATGCGCATGCAGGCGCGGCTGGTGGAACTGGAGCGCCAGGTGCGCATCCTGGAGGAGCGCCTGGGTGGTCGCTGACGCGGCTCGTCCGGCGCGGATCGGAGTATCCGAGATGGTATTCAGGCAGGAAGACTTCACTGAACAGGCGCAGGCCGTCATCGGGGCGAGCTACGAGATCGTCCGTAGGTTCCGCCACTCCCAGTGGGACGTAGAGCACGTCATGCTCGCGCTGCTGGAGAGCGCGGACTCCGTGCCTGCGCGCATCCTGAACGGCATGGGCGTGAACGTGGACCGCACGCGCGGCGAGTTGGAGATCGTGCTCAAGAAAACGCCCCAGCTCGCCTACGAGTCCAACCAGATGCACCCAACGCCCCGTGCGATGGCCATGCTGCAGGCGGCGAAGGACGAGGCGGAACGCCTGCACGACGAGCACATCGCCACCGAGCACCTCTTCCTTGCCATCCTGTCGGACGAACGGGGTGAAGCGGCGCGCATACTGGCCCAGCATGGCGTGACGAAGGAGCGTGTCTACCAGGCCCTCCTGAACGTCCGGGGCGGGCACCGCGTCACTGACCCCCGCGCCGAGAACCGCTACCAGACCCTCGAACGCTACACCGTGGACCTGACCCAGCTTGCCCGGGAGGGCAAGCTGGACCCGGTCATAGGCCGCATGGACGAGATACGCCGCGTGATGCAGACGCTCATCCGCCGCACCAAGGACAACCCGGTCATCATCGGCGGGGCGGGCGTCGGCAAAACGGCCATCGTGGAAGGGCTTGCGCAGCGCATCGTTGCGGGCGACGTGCCGGAGTCGCTGCGGGACAAGCGCGTGCTTGCACTGGACATGGCCGGCCTCGTTGCCGGGGCGAAGTTCCGCGGTGAGTTCGAGGAGCGTCTGAAGTCGGTGATCGACGAGATGAAGGAGGCGCGCCGGGAGGTGGTGCTCTTCATTGACGAGCTCCACACCGTCGTGGGAGCTGGAGCGGGCGAGGGAGGACTGGACGCCGCGAACATCATGAAACCCGCCCTTGCGCGCGGCGAGTTGCAGGTGATCGGCGCGACCACGCCGGACGAGTACCGCAAGCACATCGAGAAGGACGCCGCGCTGGAGCGCCGGTTCCAGACGATATGGCTGGAGGAGCCGACGGTGGAGCAGACCATCGAGATACTGCGCGGCCTGCGTCCCCGCTTCGAGGCGCACCACAAGGTGCAGTTGGACGACCCGGCCCTTGTCGCGGCGGCGCGCCTGAGCGCCCGCTACATCTCGGGCCGAAACATGCCGGACAAGGCCGTCGACCTGATCGACGAGGCCGCCGCCAAACTGCGGCTGAACGTCGAAAGCCTGCCCCCGGATCTCATCGCCCAGGACCAGCGGGTACGCGACCTGCTGGAGCAGGAGGAGTCTGCTGCCCAGCGGAGCGACTACGAGGGAGCGGCCAGCCTGAAGATGGAGCGCGTCGGGTTGGAGGAACAGTTCAACCAGGCGCGGAGCGAATTCCTGGGGCGGGACCATGCCGACCTGGTGGTGCGCCCGGAGGACATCGCCTCGCTGATAGCGACCTGGACCGGCATACCCGCCGCACGGCTCATGGAGGAGGAGGCGGAGCGCCTCCTGCACCTGGAGGAGCGTCTGCACGAGCGCATCGTCGGCCAGCACGACGCGGTCGTCGCCGTGGCCGATGCGATACGCCGGGCCCGCGCCGGCCTGCGCGACGAGAAGCGCCCGGTGGGCTCGTTCATGTTCCTCGGACCGACGGGTGTCGGGAAGACGGAGCTGGCCCGCGCCCTCGCCGCCTGCCTGTTCGACGACGAGGAGAACATGGTGCGCGTGGACATGTCCGAGTTCGCGGAGCGCCACACCGTCTCCCGTCTCATCGGCGCCCCCCCGGGCTACGTCGGCTACGACGAAGCCGGACAGCTGACCGAGGCGATACGCCGCAGGCCGTTCCGCGTCGTGCTCTTCGACGAGATCGAGAAGGGACACCCCGACGTGTTCAACGTCATGCTCCAGATACTGGAAGACGGACGGCTGACGGACGGGCACGGCCGCACGGTGGACTTCAGCCACACCATCATCATCATGACCAGCAACATCGGCACGGCGGAGTTCAGCAAGGGCGGCATCGGCTTCCGCGCAGGACAGCCCACGACAGAGGAGGAGCGGCACCGCCGCGCAGTGATGGAGGCGCTCAAGAAGCACTTCACCCCGGAGTTCCTCAACCGCGTGGACGAGTACATCGTCTTCCACCCCCTCTCCCGCGAGGAACTCCACCAGATCATCGACCTCATGGTGCGCAACGTGCAGGAACGGCTTGCCGAGAGGTCTATCTCGATCCATCTCACGGACGCGGCGAAGCGATGGCTGGAGGACGAGGGGTTCGACCCGGTCTACGGCGCGCGTCCGCTGCGCCGCGCCGTGGAGCGCCACGTCGAGAACGCCGTCGCGCGCGGCATCCTCGCCGGAGAGTACGCGGACGGCGACTCCGTCACCGTGGACGCAGACGGCAGCGGCCTCACGTTCACGAGGCAACCCGCCGCCGAACCTGCGCCTGCCGGGGTGTAGGGCGGCGGCCGGTCTCCACGCATTTGACGTGTTCGGGCGCGTCTGATAAGGGGCGGATACCTGGATCGCAGCACAGGAGGCGTCATGACGACTGACGTTGAGATCAGACGGGCGGAGACGCCCGAGAACCTCGAAGCCTTCCCGGAGCGGGACGCCTACGTGGACTGGCAACGCGACGAGGGAGTGAAGGTCATCGTCGACTTCGCATTCGAGGACCTGGCCCGCATCGAGCTCGGCGACTGGGAGCGCAAGGGCGGCAGGGGCGCCGTCATCAACATCCCCAATCCACTCCTGTTGAACGACTCCCACCTCGTGGAGATCAGACCCGGCGGCAGCTCGGAGCCGGAGCACCACCTTTACGAAGAGATGGTCTACATCGTCTCAGGCCGCGGCGCGACGAGCGTCTGGCTGGAGGGCGGGGCCGAGCAGACGTTCGAGTGGCACGCGGGCAGCCTCTTCTCCATACCGCTCAACGCGTGGTACCGCCACTTCAACGCCAGCGGCACGGAGCCCGCGCGCTACCTCGGCGTGACCAACGCTCCGCCCGTCCTCCGCTGGTGGCGAAACCGCGAGTTCGTCTTCCACAACGACTTCCGCTTCACCGACCGCTTCGGCGGGAACGAGGACTACTTCAGCGGCGGCGGTACCCTCTACCAGAGCCGCAAGTGGGCGAGCAACTTCATCCCGAATGCGCCTGACATGCAGCTCTACGACTACCTCAACCGGGGAGCGGGCGGCGTGAACGCCAGCCTGGAGATGGCGGGGAACGTCACCAAGGCCCACATCTCCGAGTTCCCCGTAGGCACCTACAAGAAGGCGCACCGCCACGGCCCCGGCGCGCACCTCGTCATCCTCAGCGGCGAGGGCTTCTCCCTCCTCTGGAACGACGACGAACAGTCCGACCTCCGCAAGGCCGACTGGAAGAGGGGCGGCATGGTCATCGTGCCGGCCGACCGCACGTTCCACCAGCACTTCAACGCGGGGCCGACGCGTGCGCGTTACCTCGCGCTCCGACCGGGCACCGGGCTCGTCAACGGGCCGCGCTCCTCCGACCTCAGCGTCAACGAGGGGGGCGGCCAGATCGAGTACGAGGATGAGTCGCGCCGTGTCCACGAGATCTTCGAGGCCGAACTGGCGAAGCACGGAGCACCCTGCCGCATGAAGGCCTTCATCCCGTGGTGCACCGGCGAGGTCGGCCCCACGCGCGCCAGGGACACCTAGGCGGGAGCTGGGTGCTAGGGAGTGAGGTCGAGGACTTCTGCGTGCCGGAGGGGATAGATCTCCTTATCGCTCCCCGGCGGGTTGGGCTCCTTCTCCTGGCCGATGCCTCCTATCAGCAGGACGCGTCCATCTGGCAGGAGCGTCGCTGTGTGCTCGAACCGTGGTTCGGAGAGGTCGGGCCCGAGCGTCCACGAGTCGGTGAGAGGGTCGTAGATCTCGGTCGTCGCGATGAGATTCTGCTCAGCGGAGTATTCGAAGGGATCGCCCGGATCGATACCGCCCGCCGCCAGCACACGGCCGTCCGGCAGGAGGGTGAGCGTGTGTCCGGTGCGGAGGTGGGAGACAGGTCCCGTGAACGCCGTGGCGCCGGAAGCGGGGTCATGGATCGTTGACGCGGGGTTGCATGGGTCGGGGATGAGCAGGTCGACTTGCTCGGGAAATCCGGCATCGCAGGTGTCGAGCAAGCTATGGTCGCTTTCGACTCCTGTTGGCCCCGTGATGAGCAACCTCCCGTCCTGGAGCAGGATGGCCGGTCCGGGGCGCTGGACCAGGAACGCGAGGTCGGCTGGGACCGACGGCATCGTCAGGTCGAGGGGCGTCCAGACGTCGGGAGCCGGATCGTAGACCCAGGCGGCATCAGGCTCGTACAGGGCGGCCCGCTCCGGGTGTCCCATCACGATCGCGCGGCCGTCCGGCAGAGCAGCGAGCGATAGTTCATCGAAAGCGACCGGCATCGCTCCTTTCCTCTCCCAGCGCCCGGCCTGCGGGTCGAAGACCTCCACCGCATCTGAGGGGTCGGGTGAGAACCCGGGGGACTCCAGGTCCAGGCCTCCGATCGCCAGGATGCGGCCGTCTGCGAGCAGAACGAGGTGGGGCGCGCCTCGCAGGGCGGGCTCCTCCGGCAGTAGTTCCCACGAGTCATCGGCTGGATCGAAAACGCTCGCGGCGCCGGTTTCGTCTTCCTGGCTGACGCCTACGAGCAGCACCCTTCCGTCCTCGAGCTTCACTGTCGAGTTCAGGAGGGAGTATCCCTGCAATGGTTCGGCATACGTCCATGTCTCCGCTACAGGATCGTAGACCTGGGTGAACGGCAACGGGAAAGGGGCGATGACGTTATTGTTGGCAACACCGGTAAAGCCCCCGTTCATCAGCACACGTCCGTCGTCCAGCGCCGTTGCAGCATGTGAAAAGGTGGGCAGCGCGAGTTTGGGGAGTACCACGGGGACCCTCTTGCCGTGGTCGAACAGATCCCAGGTCACAGTGAACGAGGCTTTGTCGGAAGTCAGGTTCCCGAATGCTGTTGTGACCCCCCTCTCGGCGAGTAAACTGCCGGTTGCTTCTGCTTGCAGCAGCAGTCCGTCCTCAACGCCTATCCGGAGTGTAGAGCTTCCCTCGGCGCTGGCGCCTGAGCCGCGACCGATTGTGCCGGATGTGACGTGTGTCTCTACTCCCCCGAACACCTGACGCTCTCCGTAACGCGCGTTGTCCTGTTCGAGGAGAAACGTCAGGTTGGCGAAGAAGAGCGCTGAGCCCAGCCTCTCCGCTTCGCCCAGGCCCAGCTTCCACTCTTGTGTTGCTGTATCGAATCCGAATACCGCCGGGTAAAGCCCGCTGTCGAAGAGCAGCACACTCGATTCGATGGTCTCATCGGGCAGCGCGGCAGTGATCGTGGCTGCGGTGTACACGATGCGGGAGTCCCCGCTGTAGGTTATCGGCACGGTCACGGCTTCGCCGTCAACCTCGACGCTGACCGTTACCTGCATGTCGAATGCGAACCCCTCGGCGAGGGTCTTGAGCAACGCCGCCTCAAGAAGGTCGCGCGGCTGCTCTGGTGTCGGCGTGGGAGATGGGGCAGGCGTGGATGTAGGGGTCGCAGTTGGTGTAGCCGTGGGGACGGGAGTCGCCGTCGGCGTCGCTGCGGTGGTGGGCGCCGGAGTCGTCGCGGGACCGGAGGTACGGTCTCCGTCGCAGGCGATACTCCCTACCAGGAGAAGCGCCAATGCTCCAGCCCAGGCAACTCTCATTCACACCCCTCTATGCGGACTGCTCGCATGGCGTCGTTCGTCAGGGGATCGGTTATGGGGCGCGGCCAGTCTACATGAACGAGAAGGGTTCCCTGCGTCACCCCGCGTGGTAACCTGCGCTCCATGGACACGAAACCGCTGGGAAAGAGCGGCGTTGAGTTGCCGGAGATCGGCCTCGGCACGTGGGAGTTCAGCGGCGAAGCCGCGGTCATCCACCGCGCCATAGAGCTCGGCTCGTTCCTGCTCGACACCGCCGAGTCCTACGGCACCGAGGAGCGTGTGGGCAAGGCGATCGCCGGCAGGCGCGACGAAGTGTTCCTCGCGACGAAGGTCTCGCCCTGGCATTTCCACCACGCGGACGTGCTCGCCGCGTGCGATCGCAGCCTGAAGGCGCTGGGCGTTGACACCATAGACCTCTACCAGCTGCACGCACCGTCGAAAGATGTTCCCATTGAGGAGACGATGGGCGCGATGGCCGACCTCGTCGCCGCGGGCAAGGTGCTCCACGTCGGCGTCAGCAACTTCAACGTGCGCGAGATGGAGGCTGCCGAGGCGGCGCTCGGCCCGGACCTCGTCGTCGAGAACCAGATCAAGTACAGCCTGTTCGACCACCAGTTCGCCGATACCGTGATCCCGTATTGCGAGGAGCGCGACATCATGGTGCTGGCGTACAGCTCCCTGGAGCAGGGAGCCTTCCAGCGCGAGATGCGCCGCAACAAGCGGCTCGTCGAAGTCATGGGCGACGTCTGTGCGGAGACAGGGAAGACCGCCGCGCAGGTGCTGCTGAACTGGACGCTCCGCTCGCCCGTCGTCATCACCATCCCCAAGACCAACACCCTGTCGCGCGTCGACGAGAACTGCGCCGCATCCGGCTGGCGGCTCACCGACGCCCAGTGGCATGCCCTCACCGACGCCGCAGGCTCGACCCACTCCGCCTACTGGTGGCGCTAGCGTGAACGCAGGCGCCGTGATCGTCGCCGCGGGCGCGAGCACCCGCATGGGCAGCGCGGGCGACAAGACGCTCGCCGGCATCGGCGGTGAGCCGCTGATCGCCCGCACCGTCGACGTCTTCGAGCGGTCCGATGCCGTCGCCGCGATCGCGCTCGTCGTCTCTGAGCGCAACCTCGCTGCCGTCGCCGCGCTGCGCGAGGCCAACGGCTGGCGGAAGACGCTGCCCCCGCTCACCGGCGGTAAGCGTCGACAGGACAGCGTCCGCGCCGGGCTCGACGCACTCCCGCCGGAGTGCGAATGGGTGCTCGTGCACGACGGAGCCCGCCCGTTCGTGACGTCCCGCATGATCGAGGACGGGCTTGCCGCTGCCTCCGCAACCGGAGCGGCCATCGCCGTCGTGCCCGCGTTCGATACCGTCAAGCGCGTGGGGGAGGGCGGACGTGTCGTGGAGACGCTCGACCGCAGCGAACTGGCGATGGTGCAGACCCCGCAGGTCTTCCGCCGCGACGTCCTCGAGCGCGCCCACGCCGAGGTCTCGGAGGACGTGACCGACGATGCCGCGATGGTGGAGCGCCTCGGTGTCGGGGTGCGCACCTTCGACGGTGCCCGCAGCAATATCAAGGTCACGACTCCGGAAGACCTGCTGATCGCGGCCGCGATACTGGGCCGCACCCCAACCTGCTGACATCCGCCCCTTACGCCGTCGCCCCAGCGTGCCCTACGATGGTCCTGGCTGAGTGGCCATGCGTCAGCCATGGGCCGCTTGGCGCCGTCAGGAGTGCGGCGGCCCACAATGGCGCACTTTGGCGCACTTTGGCACACCTTTGCAGGGCAGAGGTTCGTTCACCCCACCTCGCCCTCCGGGAGAGGTCGCCGCGCAGCGGCGGGTGAGGGTCCTGCGGGTTGCCAGGTATCCCAACCGACGCAGCATCGTCAGCGGTGAATTGAGACTGAATGAGACGAAATGAGACAGTTTTCTGCGGCACACTTCCCTGGCGCCCTCTGCAGGCCTCTGCCGTACGGGTAAGAGAACATGTCTATTCCGGACCGTCTGCGCTCAGAGGCGCGCAGACGGCGTTCATCACCGGTAGTTTGCTGCTCATCGCGGCCCCCGATGAGGCGCTGACCCGCGCTCCGCTGCTAAACTCACGGGCATACCGCGACGGAGGATGGCGCGATGACCACGCGGATCGGCATAGGCTACGACGCACACGCGCTGGAGGCAGGCGTGCCACTCACGCTTGGCGGCGTCCGCATCCCCTCTGAGCGCGGGCTCGCCGGGCACAGCGACGGCGACGTCGCCGCTCACGCCATCATCGACGCTCTGCTGGGAGCGGCTGCCCTCGGCGACATCGGTACGCACTTCAAGGAGAACGACCCCTCGGTGCCGCACGGCGTCACCAGCACGTCCCTTCTGGAGCGCACCGTCGCCATGCTCCGCCGGGCCGGATGGAGTGTGGTCAACGTCGATGCTACAATCGTTCTCCAGCGCCCTCATCTCTCGGAGTACGTCCCGGCCATGCGGTGGGCCATCGCCGCCTCGCTTGGAGTGGGGCTCTCCGCAGTGAGCATCAAGGCCACCACCGAAGATGGCCTCGGGTACACCGGCTCCGAGACGGGCGCAGCGGCCGTGGCCGTGGCATCCATCACAGACGGCAATCCATGAAACTCTCCGACACCCTCACCGGCGAGAAGCGCGAGTTCGCGCCTGCCGCCGATGAGGCACGCATCTACGTCTGTGGCGTCACCCCGTACTCCTCCTCGCACGTCGGCCACGCGATGAGCTACATCGTCTTCGACGTGCTCCACCGCTACCTCGAGTTCCGTGGTTTCAAGGTGCGCCGTGTCCAGAACTTCACCGACATAGACGACAAGCTCATCGACCGCGCCGCACAGGAAGAGACGACCGTCGAGGCCCTCGCCGAGCGCCACATCGCCGAGTACTTCGCCAACATGGCCGCGCTCAATATCCGCGAGGCCGACGAATACCCCCGCGCCACGCAGGAGGTGCCCAAGATCATCGAGCTCATCTCCGGCCTCATCGACAGCGGCCATGCCTACGAGTCCAACGGCGACGTCTACTTCCGCGTCCGCAGCGACGAGCAGTACGGGAAGCTCAGCCACCGCTCGCTGGATGCGATGCGAGCGGGCGCGCGCATCGAACCGGGGGTGCAGAAGGAGCACCCCATGGACTTCGCCCTCTGGAAGTCCGCCAAGCCCGGCGAGCCGTCGTGGGAGAGCCCGTGGGGCGGCGGGCGCCCCGGCTGGCATATCGAGTGCTCCGCGATGGCGCTGCGCTATCTCGGCGACAGCATCGACATCCACGGCGGCGGGCAGGACCTCATCTTCCCCCACCACGAGAACGAGATCGCCCAGAGCGAGGCGTTCACCGGCGTACGCCCGTTCGCGCACTTCTGGCTGCACAACGGCCTGCTGAACATGGACGCGCAGAAGATGAGCAAGTCGCTCGGCAACCTCGTCACCATCAGCGATGCGTTGGAGAGCTACTCCTCCGACGCCATCCGCCTCTCGGTCCTCAACGCGCATTACCGCAGCCCCGGCTACTACTCGGACGAAGCGCTTGTAGGTTCGGAGCGCGCTGCCGGACGGCTCAGGCAGGCGGTGGTAGCAGAGCCCAACCGGGGAGCTGACGACGCGCTCGATGCCGCGGAGACCCGCACTCGCTTCATCGAGGCCATGGACGACGACCTCAACAGCCCGCAGGCGGTTGCCGCCCTCTTCGACCTCGCCCGCGACATCAACCGAAGCTCGTCGGAGGGGCGGAACGTGTCGTCGGCCCAGGAAACGCTCCGCGAACTGACCGGCGTGCTGGGTCTGACGCTGGAAGAGCGAGAGGCCTCGGTCGACGCGGACATCGCATCGCGGGTTGAGGCGCTCGTGGAGCAGCGCGCCGCTCTGCGCGCCGCCCGGGACTTCGCCGGCGCCGACGCCGTCCGCGACCAGATCACCGCGATGGGCATCGAGCTCACGGACTTGCCATCCGGCACGACCTGGCGCGTCGCAGGCTAGGGAGCGGCGGAGGAAGGTCCGCATGAGCGCGGTGCCCGCCACTGATCTCCACGACGCCCTTGCCGCCATCGTTGGCGTGCAGCACGTCTCGACCGACGACGAGTCCCGGGAGCGGCTGTCGTTCGATGCCGTGACCGCGCATCGTCTCGGCGGACGCTCTGAGCTGGCAGGGGCGCGGGTGGAAGCGGTAGCCCGCCCGGCGACCACGGAGGAGGTTGCGGCGGTGGTAGTGTTCGCTTCGGAGCGCGGCATACCGGTCGTGCCCTACGGCGGCGGCACCGGCGTCATGGGTGCGGTCGTCCCGGTGCGCGGCGGCATCGCACTCGACCTCCGCCGCATGGACGATATCCTTGAGGTGAGCCGCGAGGACCGCATGGCCCGCGTGCAGCCCGGCGTCTACCTCGCCGACCTCGACGCCGTTGCCCGCGACCACGGCATGATGCTGGGGCACGATCCCTGGAGCGTGCCGATCGCCACCGTCGGCGGCGCCATCTCCACCGACAGCGTCGGCTATCGTGCCAGCAGGTACGGCTCGATGGGGCAGCAGGTGCGTGCGCTCGAGGTGGTGCTGGGCAGCGGCGAGGTCGTGCGGACGCGGCCCATCCAGCGGCAGAGCAGCGGCCCGATGCTGAAGGGGCTGTTCGCCGGCGCCGAGGGCACGATGGGTGTCATCACGGAGGCCACGATTGACCTGCGCAGCCTGCCGGAGGCGCGCGAGTTCGCGTCGGTGGGGTTCGACACGTTCGAGCAGGGCTACCCCGTCGTCGCGCGGCTGTTCGACATCGGCCTCGTCCCCGCGCTCATCGACCTCACCGAGGAGCCGGCGACCCCGGAGAACGCCGCGCCTTGCATCCTCTACCTCGGCTTCGAGGGCTACCGCGAGCAGGTGGAGGCGCAGCGCACCCGGGCCATGGCAGAGGCGCTGGCGGCGGGCGGCCGCGACCTTGGCCCCGGCCCGACGCGCGAGTACTGGGAGACGCGGCACGCCGTTGCGGAGCGCTGGCGTGACCACACCCGTCCGCTTCGCCCGACCGAGCGCTGGAAGGAGCAACGCTGGCGATACGCCGACTATCTGCACGTTGCGATGCCCGTGTCGCGGGTACTCGCCTACAAGCGCTCGTGCGAGGAGATCGCCGCGCGCCACGGCCTGGACATCCGCGAGTCTGCTGTCTGGACGCACCCGGAACTCTTCTCTGTGTTCGTACGCGTTCCTGCTCCTCCCCCTCTCCCCACGGGAGAGGACAGGGGTGAAGGCGCCGCTGCCGCGCTACGCCAGGCGGTCGACGCGATGCTGGAGGAGGCGCTGCGCCTCGGTGGGGGAGTCGAGTACTGCCACGGCCTCGGTGTGAAACTCGGCGGCTGGGCCGAACGGGAGTGGGGCGACGCCTTGCTGCTCGCGAGGCGGCTGAAGCGCGCCGTCGACCCCGACGGCATCCTGAATCCGGGGAAGCTGGGGCTGTGAGCCTCCCACTCGTCGTGGTCGCGGGCGCGACCGGCGCCATCGGCTCGGAGGTCGTGCGCGAGTTGCAGTCCCGCGGCTCCCGGGTCCGTGCGCTCGTCCGTGAACCATCTCGCCTGACGACCGAACCGGAAGAGATCTTCGTCGGTAACCTGCTCAACCCCCGCACGCTGCAGGGGGCCTGCGCCGACGCCGACGCCGTCGTCTCATGCGCCGGAGCGAGACTCGCGTCGAAGCTCTTCACCTGGAAGGCCGAGTCCTTCCTCGCAGTCGACGACGGGGGCAATCGCAGCCTGCTGCACGAAGCCGAGCAGTCGGGCGTGCGCAGGTTCGCCTACGTCTCCCCTTACGGTGGACGGTTCCTGGGTGTCATGGAGTACATCCGCGCGCATGAGTCGTTCGCCGCAGCGATGCGCGTCTCCGCCGTCGACCACCTGATCGTGCGCCCTTCCGTGACCTTCGCGCGGCTCGTGCCCCTGGTGGAGCGGGCGCGCAAACGCGGCAGGCTCTCGATGATCGGCGGCGGTCAGGCGCAGACGAACCCCGTCCACGAGGCGGACGTGGCCGGGGCGCTCGTGGACGCGCTGGAGGGGCGGGAACAGGAGGTGGACGTCGGTGGCCCGGAGGTCTTCACCTGGGAGGAGATTGCCGGGATGGCCGCCGCCGCAGCGGGAGGCGCTGACGTGCGCTTCTCGTACGTCTGGCGTGCGCAGATGCGGGCGGCGTTCCGCAGGTTCGCCGGACGCCATGGGTACGACTCCGCGGTCTACCGCATCGCGGAGGCCGAGGTGGACATGGTCGCCCCTGCCGTCGGAGAACGGCGGTTGGGTGACTACCTCGCCTCGCTCGGCTAGGAGATGGTGAGGTTGAGGACGGCCAGGATAACGAAGATGACGCCCAGGCCGATCGTGAACTGGAAGAGCGTGCGCTCGACGCCCCGCCGCGTGCGGTAGGACTGGATGGAGCCCGCGCCGAACAGGCCGCCCCCCGCTCCCCGTACCTGCATGAGGATGCTGGCGACGAGCAGGACGACCACGATGATGACTGCGAAACTGATGTACGTACCCACGTGCCCCCTTTAGCCTTTCATCGCGTCCAACCGCTCGACGATGAGTTCCCCCACGACCGTTGGGTTGGCGTTGCCGCGTGTCGCCTTCATCACCTGTCCCACGAGGAACTTGGCCGCAGTTTCCTTCCCCGCCAGGTAGTCTGCAACCGCCTGGGGGTTCGCGTCTATGGCCTGCCCGACCGCATCGGCGAGTGCGTTCGAGTCCGAGATCTGGACGAGCCCGAGGTCCGCGACGAC
This sequence comes from Chloroflexota bacterium, assembly GCA_028874795.1. Classification (GTDB taxonomy): domain Bacteria; phylum Chloroflexota; class Dehalococcoidia; order Lucifugimonadales; family Australimonadaceae; genus Bin16. The sequence goes on from JAPPHT010000021.1 coordinate 19,608, forward strand.
AGCTTCCGCGGTTTTGCCGGTGTGGAACATCTCCTCGATGGCGCGCTTCCCCTGCGGCGTTCCGAGCGTGCCCTCCTCCAGGAGCCCCAGAAGCCCGGACAGCCGCTCAGGCGTGATCCGAGATTCGTGGATCTCCGTATGCGTCTCGTTGGCGAGGCGTCCGAGCTCCGTGAGCGTCCAGTTGGCTGCTGTCTTCGCCACGCCGTCTGACCCGCCGTTCGCCCTGGCGTTATGCACCGTCGCCTCGTAGTACTGAGCAAGGCCCGGTGACGCGGTGAGCAACACGGCGTCGTAGGCAGGCAGGCCGTAGTCGTCGACGAATCGCTTTCTGCGCTCCTCCGGCAACTCCGGGAGCAGCTCCTCTATCTCCGCAACCCACGCCGGGTCCACGTTGAGCGGAGGGAGGTCCGGCTCAGGGAAATAGCGGTAGTCGTTCGCCTCTTCCTTGCTGCGCAGGGAAGTCGTGACGCCCTTGTCTTCCAACCAGCCGCGTGTCTCCTGGACGACGCGTCCGCCCGAGTCCAGCACTTGCGCCTGTCGCTCGACCTCGTGCTCGATGGCGCGGAAAACCGAGCGGAACGAGTTCATGTTCTTGACTTCGACCTTCGTTCCGAACGTGTCGCTCCCCTTCGGGCGGATGCTGACGTTGGCGTCGCACCGGAAAGAGCCCTCGTCCATGTTGGCAGTGGAGACACCCAGGTAGCGGAGGATGGTCTGGTAGGACATGAGGTACTGCCGCGCTTCCTCAGCGGAGCGGATGTCCGGTCGACTGACCATCTCCACGAGCGGAACGCCGGAGCGGTTCACGTCCACGAGCGAGTAGCCCTTGCCAGTGGCGGGGTCGTTCAGGTGGCTCAGCTTGGCGACGTCCTCCTCCATGTGGACGCGCTCGATGCCGACACGGCGGCGCTCGCCGTCGACCGAGACGTCGAGGTATCCGTTGGTGCACAGCGGAAGGTCGTACTGGGAGATCTGGTAGCCCTTCATGAGGTCGGGGTAGGGATAGTTCTTCCGGTCGAACTTGCTGTGGGACGCGATGCTGCAATGCAGCGCCAGTCCGATCATGATGATGGAGCGGATGGCCTCCCGGTTGATGACCGGCAGCGACCCGGGCAGTCCGAGGCAGACGGGACAGACGCGCGTGTTGGGCTCGGCGTCCTGGTAGTCGGCGGGACAGGCGCAGTACATCTTGCTGCTCGTTCGCAGCTGGGCGTGCACCTCGAGGCCGATGACTGGTTCGTAGTCGGTCATGAGCACTTCGATTATAGCGCAGGGCCTGCCGGGAGCGGCGGCGCGCTGAAAGACAGCGCGGGTACAATCCTCCGCATGACGACCGACTACGGCAGAGTGAACGCGCCCGAGTTTCCGGAGGGTGCAGACTGGCTGAATGCGGACCGCCCGCTGCGCCTGGCTGATTTCGCGGGGAAGCTGCTGCTGCTCGACTTCTGGACCTACTGCTGCATCAACTGCATGCATCTGTTGCCGACGCTGCGGCGGCTCGAACGGGAGTTCCCTGAGGAGCTCGCCGTAGTAGGCGTACACACCGCGAAGTACGACCAGGAGCGGGCTACGGAGAACGTTCGCCAGGCCGTGATGCGCTACGGGATACGCCATCCCGTGCTGAACGACGCTTCGATGGAGATGTGGCGGCAGTACGCGGTGCGGGCATGGCCCACGCTCATGTTCGTGGACCCCACAGGCCGGGTCGTTGGCAAGGTGGAGGGCGAACTGGGCTTCGAGCAGGGCGCGGCGCTGATCCGCAAGATGCTGGAGATATTCCGCGCCGAGGGCACGCTGCATCCGGGGCCGCATGTATACGACGTGGAGTCTCCTCTTTCCGGCGTACTGCGCTACCCCGGCAAGGTCCTTGCTGACGCGGCTGGGGAGAGGCTGTTCATCGCGGACTCCGGCCACCACCGAGTCCTGGTTACCGACACAGACGGGCAGATACAGACCGTGGTCGGAAGTGGGCAGGAAGGATTCGCGGACGGCGTGCCGGAAGGTGCGCGCTTCAGCAGTCCGCAGGGGATGGCGCTGTCCGGCGAGGTGCTGTATGTCGCTGACACGGGCAATCACGCCATCCGTGCCGTGGACCTCGAGATGGCGGTGGTCGATACCGTGGTCGGAACAGGGGAGCGCGGAGAGGGTCGCGTGGACGGCGGGCCTGGGCCGACAGTACCGCTGCGCTCGCCCTGGGACCTGGTCCTCGTTGGCACGCGGCTGTTCATCGCGATGGCCGGGAGCCACCAGTTGTGGATGTATGACCTCGAGAGTGGCCTGGTGCAGGCGGTGGCCGGTGCGGGTGGGGAAGGCATCGTGGACGGCCTTCCCGAAGATGCGCTGCTGGCGCAGCCGAGCGGCATCGCCGCCGATGAGGATGGCGTGCTCTTCTTCGTGGATAGCGAGACGAGTGCGGTCCGCCGCGCCGACCTCATCTCTGCGTACGAGGTGACGACGCTGGTCGGCGCAGGGCTGTTCGATTTCGGCGACGTGGACGGTGATGCCTTGCGGGCGCGGATGCAGCACCCCCTCGGTGTATCGGTCGAAGGGGGCATCGTCTACGTAGCCGATACGTACAACAACAAGATCAAGCGCGTGGGAACTGAGACATTGACGGTCGGGACCATGGCGGGAACGGGGGCGCCGGGGCACGAGGACGGAGCGTTCGCGTCAGCCCGGTTCTATGAGCCGGGGGGGCTGAGCATCCTGGAGGAGAGGATATTCGTCGCCGACACCAACAATCATGCGGTGCGCGTCGTTGACGTGGCCGACGGGACTGTTTCGACGCTGCCGGTCGACTATTAGGGAACGGATGCCCGCGTCCGTCCGTGGACGGCGGCCGGCGCTAATTCTCGGGGGGCGAGAATCGCTTTCTCAGCCACAACACAGAGCCCAGAAGTGCGAGGACGATGGCCGTCTGGAGCACGATAGTTATGACTGTTCCAAGCGTGTTCTGGAAGCTGAAGTACACCACCATCAGCAGGGCGAAGAGGCCGATGAAGACGAATCCAGGACGCATGGACCACCTTTCATCCCGGGTGCGGCATAGCCGCCTGATTTCACGATTCGTTAACAATAGCATGATGTGTGCAAATCATACAAGATATAGGCCTCTTGCTGGTAAATCGCCGATGATTCCGTGCATATGTTGGGGTACATCGGAAGGTGCTTGCATTTGGCGCGTGCATCCCTAGCGGGGCTGAGGAGGCTTCGCCAGCAGCACGATGACGCCCGCGCTTCCCCATGCCGCCGCTGCTGCAAGGAAGGCAAGCGTGTACCCGCCTTGAAGGTCGTACAGCGCACCGAACAGGAACGGCCCTGCAGCGCCAGTGCCCATCACGATGGGTCTGAACAGGCTGTTCACTGCACCGAGGTAATCCCTGCCGAAGTAGTTGGCGGTAAGCAGGGCACGCAGGATGAGGTACCCGCCCATGATGACGCCGGCCATGAACATAACCGGCAGCAGCGCGCCCATTCCCCGAACGTTCAGAAAGACGGCGATGAGTACAGCCGTCGCTATGGAAACGCCACCCAGAAGATGGCGCGTGGGGAACCGTTCACCGAGCAACCCCCAGCCGGGCCGAACGATGCCGGACATGAAGCCGTAGATGGCGATGCCCGCCGCCGCCTGCCCCGGAGTGAACCCCGTCTCCACGAGGAAAGGGTGCCAGTTGGCCTGGAAGCCGGTTATACCGAGTCCCACGAGGCTGAACGCCGCCAGGAGCAGCCAGAATGCCGGCGTTCGCAGCGCCTCTCTCCGTGTGAGCGAACGTTCGTCGGGGAACGGTGGGCCGGTCTGCGTCCTGCCGCCGATCGCAGACCTGCCGTCGGGCAGGAGCCCCACGTCTTCGGGCTTGGTGCGGAGGAAAAGCGCCAGGACGAACGAGATAGCGCCGACGGCGATGCCGAACCACATCCAGGCGTCGCGCCAGCCTACCGCCTCCATGAGCCCGGACACAGCAGAGGGAAAGACGAGCGCTCCCAGCCCGACACCCATGATGGAGATGCCCAGCGCTCGCCCTCGTTTCCGCACGAACCACTTCGGCACCAGCGCCTGCGAGATGAAGAACCCACCTCCCAGTTCCGCAACGCCGCCCAGGACGCCGAACAGCGCGACGAACTGCCACAGCTCGGTGACGTTCCTGATGAGCGCCATCGACAGGGCGAGCAGCGCAGCACCCACCAGCGCCAGCACACGAGGCCAGTGCTTCTTGTCGTAGAGCGGGCCGACCAGCGGTGCGGCGAGGCCTATCAGGAGTTCCCGCACCAGGAATGCGGAGAAGAATTCGGCGCGGGACCAGCCGAGCTCCTCCGTCATCGGGAGAAGCAGGACGCTTGGGCCCCAGATCGCGGTTCCGGAACCGATCCCGGAGGCGACGAAGGCTACGCCAACGATGACCCAGCCGTAGAAGAACGGCCGACGCTCCAGTCTCACCAGGAGGTCAGGACGTCCACCAGGAGTCCGGGGGAAAGACATTCGTGCACATGGAGCGCACGCTCTCCCTCGCGTACAGGCCTGCGGTCGCTTCGCGGTACTTCAGGAAGTGCGGCATGCCGCGGTGCGCTTCCAGCGCTGCCTCGTCCTTGTAGACCTCAAACAGGATGAAGTGATCGGGGTCTGCCTGGTCGCGGACTGCGCTGAACTGGAAGTTTCCCTCCTCATTCGTCTGCGTGCCTTCCCCATCCGCTTGCACTGCCGCTATGAAATCGTCCGCGCACCCCGGCTTCACTTGCACACTTACTACGAGAACGAGCATCGTCCTGCCTCCAGCCTTGAGATGTGACGCGGGGATTGTAACCTGCCCCAGCCGGCGGAGCAGGCTCGCCGACGCTAGAAGCCTGCAAACGCGCTCAGCGCGACCACAGCCGCCACGGTGACGCCGGCCCCGGCCCATTGGAGCGAGCGTGGGCGTTCCCGCAGCAGCACGATGGCAAGCGCGATCGTGACCACCGGGTGTGCCGCCGTGATCGGCGCGACGACGGCCACGGGCGCGGCGTCTACGCCAAGGTTGTAGGCGACGTAGCCTCCCGAGTCCAGCACCGCCGCAGCCGCCAACAGGCGCTTGCCGTCCCATCCCTGCGGCAGTCGGATGACCTCGCCGCGTGACCGCGTGAAGAGGTACGCCGGGATGATGGAGAGAGCCCGGACAACGAGGACAGCAAACATCGGGCTGGATGCCTCGGTGACGCGGTCCAGGAAGCCTAGCGCGAGGCCGAGGCCGACCATCGCGCCGAGACCCCACAGGAGTCCCGTACTGCCCCCGGACCGCGTGGACGGCTGTGAGGAGAGCATCACGATGCCGGCGAGTACGACCGCCATCAGAACGGCCTGTGCCGGTGTGACGTGCTCTCCGAAGAGGAGCACAGTCACCGCGATCGTCACTGCAAGCCACGCTGATGCCGCGCTCGTCACCACGGAAACGGAACCCCGATGCAGGCCGGTGTAGTAGGCCAGGTAGGCGAGACCGAGGCATCCTGCGCTCATCGGGGCCCAGATCACCATCGCACCCCAGTCCGCCTCCAACCCGCTCGAGGCGAGTCCTCCGAGCACGAACGGCAGCGGCAACGCAAGCCCCAGCACCTGGACGAGGATGGCGGTGCTCATGCTGCCGACGCGAACGGCGACCGAGCGCGCGAGGTAGTCGGCCATGCCCCATGACAGGAGGCCGAGGCTTCCCCAGAAGATGCCGTGGAGTGGGTCGATGTGGTGTCTCCCTCCGAGAGTGGGGGCTGCGTGCAGGATACCCGGAGGGTGCTCGCCAGCGGGCCGTCTGCAGCCTAGATGAGGTAGATCTGTTCCTGCAGACGGCGGTCTTCCAACGCCCGGATGGCGCTGGCCCGGGAGACGAATTCCTCGAGAGGAACGCTCGAGAGGAGGCCTGCGTCCGTCAGGAGGGCATGGAGGGCGGGAAAGAGGCTGTCTGCTGAGCGGTCTACGTTCAGGAAGTCCCCGGCGAAGTGGTAGGGGAGGAAGTACGGCGTGAAGTAGGCGAAGTTCTCCCGCAGGATGTCCCGTTCGGTGTCCCTTGCGACCGAGCACCGTGCCTCAACGTATGTTTCGGTCAGCGGGGGTGAGAAGTCCACGTAGGTGAGGCCTGCGTCCCCGCCTACGAAGTTCTTGATGTGCGGGTCGATCGCGAGCCCGGCGTCGATAGCGCGCTTCAGGATGCCGATCGCGCTCGTCAGTACGTCTGTGTGTCCGTTCGTGAGCAGCTCGGGCCGCTCGTAACGCTCAACGAGGTTCTGCCCCCCGTCTTCGCACAGGTAGACGATGCTGGAGTCCGTAACGCGGCTGTCCGCGATGCGCGGCATCGGGACGCCTGCCGCCGTCAACTGTCCACGATAGGCGTCCATCTCCGCCTTGAGGTCGTCCAGCGCAACGGGCAGTGGCGCGTTTCGGGTGATCGTCTTTTCGACGAGCGACTCGCCGTTGACCGTCAGCCTGCGTATGCGCGTGTTGTTGACCGAGAAAGGGTTCGTGGTGGACATGGGCGACATGTTAACCGAGATACGGGCACCTCGGTAACTCTACAGGCATACGGGTCATGACCGCGGGCTGCCTGCAACCAGGCAGCCCGCAGCTAAGGATGCTCTGAATAACCCGTCAACGTTGAGTTGAGCGGATGGACGGGGTTG
>JAPPHT010000084.1 GCA_028874795.1 Chloroflexota bacterium
TTCGCGACCGTGCGGGCGATCTCCGACGAGATCGTGGTCATGTTCCAGGGACGCATCGTCGAGCAGGGCGCGAGGAACGACGTGCTGACGCCGCCTCACCACGAATACACGGACCTGCTTCTCTCCTCGGTGCCGGAAATGAAGATCGGCTGGCTGGATCGGACGCTGGCCGCACGCGCGGAGCAAGCAAGGGTTGGCGATGAGGCCTCGTAGCGGGACACACCGACCGTTCACTCTTGAATCGATTCGTTCGGTCTGAGCGGCCGGACATGCGGAAGGGAATCTCACCATGAATCGTGCTGTAAACTTGGCCGAAGTAACGGCTGCCTTGACCGACGCCCGCATGAAGGAATCGACGGTGTGGACGTTGCCCGCGCGATGGTACGCCGATCCCGTGATCTACGAGGCGGAACGGCGGCGCATCTTCTCGCGCCAATGGCTCTGGATCGGGCGCGAGGCGGAGGTTGCGGAGCCGGGCCAGTACGTGACGGCTGCGCCTGCGGGATTCCCGCTCTTCGTGCGCCGCGCCGAGGACGGCACGCTCCACGCCTTCCACAACGTGTGCCGGCATCGGGCCTCCAAGCTGCTCACGGAGCCAAGCGGGCGGTGCAGCACCATCGAGTGCCCCTATCACGGCTGGCGCTATCGCTCGGACGGCGCGCTCGACCATGTGCCGCTGTTCGGCGAGGCGCCGGACTTCCCGAAGAGCGAGCTCTCCCTGTTTCGCATTTCCGTCGAGACCTGGCGGGGTCTCCTCTTCGTCTGCCTGGACCCCGAGGCGGCGCCGCTCATCGAGTGGCTCGGCCCGATCGAAGAGGCCTTCGCGCAGACGGCACCGGCGCGGGTCAACTTCGGGCGCGAAGCGACGTATGTGGTCGAGTGCAACTGGAAGACCTACATCGACAACTATCAGGAGGGCTATCACATCCCGCCCCTGCACCCCTCGCTGCACCGGGATCTCGACTGGACACGCTACCGGGTCATCGATTTCGAGGGCGGCAGCCTCCACGACGGGCCGCAACGGAATCGCTCGAACCATCCGGGAAGCTACGGATGGCGCTTCCCCAACTTCTGCTTCAACTCGTACCCGGACGGGGTCTCCTTCCTGCGGATGGAGCCGGTCAGCCACACGCAGACGCGGCTGGTCTACCAGTTCTGGACACCGGAAGGGGCGGGCCCGGCGGAGCTGGAGGCGGCGGCAGCTTACGGAATCCAGCTCGCCAGGGAGGACATCGGAGTCGTGGAGGTGGTCCAGCAGAACCTGAACGCCGGCGTGTACGAGCGGGGGCCGCTCAGCCCGCGCCACGAGAACGGGCTCTACAACTTCCACGAGATGGTGCGTGAAGCCATCGGCCCGTCGGTGGAAGCGTAGGACTTAAAGTTCACTGACCTCGTGGGCAGCGTTCTCCAGCCACTCTGAGCGTACCGTAATCCCCCAGCCGGGGCCGCCCGGGATCTCGACCATGCCGTCCGTTGCGACCGGCATCTCGTCATAGATGCCGTCGTATTCCCAGGGATAGAAGTCGCCCTCCTCGATGGAGAACTCGACGTAGGGCCCCGCGTTCTCCAGCGCGCCCATCAGGTGCAGGGTGAAGATCGTGACCAGGGACAGGTTCGCGGAGTGCGGCGTGACCGGCATGCCAGCGGCCTGCGCCATGCGCGCGACGCGGAGGAAGCGCTCGACGCCGCCCACGTAGCAGACGTCGGGCTGAGCCACGTCCATGGTCCGGCTCTCGATCAGGTACTGCCAGAGCGCGAGGTTGTTGTCCTGCTCGCCGCCGGTCACGTCCAGGTCGAGCGCCTCGGTCACCTGGCTCGTCCAGTCCGGCTTCCAGTAGGGGCAGGGCTCCTCGAAGTGGCAGACCCCGTTCTCCTCCAGGAGGTCGCCGAGCGCGATGGCCTGCTCCGGCGCGTAGCAGCTGTTCGCGTCGACCAGCAACGCAACATCGTCGCCGAGCACGCGGCGGACCTGCCGCACGATCGCCTCGGAGCGGCCGGGCCATTGGTCGCGCCCGCGCCCGCATTCCGCGCCGACACGGAACTTGAAGGCATCGTAGCCGTGGCGCTCTCGCAGTCTGAGGAAGCGCTCGGCCTCCGCCTCGGGCGTGATCTCCCGCTGCATGCTGGAGGCGTAGACGCGGAGCGCACGCGGCGTGCCACCCAGGAGCGCGCAGACACTCTCGCCTTCGAGCTTGCCGTGGAGGTCCCAGATCGCGGTGTCGAGGCCGCACAGCGCCCGGCACAGATAGGTGCCGGGAAACTTGTGCTCGCGTTCGCAAATCAGATCGAGCAGATCGCCCAGTCCGTCGAGCGCCGCAATGTCCTGGCCGAGCGCCCAGGGCGCCACCTGCCGGTGGAGCACGGTCGCGGAAATGTCGGCGTGGTAGGTCGAGACCTGTCCCCAGCCCACGGCGCCATCGTCGGTGCTGACGCTCGTGAGCCCGACCTCGCGGGTGCAGAACGTCTCGATCTTCTGAATCTTCATGGGTCAGCTCACACG
>JAPPHT010000054.1 GCA_028874795.1 Chloroflexota bacterium
GGCCAAACCGCTCGATATGTCTCTGCGTCAACACGCAAGGTTCTTTCTACCAGCGTCCGGCGTGATGTGTCAATGCGCAAGGGACGCGGGATACCCTCACCCGCCGCTGACGCGGCACCCTCTCCCAGGGGGCGAGGGGGATAAGGCGGCGATTGACACTGCGTCGGGCGGGTGCCTAGAATCGCGTTCGTGCAAGCGACGACGCCGCGCTCGGAACCGGTGGCGAGCCACCTGCGGCGTAGTGTCCCCTCTTTCGTTCCGTATCGTACGAGTGGCGCGCCGCGCGCCAGTCACCCTCACCCCCAGCCCCTCTCCCAGAGGGCGAGGGGGGCCAGGCAAGCCGCCACCACGCCCGCCACGCACCATTCACCCTCACCCCCAGCCCCTCTCCCAGGGGGCGAGGGGGGCCAAGCATGCCGCCCCGTTCCAAATCCCCCTCTCCCTCGGGGAGAGGGAGCCGCGCAGCGGCGGGTGAGGGCGGACGCGCCAGCGGCGATGGGGGCAGGCCGGGGGGCGGGCGTATGACGACGAAGTACATCTTCGTGACGGGGGGCGTGGTGAGCTCGATCGGGAAGGGGATCTGCGCGGCGGCGATCGGGCGGATCCTCAAGAGTCGCGGGCTGACGGTGGCGGTGCAGAAGCTCGACCCGTACCTGAACGTCGACCCGGGGACGATGTCGCCGTACCAGCACGGCGAGGTGTTCGTGACTCGCGACGGCTGCGAGACGGACCTCGACCTGGGCCACTACGAGCGCTTCATCGACATCGAGCTGACGCATAACTCCAACATCACGGCGGGCCAGGTGTACACGCAGCTGCTCGGGGAGGAGCGTCGCGGCGATCACCTCGGGGGAACGATCCAGACGGTGCCGCACGTGACGAACGTGATCAAAGAGTTCATGCTCCGCGCTCAACACGAGGGCCCGCCAGACGTCGTGCTGGTCGAGGTCGGGGGCACCGTGGGCGACATCGAGGGTCAGCCGTTCCTCGAGGCGATACGTCAGATGCGCACGGCGGTGGGCCGCAACAATACGTTCTACGTCCACGTCACGCTTCTGCCGTACATCGGGGCGACGGGGGAGCTCAAGACGAAGCCGACCCAGCACTCCGTTAAAGAGCTGCGCGCGATAGGCATCCAGCCGGACGCGATCGTGTGTCGCTCCGACCACCCGATCGCCCCTTCAATTAAGGAAAAGATAGCGCTCTTCTGCGACGTCGCCCCCGACGCGGTGATCCCGATGCAGACGCTGTCCAACATCTACGAGGCGCCGCTGGTGCTCGAGCGGGAGGGCGTCGGGGACATCCTGGTGCGCGAGCTGGGGCTCCACACGCCGAACGGCCCCGGCCTCGACCGCTGGGAGGCGATGACGTCGCGGATGGCGAACCCCCGCGGTCCGCTCTCCGTCGCGGTCGTGGGCAAGTACGCGGACCTGCCTGACGCGTACCTTTCGGTGCGGGAAGCGCTCCGGCACGCGTCGCTGTACCACGACCGCGACGTGAGCATCGACTGGGTGCGCTCGGAGGACATCGAGAGGGACGGGCCGGACGCGTGGCTGAGCCATACGCTGGGCATCGTGGTGCCGGGCGGGTTCGGCAGTCGGGGTATCGAAGGGATGATCCAGACGGTGCGCTACGCGCGCGAGCGTCAATTGCCGTACCTGGGCCTCTGCCTGGGGATGCAGGTGATGGTGATAGAGCACGCGCGGAACGTGCTGGGCCTCGCGGGGGCGAACTCGACGGAGTTCGACGCGGAGACCCGGCACCCCGTCATCGACCTGATGCTGGACCAGCGCAGCGTGAACGACATGGGCGGGACGATGCGGCTGGGCAACTATCCATGCGTGCTGGCGCACGGCTCCAAGGCTGCGAAAGCGTACGGCGTGCCGGAAGTGAACGAGCGCCACCGGCACCGGTTCGAGTTCAACAACGCGTATCGGGAGCCGCTGTACGAGGCGGGGCTGCTCGCGTCGGGGCTGTCGCCGGACGGCACGCTGGTGGAGATCGTGGAGGCGGAGCGTCACCCGTTCATGGTGGGAGTGCAGTTCCACCCGGAGTTCCGCTCGCGCCCGGAGCAGCCGCACCCGCTCTTCCGGGAGTTCGCCGCCGCTGCAACGCACGTGCTACGCGAGGGAGCGCAGCCGGAGTTGCCGATAGCGTAGGTCCGCGGGACGGCCCCATCCCCCAGCCCTTAGCGGTGAGGAGAGGCGGCTCAGGCCGCCCCTGCTCCGCACCCTGCAGAGCCGAGGTCCCCAGAGAGAGGACCAAGACCCCACTCCTTGCGTTACGGCGGCTCCATGCGCTATACAAATAACACAGATGCACCAGCATTGGCGACCGATGCGCAGACCAGCCCTGAGGGGGAGTGGATACCCCGCTACTTCTCCGACTTCCGCAAGGAGTTCGGCGCGTTCAAGGAAGAGAACGCTCGTCAGCACGCAGACCTCGGGGGACGCATCTCCAAGGTGGAAGGGGAGCTGCGGGTGATCAAGGCGTCGCGGTCGCGATCTTCATCGCGGTGGCAGCCCCCGCCCTCAAATACATCATAGGTCTGTGACAACCCAGATGCGCCGGAGAGCGTCGAAACGGCGTCGCGCAGGGGTTGCAAGTGCGTCACGCACACAGGTAGACTAGTAATGTCAACGCATCGTTCGGATGCACCCTGCTTCGCGCCAGTCCCCAGGAACCCGCCAGGCAGCAACAACCCCACCCAGAAAGTATCAGAACCCCGCGACGGACGGACCCGCCGTGCCCCCTTTGAATGAGGAGAACCTCCTCGACTCAGCACACGCAGATGACGCGTCGGAGAGCGCAGCCGACGAGGGCGGGTTGCGCGCGGGCGTCATACGGGAGACCCCATCGATGAATATCGCTGACCTGCAGACCAAGACCACGGAGCAGTTGCTCAAGCTGCTCGACGAGATGGAGGTGGAGCGAGACGGTCCACTCCCCAAGACCCGCGACGGGATGCTCTACGAGGTGCTCACGTCCTGGGCGGAGAGCCAGGGGCACCAGCTCGCCAGCGGAGTCCTGGAGATCCTGCCGGACGGCTACGGCTTCCTCCGGCACAACGGCCGCGCGCGTAGCCAGGCCGACACGTACGTCTCGCAGACCCAGGTACGCCGCTACGCGCTCCGCAACGGGGACCTGGTCCTCGGGCAGGTGCGGACGCCGAAGGAGTCGGAGCGATATCACGGTCTCACCCGCGTGGAGGCGATCAACGGGCTCGACCCGGTGGTGGCGCGACGGCGCAAGAACTTCGAACGCCTCACGCCAATCTTCCCGGACACGCAGATCAAGCTCGAGACCACCGGGCACGAGGTCGCCACGCGGATGATCGACATCCTCTCGCCGGTCGGTCGCGGTCAGCGCGGGCTCATCGTCGCGCCGCCGAAGGCCGGCAAGACGACACTGCTGAAGCAGATAGCGGCCGGCGTCACCGCCAACTACTCCGACATCCACATCCTGGTCGCGCTCATCGGCGAGCGCCCGGAAGAAGTGACCGACATCAAGCGCTCAGTCGACGGCGAGGTGTACAGCGCCACGTTCGACGAGCCTGTGGAGGACCACTGCCGTGTCGCGGAGCTCTGCCTGGAACGGGCCCGGCGGCTCGTGGAGGACGGGCGGGACGTCGTAATCCTGCTCGACTCGATCACGCGCCTCACCCGCGCGTACAACGTCGCGGTGCCAACGAGCGGTCGCACGCTCTCCGGCGGCATCGATCCGGTGGCGCTCTACCCTCCGAAGCGGTTCTTCGGCGCGGCGCGGAACACGGAGGAGGCCGGGAGCCTCACGATCCTCGCGGCGTGCCTGGTCGAGACCGGCAGCCGCATGGACGACGTGATCTACGAAGAGTTCAAGGGCACCGGCAACATGGAGTTGCACCTGGACCGCCGCCTCGCGGAGCGCCGCACGTTCCCGTCGATCGACATCCAGCGCAGCGGCACGCGCCGCGAAGAGCTGCTGCTGGACGAGCTGACGCTGCGCCAGGTGTACCTGCTGCGCCGCATGAGCTCGCTCATCTCGACGGACGCGATGAACCCCACGGAGGCGGCGGAGCGGGTCATCGAGCGGATGAGCCGCACGAAGAGCAACCAGGAGTTCCTCGCGACGCTGACACGGGAGATCTAAGGACGCGCCCTACCCGCCGGTCCACCCCTCACCTTAACCCTCTCCTCCCCAGGGAGATGGGATCAGGCACCCGATAGATCCTTCGGCTCCGCTGTGCTTCGCTCGGGATGACAGTTCCCCGCTCACCACCAACCCTCACCCACGCGCTAAAGCGCGTTGCCCCATTCGACAAGCTCAGGGCAGGCTCTCTCCCAGGGGCGAGGGTGGCGGAGAGAGGGCGAGATTCCCGCCTGCGCCGGAGTGACGGGAAACTCGCGGGAGTGACGGGGCATCAGTCAAGGATGACGTTGTCGATCAGGCGCACGCTGCCGATGCGGACGGCGGCGGCGAGCATGCACGGCCCACTCCCGGTCCAGGACTCCATCGTGTCGGGGTCGACGCCTGCAACGTACTCGACCGACGCGAGCGGCGACGCTTCGATCATGCGTCGCGCCGTCTCCTCCAATGCAGCCACGTCCTGCTGTCCCGAGCGGAAGCGGTCGCGCGCGGCTGAGAGAGCGCGGAAGACGAGCGGCGCGGCGGCGCGCTGCTCCGGCGTGAGGTAGGCGTTCCGGCTGCTCATCGCGAGGCCGTCCGCCTCCCGGACGGTAGGCACGATAACGATCTCTGTGGGGATATCGAGGTCGCGCACCAACCGCCGCACGACCGCCGTCTGCTGGCCGTCCTTCCGTCCGAGGTAGGCGCGATCCGGCAGCGACTGCAGCAGCAGCTTCGCCACGACGGTGGCGACGCCGTCGAAGTGGCCGGGGCGCGCCGCTCCTTCCAGTGGCAGCGCGGGACCGTCGAGGTGGACCGTGGTGACGAATCCCGCCGGGTACATCTCGTCCACGGAGGGCGTGAAGACGCAGTCGACGCCGTCGCGTTCCAGGAGTTCGAGGTCCGTAGCGAGTGGGCGCGGGTAGCGGTCGAGGTCCTCGTTGGGGCCAAACTGCGTGGGGTTCACGAAGATGGTGGCGGTGACGGTCGCGCACTCGTCCCGGGCGGCGCGCACCAGCGCGAGGTGTCCGCCGTGGAGCGCGCCCATCGTCGGGACGAGCCCTACCGGGCGCGGCGCGTCCCGCAGGGCCGCACGGAGTGCGGCGACAGTCTCAACCTGCCGCATGGGGTCAACCGTCTGCGCCGGGCAATTCCGCGACTACCGAGGCGTCGGCCGCGGTCGTGTGCTCGGCGGTGGGGAAGCTGCGGGAACCGACCTCCTCCTTGTACGCGCGGAGCGCGTCGAGGGTGACGGCGTTCAGCTCCGCGAAGCGCCTGGCGTGGCGCGGCTGTCGCGTGCCCAGCCCGAGGATGTCGTGGAGCACCTGTATCTGGCCGTCGCAGCCGGGCCCCGCTCCGATGCCAATGGTCGGCACGGTGAGCCTCTCTGTGACGGCCTGCGCGACGTTACCGGGTACCGTCTCCAGGACGATGGCGAACGCACCCGCCTCTTCGATCGCGAGCGCATCGTCCAGCAGGCGGCGAGCCTGCCCGGCCGTGCGTCCCTGCACACGGTAGCCGCCCAGCTGGTGGACGGACTGCGGGGTCAGGCCGAGGTGCCCCATCACGGGGATGCCGTTCTCGGTCAGGCGCCGCACCGTCTCTGCAACGAATGCGCCCCCTTCCAGCTTCACCGCCTGCGCGCCGCCCTCCTGCAGGAGTCGACCGGCGTTGCGCAGTGCATCCTCCACGCTCACGTTGTAGGTCATGAACGGCATGTCCGCCACGATGAGGGCATCCTGCGCGCCGCGGACGACCGCGCGCGTGTGGTGAAGCACATCATCGAGCGTCACCGGGATGGTGGAGTCGTAGCCGAGCACGACGTTGCCGAGGCTGTCGCCGACGAGGAGGACGGGGATGCCGGCCTCGTTCACGAGCCGTGCCATCGAATAGTCGTATGCGGTCACGCAGACGATGGGCTCGCCGGCGCGCTTCATGTCCATGAGTTTCGACGTACGTATCCTCATCGCCCGCCTCCATCGTGGTACTCCGCGAAGAGCGGTCGCAGGTCCATATCCCCACCTGCACGCCCTGCTTCGCGGGCGAGTTCGACGGAGCGCAGGCAGATCTCCCGGTAAAGCGGCAGGAGTTCCGGCGCGACGTCCCGCACGGCGTCGAGGTGCAGGCGAACGGTCCCGGTGTCGCCCCGCGAGGTCGGGCCGGTGAGGGCAGTCTCCGCGCCGAAGCGCTCGACGTTGACGACGGTCGTACGGGCGATGTGCGTTATCGCTTGGAAGGCCTGCTCCGGTGGCAGGCCGGCGCGTGTCCAGAGCGTCCGCGCCTCGCCGAGCAGCGTGGTCAGATAGCCGCAGCTCAGCACGGATGCGGCGTGGTAGAGCGCCCGCGCTTCAGCGGGGACGCGCAGGGCATGGCCGCCAACCTCCGAAGCGAGACGCTCCAGGAACGCGAGCAGGTCGCCTTCGGCCTCGATACCGAACGTCACTCCCGCGAGCGTGGTCTCGCCGCCGAACGTCTGGAAGGGGTGCCACGAGCCGACGCTCGCTCCGGCGGCGCGCGCCGGCGCCAGAGGTCCGCACGTCAGGGCGCCGCTGCAATGGACGACGCCCTGCCCGGCCCGCCAGGAGACCGACGACGCAACGTCGGCTACCGCGCCGTCGGACGTGGTGACGAAGACGACGTCCGCGGCATCGGCGGCGTCCTGAGGCGAGGCTGCGCGACAGCCGGGCACGAGCGACGCGACGCGCTGCGCAGACTCCGGCGAGCGGCTCGCGGCTGCAACGACCGGATAACCGAGCCCTGCGAAGGCGGGTGCGAGAACGCCCGCGACGCGGCCTCCGCCGATGAAGGCGATGCTCGGGCGCTCATCCATGGCTTACGCTCCGGACAGCGGGGTAGCCGTGCAGGTCGGTGGCGTGCTCCACGGCCGAGACGACGGCGCGGGCGACGACCGTGGGGGTGAGCGCGCAGAGGCGCGTGAACTCCTCCTGCGCGTCGATCTCGCTGGTCGCGAGCGCGAACATCGTGTCGCCGTCGTGCGGGGTGTGCGCGGGCCTGATCGCGAGCGCGAGGCCGTCGTGCGCGAGCGTCGCCAAGCGGTTGGCCTGCGCCTTGGTGAGGCGGACGTTGGTGGCAACGAGGCCGATGGTCGTGTTGCCGAGGGCGCTGGGCCCCTGCGCCGGGGTCCTGCCGTAGTCGTGGCTGGCGTAGAGCGTGGCGCTCTCCATCGGAGCGCCGTCAGCGCCGCGCGAACCCGCGAGCAGCGCGCCGGTGTCAGGATCGTGTACGCCGCCGACGGCGTTGACGACCGTCAGCGCCGCGAGGACGATGCCGTCTCCCAGGTCCAGCGAGGCGCTGCCGACGCCGCCCTTCATGGCGCGCTCGCGTCCCAGCGCTTTGCCGACGGTCGCGCCGGTGCCAGCGCCGACGGTGCCCTGCGGAACGGGGGCGTCGGTCGCGGCCCGCGCCGCCGCGTAGCCCTCGGTTGCCGTGGGTCGGACCATGCCGTTGCCGACGCCGAGGTCGAAGATGATGGCAGCGGGAACTATCGGCACGATGTGGCCGCCTACGGGATGGCCGACGCCGCGCTCCTCGAGGAAGCGCATCACGCCGTCCGCGGAGCCGAGGCCGTAGGCGCTGCCGCCGCTGAGCACGAGTCCATTGACGCCGGCGACGGTGTTCTCGGAGCGGAGGAGGTCGGTCTCGCGGGTGCCGGGGGCCGCGCCGCGCACGTCGACGCCGCCCGTCGTGCCGGGGGGCGTGAGGACGACCGTGCAGCCGGTGCCGTTCTCGGCGTCGGTGTAGTGCCCGGTCAGCAGGCCGGGCACGTCGGTGAGCGTGCCGTTCATGGGGAAGCCCTTTTCCGTGTTGCCGTACCGGTCGGTTGCGATCCGGTCGGCGCTCCGGGCCCTCCGGTGGGATGAGGCTCGCCGCCCGCGGCCGGGTCGGCGGCAGGGTGAGGATACGAACGATGGGGCGCGAGCGTCAAACCGGGGACACTTAAGACCCTCACCCGCCGCCCGTTGGGCGACGCCCTCTCCTTCAGGAGAGGAAACGGTTCAATCGGCGTATTGTTTGTATTGCAAACTGGTTTGCGCTTTGATAGTTTGCAGTACAAACCAGACGGCCACGCCAAGCGGAGGATGGCCGACGGAGGTGCGTGATGCAGGCAGCGAACGGGGAAGGTCAGGCGCTCACGCCCGGAGAGGGCTGGGAGGCCATCTACGAGACGATGGAGCGCGGGCGGAGCTCCATGTACCTCGCGGGGACGACGACGATACTGCTGTTATGGGGCGTGATCGTCTCGCTGGGGTACTTCTCACAGTACGCGATCGAGACGTTCGCGCCCGGATTCGCAGCGGAGCGCCCGTGGTTCCCCGGGCCGGTGTGGGGCGTTCTGGCCGCAGCAGGAATCACGGGCAGCGCCATCATCGGAAGCCGCGCAAGCAGCGGCATCGCAGCCGGTGCCGCCGCCCGAAGCGCAGGCATCCGTGTTTTCCTCTACTGGCTCGCGGTTGTACTGGCTGCCTTCTGCATCACGGCGGGCTCCGGTATGTGGAACGGCGGATCAGGGGAGCAGATACAGGGCGTCGTGGTCGGCATCGTGGCCCTGGGATTCGTCCTGTTCGGCATCATGCACCAGCCGATGCTGGCAGCGGTGGGCGTGGGGATCGCGGCGGCGTACTACCTCCCCCACCATTTCGCGGGTGACGGGGCGCTGGCGGTGTCGGCGTCGTCCATGTTGGCCGTGGCTCTGCTCGGCGCGGCGTGGGCGCGCAAGAGCGGCGTGCGATGACGAACGAGCCCATCGTCCTCAACGAGACGTTCCACCAACCGACGCGGCTGCGCATCATGACGCTGCTGACCGCCGAAGCCCGGACGGACCGGCTCGCCTATACGTTCATCCAGCAGACGCTCCAGCTGACCGGCGGGAATATGACGACGCACCTGAGGAAGCTGGAGGAGGCGGGGTACGTGGCTATGACGAAGGAGTTCCATGAATCCAAGCCGCGCACGTGGGTGGAGGCGACGCCGAAGGGGCGGCGGGCGTTCGCGGAGTACATCGCCGACCTGGAGGCGTGCCTGGCCATGACCAGACGCGCAGCGCAGCGGCAGGGAGAGTGAGGGCCCCTGCGATGCACACCCTACCTGTAAACCGCCAGAAGGGCCCTCACCCGCGCGTGCCTTGCACGCGCACCCTCTCCCTCAGGAGAGGGGATCGAACAGGGCGCCCACGAGGACGCCCCTGCACAGGACCCGAGAGATTCCTCGACTCCGCTGCGCTCCGCTCGGAATGACACCCCCTACGCCGACTTCCGCCGGTGTGTCACGGTATGCTCACGACCATGCCAGAGGTGATCGGAACGCATTCCAGTGACGGGCGGCCCATGGTGCTCGTGGAGACGCGGGCTGAGTGGCGGGCGTGGCTGGAGGAGAACCACGGGTCGACGGGCGCGTGGCTCGTCTCGTGGAAGAAGGCGACGGGCAGGCCGTTCATCCCCTACCCGGAGACCGTCGACGAGGCGCTCTGCTTCGGCTGGGTGGACTCGCGCCCGAACAGGCTGGACGAGGAGCGGGCGATGCGGCTGTTCACGCCTCGGAAGCCGAAGAGCCCATGGTCGCGGCTCAACAAGGAGAAGGTCGCGCGGCTGTCGACGCAGGGGCTGATGGCCCCGGCGGGCATGCGGATGGTCGCGACGGCGCAGGCGAACGGCTCGTGGACGGTGTACGACGAGATCGAGGACCTCGTCATCCCGCCGGACCTCGCCGCCGCGCTGGCGGAGGACCGGGCGGCGCAGTGGTTCTTCGAGCGTTTCGCGGAGTCGTCGAAGAAGGCGATCCTGTGGTGGATCAAGGCGGCGAAGAGGCCGGAGACGCGGGCGGCGCGCATCGCAGAGACGGTCCGGGCGGCGGCGCAGAACCGGATGGCGGACCACTTCGCTGGGAGGGATGCCGGGGTGTAAGGGGGCGCCCCGCACCACCCACGGTTCACCCTCTCCCTAACCCTCTCCCCTCGAGGGAGAGGGGACCAGGCAGGGCGCCCACAAGGGACGCCCCTACACCTGAACCAGCGCCACAACCCCACCCACAGGGCCCCACTGGAGCCTCCCCTGTTCGCCCCCTTCCCAACCTTCCCCCATCAAGGGGAAGGGCGGGCGGCTCACTGCGAGCCGTTGTGTGCCCTGGCGGGCACGCTGGATTCCCGCCTTCGCGAGAATGACGGGCCTGCTCACGAATGGGCGCTCCCACGCGGGGCGAGGCATGGGCGTATACTCCCGGCATCTCCCTCTCCACGAGGTACGACCATGCGCAACGGCCACCACATCTTCGATGCTGACACGCACTTCCACGCGTCTGCCGAAACACTCGAGCCCTTCCTCGACCCGATGCTCCGCGACATGAAGGACGAACTGCAGACCCGGGAGTTCCGCATCGGGTGGGCGGGCGAGCAGATGCCCGAGCCGTACACGCACCTCTACCGCTTCGGCAACCAGACCGGATGGGGCAACACGCCGCCGCGCATCCTCGGAGAGGCCGGGCCGCGCCCCGACGTGCAGCGCCACTACCAGAACTTCCAGGGCGCTGTCTTCCCCACGCCGGGGGGCTCCGACTGGGACGCAGACGCCCGCGTCCGCGACATGGACGAGGAAGGCATCGACATCCAGCTCATCGTTCCCGGTGCCGCCTCCGGCCACGACGACCCCGCCGTGGACATGGCGATGCTCCGCAGCGTCCACCGGCAGATAGACGACATGTGCTCCCAGCACCCGGGACGGCTGACGTCGCTCATCCTCGCGAACGCACGGGACGTGGAGGGCTCCGTGCTGGAGATCAAGCGGTACGCGGGCTCCGACTGGGCGAAGGGCGTGTGGGTGAACCTGCCGCTCGACTATCCGGTCGACCACCCGGACCTGCACCCCATCTGGCGCGCCTGCGACGACGCGGGGCTCACCATCGCCCACCACAGTTTCTCCACCGGTTATCCCGGCTACCGCGACCTCTGGGACAACCCGTTCGTGGGGCGGACGGCCTCCCATCCATGGGCCGCGATGCGCATGATCGCCGCATTCCTCGGCGCAGGCCTGCTCGACAAGTACCCGAACCTCAACCTGGCCATCCTGGAGTCCGGTTTCGGCTGGCTCCCGTTCTGGATGAAGCGGATGGAGGACCAGGTGCACTACATGGGCTACGTCGCCGAGGACCTCCAGCACACGATGGAGGAGTACATGACCGACGGGCGGTTCTTCGCCGCTATCGTCATCCACGAGGGCGAGGATATGACGCGCATGGTCTCCGACTTCATGGGCGACCACGTGCTCATGTTCGGCTCCGACTACCCGCACTCCGAGTCGCGGTTCCCGAACTCGGCGGACATCGTCCTCGGCTGGGACAGCCTCGGCGAGGAACGGATGCGCAAGCTGATGTGGGAGAACGCGGCGCGCTGCTTCCGGCTGAACGAGGGCGTCCCCTCGTGAGTGTTCCGGGGACCGAAGGGAGCGCTGCACACCGCCATCCCCTGCGCCCCAACGGGACCGCGGCGGGGGTGAAGGACAACCCATGACCACGGCATCACCCGCATCAGAAGTCGTCGTCGCCAACAAGCCGAAGCGCGTGGCCGGCGTCATCGTCACCGGCCACGGCTTCCAGCACATGTACGCGGACGGCTTCCTGGTGCTGCTGCCCATCATCCAGGACGTATTCGCGATGGGGCCGGTCGCGCTCGGCATCCTGTCGGCGTCGCGCCAGGCGGCAGGCGGGCTGCTGAGCATGGGCGGTGGGTTCATGGTGGACCTGTTCGCGGGGAACCGGGGCATCCTCCTGGCAGGAAGCCTGTTCGCGATGGGGTTCGCCTACATGCTTGCGGGCATCTCCCCGAACGCGGCCGTCCTCATCGCGGCGATCTCGATCGGTTCGGCGGCGGGGTCGTTCTGGCACCCCGTAGGGTTGGGAATCCTCTCGTTCACGTTCCCGCGCGACCGCGCGCTACTGATGTCGCTGCACCGCTCCGCGGGGAGCCTGGGAGAGGTGATAACGCCGTTCATCGTGGCGGCGGTGCTCGTCTACACGACGTGGCGCGGGGTGTTAGTGGGGGGATTCTTCGTCATCGCCGTCGTCTCGGCCATGATCCTGTACGTGCTGGCACGGCTGGGGCTCCCGCGCCGCGAGGCCATCTCCCGGACTGCCGGTGCGCAGTTCAGGAGCATAGGCGGGCTGTTCACCAACCGGGCCCTGCCGGTGCTGCTCATCGTCTCCGGCCTGCGCGGCATGGCGGACCGGGCGATCGTCTTCTTCCTCCCCGTCCTGATCGCGCAACTGCTGCGAGAGGTCGAGGACGACCCGAGCGATGCGCGCATCGCCGCGGTCGTCGCGCCGTACCTCGCGCTGATGGTGGGTACATCCATCGTCGTCTCGCCGCTCATCGGCATGTTCTCGGACAGGGCCGGGCGCAAACCGGTGCTGGTCGGCGTGCTTTTCTTCTCCACGGTCATCACTGGCATCATGACTTTCACCGCGGAGCTTGGCGCGCTGTTCCTCGTTCTGGTCGGCCTGCTGGGCATCGTCCGCTTCGCGGGGGCGAACCTCGCGCAGGCGGCGTCGCTGGACGTTGCGGAGGGACGTCACATCGAGGGGAGCATGATCGGGCTGCTGTGGGGGAACAACGCGTTCTTCGGGGCGTTCTCCCCGCTGCTGCTGGGCATCATCATCGCCTGGTTCTCACCGCCGGGCATAGACGACTACCGGCTCATCTTCCCGTACGCGACCGTGCTGGCGTTGCTCTCGACGATCGCTGCGCTCTTCCTGCCGCCTATCGGCAACCCGCGCGCCACGTCGTCCTGAGGCGCCGCCGCGCGCCGTACTCTCGTTGACGGTGGGACTGGGCGTCCGTATCCTTGAAAGGCTGCGCACCGGGTCGAGCGGCTGGCTCCCCGGCGTGCCCGGTGGCAACGTAGCTCAGCGGCAGAGCGGGCGCTTCATAAGCGCTAGGTCACAGGTTCGAATCCTGTCGTTGCCACCAAGCCTACGGTTCCCCAACGATCCCGGCAGCTGTACTCATGGGACCTGATCAGGCCCGCGTAGGAGTGCTTCTTCACCGGACACTGTCCCGGACAATGTCAACCGGTTGATTCCCCTGAGGCTGGTAACAGCCTGCTTTACGGCATCCGACAACCGGACAACAGCAGGGACGATGTCCACCGGAATGTCCAGCGTTCATCCGTCCTGCGGGCGCACCGACGAGGCGCCCTCGTCGATCTCCTGGGAGGAGGGCGCACCCGGCTTGCGCTTGCCCTGCAGGCTCTCCCGCGCCACGCCGAAGATGAGCAGCGCCGAGAGCACGTGCAGCGGGGCGAAGAACAGGAATGCCAATCCCGGGGTGAATGCGCTTGCGATGAGCGCCGCCGAGGGCGGCGACGTCAGCGCTCCCACCTCGCCGATACCCCGCCGGAGCGCCTGCAGCTGCCCGCGTACGTGCATCGGCACGACGTCGTACGTGTATATCGTCATGGCGCCCATCGCGAGCCCGTTGGCCAGCCCGACGAGGCACATCACGGCGAAGAGCAAGGGGATGTTCGTCGCCAGGGGAAAGGCCACGAACGCGACGGTGGAGAGCAGGGCCGCAGGCCCGGCTGCCCACTTGCGCCCCAGCTTGTCCGAGATGATGCCCGTCGGGACGATCATGAGGAACGTGGCCACCCCCGCGGCGGTGAAGAGGACGCCGGTGAGCGACGCGGAGTATCCCAACTGGGTCTGCACGTAGAGCGGCAGCATCACGTTGGTGACCTGCCCGCGTATGAACTGTGCGAACGTCGTGTAGAAGAGGATGAGGTAGGTGACGCGATAGTACGGGTGGATCTCGCGCACGGCGCGGATGTCGAACAGCGGCGCGGAGGTGCGCCGGGGCCTGGGGCGGGATATCTCCCGATGGGCCAGCGATATGACCAGCACCACTGCCGCCATGCCTGCGTAGACGAAGAAGAGGCCCCGCACGCCTATGAGGTCCGTCAGCACGCCTCCGAGGGCAGGGCCGAACGCCATGCCGGTGCTGCCGATGCCCATGAGGGCGCTCATCTGCCTGCCACGCTGCTCACGCCGCACCATGTCGACCGCGGCGACCTCGCGGCCGAACATCCATGTGCTCATGCCGATGCCCCAGAAGAACTGCGTGACGATGATGACGGTGAAGCTCGGGGCCATGGCGGCGGCGAACGTGCTGACCGTCGCGAGTATGCTCCCTCCTATCATCAGCGGCTTCGCGCCGAAGCGGTCCACGATGGCGCCGGAGGGGAGCATCGAGGCGGTGCGCCCGATGAGCTGGCTTGTTATCACCTGTACGGCGAGCGCCGGCGAGACGTTGAACTCGCGGGCGATGGCAGGCAACGCGGGGATGATCATGCCCTGCCCCATGCTCATGAGCATGGACGGCAGGTAGATGAAGAGCGTCGCTTTCAGGAGCGGCGGCCTGGCAGGCTGCACGGAAGGAGGCCTCCATTTCCGGCGGGGGTGCGGCGGAGCGCCGCGTCCGCATGGTAGCAGCCTACCGTGCGGCCACGCTTTCGGTGGACGGGGGAGCCCCCTGTGCTCGACGGGCCGGCAGCCCCTCCCGCGCGAAGAAGACGAGCGCGAGGCCGGCTCCCGCCAGCAGCGGGAAGAAGACCCAGAAGGAGACTGACGGGCTGCTCACGCTGGCGACGGCTCCGGCGCTGAGCGGTCCGATGATCGCCCCCACCTCGCCGAACGAACGGCGGAGGGCCTGCAGCTGCCCGCGCAGGTGTATGGGCACGATGTCGAACGTATAGGTGGTCATGGAGCCCATCGCCATGCCGCTCGCGAACCCCATGAAGACCAGCACGAGGCCGATGGGAACCGGGCTGTCCGCGAACGGGAGCAGCAGGAAGGTGATGCCGGCGATGAGGGCCGACGGCGCGGCCACCCACTTCCGGCCCCGCTTGTCCGAGACGTACCCGGCGGGGAGGATGATGGCGAACGTCGCGATGGCGTGCACGGTGAACAGCAGGCCGGTCACCGCGGGGGAGTAGCCCAGCTGGCTCTCCACGTAGAGGGGCAGCATGGTGTTGGTCACCTGCGTCCGCAGGAGGACGCCGAAGGTGGATATGAACAGGATGAAGTAGGTGAGGCGGAAGTAGGGGTGTATCTCCCTGAAGGCGGTGAAGTTGAACATGGAGCGGTTGCTCTTCGGGCGCTCCACCCGCGCGGCCCGGTGCATGACCGCGAGCACGAGTATCACGGCGCTGATGCCGGCGAAGACGAGGAAGAGGCCGCGCACGCCGATGGGCTCGGTGAGGAAGCCGCCCAACGCAGGCCCGAGGGCCATCCCCACGCCGCTGATGCCCATGAGCGTACTCATCGCACGGCCCCGCTGTTCCGCGGGCACCATCTCCGCCGCCGCGATCTCGCGCCCGAACATCCACATGTTCTGTCCGAAGCCCCAGACGAACTGCGTGCCCAGCAGCAGCACGAAGTTCTGCGTGGCCGCGGCGCCCAGGAGGCAGACGACGGAGACGAGCGCGCCGATCACCATGGGCGGCTTCGCGCCCCAGCGGTCGACGATCGCGCCGGTGGGGATGAAGGCGAGGAACTTGCCCACCTGCTGGATCGTGACGACCTGGACGGCGAGGGCGCCGGAGACGGCGTAGGTCTCGGCGAGGTTGGGCAGCGCGGGGATCAGCATGCCCTGCCCGAGCATCATCAGCAGGGACGGGACATAGATGTGGAGCGCCCCGCTCCAGAACGTCCGGGACATGAGCAGAGAGACCCTCGCAGGCGTAATGGGGCATTTCAGGGTATCACGCGCCGCAGGGCCGGCGCTTGCTGAGGGACGCCTAGAACCGGTAGAGCGCTTCTCCGGACGCTGGCCGGGCCGGACCTCCGCTGAACCCGGCGGGGGTACCGTCGGCGCGCCAGCAGGCCGCGCCGCGCATGACTCCGCGCCTGTGATCGAACATCACGCCGTTCATCCCTCCGGCGACCTTCGCGACCTCCTCCACGTCGTGCCCCATCGCCTGCAGCCGCTCCCGCATCCGCGGCGCGATGCCGCGCTCGACCTCCAGCGACTGCCCCTGCGTCCACACGCGCGGGGCTTCGACCGCCTCCTGAAGCGTCATGCCGTGGTCGATGACGTTGACGATCGCCTGCAGCACCGACGGGAAGATCCGCGTCGCACCCGGCGTGCCGAGCGCCATGAACGGCCTGCCGTCCTTCATCACGATGGTGGGCGCCATGCTGCTGACCATCCTCTTGCCGGGTGCGATCGAGTTGGAGCTGCCGGGGTGCGGGTCGAAGATATTCATGGTGTTGTTCAGCAGCATCCCCGTGCCGGGGGTCGTCACCCTGGAGCCGAACGCCGCGTTCAGGGTCTGCGTGGTCGAAACCACGTTGCCGTCGGCGTCCGCCACTGTCAGGTGCGTGGTGTTCGCGCCCTCTCCCGCGTACGCCGAGGGGTTGCCGTAGCCGTGGCTCCGCGCCGAGCCAGGGTCGATCTCACCGCGCCGTGAAGCCGCGTACTCCTTCGCCGTCAGCGCCGCCACGGGCACGTCGACGAAGCCGGGATCACCCAGGTATTCGAACCTGTCCGCGAACGCGATCTTCATCGACTCCGCCAGCAGGTGCACGCCCGCGGCCGTACCGAACCCGGCTCCGGCCACGTCGAAGCCTTCGAGGATGTTCAGGATCTCCACGATCGCGGTCCCGCCCGAGCTGGCCGGCCCCACCGAGACGATCTCGTACCCGCGATAGGTTCCCGTCACCGGCTCCCGCTGGTGTATCCGGTAGTCGCGGAGGTCGTCTGACGAGACGATGCCGCCGTTCGCGGCCATGTCGTCGACCACCCGCTCTCCGATACTGCCCGTGTAGAGCGCGTCCGGTCCGTCTCTTGCGACGGCCCCCAGGGTGTTCCCGTAGTCCTCCCTGACGATCAGGTCGCCAACCGGGGGCGGCGACCCGCCGGGAAGAAAGACGTCCGCGCTGGCAGGGAACATCGCCAGGTCCTGGCGGCCCTGGTGGATGATGTCCACGAGGTATCGGCTGGCCGGAAAGCCGCGCCTGGCGTACCGGATGGCGGGCTGTATCACCGTGTCCAGCCCAAGCCTGCCGTAGCGCTCCTCGGCGTAGCACCAGCCCTTCAGCGCGCCCGGCACCCCAACCGACCTGTACCCCACATTGTTGGCGCGGTCCACAGTCTCCATGTAGTCCGGCCAGGTGTCGGAGACGGTCTCGTACATGTCCGGGGCCGCGGCGTGGGGCGCGACCGAGTAGTTGTCGATGTGCGCGAACCCGTCGTCCGAGGCGTTGTAGAAGTTGATGAACCCGGCCCCGAAGATGCCGACCATCATCGGCTCCACGACGCTCAACGCGAAGGCGGACGCCACGGCCGCGTCCATCGCGTTCCCGCCCATAGCGAGCATCTCCAGGCCGGCAGCGGACGCCAGCGGGTGGTTCGTGGCCACCATGCCGTTCGTGGCCACCGCGTCGTGCTTGTAGGTCTGGAACGGGCTCCCAGCATTCTTCTTCCAGGTCATGGCGATGCTCCATCCCGCGCAGGGGCTACCCCATGCTATTGCCGCCGCAGGCGCCGGGCAACGCGGCGACCCTTCCGCAGGCTTCCGGGGGCAGTGTGGAACGAACGGCAGGCTGTACACTATCCCGAAGGGCGAATAGCTCAGCGGTTAGAGCGCCTGTCTTACACACAGGAGGTCGCAGGTTCGATCCCTGCTTCGCCCACCACCCGTTACCGATTTCATAACACGGCGGCTGAGGGCGACCTCGGCGATGTCCGCCCCGTCGATGTCGTTGTCCAGCGGGGTGGGGATGGCGTAGTGGATCACGGCCTTGCCGGGCTGGACCGTTATCTCCTTCACGAACGAGCGGATGAACGACTTCGTCTCGGTGACCTCGCTCTCCATCAGGAACTCGCTCATCTCCCGCGCGTAGGCCGCAATCCGCTCGACATCCTGTACGCTGGCCCTGCGCAGGGCGAGGATGGAGCGGGCCTCGTCGGCCGCCTGCTCCAGCCGCTCCTGGTTCTCCAGGTGGTGGCGGATGCGTGGGAGAATCTCCTCGGTGGTGAGATCCGTCTTCTCGACCAGCTCCCAGAGGCGGTCCATGCGCCTGCGGATGTCGGCGAGCTCGGCGTCTGCTGCCTCGACGCGCTCCTGCTGCTCCCTGATGACGGAGTCCATCTCCTCGTTGACCATCTTGACGAGGTCGCGCATGTTGGACTCGGTGAGGATGTGCTGCCTGATCTGGTCGACGATGAGGCGCTCGAAGTGCTTGGCGTTGAGTCGCGGCGTGGAGCAGGTACCGCTGCCGCGCTTGAGGAGGGAGTGGCAGACGTAGTAGGTGTATCGCCCGCCCTTGGCCTCGGCGGCGGAGAGGGCCTTGCCGCAGGACTGGCAGGTGAGGATTCCGCTGAGGAGGTAGGGGCTAGCGGTGCGGCGCGGGTGCGTGACCTTTGGAGCCTTGGACTTGAGCAGCCGCTGCACCTTCTTGAACTCCTGAGGGGAGACAATGGCGAGGAAGGCGTCGTCGACGCGGACGGGCGGCGTGTTGTCCTTGGCGGTGGTTCCCCAGACGAGCGTGCCCGTGTAGGCCTCGTTGCCGAGTATGCGGTGGACGGTGGTCTTCATCCAGCGCTTGCCGTCGGGGGATGAGACGCCGTCTGCATTGAGGGCCTTGGTGATGTCGAGGATGCTCGTGCCGCTGAGTGCCATGGTGAAGATGCGTCTGACGACGGCATCAAGGGGCGGGTCGAGTTCGAGGACGGGGCGCTTCTTGGCGCCGTCCTGAACGTGGACCTTGCGGTAGCCGTAGGGGGCCACCGGGGCGACCCAGAATCCGCGTGATGCAGCCTCCCGCATGCCCCGGACAACCTCCTGCGCCAGATTCTCACTGTAGAACTCGTCGACGGACTCGATGATGGCCTCCATGAGCTTGCCTGTGGGGGTGTCGTCGGCGTGCTCGGTGATGGAGACGACGCGGATGCCCTTCTTCCTCAGCATGGACTTGAAGGCGACGGCGTGCTCGCGCTTTCGAGTGAACCTTGAGAATTTCCAGACCAGGATGACGTTGAACGGGGCGAGGGCGCTGCTGCCAGCCTCGATCATCTTGCGGAACTGGGGGCGGTCCGCCACGCGTCCGCTCTCGGCCTCGTCGACGTACTCGTGGACGATGACGAATCCGTTGCGCTCGGCGTAGTCGCGGAGAGCGCGGAGCTGCGCGGCGACGGAGAGGTCGACGTCCTGTCTATCGCTGGAGACGCGCGCGTAGACGGCTGCGGGTGTGTAGGTGCTCTTCTCGTTCATGGGTCGATTCCTCGTTATGCATTCTCTCGGGTGTTCTTGCTCTCCTATCGGTTCGCTGCGATACGTGTCTAGCCACCCGCTCCCACTGTGGGGCATCCGCACGCCAGCGTCAACGGGTGCGTGTCACTGCCGGAGAGGTAGAGACCGCCGGTTGCACATACGGGATTGCCGACTTCAGCCAGGGAGCGGCAGTCGACGACCCACACGCACACCGTCCGCGCCAGCCTGGCACCCACGACTCCAATACACCGACCTGACACGTAAAGGCACCGTCCAGACGCCAGAGCCCGCCATGTTGGCGGCTCAGACCATCTCAAGCCTGCCCAAGCACGCCTTGGGTTTAGCCTTTTGGCAGATTAGGTCACCGTGTATGCGGAAACCCCACGTCGCAGGCTTACCCTTCAAGTTGAGAGGCCACATGGAACCCGGTTCATGACGAATCCTATTCAACTCTTCCACTATCTGGCGTGCGGCCTCCCCGCTCAAGACAGCCTTTCGTACGCCCGCTGCTTTCTCCCCCGGGGTCAGGCTCACCCACAGCTCGTTGTACTCATTCCAAACGAAACCTGGGTCGACCAGCTTCGAACCCAGCATGCTTTTGAACTGCTCAAAGTCTGACCTGCGCACGCGCACTGTCCCTGCACAGCGATTGGGTGGGCAGTTGTGATCTTCCACGTTCGACACTCCTTTGATATCGCGCTTCAAGGCTGCATGTCAGCTTACGCGCAATCCTACCAGAGAGATCTGTGCTCTTGTGGTGACAGTGTCGGCGCTCGGATCATCCCTTCAGGTGCGTCCAAAGATATTGTAGCTCTTGCGATGCTCGGTCGAAGTCCTGTTGGTGCTGGGTCAGGGTGCCCTGGTTCTCTTGTAGGACCACCAACGTCTCCAAGCATCGGAGCAGTTCTTCGTCAGTAAGGTTCAGAGATGTCGCTCTTATCGAATGGTCGTGCAACTCGATGTTGGCGAGGGTGATCTGCTCAGGCTCCTGCCATGATGCCAGTTCAACCACCGCGTGTGCTCCGGCAATATTCGCGTTCACCCCGTGTCTTGGGGCGCGCTCGATTTCATTGAGGTTCCAGTGCCGATGGAAGTCCGCGCCGTGATCTACGATGCCCCTGATTGCATACAGTGCCTCCACATCTATGTCCCTGTAACTCACTACGGGTCCCTGCCATATGCCGATGAGGCGTTCCTCTCTCGGGGCGCCTCCCGTCAAGTGGAGAGGCCCGCTCATGTACCCGAAATCGATGTGGTCGATCACCCCTCCCGTTGCGCCATGGCCGAAACTGACAAGGCGAAGACCAAGGGGATTGCCATTCATGCCGTACACCTTGAACGGCATCGTCGCAACCAGCTTGACGACGTCCGGGCTCCCGTCGGCTCGGCTGTACTCAGGCGCATGCCTTCTTCTCCGCAAGCGGTTCACGAATGGAATCCTGCTGAAAGGTCTTCGGAGAAACCGGAGAACGCGCACCGTTCGGCCCGGCGAGCCGAACACAATCTGACCCACTGACCCGCCGTATTCATCCCCACAACCCGAACAGACCGTGTCAATCTCCCATTGTGAGTGCCTGCTGAGGACTCCAGCACGCCTCTTCTTGTTCGATCGGACAATCAGAGGCGCGCCGCAAAGCCGGCAGTGGGTGTCGAATAGCGGCTCGCCTCCCGGAACCTGCACTCCTACCCTCCTCTGCTATCACCTGACCCGTATTATGCGACTACAACACCTGCTGACGTCTGTCACACCAGCGCGCACTCTGCTTGTGACGACTGCGAGCGCCCGTGCCATAGCGATTGTCGTCAATGCTCACAGCGTCGCCGATACGCCGAGGCCCGAGCGCGCTGGCGCGACTGGCTCCGACCCGAGCGATGGATCGTCGTCTCGTCCAGCAGCGCACCGGAGAGCCGCAGACCCGCGACCGCCTCACCGACTCGACCTCGTAGAGCAGGTTCTCCATGCCCGGGTCGGAGAGGTTGTAAAACAACTGCACGCAGTGGATGCGCAGCATCGTCGAGAGCGGATATGGACGGCGTCCTCGTCCTGCCGTGGGGGTAATGGGGGTGGATCCGCTCCTCAAGCTGGCCCCACGGGATCAGCCGGTCCATCCGCTCCAGGAACACCTCACCGTCGGCTGGTCTGGCACATCCTCACCCCCCGTTGCTGGACACCCCCATGGTATGCTCTCGCAAGCCACACGGGGACTTGTTCAGAGCATCCCTAGGCAACACGCGCCGGGCTCCCCGCTCCTACTTACAACACGACAAAGACCACTCGGGCGATAAGGGCGATCTGCTGGATTGGTACTACAAGAACGACACCGCCTGATCTCGCGCGCAACCGCGAAGGAGACGTGATGAAGATTCTCAGGTACTCATTCACAGCACTTGTCTTGACGAGCTCTGCCATCACCGTTGGTTCATTCGCAGGGGTAGAGGCAGTCCAAGACTTCCGTGATGAGGCATGGAACAGGACTCAGGGACTGTATGCCTCCGTGTCTGGTCTAGTACCTTCTCCCGATAGGACGATGGAGGATGTGCGCGAGCTGGCCGCATCGGACGCGGATCACATCATCAGGGAAGCAGCCCCATGGATAGACAAGCTCAACAGGCAGACGGTAGCGGCTTTCAGATTCGAGGCTTCGGTGGAAGCAGCATTGGAGTTGCAGGATGACTTCAAAAAGTGGCAGGAGGAATCCATCAGTCTGATAGACAAGCGGAAAGAAGAACTTCATGCTCAGGAGTGCTACGAGGATACGGACAGCAGTTACAACGGAACCGAGGCATACGATGAATATTCACGTCTGCTATACGCCGCAGTGGACAGGAGCGGCCTCATAACACGTGCCGACCTGATGGAAGATACAGGCACAAGTGTAGGAATGGTCAGCATAAACACCCGGCCACTAGGAGAATGTGCGCCAGCCGTCTAAGGCTTATCGACACCGGCGACGTGCTCATGGCCCGCCTGCGCAAGGGACGCGCCAACACCGCCCGCGGCGCTGCACACTTCCTGCACGAGACGATTGCCCGCGTCCGCCATGCGGGCACAAGCGGACAGCTCACCATCCGCGCCGACAGCGGCTTCTACAACCACGCCATCGTCTCCGCATGCCGCAACAAGCAGTTCTGCTTCTCCATCACCATCCGCATGCATCCCCGCATCCGGAGCCTGATCGAGGCGATACCCGAAGACGACTGGGCGCCCATCCCCTGGAAGGACGGCGCGGCAGAGGTCGCCGAGACCACCTATACGGTGCTGGCGTTCCCGTCAGACAGGCGGGGAGCCGCATGCCCCCTACGTCGGGCACCGTTGGCGCAGGAGCAGGAAGAGCCGTGGCGGTGGGAGTCGGCGTCGCCAGCAGACTCCTGCACTCGGCGACGGGCGCGTGAGTCTTGACGGCCTCGACCAGCAACTCACGTTGGAACCGGAGCCAGACGACCCAGCTGATGCCCGCGTGCTGGCCGGGAACCGCCTCGTGCTCCAGCCGGTGCGCGTCCACGAGGTGCTGGGCTACCTCAAGATGCACCTCGAAGGCACCCACCCGGAGGCACGCCTCGGCGAGCGCGACCACCCCTAGATCGTCCAACCCCTCATCGAATACGCCAAGGCTCTCCTGGAGGATGGCGTCCACCTCCGACCTGTTCCACCCACGTGCCCAATCGCGCCAGGCGTCCGAGAGCGGCTGCGGCGGCCATTCGGGCGTCGGCGTCGCCGTGGGTGCGGGCGTGACAGTCGGCGTCGGCGTGGGAGTCGGGTCTGCGCATGGGACCGGCGTCGGCGTCGAAGTGGGAACGGGCAGTGGCGAAGGTGTCGGTGTCGGCGTTGCTTCGGGTGCGACGCCCGCCGTCGGCGTCGGAGTGGATGGCGGTTCGGCCTGCGGAGCCTCGCTGGTGCTCGGCCAGTAGTGGTAGGCGCCCACGGCGATCCCTGCGATGAGCGGTACCAGGAACAGGAGGCAGCAGCACCTGTGCTTGTCGGGCGACCGTCGCCTCGCGCGCCTCGCCTTCCGAGGCTTGTCGTAGCGTTCACCGTTTCCCGCGCGACTCCCCTCGACGGCCTGGCTCGTCTGGCCCGATGCGTCTGATCGAGAGTGGGTCTCCCCCTCTGCCCAAGCTCCCTGCTGGTGCTCGACCGCCTCTCCGCCTCGTTCGTCCCCGGCACGTTCCCCCACCGCATGCCAGAACTCCTCCCTCTCGCCGACGGGCTCGGCCTGCCCCGTGCGGGCATCCGCAGCCTGCTCTCCCCCTGCCGTCGCGTCGCAAGGGTCGTCCTGCTCACCCGCCTGCCGCTCCTGGGCCTCCTCCTCGCGACGGCGGGCTTCTTCCTCCTCCTCAGCACGCTTCCTCTCACGTTCCGCAGCTCGGCGGCGCGGCGCGGCGAGGACCTGCTCCGACGCATATCCGGTTCCCTGGCACCGGAGCACTCCACCCACCGCCCGCCGGGATCCTCCGCATCCGGTACTCGCCTGCGGCCGTCGCACAAGGTGCAGACGCCGCCATCGACGAAGCGGACGTCATGCCCCCACCGGCGGTGCTCCACGAGATGGACGCCGCACAGCGGGCCCAGCCCCTGCTGCAGGGGATCGTCGGCGCAATGCCCCACGGCGCCTTCTCCGCAGGCGGCTTCGGAGCAGGACAGCCGCTCGGGGTTGTGGGCGTGCATCTGCCAGAGCGTGACGGAGAAGCGCCGACCGCACCGGGAGCAGTTGCGCAGGCTGCCGCTCGTCATCGGCCAGCCTCCGCAACACTTGCCAACCCGTGCTCCCCTTCGAGCGCGGGCTTCCGCAGTTCAGTCGATGCGCGCACCCTCATACGTCCTCACTCGAAAGCGCACATCGGTTCGAGCACGCCGGGCACGCGCCACGCCGCTCCCAGCGGCCCCTCTTGCTCAAGCCGCTCCCGGTGGGAGACGAACAGCGGAACCCGGACGCGAACACGCGCCATCTCCCGCCGCGCGACCACCAGGAACCGTGCCTCCACCACCGCGTCGTCGAACACCATCAGCACCACCGGCTCGGCCCCGTGACCGTGGTCGTCGACGGGCTCGCGCGTCGCGTAGTAGCGCAGGTACGGCGCGAGACGCGCCGCCATCGTCCCCGGACGCACGGCCCGGTGCTCCCACTCCAGGAAGAACGGCTTCACCGCCTCCCCCACCCCCAGCGCCCCGAAGGCGTCCGGGTGGACCGCTCGCATCCCCTCCCGGTACCGCTCACGGTGGCGGAAGTGGCGCGAGGCGCGGTGCGGCGGGTCGAGCTGCTCCACCCTGTGGCCCTTCTCCTTCGCCTGCGCGGCCAGCCGCGCCATGAACCCATGCACCGCCTCCGTGTGCTCCATGTTCCGTGCCAGCAGCCTGCTCCGCCTCCCCGATACCGCCCGCCACGTGAGCGGCCCCCCATCGCCGTCCGGCGCGACGCTCCACTGCTGCCGCAGCCCGCCGATCGACGTGCGGTCGCGCCGGGCCAGCACCGCCCACCCCCAGTCCGTCAGCGCCAGCCGCTCCCTCCCCTCCATCTCCTGCCGCCTCACGAGCCTCGCGCCCGCCAGCGGGACCGTCATCTGCGAGACCCGCCCCTTCGAGACGCCCAGCATCCCGCCCAGCTCCTTCGGCGTCAGCCACGGCCAGTCCGCGAGCATGTCCAGCACCCGCTTCCACGCCGGCTTCAGCACCGCCGGCAGCAGGTGGTCGGGAACGCTCAACGGCTCGTCGGGGATGCGTATCGCAGACGGCGGGGCGGGCTGCGCCAGCCTTCTCTCCCGCACGAGCATCCCCTTCTTGCGTGTGGATGCGAGCGCCGTGCGCAGGTCGACCACGTTGTCCAGGCTGGGCACGTCCCAGATGGGGGCCTTGGACGAGGAGAGGACGGCGTGCCGCTCCAGTGCGAGGAAGGCGGGCACGCCCCTCCGTCTGAACGACTTCGCGCCGTGGCGCAGGCGCACCTCGTCGGGCGTGAGCACGAGCACAGCCCCGGGCTTCGCCCCCTCCAGCAGCCGCCACAGCCGCCTGGAGAAGCCCGTCCTGTCCGATGTCGCCCCCTGCCGCACGATCGCGACCACCCGCCCGTCGGAGAGGATCGCCGCCGCGTCCATCGGCGCGTTCCGGTACCAGCGCAGCCCCACGGGGCCCATGACGTCCGCGATGGTCGAAACCAGCTGGTAGATGGAGGCCACCGCATCCAGCCGCCCCAGCAGGATGCGCTGCCAGTGCGCCGAGACCGGGTAGCGGTCGAGCACGTCCTCGGTGTCCACGCCCAACTCCCAGGCGAGCCGGTCGAGGCCTTTGCTCGTCACGTAGAGGCGGCGCGTCGGC
>JAPPHT010000025.1 GCA_028874795.1 Chloroflexota bacterium
TCGCCGCGGTGCTGCTGGGGCTGTGGGCGCCGTTCGTCATGCACGCGGCCATCGTCCTGCTGGCGCTCATCCCCAGCTTCTACCTGCTGCGGGAGACCGCGCCGACCGCCGCTGCGCGGCAGACGTCCGCCTCCGGCGAGCGCCCGCCTGGCGCCTGGCGCCAGATGACCGTCGCGCCGATCCCCGCGGTGTTCGTCGTGCAGTTCCTCGCCAACGTCACCCGCGGCGGCGTCTTCGGGGGAGGGGTCATCGTCGTCTACGCCGCGTACGCATACGGGCTGGAGCCGGACGAACTCGGCGTGCTGCGCGGCGCTATGGCGGCGGTCGCCATCCCCATCGTGTTCACCGGCGGCTACGTGATGGACCGATTCGGGCGGAAGTACACCATCGTGCCCGGACTTGTCCTCTCCAGCGCCTCGATGGTCTTCCTCGCCGGGATCGCCTACATGGAGGCCTCGTACGCGTGGTTCGTCGCGGGCTTCATCGCCATACACATGTCCGCGAACATCATTTCCGGCAACATGCAGACGCTGGGGACGGACGTCGCGCCCACCGTGGCCCGGGGCACGTTCTTCGGCGTCTCCCGCACCGTCGCCCAGGGAGGGATGGTGCTCAGCCCCGCGAGCTTCGGCTGGCTGACCGCGCTGTCGGGCGCCACGGTGGGATTCGGGTTCCTCGGCGCGACCGCTTTCGTGGGAGCGGTCATCGTGATATCCCTGATACCGGAAACGCTGCGGCGGGAGGAGCCCTCCCGCGCGGCATCGTCGACGGCAGGGTAGGGAGGCATTCGGGAACCCATCCGCCCCACCCAAGAGAGCCCTCACCCGCGCGCTGAAGCGCGCCGCCCTCTCCCTCAGGAGAGGGGATAAGGCATCCGAGAGATTTCTCGACTCCGCTGCGCTCCGCTCGAAATGACAGGCCCCCACACCCGTCCCACCCGGAGTACCCTCTCCCTGACCTCTCCCCTTGTAGGGAGAGGGGATAATACACTCAGCAGGTCCGAGCACAGGAGGAGAGCGCCATGAACTATCTGGACGACAACAACCGGCTGGTCACTGCGCCGGAGCCGCGCTGGATAACGAGCCCCAAGCGCGTGCGCGTGTTCTTCGGCGGCGCGCCCATCGTGGACTCCACCCGCGCGAACCTGTTCCGCGGGGGCGGCCCTCCCGTCTACTACTTCCCGAAGGACGACGTGCAGCAGGGCGCCCTGGTCCCCACGGGACGCACCGACACGAATGCTCGCGGCACGATGTCGCTCTACGACGTGCAGGTCGGGGATCGCACGGCGGAAGGCGCCGCGTGGGAGTACACATCGCCGGCGGACGACGTGCCGTTCCTTGCCGGGACGCTCGCGTTCCGGTGGAACGAGATGGACGCTTGGTACGAGGAAGAGGAAGAGGTGTTCGTCCACGCGAAGGACCCGTTCAAGCGCATCGAGGCCTTCCGCTCCAACCGCCGCGTCGAGGTGTACGCCGCGGGCGAGAAGGTCGCCGACAGCTCCTCGCCGGTGGTGCTCATCGAGCCGGGTCACCCCCTGCGCTACTACCTCCCCAAGATGGACGTGCGTATGGACCTGCTGCTCCCCAGCGAGACGGTGAGCCGCTGTCCGTACAAGGGGAAGGCCAACTACTACTCCGTGGAGGCGGAGGGCGGGTTGCTGGAAGACGCCGCGTGGTGCTACAAGTATCCGACCACGGAGACCGCCGGCGTCGCGGGGCTGGTCTGCTTCTTCAACGAGCGCGTCGACGCCATCCGCGTGGACGGAGAGGAGTTGGAGAAGCCGGTCACGAACTGGCGGCGGTAAGGGGCCAACCCTCACCCGCCACGCTAACGCGCGGCGACCTCTCCCAAGGGGAGAGGTGGGATGCAGGGACGCGAGGTTCCTGCCTGCGCAGGAACGACGTGTGCGCTCCGCTGTCGCGCACTCTGGATTCCCGCTTTCGCGGGAATGACGAGAATGGCGGGAGCGACGAGAATGGGTGGGAACGACGAGAAGGGGGTCGCCCTCACCCGCCACGCTAGCGCGCGGCTGTCGCGCACTCTGGATTCCCGCTTTCGCGGGAATGACGAGAATGGGCAGGATGACGGAAGGAAGAAGGAGGAAAGGACATGGCCGGAGAGGGAAACGGAAACGGCTACTCGGAAGCGGAATGGCAGGCGCGTGTTGACCTGGCAGCGGCCTACCGCCTTACCGACCACTTCGGCATGACGACGCTGATCTACAACCACATCACGTCGCGCGTGCCCGGTACGCACGACCAGTTCCTCATCAACGAGTACGGACTCGGCTACGAAGAGGTGAAAGCCTCTAACCTGGTCAAGATAGACCTGGACGGCAACGTGCTGGAGGAGGGCAGCCACCGCATCAACTTCGCCGGCTACGTCATCCACTCCGCCGTCCATGGCGCACGGCACGACGTGAACTGCGTGATGCACACGCACACGCCCTACGGCATGGCCGTCTCCGCGCTGGAGGAAGGGTTGCTCCCGCTACAGCAGGACGCGTATCGCTTCTACGACCGCGTCGCCTACCACGAGTTCGAAGGGGTCGCCGTCGATACGGACGAGTGCGAGCGGCTCGTCACCGACCTCGGTGACAAGGACGCGATGATCATGCGGAACCATGGCCTGCTCACCACGGGGCGCACCGTCGCCGAGGCTTGGACGCTCATGTGGCAGTTGGAGCGCGCGTGCCAGGTGCAGGTGCTCGCGCAGTCTACCGGGCAGGCGCTCCATCAAGCCCCGCTGCCCTCGATCGAGAAGGCCGCCACGCTGCTGGAGATGATGCACGGGTCGATGGAGTGGGAATGGCTGCTGCGCGTGCTCGACCGGCAGGACACATCGTACCGGGAGTAGGGGGCGGCCGCTAAGGGCGGTACGGTCTGCACTCCCGCTCCAACCATCAACCAGTAGCTTGCCGAAGAGGACCGGGTTACCCAATGCAATTGCGTATTTCTGTGTTTACGGTATCCTTAGAACAGAGAAGTGACTCCGGGAGGCTTGCGGTATGGAAGCTGCGAAGAAGAAGCGCCTCACCCTTGACCTGGACCCTCCCTTCCAGCGCCGGCTGAAATCGGTCGCTGCGCTCAAGGGCGTCAGCATGCGCCAGTACTGCCAGACCGCTATCGACCGGGAACTGACGAAAGATGAGGCCAGCGGGATCGGGGGAGCATCGTCCAAGAGGCCAGACCATGAAGTGCTGGCGGAACTCCGGTGGAAGATATTCGGAGGCAAGCCTCTGCCCGGGAACTCCGCTGACTTGATCCGTGAGGCCCGTGAGATCAGGGACCGCGAGATCGAGGGATGGGCGTGACCGGGTTCGTAGTGGTCGATGCAAGCCTTGCGATCAAGTGGCTCGTTGAAGAGGATGATTCCCACCGGGCGCATGCGATTCTCCACTCCTGGGTTGCACAGGACGTAACCCGCATCGCTCCCTTTCTCATGCCGTTCGAGGTTGCCAACGCTCTCCATCAGCGCGTGTTACGCGGCCAACTGAGTCTGGACCACTGCGCTCGCATGATGACGCAGCTTCTTGACTTACAACTTGAACTGCGTCATCCGCCGAGTATCCACGCCAGGGCGTTGCAGCTGGCAAGCCAACTCGGGCAGGGCGCCGCCTACGACGCCCACTATCTTGCCTTGGCAGAGAGTTTCAGCTGCGAGTTATGGACCGCCGACCAGCGGTTCTACCGGGCTGCAAGCCCAAGCATCGGCAACGTGCGGTGGATCGGAGAGTTCAGCACAGCGTAGGGGGTCACCCTCGCCTGCGGGAACGAAGGGTGGCTCAGGCGAGCAGGCTGAGCAGTTGCGCCGGGGTTTCGGCTATGAAGTCGGGGGTGGCGCGGGAGGTCTGGTCGGTGGGATTGTCGAGGCCCCACGTTGCGAGGCAACTCCAGCAGCCGCCGTTCTTCGCGACCTCAACGTCCGACCAACTGTCGCCTACCACGAGGGTCCGGTCCGGGGATGCGCCCATGCGGGCCATCAGGCGTTCCAGCCCCTCGGGATGGGGCTTGTGGTGAGTAACGTCCTCGAAGCCGACGATGTGCGGGAAGTGGCCGTTGATACCCAGTTGCTCTGCCTCGACCACCGCACCGGCGCGCCGACCCTCGACCAGGATGTCGTGTGATTTCGAGGTAAGCAGACCCATGGGCACGCCACGCTGCTTCAAGGCGTCGAGCATCTCACGCACACCATCGAAGAGGTGAACGAACCCGGGACCCTTGCTCCAGTAGTGGCGGAGGTAGACGCCCATCAGGTCCAGCTTCCAGCCCCGGCCGTCGCTTATCTCATCGAAGGCCGGTCGGAATGGGGAGCCGCGCATCGTCTCGACGAACTCGGTCGGGTCGTACGGCAACCCTACCTCTGTGAACGTCAAGCGCATCGCCTCAACGCGGGCGGGGAAGGTGTCTACAAGGGTGTCGTCATAGTCGAAGACGATGGCGTCGATGGACCCTTCTAGGGCGGAAGAGGCGGGATGTCGCATACGGCTCGTCTCGGTCCTCCGAGGAGAGGGTGGCTCGGGTAGGCAGGCTATGGACGGCGCGGTTGCTGCGTCAATGGGGGCGGGCGCCGGGAGCCGAGACACCCTCACCCGCCACGGTGTCGCGCGGCGACCTCTCCCAGAGGGCGAGGTGAGCCAGGCGGGGTTCCTGCCTGCGCAGGAACGACGGAGTTGCACTCCGCCCGTGAGAGATACCTCGACTCCGCTGCGCTTCGCTCGGCATGACAAATCCCACACTGCGCCCCGTGTGCCCTATCGGGCACTTCTGGATTCCCGCCTGCGCGGGAATGACGGGTACTGGCTAGGCGCGTTCGAGGGCGCTGACGATGGCGTCGCCGATGGCCTGTGTCGAGGCGGATCCGCCGAGGTCCACGGGCATCGTTTCGCCGTCCCGCAGGACGCTCTCGACGGCGGCGTCAACGGCGTCCGCTGCCTCGGTCTCGCCGAGGTGGCGCAGCATCATCGCGCCGGAGAAGACGGTCGCCATCGGGTTCGCGATGCCGTTGCCCGCGATGTCGGGCGCGCTGCCGTGCACCGGCTCGAACACGGACGGGAAGGCGCGCTCTGGGTTGATGTTGCCGCTGGGTGCGAGGCCCATGCTGCCCGTGATGATCGCGCCGATGTCCGTGAGGACGTCGCCGAACAGGTTGCTCGCGACGACGACGTCGAACGACTGCGGGCGCCGGATGAAGTTCATGCAGGCAGCGTCCACGAGCAGCGACTCCGTCTCGATGTCCGGGTACTCCGCCGCAACCTGGTCGAACACTTCGTCCCAGAGCACCATGCCGTAGCCCTGCGCGTTCGACTTCGTGATGGATGCGACGCGCCGCTTCTTGTTGCGCGAGCGCGCGAGCTCGAACGAGTAGCGCACGACGCGCTCGATGCCCCGCCGGGTGAACACGGACGTCTGCACCGCAACCTCCTCCGGGAAGCCCTTGTACTGGAAACCGCCGACGTTGGCGTACTCCCCCTCCGTGTTCTCCCGGATGACGACCATGTCGATGTCGCCGCTCTCCACGCCGCGCAGGGGCGACGTGACGCCCGGCAGCAG
This sequence comes from Chloroflexota bacterium, assembly GCA_028874795.1. GTDB lineage: Bacteria > Chloroflexota > Dehalococcoidia > Lucifugimonadales > Australimonadaceae > Bin16. Next base: position 5,553 of record JAPPHT010000025.1, read on the forward strand.
GATGCTGGGCCGCTGGCAGACGTACTGATCGAAGCCGCGGCGCATAGGGAGCAACAGGCCGTTGAGCGTGACGTGGTCCTGGATGTCCGGGTGCCCGACCGCGCCGAAGAAGACGGCGTCGTACCCGCTAAGCGAGTCCAGCCCATCCGCGGCCATCATCCGGCCGTGCTCGAAGTAGTAGTCCGAGCCCCACGGGAACTCGGTGTAGGCGAACTCGACGCCGAACCTGCGCTGTGCGGCGTGGAGCACCTTGATGCCCTCCTCGATGACCTCCGGCCCTATGCCGTCTCCGCGGATCACCGCGATCTCGTAGCTGCCCATGCGTGTGCCTGCCTCCGTCCGTGTGCGGGAATCGTTCCGATTCTCACACGCGTTCGGGCGCGGACGCTACAATTGGCGAAAGTGGCCCTTACGCAAGTGGGCTTGGCCGGCGCAACTCTTCCCACCCACCCGCCCGAACGCTTGTGGGGGACACCCCCACGCCCCCGGCAGGGGGGCGCCTCTGCACTCCCGCTGGGGATACTCCTACGATGCACCGGATCACCCTCACCCGCCGCTGCGCGGCGACCTTTCCCCGGGGGGAGAGGTGGGCTGCGAGGTTCCTGCGCGCAGGAAATGACGGGGTCGCGCCCGACCGCGCCCCGTCGTCCGCGCTACAATCGTGCGAACCGGCTACAGCCGATGAATCCGAGACCTGCCAAGCATCGTAGTACCAGACACAGAGAGTGAGCCGCGCTATGGCGAGCGGTGACAACGTGTCCCCCTCCATGACTGCCGAACCGGACGCCGTTCTGGCCTCTCGCGTTGCGGCTGGGGACGCCGATTCGCTCGAGGAGCTCTACAACCGCTACGGCGTGCAGGTGTTCAGCATGGCGTACGGGATACTGAGGGACTACGCACTCGCCGAGGACCTCGCACAGGAGGTGTTCGTGGCGCTCTGGACGCGGGCAGGACGGTTCGACGAGTCCAAGGGGGTCTTCCGCCACTGGTTCCTGCACCTCGCGCACAACCGGGTGATCGACGAGGTGCGCCGCAGGCGCCGCGTTGCCCTGATGGACGCAGACCGCGCGCCCGAGGACGCGACGCTGGGGCTCGTCTCCTCCGGCGACACCGCCGACGAGGCGGTCACCGCCGTGCTCGTGGGGGAGGCCCGCGAGGCCCTGCGCTCGCTGCCGGACGAGCAGCGGGTCGCCATCGTGATGGCGTATCTGGAGGGCGCAACACAGCAGGAGATCGCGCAGCGCACGGGAGCGCCGCTGGGCACCGTCAAGACGCGTCTGCGCCTGGGGCTCGGCAAGTTGAGGCAAGTGATGAATGCACCCGCCGCGGAGGGAGCGTAATGGCAGATGAGCCTGCGGGCCTGCCTGGCGACGACGTAGCCGATCTGCTGCCTGCCTATGCCCTCGGGGCACTGGACGCGGCGGACGCGCTGGTCGTCGAGCGCGCCCTCGACAGGGAACCCCGCTACCGGGAGCTGCTGGAGCAGCACCTGGAGAGCGTGGCCGCGCTCACGGGCTCGCATGCATTCGCGGTCCCGAGCTCGCAGGTGCGGGAGCGGGTCATGGGGCGGGTCCGTGCAACAGCGACCACGCCGGCCGCGCGGCCGGCGCCGCGCGTGCCGTTCGCGCTGCTGGGCGTTGCCGCCGCGCTCGCCGTCGGCGTCATGGGGCTCGGGGCCTTCTCGACGGTGCAGCAGCAGCGTGTGGCGCAGTTGCAGGACGAGGTGGACGTGGTGACGGCGGAGGCGGAGGACGTGCGCAGCGACCTGGTGGGCCTGAGCGACATGGTCGCTGACAGCGTCGCGATGACGCCCCTCACGCCCGCGCAGCCTGTCGAGCAGCCCGGGCCCCCGGACGCGGCGGCGGACGGGCCCTCCGCAGACAACCAGGCGACCGAGAAGGGTAACCGGCGGTATGGCAGCAGGCATGCCCGGGGCATCCTCATCACCCGGCCGGATGGCCAGAGCATGCTCGTCGTGCGGGGTCTCAGCGCGTTGGAGCCCGGCCTCATCTACCGGGCGTGGTGGTGGGACACGGAGCACCAGACGAGGAGCGCCGCCGTGTTCACGGTGGGGGAGGACGGCTACGCGTGGGTGCGGCTGCTCGGACACGCGGACGGCATGAGCAGGCTCGGTGTGAGCGTGGAGTCGGAGATGGGCGCGGTCGAGCCCGGCCCGCAACTCGTTCTGCATGCCCACGTACACGTGGTCGAGGGTGGCGGAGAGGCGGGGCAGTAGGGTGGGGGACTCCTCGACTGCGCTGCGCTCCGCTCGGAATGACTGGGGCGCCGCCCCGCCCCGAGAGGGCCCTCACCCACGCGCTGAAGCGCGTTGCCTTCTCCCTCAGGAGAGGGGGGCAAGCGCCCAGCCTCAACCCCGCCGGTTCACCCTCACCCTCACCCTCTCCCCTCAAGGGAGAGGGGATCAGACAGGTCCCCGAGAGATTCCTCGACTGCGCTTCGCTTCGCTCGGAATGACAACCCCCCCACCTCCGCGCCTCGACCCGGTGTGCGCTCCGCCGTCGCGCACTCTGGATTCCCGCCTTCGCGGGAATGACGGGGGCGTTACACAAACTCGGGCGGGCGGCGGTCTGCCCAGGGGCGGGCGGCCTCGAACGCAGCGGACGCCCGCAGCAGCGTCGACTCCTCACCCATCCGTCCGACGAGCATCAGGCCCACGGGCAGGCCGTCGCTGGTGAAGCCGCACGGGATGCTGGCCGCTGGTCTTCCAGTCAGGTTGGCATGCAGGCAGAACGGCGTGAAGCCCCAGGACGGATGGACGTCCCGCCCGGCGATCGTCTTGGGGTTGCGGTCGACCGGGAACGCGGGCACAGCCATCGTGGGCAGCGCGAGGACGTCGTAGCGTTCGAACAGCTCGTCGAACCAGCGCCGGTGCCACTCGCGCATGTGCAGCGCCTCGGCGTAGCGAGAAGCCGGCCACGCCTTCGCATCGGTGAGCCATCGCAGGAGCATGGACGGCAGGAAGTCCCCCTTGCCCGCCTCGATGGCGGGGCCGAGGTTGATCCAGAGGTCCGTCAGCATGAAGGTGACGAATGCCCAGATAGCGTCGTCCGTCGTGACGGCGGGCATATCCTCTTCGACGCTCGCGCCCAGCTCCGCGAACGCCTCGGCGCCCGCCTGCGCGAGCGCCAGCACCTCCGGGTCGACGGGCTGGTCGTCCATCGCGCCGCCCCAGGCGATCCGCAGGCCGTCGACGGACGGCGCGTCGACCGCCGCAAGGTAGTCCTCTGCGGGCTGCCCCATGGAGCGTGGGTCGCGGGCATCGGGGCCGGCGAGGATGCTCAACAGCAGCGCGGAGTCCCGCACGTTCGTTGACATCGGACCGTTCTGCGACAGTCCGCCCCAGCTGGTGCCCGATGTGTAGTCGCTGGGCACGCGCCCCGCGCCGGGCTTGATGCCGTAGACGCCGCAGAAGCTCGCGGGGATGCGGATGGAGCCTCCGGCGTCGCCGCCGTTGCAGAGGGGCACGAGCCGGGCCGCGAGCGCCGCGCCGGAGCCGCCGCTCGACCCGCCGGACGTGCGCGTCGTGTCCCACGGGTTGTAGCACGGCCCCGCGATGGTGCTCTCGGTCGTGCCCTTCCACCCGAAGTCCGGCGTGTTCGTCTTGCCGACGACGATGGCGCCGCTCGCGCGGATGCGCTCGGTGACGATGTCGTCGTTCTCCGGCACGTTGTCGCCGAACAGGAGCGAGCCGTACGTGGTGCGGATGCCCTTCGTGGCGTTGAGGTCCTTGATGCCGAACGGCACGCCGTGCAGCGGTCCCAGCTCCTCGCCCGCGATGACCGCAGCCTCCGCGCGGTGCGCCTCGGCCATCGCCTGCTCCGGCGTGGTCGTGATGAACGCGCGCAGCTCACCGTCGTACTTGGCGATGCGTTCCAGGAAGTGCGACGTCACCTCGACGGGCGAGACCTGCCGCTCGCGGATGAGGCCCGCCAGTCCGGAGGCCGAGAATTCGGTGAGGTCCGCGCCTGCCATGCGACTAGGACGCCTCCGCGAACCGGGCGAGGGAGAAAGGCGTGATATCGACGTCGCTCGCACCGTTCGCTATCTGCTGCGCCATCGCCTTGCCCGAGATGATGGCGAGCGTGATGCCCTTGTAGCCGTGGCCGGTCGAGAGGTAGAGCGCTTCCGTCCCGGGCACCGGGCCCAGGATGGGCATCTCGTCCGGCGAGTAGGGGCGGAGGCACGCCGTGAGGTCGCGTATCGGCGCATCCAGCACGTTCGGCGCGAAACGTATCACCGCCTCCAGGATGCTGTTCTGCGCCTCCATCGTCGGGTAGGGGTCGAACCCCGCGCGCTCCTGCGTCGTCCCCACGAGCAGGTCGCCGCCCGCCTTCGGCAGCACGTAACCGGTCTCGTGGAAGATGGAGTGCGTCGGCATCGGGACGCCGTCCGGTGGCGAGACGTGCACGATCTGCCCGCGCAGCGGGATGACCGGCACCTCCATGCCCAGCCACTCCGACGTGTGCTGGGACCACGGCCCGTTGGCTATGAGCACGGCGCCCGCCGTGATGCGCTCGCCGGACGTCAGCGTGACTCCGCATGCGCGGTCGCCCTCCCGCAGCACGCCGTTCACCTCGGCGGTGCGTATGGATGCGCCGCGCTTCTCGCACGCCTGTGCGAGCGCTATGGAGAACGAGTACGCCTCCAGCTGCTTCTCGACGGTGTAGGCGGCGCCCAGCGCGTCCTCGGTCAGCCAGGTGCCGAGGGAGCGCACCTGTGTCTCGTCGAGCCACTCGACGTCGATGCCGATCTCGCGCTGCCAGCCCATCTGCTCCTGCAGGTCGACCGCCTCGTGCTCCTCCAGCGCCGGACGCAGGAGGGGGATGTCCGAGAACAGGTAGTCCACGCCGGACTCCGCCACCAGCGTCTCGGCGATCTCCGCGTGCATGCGGATGCCTTCCAGCAGGAAGCGCGTGTACTCGATGGAGTAACGGTGCCGGCCGACCGCCCCCAGCTCGCCCGCCGCGCCGCCGGAGGCGCCGCTGGCGACAGCGTCGCGCTCCACGATGACGGAGCGCAAGCCGTGATCAGCGGCGAGGAACCAGGCGGTCGCGCAGCCCATCACGCCGCCGCCCACGACGACGACGTCGGCCGTTCCGTTCGTGGTCATGGGGAGGTCACCGCTTCACCCTGGTAGATGCCGGCGTAGGGCGTCTCGGTGGCGTCGTCGAGCGTGAAGAAGACCATCTGCACGATGCGGGCGTTGCGGGCGAGCGTGAGCCCGTGCGGGTTGTAGACGGCGAGCTGTATCTGCGACCTGCCGGTGTAGCCCGCGTCCCACACGGCGTTGTGCGCCGCGGCGCCGTTCCGCAGCAGCGTGGAGCGCGGCTTGGCGAGCGCCATGACGTTGCGGGGCAGGGCGACGGTCTCGTTCAGGCGCACGGCGTACACGCCCGGGACCAGGTGCACGTACCCGTTCTCGTCGAACGCCAGCTCCCGCGTCTCTGCGAGGACCCGGTCACTGTTGGTCACGCCGATGCGGCCGGCGCCGGTGAACTCCGCGATCGACTCCAGCGTCATATCGAAACCGTTCGCCTGCAGCTGCTCGTCGAGGTCCAGGAACCCCGCGATAAGCGGCGGGGTGTCGGAGAGCATGGCGCGGATCTGTTGCGATGAAAGGACGCCCATCGGCGCGTATCGACCTCGGCAGACGGGATGGTGCGTCAGACTATAGCAGCGCGGGGCAGGGGCGCCAAAGCCGCGGCTACTGGGAGGCGTCCAGCCGGTTCAATGGCCCGGTCCAGTCGAGGAGACGGCGGTCGGCGGTCAGGAGTTGGTGACCCTCGAGGGCCGTTGCGACGATGAGGCGGTCTGCGGGGTCGCCGTGCATATCCGGAAGCAGGCCCGCGCGGACCGCGATGCTGCCGTCTACGGGGATCTCATGCAACCCCCGGCTGAGCATGTCGCGCCGCCAGGCGGCAACATCAAACAGGAGGTGGAGCTGTCTCTTCTGGATGCGCATGGCGATTTCCCAGAAGGAGATGGGAGAGACCGCTGCGTCGTTCTCCTCCAGCGCGCGCTCGATCACTTGGCGGGCGAGTCTCCCCAATCTGCGGTCGCCCTCTTGATGCCAAAGGAGGACATGTGTATCGAGGAAGATCAAAAGAGATCGTCGTCGCTGCCGTCTTTTTCGAACCATTCCGCCGGCATTGGTTCGACGATGTCAGCATAGGTCTTGATCAGGCCCTGCATCTCGCCGAAGACCAGTTTCCGTTTCTCATGGTAGGGGACAATCCGCGAGACGGGGCGCCCGTTCTTGGTGACGACTATCTCCTGGCCACTCTCCGCGACTTCGTCCATCAGTTTGAGGCACTTCGCCTTGAACTCCGACGCCTTGATGGTCCGGACGCCGCCTACCGCGGGTATCTCGTTTGCAGCCATGGTCCCTCCTCTATGCCCGCCATCAGCGTACCATAGTCAATGACCATGGTCATCATACTGCAATGGCCGCCGTTAAGTTCGACCCACTCGGCGGACTATAATGACGCGAGCCCCCATCCGGCCCGCCATCGGTGGCGTGGACCAGGACCCCAGGAGCCAGTGTGGACTTCGATATCACGTTTCGCGGCCTCATCCTCTTCGGCCTGGAGATACGCTACTACTCCCTGATGATCCTCGCGGGGCTGCTCGCGGGCATCGTCCTGGCGCAACGCGAGGCGAAGCGCCTCGGCGAGAACCCGGAGCACGTGCTGAACATCGCGGTGTTGGGCGTCGTCTTCGGTCTCATCGGCGCTCGCCTCTACCACGTCATCGACCTGTGGAGCTTCTACTCCCAGAACCCCGGCCAGATCTTCGTGTTCCGCGCCGGCGGCATCGGCATCTTCGGCGCGATAGCGGGCGCGGCATTCGCGCTCGTGCTCTACGTCTGGTGGGTGAACCGCAGGGCGCGCTCGGGGCGGGGACAGCGTATCCGGGCTCTCCGCTGGTTCGACATCGGCGCGCCCGCTTTTCTGTTGGGGCAGGCCGTCGGAAGGTGGGGCAACTTCTTCAACAAGGAGCTGTACGGGCCGGAGACGAGCCTTCCCTGGGGCATCCCGGTCGGGCCGGAGCACCACTTCCCCTGGGACTCCGGCGCGGCGGCGTATTTCCACCCGCTCTTCCTCTACGAGTCGCTGCTGAGCCTGCTGGGCGTCATCGTCCTGCTATGGGCCGGCCGCCGCTTCGGCAGCCGCCTCCGGCAGGGGGACCTGCTCTTTCTCTACCTCATCTGGTACGCGCTGGAACGATCCGCACTGGAGCTCCTGCGCATCGACAACTGGAAGGTCGGCGACATCCCGGTCGCGCATCTCGTCTCCGCGGCGATGATCGTCGTTGCGCTCCTGGCGCTCTTCCTCTGGCGCAGGCCGCCGTACCTTGCGTCGGGCAGGGAGGACGGCCGCAGGTCGGACAGCACACCTGTCGAGCAGCCGGTCGCCCGTTCGCGCGCCGCGGAGCGGCGGGCACGCCGTCGCACCCAGGGGTCGGACTCGGAATCGTCCTGAAGGGAGCGGGAGGGGAGTGTGGCCTCGCGACCGTTGTGCGCCGTGGGAGGGGTAGCGCGCCGCGACTCATGGTAGTACGATGGCCGTGACACGGTTTGGAGTAGCGTTCAATGGTCACGCAGCCTATCGAAAGTCATGAGGTGCACAGCGAGCGCCTGCTCAATCACGCACGGGAGATGCTTGCCAGCGGCGACCGCTTGCAGGCGTCCGAGAAGACATGGGGCGCCGTCGCGCACGCAGTCAAGGCGCTGGCGGATGAGCGGGGCTGGCCCTACCTCGTCCATCAGGACGCGGGGGTGATTACCTCGCACATCGCCCAACAAGTGGGCAACCACGATTTCGAGACGTACTTCGCAGCGGTGGAAAACCTGCACCGCAACTTCTACGAAGACGTTTGGGAACTGGATGTCATCTCAAGGCGCCTCAGCGTCGCGGAGCAGTTGCTTGCTCTGTTGAAGGCAGCGAACGAGACGATGCCCAGAGACCTCCCGATGCCCACGGACAGCCGCTATCGCAACCGCGTGGAGCGGTTCAGGGCTGCGTCACAGGAACCCTGAGCAGCGGGGGAGCAGGGCTTCTCTCTCAGATACCCCCCGTCAACCCTGACGCGGCGTGCCTGTCCAGCAACCACGTGAGCGAGCCGCCTTCCGGGGCGACGAGCGCCGCGGGCAGGGGAGGCGCGCCGTCCGCCGGGTCCAGCGCGAGTTGCACGGCCTCCGCCTTGTCCTGCCCCTGTGCGAGGAAGACGACGTGCCGGGAGGCGTTGATCAGCGGCAACGTAGCCGTGATGCGCCATGCGTCCATCTGCGGCACCCGGTTCGCGGTGAAGAGCCGCTCGCGCTCGTCGAGTGCGCTCGTTCCCGGAAAAAGCGACGCCGTGTGGCCGTCCGGCCCGATCCCGAGCAGCAGCAGGTCGGGGCGCACCGGCGCGTCGCCGATCGCCCGTCGCAGCGCGTCCTCGACGGCGGCCGCGGACTCGTCCGGGGAAACGTTCTCAGTCGGTACGGGGATGGCGTCCGTCCTGGCGGCGGGGCCCCGCGCGAGCAACGCCTCGTTCGCCATCCGCTGGTTGCTGTTCGCGTGGTCGTGCGGGACCCAGCGCTCGTCGCCCCAGAACACGATCGTGGCGCGCCACGGCATGGCGCTTGCGAAGGGCGGTCCGGCGAGTCTGCGATAGAGCGCTTCCGGCGTGCTTCCACCGGATAGTCCCCAAACGAAACGCCCTCGTTCGCGCACGGCCTCCTCGGCAGACGCCAGCACGAGGTTGGCCGCGGCCTGCGTCAGCGCGGCAGGCGAGGGGAAGACGCGCACATCCGCCATGATGCGCTAGGACTGCCGCCTTACGGCGTGCCCGCCGAACTGGTTGCGCATCGCGGCGAGCAGCCTGAAGCCGAACCGGCCCTCGTCGCGGGAGCGGAAGCGGGCCTGCAGCGCCATGGAGATCACGGGCAGCGGCACCGCGAGTTCGACGGACTCTTCCACGGTCCAGCGACCTTCTCCGGAGTCCTCGACCCAGGGCGCGATACCAGAGAGCGACGCGTCCTCGTCCAACGCCGCGGCAGTGAGGTCGAGCAGCCATGAGCGCACGACGCTTCCATGCCGCCATATCTCGGCGATCTGCGCGACGTCGAGGTCGAAGCTCTGCTTGGCGCGCATCAGTTCGAATCCTTCCGCGTACGCCTGCATGAGCCCGTACTCGATGCCGTTGTGGACCATCTTCACGAAGTGCCCGGCGCCCAGCGGCCCGACGTGGGCGTAGCCCTTCTCCGGCGTTGGCGCAAGCGTGCGGAACACGGGCTCCACCAACGCGATGGCTTCCTTGCTGCCTCCCACCATGAGGCAGTAGCCCTCGGCCAGCCCCCATATGCCGCCGCTGACGCCGGCGTCCACCATCTCGATGCCCCGGCCGCGCAGCGACTCACCGCGCCGCATCGAATCGTTGTAGTTCGAGTTGCCCCCGTCCACAACGAGGTCGCCGGGCTCCAGCACATCGCCAAGCGCGGCAACGGTCGCCTCCGTCGGGTTGCCGGACGGCACCATCACCCAGACCACGCGGGGGGCCGCAAGCGCATCCACGAACTGCTCCAGCGAGTCCACGACCTCGCACCCGGACGCTCTCGCTGCCTGGCGCGTGTCCGGGTCCCGGTCGTAGGAGACGACACGGTGCCCGCCGCGGCGCAGGCGCTCGGACATGTTCCCTCCCATACGTCCCAGCCCCACCATGCCGATGTCCATAGCGTTCCTCCTTGTTCCCCTTACACTCCCTGTCGTGCTGGGCTCCCGCCTGCGCGGGAGTGACGGAGGGAGTTGCGCGGCGCGCGCCGTGTCAGCTGCGCGCCTGCGCGAGCAGGCCGCACTTCGCCTCGATGCTCTCCAGCAGTTGCCGGTACGAGCCTGCGAATGCGTCCACGCCGTCGCTCAGCAGTTTGTCCGTGACCGCGTCCATGTCCACGCCCGCGTCCTTCAGCGCGGCTAGCGCGGCGTTGGCTTCCTGCTGCGTGCCCTCCAGCGTCAACGCGGAGACGCCGTGGTCCAGCGTGGCCTGCAACGTGTCCGGCGGCATGGTGTTCACGGAATCGGGGCCGATCAGGTTGTCGATGTAGAGCGTGTCCGGGTAGGCGGGGTTCTTCGTGCTCGTGCTGGCCCAGAGGGGACGCTGCACCTGCGCGCCCTGTGCCCGCAGGGCGGCGAAGTCGTCCCTGGCGAACCGCTCCTTGAAGAGCGCGTACGCGGCGCGGGCGTTCGCGACGGCCGCCTTTCCTCGCAGCGACGGGTCCGCGCCCCTCTCGTCGAGGGCCTTGTCCACCGCCGTGTCCACCCGGCTCACGAAGAACGACGCCACCGAGGCGACGCGCCCGAGCGGGCCGCCTCGCTGCGCGAGCGCCTGCAGCCCGGCGATGTAGGAGTCCATCACGCGCTGGTATGCGTCCAGGGCGAAGATGAGCGTGACGTTCACGTTGATGCCCTCGCCGATCAACTGTGTGATGGCGGGCAGCCCTTCCGGCGTTCCGGGCACCTTGATCATCACGTTCGGTTCGCCTACCGCCTCCCACAGACGGCGTGCGTCCCGCACGGTGCCCTCGGTGTCGTAGGCGAGGGTAGGGGCGACCTCGAGCGACACGAAACCGTCGCGCCCGCCTGCGGCGTCGTGGACGGACCGGAGCGCCTGGGCGGCGGCACGGATGTCCTCTACGGCGAGCGCCTCGAATATCTGCGTGGGCGACCGTCCGTCGCGCGACAGCGCTGCGAGCGACTCATCGTAGTCGGAGCTGCCGGAGATCGCCTTCTCGAAGATCGTCGGATTGGAAGTGAGTCCAGTGACGCCGTGCTCCACGAGCCGCTCGAGCTCGCCGTTCACCAGCATGTCCCGGCTGATGTAGTCCACCCAGGTGGACTGTCCAAGCGCAAGGTTCCGGCGGATGGTGTTCTCCATGGCGTTGCCTCCTCTGTTCACTCGCTCGCTGCGGCCTGCCGCTCCAACGCTATCACCTTCTCCAGCCTGCGGACGTGGCGGTCCTCGCCGGTGAACGAGGCCCCGAGGAAGGCCGCAAGCACCTCGCGGGCGGTCTCCGGGCCGATGATGCGTCCGCCGATGCAGAGTACGTTCATGTCGTCGTGCTCCACGCCCTGGTGCGCCGAGTACGTGTCGTGGCACATCGCGGCGCGGACGCCTCGCACCTTGTTCGCGGCGATGCTCGCGCCGACGCCGCTGCCGCAGACGATGACGCCGCGTTCCGCTTCGCCATCGGCGACGGCACGCGCGGCGAGCGCGGCGAAATCGGGGTAGTCGTCGTCGGGGTCGAACTCGTACGCGCCGAGGTCCAGCACGTCGTGCCCCCAGCCGCTGAGCATCGCGGCAACGTCCGCCTTCAATGTGAACCCTGCGTGGTCGGCTGCTATCGCTACGCGCACTGCGGCTCCTGGTGGTTCGTCGTGCTGTCCATGCGGCATCGCTGCCTGTGCTTATATCGTAGCAGCAGTCGAAGTCACGCGGGGTTAACGCTCATCGTGGCAACGCGCGCGCGGAGCGCGGTCGCTTGCATCGCGCATTAACGCTCTCCACGGAGCACGTTTTACCGTGGCCCGTGGAGGTGCAACCGGGGCATCACGAATACAGAGCAGCGAGGGCGCCCTTTGTGCGCCGGATCGTGACGCCGTCGTGGAATGCCGACGGAATGACTGCTACGCGGGATTCTTGCGGGGCCTGCCGCGTCGCCGCCCGTTGGACGTCCAGAAGTAGACGGCGTTGGAGGAGCGCCGGACGTCCAGGCTCTTGCCCAGCGCCTGCGCGGCCGCGTTGAGCCTGCGCCGGATGGCCTGGGTCGTCTCGCCCTCTCCGGCTTCGAGTTTACCCGCTTCTCCGGGAGCAACACGTTGTATGTATCCGATGTATTCCTGCAGGAGTGCTGCCCGCTTGCCCGTTGCACTGTTTGCGCGGGCTTCGCCGATCGAAACGATGTCAAAAGTGGGCATTCCACTTACCTCCTGTGTACGACAGCCGCATGGAATAGCTGCCTCTTGGACGGCAGGATAGCGGCCGGAATGCGATAAGTCCAGTCCCGGTTGTTGATCGCGACGGATTCACGGTTCGGCGACGACTCGCGCATCGGGTATGGCGCTGCGCAGGAACGGCTTCAGCACACGGCGCCATATGCCTTGAGCGTCCAGCTTCCTTCGGAAACTACGTTCGTTGCGTTGCCACCGTTCGCGGTTGCCGACCGCAAATGGAACAGGTAAGGGAGTGGCCGCGAGACGTGCCCGCAACGACGGGGACCGCGGGGCTCTCAACGGGAGTCTCGTGATAGGATAGCCCGGCCCGCGCAACGCCAAGCACCCCTGCCGGAACGGACCATGGACCTCCCTCCCATCGTAGACGCCCACCGCCTTCCCGCGACGCCGGATACCGCCGCCGGACTCGCAGAACTCCTCGCCGCCAGCGGCGTGCAGCGCTCTGTGCTCATACAGCCGGAGCCCTCCGACGACGCCACGAGCGCAGGGCTCGACGCCGCGTCCCACGACGATGTCGTGGCGGCTGCCGCCGTGTGGGTGGACGTGACTTCTCGCAACCTGGGCAAGACGCTCAGGCAGGTGGAGCGTAACCGCAAACTCCGTGGAATCTGTTTGCCGGCCTACCGTGAGGCGGACAATCACTGGCTCACGCGTCCGGACGTGCTGCAAGGCCTGCGGGAAGCCGCGAAGCGCGGCCTGAGCCTCGACGTCATCGTGGAGCCTCGTCAGGTCCCATCGGTACGGGACCTCGCCAGGACTCTCCCTGAGCTGCGGATCGCCGTCGCGCACATCGGTTCTCCGTTCATCGCGCGCAGCGAGCGGGAGCCGTGGGGTGTCCACATGCTCAACCTCGCGCCCTGCGCCAACGTCTCGGTCAAGTTGAGCGGCCTGGTGACGTTGGACACGGAACCGTGGAGCACGGCCCACCTGCGGTTGTTCGTCGAGCCGATGGTGCGCCTCTTCGGCTACCGCCGCATGATGTTCGGCAGCGACTGGCCGCACCACGTCTCCGTCGCTACGTACGAGCAGGTGCTACAGGCGACGATCGAGGCGGCGGGCCCCATGACGGATGGGCAGCTCGCCAACGTGCTCGGCGGCACCACCTCGGCGTTCTATCGCCTCGATTGAGGCGGCAGCCAGGGCGCCTTACGTTACGATTCTGTTACGCCTCCCCTGCGCTCCGCTTCCTCCCCTTGCCTCACCACGTTCCAGCGCATAGGCTTCTGTTAAACGCCGCACGTTGGGACGCTTGGCAAGTGTGCCGCCGAACGATGAGAAGACGCCTCTTTCCCATACTTCTTGCCCTGGCTGCACTGACCGGTTTCCTGTCCGGATGTGGCGAGGGAGAAAAGATGCCGCAACAGTACGACGCACCGCCAGCCCTGACGATCGACCCCGAAAAGAGCTACACCGCAACGTTCAAGACCGAGAAGGGCGATATCGTCATCGAGCTCTTCGCCGACAAGGTCCCCAACACGGTCAACAACTTCGTCTTCCTCGCCCGCGAAGGCTTCTACGACGACACGACGTTCCACCGCGTCATCCCGGATTTCATGGCGCAGGGCGGCGACCCCACCGGCACCGGCAGGGGCGGCCCCGGCTACCGGTTCGCTGACGAGTTCCATCCCAGCCTGAGGCACGACAAGCCCGGCATCCTCTCCATGGCCAACGCCGGAGCGAACACCAACGGCAGCCAGTTCTTCATCACCCACGGCCCGACGCCGCACCTGGACAACCGCCACGCCGTGTTCGGGCAGGTGACGGAGGGGCTGGACGTGCTGATGTCCATCAGCGTCCGCGACCCCCAGGCGGCGAGCACGCCCGGCGACACCATCCACACCATCGAGATCACGGAAGAGTAACGGGCGCGGCTTTCGAACGCGCCTGGCGAACAGCAACAGCAATACCGGACAAGAGAAGAAGAAGGAGGGACCACTGCAATGATACGTGCGGAATATATCTGGGTAGACGGCACTCAGCCCACGGCGAAGCTCCGCTCCAAGGCGAAGGTCATCGAGAAGACGGACAAACTTGGCGACCTCCCCATCTGGGGGTTCGACGGCTCGTCCACGAACCAGGCCCCCGGGGACGCGTCCGACTGCGTGCTGCGGCCTGTCTTCTGCTGCCCCGACCCCATACGCGGCGGCGACAACCTCCTCGTCCTGGCTGAGGTGCTGCTGCCGGACATGTCTGCCCACCCCACGAACACGCGCTCGGCATGCGCGGAGGCCGCCGAGAAGTACGCGAGCCTCGATTTCTGGTTCGGTATCGAACAGGAGTACACGTTCTTCAAGGGCACCCGCCCGCTCGGCTTCCCGGAGGGCGGCTTCCCTCCGCCCCAGGGCGGCTACTACTGCGGCGTCGGCGCTGACGAAGTGTTCGGACGCCCCGTGGTCGAGGCGCACCTCGAGAACTGCCTCCAGGCGGGGCTTGGTATCTCCGGCATCAACGGCGAGGTCATGCCCGGCCAGTGGGAGTTCCAGGTCGGCCCGCTCGGCGCGCTGGGCGTGTCCGACCAGCTCTGGGTTGCCCGCTGGCTGCTCTACCGCACCGGCGAGGACTTCGGCATCAACGCGACGCTGGACCCCAAGCCTGCGCGCGGGGACTGGAACGGGGCAGGGGCGCACACCAACTTCTCCACCAACGCCATGCGCACCAGCTACCAGCCGAACATCGACGCGGCCGAGGCGCTGAAGACGCGCCACGACCTCCACATCGCCAACTACGGCTACCGCATCGAGGAGCGCCTCACCGGTCTCCACGAGACCGCGTCCTACAAGGAGTTCAAGTACGGCGTCTCCGACCGCGGCGCTTCCGTCCGCATCCCTTGGCAGGTCGAGGTCGAGGGCAAGGGCTACATCGAAGACCGCCGTCCCAACGCCAACATGGACCCGTACACCGTTACCTGTCTCATCATGGAGACGGTCGGTGATGCGGCCCTGGCCACTGCGTAACCACCGGTCGCATCGATGCGAGAGGAGCCGCCCAACCGGGCGGCTCCTTCTCATACAGCCCACGCTGGAGGCACGCGATGGCAGTCCGTGAAGCAGAGGTCGTCGCCAGGAACCCGGACATCGTCGGGGAGAACCCGCTGTGGAACCCCGACGACCGGCGCCTCTACTGGACCGACAACCGGTCGCAGCGCGTCCACCGCCTGGACCCGGCCACCGGCGCGGTCGAGACGGCGGTTGAGGGCCAGTCGTTCTACGCGTTCACCCTGCAGGCGGACGGTGCGCTGCTGCTGTTCATGGACCGCACGCGGGTAGGGGCGGCGCGTGCCGGCGGACCCGTCCGGCTCGTCATCGACGGGCTGCCGGGAGAGCGGGAGGCCCGCTTCAACGACGTCGTTGCGGACCGGTCCGGGCGCGTCGTGGCGGGCGTCATACCCCCTGAAGGCGGGACCGGCTCGCTCTACTCGGTCCGGCCGGACGGGTCAGCCGCCGTGCTTGCGAGCGGGCTGGAGATGCCCAACGGCATGGCCTTCTCGTCCGACGACCGGTCCCTCTACGTCGCCGAGACCCGGGGCAGGCGCGTCTCCCTGTTCGACTACGACCTCGACTCAGGGACTGTCTCCAACCGGCGCGTCTTCATCGACCTCTCCGGCGAAGAGGGCGGTTCGCCCGACGGCATCACGCTCGACGCGGACGGCTGTCTATGGGTCGCGCTGGCGGGCGGCTGGTCCGTCGTACGGTACGGTCCCTCGGGCGCGGAGATGGCGCGGGTGGAGTTTCCCGCGCGCAAGATAACCAGCATCGGCTTCGGGGACGGCGATCTCTCCACCGCGTACGTCACCTCGTCGAGCAGGCAGTCCACGCCGGGCGAAGAGATCGGTCCGGAAGGCGGGGCGCTCTTCGCGTTCCGTCCGGGGGTGGCGGGCGTTCCGGAGCACCGGTCGAATGTCAGCACGGAGGGCGGGCTGCCTATCCGGTGAACGTGCGCCGGAACTTGACGAGGTTCTCCTCGACGATGACCTTCGGGCGCTGGCGGGGCTCGCCCGTCTCCTCGACATCCACGTGGATGAACCACGGCCCCGGCTCCCGTATCGCCTGGTCGAGCGCCTCCTCGAACGCCTCGACCGTCGCGGCCCGCGCAACGTTCCGTATGCCTGCCGCGAGCGCGATACCGCCGAGGTCGGTGCCGGTCGACGTGTGCGTCGGCTGCCCGCCCGTCTCGTACCACATGCGGTTGTCCCACACGATGTGCACGAGGTTCTCCGGCGCCTGCCGCGCTATCGTGGCCAGCGAGCCGAGGTTCATCAGCAGCGAGCCGTCACCGTCGGTGACGAAGACCTTGCGGTCCGGGGCGGCGAGGGCCACTCCGAGCGCGATGGACGAGGCGAGCCCCATCGCCCCCCAGGTGTACAGATTGGCGTCGCGGTCGCCGGCCGCGTACAGGTCGAACGTCGCAGGGCCGAGGTTGGCGATGACGGGTTCGTTGTCGAGCCTGCGCACCAGCGCGGCGATGCCCTCACGACGTTGCACGCTTTGCTCCCACCAGCTGCGCGTACCAGAGGACGGCGACCGGCATGCGGCTCGCGTAGGCCAGCTCGATCGCGCCGTCCACGTACTTCTGCACCTCGTCCTCCCGCTGCGGCGCGTAGTGCTGGATGTGCAGCGTATCCAGGATCGCGGGGATCGGACGCGCGGACGGCACCTGCACCTCGTTGAACTCGCTCAGCCCGCCCCGCATCCCGATGAACAGCGGTACGGGGATGCGGTACGCAGTGAGCAGTTGCGCGAGGCCGTTGATCGTGTTCCCGAAGCCGCTGCTCTGCATGAACATCGCGGCGCGGCCGCCCCCGGCGTAGATGCCCGCGGCGATGCCCACGGCCTCTTCCTCCCGCGACGCGGGCACGACCGTGAAGGCGGGGTCGGCTTCCAGCTTGGAGAGCACCTGCCAGTTGATGGCGTCCGGCACGTACGTCGCGTGCCATACTTCATGCTCGCGCAGGCTCTCGATAACGACGTCAGACCAGTGCATGGCCGGTGGATTATAGAGCAAGCCCGTCCGAGGCGTGGCAGGAAGGTCAGGGACGTGCAGCGCCGACCATATCCGCGGCATCTCCCGGGGCCTGCTCCCCTCCACCAGTCGTTGCGGAAGGGCAGGGTGAAGGCATGGGTTGTCTCCTGTGCCGGAATCGGCGAGGGCCGCGTCCGCCCGCCCCGGAC
The DNA here is from genome assembly GCA_028874795.1 of Chloroflexota bacterium. Taxonomy (GTDB): domain Bacteria; phylum Chloroflexota; class Dehalococcoidia; order Lucifugimonadales; family Australimonadaceae; genus Bin16. Next base: position 22,732 of record JAPPHT010000025.1, read on the forward strand.
CATGCGACTATAATGTGAGGGGTGTGCGCCCTCCGTAAGGCGGCACGGGAAGCGACCACCGAAGACTGAACGAGGCACGCACACGCACGCCTGGACCGGGCAGGTAAGCGAACCGATGGAGAGACGGAACGCCGGTGGGACCCTGTTTGCGCTGCTGGCAGCCGTGTCGGGGGCCCTGCTCGTTGCCGCCTGCGCTTCCCCAACGCCCACCCCGGCGCCGACACCGACGTCGACTCCCACACCGACATCGACTCCTACGGCAACGCCCACACCCGCTCCGCCGGGAGCGCCCGTGGCGCCGGCAGTTACGTCGTTGGGCACCGATGCGATCGAAGTGTCGTGGGAGGAACCGCTCAGCGAGCTGGCCGTCACCGGCTACGAATACCGCTACCGCGCCGAGTCCAGGCCGTGGGTGGAAGTGCTGGACACCGGCCACACCCAGCCCAACGTCAGGATCGTCGCCCTGGAGCCGGCGAGGACCTACATCGTGCAGGTGCGGGCGCTGAGCAGCGCAGGCCCTGGCCCCTGGTCCGACTCGGGGTCTTCGACAACGGACGCGCTTCCCACGGCGACGCCGACCCCGACGCCCACGCCCACGCCTGTGCCGACCCCGACACCCACGCCTACACCGACGTCCACGCCGACGCCGACCCCCACTGCGACGCCGGTCCCGACGCCCACGCCGGACCACGTTGCCATCACGAAGCGCGCCGTCGTGAAGATACACGCGGGGCGGAGCCAGGGGTCTGGTTTCTTCATCGACGCCGACGGTGAGCGAGGGCTGGTCCTGACCAACTACCACGTCATCGATTCCGACCTGAACACGGTCAGCGTTATCGTCGGTTCGGACACCTACGATGCGACCGTGCTGGGCTACGACGCCGAGAAGGACGTGGCCTTGCTGCGGGTGTGTTGCTCAGTGTCGTTCGACTACGTTTCCATGAGCGACGTGCAACCTCCCGAGGGAGAGCAGGTCATAGCGGTCGGCTTTCCCCTGGGAAGCAACACCGCGGTGGTCACGGGCGGGATCGTGTCGCGGACGTTCTTCGATTCCGATCGCGGGGCCCACGTCGTGCAGACGGACGCTCCCCTCAATCCCGGGAACAGCGGCGGTCCACTCATCTCCCTGACAACCGGTGCAGCCGTTGGCATAACCACCAGTGTGATACGCGAGGCGGGAGGGATATCGGTGGAGGGCACCGGCTACGCCGTATCGAGCAGCAGCATCGTTACTATCCTTGGGGACCTGGAGTCGGGCGCGTTGAAGCATGCGCCTGCACGCACCCCTGTACTTCAAGCCGGCGCATGGAGGTCCGGCACTTTCAACAACGGCAATCCGTATGTCTACGTGTGGGACTCGGGCTCGGATAGCTGGCTGATCCTGTCCTGCGACGGGTCGGACTTCCGAGCGTACGTGAGGTGGAGAAACAGCTACATCCCCGGCCATCCCTCAGGATGGTATGAGGTGGACGGCACGCGGTTCACGATGGACTGGGTCGGCTCGACGTCGGATACCGCCGCCTTCGTTCCATCACAGCGGGAGCGACTGTTCCTGGCGCGCCTGCGCACGGGAACGGAGTTGCGCGTGGGCGCCGCTGAATACCGGGGGACCTACGCCATAAGCGGCACGACGGACGCGCTGCGCCAGTTGCCCTGCTCTCCCTAGTCTGGTATCGCGCAGCGCCGCGTGGGCCGGTCTGCGCGCTTACGAAGCGACCAGGCGGACGTAGAAGCAGTAGATGACCAGCCCGTAGGCGGGCAGACAGACCAGGAAGTAGACGAGATAGGAGGCCTTATCCGCCTTGAATCCTTCCTCCACGGTTCCGCCTGCCGCCTCTATGGCCTTCCTTCGCGCCCGTCTGCGGCACGCTTGCACGAACTTACGAACGATGTATCCGGCAGCCGCGCCGATGACTGCGGCTTGCAGCACGGAGTCCCTGCCCAGCGGCTCCCAGCCCGCGAGCCCCGCCAGCCAGACTGCCCCCGCAGCGAGCGCTGCGCCCGCCGCCGCGGAGAGGAGATCCCAGATGATCTCCTTCTCCATGGACAGAAGACCGCATAAGACGCCGAGCGCGCCGAAAGCGATCGCAAGGGGCGTCTTCAAGTCCGGCCCGCCGACCCATTCCAGAAGCCGGCCGATGCCGTAACCGGCGACCCATCCGATGATGCCGAGGATGACGAAAGGCGGGTTTCTGGGCATACTGCGCGCCTTTGCTCCGGACCCGTTGCCGCATCTTAGCCGTGTCCCTTTCGCCCCGCACGTGCGCCGGCCACTGCGCTGGTGCGTTACAATCGGCACACCGCTACCAACGCTGGTGGGCCAAGGGAGGAGCGCCGCATGCTGACCGTCCAGGAGAACAAGGAACTCACGAGCGTTATGCCGGGCACGCCGATGGGCGAACTCTTCCGCCGCTACTGGCACCCCATCGCAGCAGCAGCCGAGCTCGACGACCGGCCCACGAAGGCCGTCCGCGTCCTCGGCGAGGACCTCGTTCTTTATAAGGACAGGTCCGGCACCCTTGGACTCATCGAACGCTTCTGCCCCCATCGCAGGGTCGACCTCTCCTACGGCATCCCCGAGGAGCACGGCCTGCGGTGCATGTACCACGGCTGGATGATGGACGAGACGGGCCAGTGCATCGAGCAGCCCTTCGAGGAGACCGTTCACCCGGACGGGCGCTTCAAGGAGAAGGTGAAGGTGGCCGGCTATCCGGTCGAGTCCTACGGCGGGCTCATCTTCGCGTACATGGGCCCCCAACCCGCGCCGCTGCTCCCGCACTGGGAGACGTTCGAGTGGGAGGGCGGCTGGAGCG
>JAPPHT010000031.1 GCA_028874795.1 Chloroflexota bacterium
TGATGACGCGCGACAGGGCGGTCAGCGAAGAGCTGGTGCAGGAGACGTTCGTGCGCGCCTGGAACGGCATCGGAGTGTTCCGTCTCGGCCAGCCTCTGAAGCCCTGGCTGGTCCGGATCGCGGTCAACCAGGCGCTCAACGCGAAGGCCCGGCGTCAGGTACCGGTCGAACCGCTGTCGGAGGCCAATGTCGGTGGCAGTACGGACCCGGGGTTCAGCCGGGCGGATGACCGGGACGAGGTCCAGTGGGCGCTCAGCCAGCTGTCCGCCGATCACCGACGGGTCGTCGTGCTCCGCTACTTCGCGGACCTCTCCACGAAGGAAGTGGCGAACGCCCTCGGCATCCGCGAGGGAACGGTGAAGTCGCGGTTGAGCAGGGCGCTCGAACAGCTGCAGGAGATAGTGGCGCATCGAGGACCGGGGGTCGAGAGATGAGCGAACAACACGAGCACATGGAACGCCGCGTCCGGGAGGCGCTCGTTGCGGAGGGGCGCGAGGCGCCGGCGCCGCAGGACCTGTGGGCGCGCGTCGAGCGACGATTGGAGCGGCCCGTTCCACCCTCTATCGGTTGGCAACGGCGATGGAGGATAGCGACGATGGGAGCCGTCGTTGCCCTCTTGCTGGCCATGGGAGGCGGGGGCACCGCACTCGTCGCCTCCGGTCTCTCTTGGGGGAGCGAAGACCGCGCTTGGCTGGCCTTGTCGTTCGACGATGCGCGCACCGATGAGCGATTGAGTGATGTGGGGGGCTGGATCGACGTGAGGCTCGACGACGAGAGCGATTCGAGTCTGGCAATCGACTCCGTTAGGAACTCGCGTACCCGGTTTGTCACTGCGGGATTCACCGTCGATCCGGAGTTGGCCGAAGAAGAAGGAGTGCCTGGGCCGCCCGGGCCGCCGGGGGCGGCAGGGCCTGCGCAGCCAGCGGCACAGGAGACGGCAAGTGCGGTTCCCGCGCCCGCTCAATCCAGCGGCGGGAGTCCCCAGGGTCTGGTCGGCGAGCGCCAGATCATCTCCCAGGCGTCACTGGACCTCCAAGTGAGCGACGTCAACGCGGCCACCGTCCAGCTCCGGGGGTTGGTCCAGTCGTTCGGGGGATTCATCGAGCACGTCTCCATGTCGGGTGGCCCCAATCCGGAGCACGGCTCCGCCGTCGTCCGCGTCCCCAGCGACCGGTTCCTCGACGCACTGGAGAGCATCGAACGACTCGGGAAGGCCTTGGGGCAGAGCCTTGGCCAGCGGGACGTTACTGGAGAGGCCATCGATCTGGAGGCCCGCCTCAAGAGCGGGCGGAGCGCCGAAGAGAGCCTGCTGAAGCTGCTCGAGAGGGCAGTGTCCGTCAGCGACGTGCTCACCGTCGAGCGTGAACTCGCACGGGTGCGTGCGGACATCGAGCGATTCCAGGGGCAGTTGGAGTTCATCCAGCGGAGCGTGGCGCTCGCGACCATCGCGGTGAGCTTCGTGCTGCCTCCCGGCTCGATACCCGTCGCTCCCTCGGCGTCCCTGCAGCTGGAGGTGGACGACGTAGAGCAGTCGGTCGGTCGCGTCCGGGACCTGGTCGGCGGTGCGGGCGGGACGATGGGCGAAGTCATTGTCACGACTCGCCAGGAGAGCGAGGACGCGTTCCTGAGCTTCCTGGTGCCTGCGTCCGCCTTCGACAGCACACTCGCATCCTTGGTGGGCGATGGAGTTGTTCTCCGACGCGAAGTGCAGAGCGATGGGCGCCTGCACCCCGATGAGGGTGACGAGGGCCTTCAGGCAACGGTCACGGTGCTGCTCCAGACCCCCGATAACTCGTTCCCATGGGGTTCGATCGGGGCGCTGGTGGCAGGTGGGCTGCTCATCGTGCTCAGCGTGGTCGGTGCCCTGGTGCTCGTGTTCCGGGCGAGGCGGCGCAGGGCGTAAGGCATCCTCGCGCCGTGCGTCGGACACCCGCAGGCCACGAGCCCTTCGTCGGTTGGTGCGCGACGTGCATGTCCGGCTGCGCAATCTTGAGCAGAGTCCCGGAATGAGGATGCCAAGGTTGATGAGGCGAGTCTTCCCGTCCAGTCACCGGGGAGCTTCGGTCTGCGGCAGAGGCTATACTGTCGGCATGGTGTCATCGACAGCGGGTGGCCTCTCTCTCCTCGTATTGCTTCTCCCGGCATTTGATCGCCTGCTCATCGCCCACTCCGTCCGTCCGGTTCTCAAAGTACCCGCGTTTGTCCTCGTACGCCGCAGCAATACCGGCGTCGTCCATCGCGCATACTCCCAGCGGAGAATACCTCCTGCGAGACCTCGGGCCATGGGGGTTGATGCCACAGTGGCTATGGTGACGCATTCACAGCCGACGGTCGTGAAGGTGACGACGGTCATGTAGCCGGCGTCGAGGAGCGACCA
>JAPPHT010000006.1 GCA_028874795.1 Chloroflexota bacterium
ACGGCAAGCAGGAGTGGGTGGCCTTCCTCCACGACTTCTACGGGCCGTTCAGCGAGGACCTAGACAAGGCGAGGAAGGCGATCAAGCAAGCCACCCAGGAAGCCGCGAGCGAGTCGACCAACGAGCCGTGCGACGTGTGCGGCAAGCCGATGATCGTGAAGCTGGGGCGTTTCGGCGCCTTCCTCTCCTGCACCGGCTACCCGGACTGCAAGAACAGCAGGGACCTGCCGAAGGCCCCGGATGATTCCGTCGGCCAGCCCGGCGATGAGAGCGAAGAGGCCTGCGAGCTCTGCGGCAAGCCGATGACCCTTAGGCGCGGACGCTACGGGCCGTTCCTGGGCTGCACCGGGTACCCCGACTGCAAGAACATCAAGCGGCTTCCGAAGGACGCGCCCAGGGATACAGGCGTGGCCTGTCCCCGCTGCGGCGGCAGCCTCGTTGAACGGCGCGGAAGACGCGGCCCCTTCTACGGCTGCTCCAACTATCCCACCTGCAACTTCCTCGTGAACCGGCAGCCGCTGCCACAGCCATGCCCGGAGTGCGACGGCCTGATGGTGCTCGGCGCCCGTGGCCAGGCGAATTGCACCAACTGCGCCTGGAAGGGGCCTGTCTCAGCCGAGGAGCCAGCGGGCGTCGCCTAGCGCGTAGCGTTATGGAGAGCCCGCACGCAGACCAGCCCCGCTTCGAGGCCCAGCCGCTCGTCACCGACTACGAGCGTGTGCTGCGCTCGACCCGCGGGCTCTCTGACGCCACGATAAGGAACTACATCGCCGACCTCGCTCCCTTCTTGCAGTACCTGGGCGAACAGGGGTGCCCGCTTGGGGCCGACGCGAAGGAACTGCGCGGGTTCATCCACCGGAACGGCGACACGAACGTCTCGCGCGAGTACCGCAGCCTCGTCCGCGACTACGTCGCATGGCTGCTGGAACGCCGCACCGTGGAGAGCGGACGCGGTGCCGGAAGCCGCGGTCATTCCCGCGCGAGCGTTCACCGGATGCTTGCCTCGCTCCGCTCGTTCATGCGGTTTCTCATAGAACGCCGCCTCTTGCCGGATGCGCCTCTCTGGCGTCCCAGGTCTACTCTTATGGGCAGGCTCACTCCGAAGCTGGAGCGCCGCCTTCCGGACCTCGTCTCCGTGTCTGAGGCGGCCCGCCTTGTCGAAGCGCCCTCCCGCGCTGGAGACCCGGGCAGCAGCCTGCGGGACGCCGCGCTGCTTGAGTTGCTCTACGGCTGCGGGCTCCGCGTGAGTGAAGCGGCCAGCCTGGACCGGGACAACGTGTCGCTGGAAGACGGCACCGTTCGCATCTGGGGCAAGGGCTCGAAGGAGCGGCAGACGCCCCTCGGTTCAAAGGCTCGCAACGCCCTCCGTGCATACCTCAACGCACAGGACGGGCCACGCGACAGGACGGGCCCGCTCTTCCGCAACACACGCGGGGAGAGACTCGGTGCCCGCTCTATCCAGCGCATCGTGCGGGACTATGCGAAGCGCAGCGGGCTGCGGGAGGACCTCCATCCCCACACGCTGCGCCACAGCTACGCGACCCACCTCCTCAACGGCGGCGCGGACCTGCGCATCGTCCAGGAACTGCTCGGCCATTCCACGCCCAGCGCCACGCAGGTGTACACTCACGTCAGCCAACAGGAAGCGCGGCGCGTGTACCTGGCAGCCCACCCGCTGGCGCAGGCGCCGGCTGCAGAACACCAGGACTCCGAATGACCATCCTCGTCGTGAACGGCCCGAACCTCAACCTCCTCGGCCAGCGCGAACCCGCCATCTACGGCAGCGCAACCCTCGCCGACATCGAACGCGCCGTGCGCGAGCGAGCCGTTGAGCTCGGTGCGTCCGTGGACTTCTTCCAGTCCAACTCGGAGGGCGGGCTGATCGACTACCTGCAGGCCAATGCGGCATCCGCAGCCGGCGTCATCCTCAACGGCGGGGGGTTCACCCACACCAGCGTCGCCTTGCGGGACTGCATCGCCTCCGTGGGCGTGCCGGTCGTCGAAGTGCACCTGTCGAACATCCACGCGCGGGAGGAGTTCCGACGCACGTCGCTCACCGCTCCCGTCGCGCGCGGCATCATCAGCGGGCTTGGCCCGCGCGGCTATATCCTGGCGCTGGAATATCTCGTTGCGGAGGAGAACGCAGCATGAGCACCGCAGACCGTATCTCCCGGCTCCGCGCTCGCATGGCAGACGATGGGCTCGACGCGATGCTCATCTTCAACACGGAGCGCTCCCTCAGCAAGAACGTCGCATACTACTCGGGGTTCCGCGGCACGCACGGCTGGCTCTGGATTACCCCGGACGATGCAGCTCTGGCCACGGACTTCCGCTACACCGAGCAGGCGGAGCAGCAGGCGACGGACTACCGCGTCATCCGCATGGCAGCCGGTTATGACTGGTTCTCGGAGGTCGTCGCAGCCTCCGGTGCGAGGAAGATCGGCATCGAGGACGATTCGGTGACCGTCGCCGCACACAGGGCGCTGACCCAGAAACTGCAGGCTTTGGATACCACGCCTGACCTCGTGCCTACCGAGGGCATGGCCGACCAGCTCCGCGCCGTGAAGGACGCAGCGGAGCTGGAAACCCTCACGCGCGCTATCGAGATTGCGGACGAGGCCGTCGAGACCGTCGCGGCCGGCATCCGGCCCGGCATGACGGAGCGGCAGATCGCGTGGGACATCGAGCGCACCATGCGCAGCCTCGGCGCGGACGGCCTCTCGTTCCCCACTATCGTGGCCTCGGGACCAAACGGCGCGAAGGCCCACCACAGCCCGACGGAACGCCCCCTTGAGTACGGCGACGGCGTATACATCGACACGGGCGCGCTCTTCGAGGGCTACTGTAGCGACATCACCCGCGCCTTCGTGCTGGGCGAGGCGAGCCCGAAGTTCCGCGAGATCTATGACCTCGTTCTCGCCGCGCAGGAGGCCGCCGAGGCGAATGCCACTGCCGGCATGACCGGCGGGGAGATCGACGGCATCGCGCGGGCGGTCATCGCGGACGCGGGATACGGCGACGATTTCGGCCACAGCCTCGGCCACGGCATCGGCATCGCCGTCCACGAGCTGCCCCGCGTCGGCCCCACGTCTGACGATCCGATAGAGGACGGCATGGTATTCAGCGTCGAGCCCGGCATATACCTCACCGGCTGGGGCGGCGTCCGCATAGAGGACCTCGTCGTCATGGAGAACGGCAAGCCCCGCGTGCTCACCAAGGCCCATAAGCGCGACGTCATTCCCGTATAGAAGGAGTTCTACATATGGTCATGGAGTTCGGAGACCTCCGCCGAGGCACGACGATCGAGATGGACGGCGTGCCCTTCAAGGTGGAGGACTACTACCAGCAGAAGATGCAGCAGCGCGCGCCGGTCTACCACATCAAGATGCGCAACCTGCTCACCGGCCAACTGCTCGACAAGTCGTTCTCAGGCTACGGCATCAAGCTGACCAAGGCGCCTGTCGAGAACCGCGAATGCACCTTCCTTTACGAGGCCGACGGCGTCTACAACTTCATGGACACCACGTCTTACGACCAGTACGAGGTCGGCAGGGACGTGGTCGGCGACACCGCGGACTACCTCGTGGACCAGACGGACTGCGAGCTCGTCTTCTACCGCGACAAACCCATCATGGTGGAGATGCCGACCACCGTGGACCTAATCGTCAGCGAGACCCCTCCGGGCTACAAGGGCGACACCGCGTCCGGTGGCGGCAAACCCGCCACACTGGAGACCGGCATCCGCGTGACCGTCCCCATGTTCATCGCCATCGGCGACAAGGTGCGCGTCGACACCCGGTCCGGCGAGTATGTCACCCGCGTGAACGACTAGCGCCGCCGGCATACGGCCCGCGAGCATCCCCATGCAGGTCTACAGCGTTTCCCAGATCACCGAGTACATCAGGACGATCCTCGACCGCGACGTCTATCTCAGTAACGTCTGGGTAACGGGAGAAGTCTCCAACCTGTTCGCATCTGCCGCCGGGCACCGCTACTTCACGCTCAAGAACTCCGAGCACCAGCTCAAGTCGGTGCACTTCAGCGGCTACTACGGCGGCGAGCACGTCGTGAACGGCGCGCAGGTCATCGCCCACGGACGCGTCTCCTTCTACTCGAACCGGGGCGAGACGCAGCTCTACGCCGACTCCGTCGTTCCCGCTGGAGAGGGAGCGCTCGCCGCTGAGTTCGAGCGCCTGCGCGCCAAGCTGGAGACTGAAGGACTGTTCGACCCGGCGCGCAAGCGCACCCTCCCTCCGTTCCCCCGCCGCATCGGAGTCGTCACCTCCGCCCAGGGCGCGGTCATCCACGACATCCAGACCGTTCTCAGCGCCCGCTACCCGCTCTGCGAGCTCGTCCTCTGCGACGCCAGCGTACAGGGAGATGAGGCGCCGGCCGAGTTGACGGACGCCATTCGGGCCCTGAACAGGCTGGCGGACGTGGACGTCATCATCGTCGCCCGTGGCGGGGGCTCGCTGGAGGACCTTCGCGCCTTCAACGCGGAGGAGGTCGCGCGGGCCATCTACGCCAGCCGCATCCCCGTCGTCAGCGCCGTCGGCCACGAGTCCGACTACACGATCGCCGACTTCGTAGCCGACCTCCGCGCGCCGACGCCGTCCGCTGCCGCAGCTGCCGTCGCTCCCGACGTGCGCGCCCTCAGCGATGAAGTCGCCAGCCTCACGAGCCGCTCCGGGAACGCCATCGCTTACTACACCGCCCAGAGGACCAACGAGATCGGGGCCCTCGTCGCCCGCATGCAGCGTCATCTCCCGGATACCGCCATGCACCGCCAGCGCGTGGATGAGCTCTTGGAGCGGGCCTACACCGGGTTCGACACGTTCATCCGCCTGCGCCGAGAGCAGACCGACAGCCTTCGGACGACGCTCAATGCACTCGACCCGTCCTCCATCCTCCGCCGGGGCTACGCGATGGTAACCTCGGTGCGCGATGGCAGCGCCGTGACTTCCGCCTCCAACGTCGTGCCGGGAGACCTCGTCCGTGCCACGCTGCACGACGGAGAGCTCGAAGCCATGGTAACCGCCAGGAAGTGAGCCGGATGGAACAGCAGACCCCACAGACCGAGCGTGGGACCTCATTCGAGGAGGCGCTCGCCCAACTCCGCGAGACCGTGCAGACGCTGGAAGAAGGCAACGTCTCGCTGGAAGAGGCGACCCGCCTGCTCGCGCGCGGCGCCGAGCTAGCCCGGACGTGCAACGACCTGCTCGCGAAGGCCGAGTTGCAGGTGAGCCAGGTCCGTCGCAACTTCCAGGCCCAGGCGGAACCGGCTGAAGAGCCCCAGCTACCCGTAGCCCCGCCTCAGCAAGACTTCGGGATGTTCGATGACCCTCCGCGGTGACTTCCACATGCACACCCACTTCTCCCACGACTGCCTCACCACACCCGAGGCGCTCGTGAAGCGGTGCCTCGCGGTCGGCCTCAACTGCATCGCCGTCACCGACCACAACTCCTTGGAAGGCGGGCGAGCGGTGCAGACTATCGCGCCGTTCACCGTCATCGTCGGCGCCGAGGTCAAGTCGACCGCCGGGGAGATAACCGGCCTTTTCCTCCAGGAAGACATTCGCCCCGGGTTGGGACCCGTCGAGACCGCGCGCCGCATCAAGGAGCAGGGCGCACTCGTCTCTGTGCCGCATCCCTTCACCGGCATGGGACGCTCGGCGCTGGACAGGGAGACCGCGAAGGACCTGCTTCCCTACATCGACATCGTGGAAGGGTTCAACGCCCGTACGATGCGGGCCGCCGACAACGAAGACGCGCGACGCTTCGCAGCCGAGCACGGATTCCCGGTCACCGCCGTGAGCGACGCACACACGGCCCGGGAACTCGGGCGCACCTTCACCGAATTCCCGGAGTTCGACGGCACGCCCGAGGGGTTCAGGCAGGCGCTAACCGAGGCTGTCCTGACCGAGTCACCCGCGGGCTCGTTCGTCCACGTCTACACGACGCTCAATAAGCTGGTACGGCGCGTCAGGAATCCCCGCGCCTGAGCCCCTCATGCTCGCTCGGGATGCAGGAAGTGTGACGCGGTGTCTCGTCGGCGTTGCCATATCCCTGCTGATCGTCGGCGTCTTGAGCGGCACGTTCGCTCGCCACGTCGTCCAGGTGATCCCGGTCCTGCTGGCCCTTGGACTCGTTCTCCAACGACCCGCGGTCGGCGCGTACGTGGCCATCGGGGTCTTCACGCTCTGGACGTTTGTGATGGTGCTGGTCTGGCTGTACCTGCTGGGGCTGTCGGATATCGCAGACGGAAGCTACACAGCAGGAGAGGTTGTCCTGACTATCGTCATCGCCGCGTGTCCGGCATGGGGGATACGGAAGGCGCTTGGCGAGGAGCACACGGCCCTGCCGTTCGGGCGGCTACGCCTGGCGCTGTTCGGCTTCGCGCTGCAGACCGCCGTACTGCTCGCGAGCTTCCGATTGGTCGCGTAAGCCGTCTGGAAGCGCGGGATTCTCTACGCAGTCTTGAGCGACTCGATGCTCTGGATCGTGATGACCTGGTCCGCCTTGGAATACAGAACAGGGCGGCCAACGCCGCCCTCTCCGTCTGCATCTATGACGCACCGCGCTGCGAAGTCGATCGACGGCAGCTCGTACATCACGTCGAGCAGCGCCTCCTCGATGATGGAGCGCAGGCCTCGTGCGCCGGTCTGTCGTCCCAGCGCCAGCTCCGCCGCGGCCTCCAGCGCCGCCTGCGTGAAGCTCAACTCCACGCCGTCCAGGGCGAACAGGTGCTGGAACTGCTTCACCACTGCATTCTTCGGCTCGGTCAGTACACGTACCAGCGAGTCCCTGTCCAGGCCCTGCAGGCCCACTGCCACCGGCAGCCTGCCGATCAGCTCCGGGATGAACCCGTACTCCAGGAGGTCTTCCGGCTCTACCGCTTCGCGTATCTCGTCGTCGGTGCCCGTGCCTGTCGTCGCGGCATGGAAGCCTATGCGATGGTTCGACATGACACGGCGGGCGATGATCTTCTCCAGCCCGTCGAACGCGCCGCCGCAGATGAACAGGATGTTGGCCGTGTTCAACTGCAGGAACTCCTGCTGAGGGTGTTTCCTGCCTCCCTGGGGCGGTACGTTGGCTGTTGAGCCCTCGATCAGTTTCAGCAACGCCTGCTGCACGCCTTCTCCGGAGACGTCACGGGTGATGGAGGGGTTGGCGCTCTTCCGCGCGATCTTGTCGATCTCGTCTATGTAGATGATGCCGCGCTCCGCCTTGGCCACGTCGTAGTCGGCGGCCTGGATGAGCCGCAGCAGGATGTTCTCCACGTCCTCCCCGACATATCCCGCCTCCGTGAGCGAGGTCGCGTCCACGATGGCGAACGGCACGTCCAGGATGCGCGCCAGCGTCTGGGCCAGCAGCGTCTTGCCTGAGCCCGTAGGCCCGACCAGTAGGATGTTGCTCTTCTCTATCTCGACGTCGGTGGCTGTGGAGTTGGAGTGGATGCGCTTGTAGTGGTTGTACACCGCGACGCTGAGCACCCGCTTGGCCCTGTCCTGTCCGATCACGTACTCGTCCAGGCGACGTGCCATCTCCTTCGGCGAGGGGCTCCCCGGAAGGCCCGCGTGGTCGTCCCTGCTGGACGTGGTCTCCTCGGTGATGATCTGCTGGCAGAGGCGAACGCACTCGTCGCAGATGAAGACCCGGCCTGGACCGGCTATGAGGCGTTTGACTCCGTTCTGTGCCTTCCCACAGAAGCTGCACACATGCTCGCCGTGAGGCGGTAACGTTCCGGAGTTGCTCGGCATCGGTTTGACCGTCCTAGTTGTGAATCGCGCCGTTCGTTGATCCCAGCGGAACCCCCAACACCTCATCCACCAGACCATACTCCTTCGCTTCCTCAGCCGGAAGGTAGAAGTCTCGGTCGCTGTCCCGGGCCACCTTTTCGTAGGGCTGGCCCGTATGCGTCGAAAGTATCGTCCGTATCTTGTCCTGCATCCGCAGGATCTCTCGCGCCGCGATCTCGATGTCCGCCGCCTGCCCCTGGGCGCCGCCGAGCGCCTGGTGCATGTGGATAGTCGAGTTGGGCAGTGCGAAACGCTTGCCCTTCGCTCCGGCGCAGAGGAGCACCGTGCCCATGCTCGCGGCCATCCCCACGCATATCGTGGATACGTCCGGCTTGATGAGCTGCATCGTGTCGTAGATCGCCAGGCCGGACGTGATCACGCCGCCGGGGCTGTTCACGTACAGGTTGATGTCCTTGTCCGGGTCCTCCCGCTCCAGGTAGAGCAGCTGCGCGACGATCAGGTTGGAGACCTGGTCGTTTATCGGGGTCCCCAGGTAGACGATGCGCTCCTTCAGCAGCATCGAGTAGATGTCGTAGGCGCGCTCGCCGCGGGCGCCGGTCTCGATCACCATCGGAATGATGTTCTCCGGTGACTGCATCGCGCCCGCACTCAGCGGACCGTGGATAGGCCAATCACGCATCTTTCGCTCCTCCCTGCTGTCTCCTGGCCCGCGTCTGTCTGGCGGGGGTCTTCGTCTGTCTGGGTTTGGCGCCGCCACTCTTGCTTGCGGCTGCTCTTGCCTTCGGCTTCGCTGCCCCAGGCGCGTCCCTGAGCGCAAGGTTGCTCAGGTACTCCAGTGTCCGCCGCTGCACCAGCATGCGCCTGATGGACTCGCGACTGTCTGGGTCATCCAGCTGCTTCCGATGTTCCTCCGCCATTTCGCCGGAGTCGGCCAGCAGCCTGTCGATCTCTTCCGCGACGTCCTCATCCGTGGCCTCGAAGCCTTCACGCTGCGCCACCGCGCGTATGACGTGCGCGCGCTTCAGGCGCTCCTCCACCTTCGGACGCGCCTGTTCGTGTACCTCTTCATCGGACATCCCCTGCCACGACAGGTATTCGCGGTATTCTTCGAACCCGACGCGGCCCGCCTTGATGTCGTCCTCTCGGCCGTGCACGTAATGCTCGACCTCGTGTTCGATGATGAGCGGGGAGATTGCTACGGACGCCTCCTCGGTCACCTTGGCCAGCGTCTCGTCCTGGTGCCGTATCTCGGCAAGGCGTTTCTCGCGCTCCAGGAGGTTCTCACGCACTTTGTCGCGGAGCGCCTCGATCGACTCGTAGTCGTCGCCGACGCTTTTCGCGAACTCGTCGTCCAGTTCGGGAAGGCTCCTCCGCTTGATGGAGTGGACCGTCGCCTCGAAGTGCGCCGTCTTTCCTGCGGCCTCGGCGTTCGTCGCGTCCTCGGGGACTTCGACGTCGAATGTGCTCTGCTCTCCAACCGGCAGCCCCACGAGCCCTTCATCGAGCCCTGGGACGGGGAACGTCGAGTTCGGCCGCGGGATATAGTCCGTGTCCTCCGAGTGCACGATCTCGCGCCGCGTCCCGTCCTCGTCCTCCACCCAGCCCTCGATGGTCAGGTTGATGAGATCGTCCATCTGCACGGCGTCTTCCGCCGGTTCCCAGACGGCCAACTCCATCCGCATCTGCTCCAGCGTCGCGTCGACCCGGTCCTCCGGGAGCTCCACGTCCTCCTTGGGGTGACGGACGGAGTCCAGGTTCCCAAGGTCGACGAGGGGCTGCAAGGGAACGGTGGCGGTGAACTGCGGAGGGTCGAACCCGTCCAGTGACACCGAGGGGATGCCGCCGATGTCCAGTCCCTCTTCCTGGACCGCTTTGGACGTGAACTCCTGGATGACGGTGTCCAGCGCCTCGTTAAGCAGGTAGCCCCGCCCGAACATCTGCTCGACGATGCGGCGCGGGGCCTTGCCCTTCCGGAAACCCGGGATGGAGAGACGACGCACCGCCTGGCGGTACGCCTGGTCGAGGTACGGCTCGACATCGGCGTTGTCCAACTCTACCGTGAGGACCGCCTCGCGCGGCTCGCGTTGCTCAGTGGATACCTTCACACACTCAGCTTTCGCCCCCGAGAGCTATCAACGGAGGGCTGGCACGCGTACATGCGCACTCTCTAACTCTACCACGGATGGCCTCTCCAGAGAAGAGCGCGCGTTCCCGGGACCGTCCCGCAGCGCCGGTCCCGACGGATGCCTTCGCCGCTCCTCCACGCTCGCGCCGATAGCGCCCCGGCGCACGCTTGCGATAAGGTAATCGGACAGCGGCTCCGTTGCAGGGCCGCCCATCATCCGACTGGACCCGTGGGCCTTGCTGAAATCCACTGACTGCGGCAGCCTCCGCCTCGAACACGCCGGACAGACCGTCTCCCTCGCCGGTTGGGTGCACCGCCGTCGTGACCACGGCGGTCTCGTCTTCATCGACCTGCGTGACAGCACCGGTCTCATCCAGGTGGTCTTCCACCCGGAGGAGGCGCCGGACGCATTCGGTGTCGCGGAGCGGTTCCGTGCCGAGTGGGTCGCGCAGATCACCGGCGCCGTGCGCCCGCGCCCCGAAGGCACCGCCAATCCCAACCTCGACACGGGAGACGTCGAGGTGCTGGCGAGCGCCGCCGTCGTCCTGAACCCGGCACGGACGCCTCCGTTCGACGTCAGCCAGGACGCTCCCGTCGACGAACTGCTCCGCATGCGCTACCGCTATCTGGACCTGCGGCGCCCCTTCATGCGCGAGAACCTCCGCATGCGCCACCGCGCCGTCAAGTTCATACGCGACTACCTGGACGAGCGCGGGTTCGTCGAGATCGAAACGCCCATCCTCATCAAGAGCACGCCGGAAGGCGCGCGGGACTATCTCGTCCCCAGCCGCATCCACCAGGGCTCCTTCTACGCCCTGCCCCAGTCCCCCCAGCAACTCAAGCAGCTCCTCATGGTCGCGGGAACCGACCGCTACTTCCAGATCGCCCGCTGCTTCCGCGACGAGGACCCGCGCGCCGACCGCCTTCCCGAGTTCACGCAGCTCGACTTGGAGATGGCGTTCGTCGATCGCGACGACATCGTCGCGCTTATGTCCCACCTCTACACAGAGCTCATCCAGACCATCCGCCCGGACAAGCGGGTGCCGCTCCCCGTTCCGCACTTCACCTATGAGGAGGCGATGGCCCGCTTCGGCAGCGACAAGCCTGACATCCGCTTCGGGTTGGAGTTGGCCGACTTCTCCTCCATCATTGCCGGCAGCGAGTTCAAGGTCTTCTCCGGCGTCGTCGCGAGTGGCGGTGCCGTCAAGGGCTTCGCCGCTCCCGGCCTCGCCTCGATCCCCCGCCGCCAGGCCGACGAGCTCGTCGAACTCGCCAAACGCTACGGCGCCCGGGGCCTCGTCACCATCGCCCTCGACGAGACTGCGGGCTCGATCGACTCCCTCACCATGGAGCACGTCCGAACGCCGGCCCGCGCGCTGGCACTCGACGAAATCAAGGCGATGGCCGCCGCCTGTGGAGCAACACCCGGCGACCTCATCCTCATCGTCGCCGGGGAGGAGCCGCAGTCGTCCGCCACGCTCGGCCAGCTGCGCCTCAACATGGGCGAGCGGCTCGGCCTCGCCGATCCCGACACCATCGCCCTCTGCGTCATCAGCGACTTCCCGCTCTTCGAGTGGAACGACAACGAGCAGCGGTGGGACTCCGTGCACCACCCCTTCACCGCACCCTTCGACGAGCACTGGGAGCGGCTGGAAAGTGATACGGGGAACATGCTCGCCAAGGCCTATGACCTTGCGGCGAACGGCTACGAGCTCGCCGGCGGAAGCATCCGCATCCACGAACGCGAGAAGCAGGAGGCCGTCTTCCGCACGCTCGGCCATACGCCGGAGAACGTCGAATCGCAGTTCGGCCACCTGCTGGAGGCCTTCGAGTACGGCGCACCCCCGCACGGCGGCTTCGCTGGCGGTATCGACCGGCTCATCATGCTGCTCTCCGACAGCGCCGACTCCATCCGCGACACCATCGCATTCCCCAAGACCCAGGTCGGCGCAGACCCCCTCTTCGGCGCGCCATCGCCGGTCGACCAGGCCCAACTGGACCAGCTCGGCCTCGCACTCGCCCCCCGGAGTCCTGAGCCGGAGACCCGGTAGGGCGGATGCCCGATGTTCCCGGAGTTGACCGTTGCTCAGGGCCTCGGACTCGCCGTGCTGGGGTTGTCGGTCGGAACAGTGGGAGCACTTGCAGGCGTCGGCGGAGGGTTCCTGCTCGTACCCGTGCTGCTCTTCATCTTCCCCGACGCCGACCCTGCCTCCGTAACCGCCATCTCCCTCACCTCGGTCCTCTTCACCGCCGCCTCGGCCAGCGTTGGATTCCGTCTGTCCCGCCTGCAGGACTTCCGCACAGCCGGCATCCTCATCGTCCTGGCCGTTCCGGCAGCGGCGGGCGGCGCGCTCCTCAACCGTGTGACCGACCGGAGCGCCTTCGAGACGATCTTCGCTGTAGCGCTCCTGCTGGGAGCGGCCTACCTCATAGCTCGCAGCGCGATCGAGTCCCAGTCCGAGGAGCCCTCCTCAAGAGGGATGGCCCGCACCATCGTGGAGAAGACCGGCTACGTTCACAGCTACCGGGTAAACGAGCCGCTTACCGCCGCGATAGCACCCGTAGCCGGCTTCTTCGCAGGTTTCTTCGGCATCGGCGGCGGCGTCATGAATGTCCCGATCATGATGCTCGTCATCCGCATACCCAAGGCCGTCGCGGTCGCCACCTCCCAGCTCGAGTTGACCGCTGCCGCGACAGCCGCCCTGGCCATCCACCTCGCGTTCAGCAGCGACGAAGGGAGTCTCTGGTTGCGGGCGGGTATCACCGGTGTAGGCGCGATGCTCGGCGCGCAGATCGGCGTGCGGCTCGCGCCCAGGGTAAGTGGGCGGCTGGTGCTCGGTGTCATCGGCGCAGGGCTCCTCATCGCCGGAGCGAGGCTGCTGCTCTGAACGCGGCTACTCCGCCGCTACGCCGTCCAGGGCCCATGCCCCTCTGAACGACACGGGAAGCGCGACACAAGCCGCGCGCTCAGCAACGCGCTCAGCAAGGTCGGACCCCTGCCCCACCACTGCCAGCGCGAACATGGACGGCCCCGCGCCGCAGAGAACGGGCCACAGACCCTCCGACTCGAACGCCGCACTCAGACCGGCGTAGGACGGGTATGCCTGTGCCGCGACTGCATCGAACGCGTTGACCACCTGCGCGCCGAGCGGTTCCCCATCGCGCAAGCGTCGCCCAGCGTCCGCCGTGGCGCTTCCGTCCGTGTAGTGCTCCGGCCTCAGCAGTCCGTACATCTGCGCGGTCTTGTCACGAGGCCTGGATGCCTCAGGCACGGCAACGACCGCCTCGCCCAGCGGAGACGGCAGTGGGCTCAACCGCTCCCCCCTGCCCTCGCCCAGCGCCGTGCCTCCCGAGACGAAGAACGGCACGTCGCTCCCCAGTTGCGCCGCGAGTTCACGTAGGGCATCGGCGTCGAGGTCGAGCCCCCAGAGTTGCCGCAGGCCGAGGAGCGCGGTCGCGGCGTCGCTGCTCCCGCCGCCGAGCCCGCCTGCTGTGGGTATGCGCTTCGTCAGGTGAAACGCGGCGCCGACCGACACGCCCGCCTCGCGCTGCAGCAGGCGTGCTGCTGCCAGGACGAGGTTCTCCTCGATGGGCGCAGCGCCTTCGGGCGCAACCGTCAGGCTGAGGTGATTGGACTCCTCGAACGTCAGCTCGTCCGCGAGGCTGAGAGACTGCAGGATCGTTCGCACCTCGTGGTAGCCGTCGGCGCGGCGTCCGAGCACCTCGAACGTCAGGTTGACTTTCGCCGGGGCCAGCAGGCGCAGCACGGGCGTTGCTACCAGCGGCGCTTGTACTTGGAGATGCTCTTCATCTCGCGCGGGGGGTCCAGGTGGCGGCCCATGATCGTGTACGACACTTCCGCGACGTACAGGCTGCCCTCCGAGTCCACCGCTACGCCGTGCGGCGCGACGAACTCGCCCGGCCCCTCGCCTTCCACCGCGGCGCCGAACCGCGAGACGAGCTTGCCCGTCAGGTCGAACACTTCGACGCGATGACCCATGTTCGGAGAGTCGAACCCGCCGATCCCGTTCAGTTGCCCCACGTAGATGTGGTCCTGCCACAGCACCATCGCATCCGGACGGTGGATGTTGTTCCACATGGCGATGAACCGCCCCTCCGCGTCGAATATCTGGATGCGGTGCGCTTCGCGGTCCGCCACGTACACCCTGTCCTCGCCGTCGATGGCAACGTTGTGCGGGCGCATGAACTCTCCCGCGTCGATGCCGGGGCTGCCCCACGAGAACCGGTACTCCCCGGCGCTGCTGTACACGTGGATACGCGCGTTCCCATAGCCGTCCGAGACGTACCAGTCCCCGTTGGACGGACGGATCGCCGCTGAGGTCGGACGGTTGAACGGCTGCCCGCCCCACTTGGGCGACGGGTTGTTGCGGTTCCCCAGTTCGAACAGCCGCTCGCCCGCGGCGGTGAACTGCTGGATGGTATGGATGCCGTCGTCGGCAACGAGCAGCGTGTCGTCGTGGGCGACGTACAACCCGTGCGTCCGGCTGCTGAAGTACCCCTCGCCGAACGACTTGATGAAGTTGCCGTCCTTGTCGAACTGCATCAGCGGATGCTCGCCCCGCGTCAGCAGGAATACGTTGTCCTGCGAGTCCACCGCCACGCCGGGACATTCGAGCAGAACGTAGCCGTCTGGAAGCGTCGGCCATCCCGGAACGTACTCATACTGGAACCCCTCGTAGCCGAAAACGTCCGCCATCAAAACTCCTCCTGTCCCTGAATAGGCGCGGGGCTACGAACCACCGAGTCGCGCCACTTCTGCTTGCAACTCCGTGGCCACAGCCAATAGACCCTGCACCGTCTGGCTGGTGCGCTCTCCGCTCTCTTCCAAGACGCCTATCCGGGCATGAAGTTCGCGGGACCGCTCTTCGTATCCGTGAAGTCGCTCCTCATATTCACGGAAGCGCGCTTCATGGATGAGTAGCAACTCTTCATGAGTCCGCCTCGACTCCCGCAACTCCTGCTGGCTGGCGTCCATCGCGCGGACACCCTCTATCACCTGCTGCATGGCCTGCGCGAGCAACTCCTTGCGGTCTTCCTTGTCTCCCATCGTCATGGGTCTCATCCTCCTGTCCCCCGCGATTCTACGCCAGCGGCAGCGGCGCCACGCCAGTAGCGCATGTCACATTTTGGGGGCGAACTGCTTCCCCCTGACCACAAGCCCTTCCGAATCGGGTACCATCCACCGAGTAGGTATTCAGCACACCGGAGGAACGCACATGACCCAGAACGGCGCCATACAGGACGCGGTCGCCCGCGGAGGCACCCGCCGCGGCAAGTACATCTACGACGACTGGATGGATTCCCACGGAGTCCCCATCCACAGGGGTTATTTCATCGAGGACCTGCGCACCGTTGAAGTCGGCCCGTGGCACGAGCGCGAGTGCAACGCCGCCTTCATCCAGGTCTCCGGCATGGAGGGCGTCGCGGAAGCCCGCATCACGGAGCTCCCGCCCGGAGCCAGCGCCCCGCCGCTCAAGTTCGCCC
This sequence comes from Chloroflexota bacterium, assembly GCA_028874795.1. Taxonomy (GTDB): domain Bacteria; phylum Chloroflexota; class Dehalococcoidia; order Lucifugimonadales; family Australimonadaceae; genus Bin16. The sequence continues at coordinate 15,391 of JAPPHT010000006.1, forward strand.
TCGACGAGGTCGTCTACACCCTTGCGGGGCACGGGATCGCCACCGTATGGACAGACGGGGTCGACAAGCACAGCTTTGAGTTCGGCCCGCGCAGCCTCTTCCTCATCCCGCGCGGCGCACACCGGCAGTTCGCCAACGCGCGCGGCGACCAGCCGCTGCGCATGCTGCACAACAACTACCTGCCCGTCGCCATGTCGCTCGAGCCGGACCCGGACTTCTACTTCAACAACCCCTACGGCCACCCCGAGTTGCTCCAGCCCCGCGAGGACGAGCTTTACGCCGTCGCCAAGCGCGCACCGAACCTCGGGCGAGGCGCAACCTGGTACGGCAACTACTTCACCGACATGGCCGCCTGGAACGACCTGGTCCCCCACCGCCAGCGCGGGGGCGGCGGCCACGTCGTGGACGTCTCATTCCCCAACTCCCAGATGGGTGGGCACATGTCCGTCTTCCCGCCCGGCACCTACAAGAAGGGGCACCGGCACGGCCCCGGCAGGGTTATCGTCATCCCCGCGGGAGAGGGCTACTCCATCCTGTGGCCTGAGGGCGGTGAGAAGATCATCGCTCCCTGGCATGAGGGAAGCATGTTCACCCCGCCTGACCGCTGGTTCCACCAGCACTTCAACGTAAGCGTCGAGCCCGCCCGCTACCTCGCCCTCGCGCCGCTTCCTCAGTTCGGCGGCCACAGCGAGAAGGTCGAAGACCGCAGGCGCGACCAGATCGAGTACCCGTACGAGGAACCCTGGATCCGCGAGAAGTTCGAGGAAGAACTCGACAAGCGGGGGCTGGAGAGCCTCATGCCCGACGAGGCCTACAGGAACCCGGACTTCAAGTGGGGCTACGGCGCCCACGAAGAGCAGGGCGCCGTGCTCGGACGCGGACGGGACGGTTAGCGACTACGCATTCCAGCCAGGAACAACGAAGAGGGCGGCCTTGTGGCCGCCCTCTTGTGTGCATCGGTCATCACATCGCCCGCCGATGCGCGGGCAGGCGAGTCGCCGTATGGCTTACACGAGCACCATCGACCGTACCGTGGGGATGCCGGACTTCGCGAGGCTCCAGTGCTCCCCATGGTCCTCGCTCACGTAGAGGTCGTTGGCCGCAGCCGCTACCAGAGCGCCGTCGGGCCCCGCCACCATCGTCCTGACCATCGCTTCGAACGAGGCGGGCAAGCCGCTCTCGAGCCGGAGCCAGTTGGCTCCGCCGTCCGTGCTGCGGTAGATGGCGGCGTTCGCCGTGCCGTTCACGCGCCATCCCGGCGGCGGTGTTGCGGCGGCGGCCGTGTAGAGCAGCCGCGGGTCCTCCGGCGCTGCAACCAGGGGCATCGTGTACGGCCGCTCCAGGCCCTCCTGCACCAGCCTCCAGCTCTGGCCGCCGTCCTCGCTCAGGTGGAACCCGCACCCTGTGGTCGCGTACATGTGGCGTGCGTCGGGGTCCGCCATCACCTCGTGGACGTCGAAGAAGAGCCCATCGTTCAGGCTCTCCCACGTCACGCCGTCGTCGACGCTGCGGAACACGCCCCCTTCCTCGACACCGACGTAGACGCCGCCCGCCTGTGCGGGGTCAGGGAAGATCGATCGAACGTGCGGGATGTGCGGAGGCGGCGGGAACGTCCATGTCTCGCGGCCGGGGATATCGTTGAACGTATCGCAGCCAACCCAGGTCGCTCCCCCATCGCCGCTCCGGTACACCATCGCTGGCGATGTGCCCAGCCACACGAGCCCCGGCACTCGAGCGTCCGCCCCCAGCGTCCACGGCTGGACCTCGATCGCATGGGGGTTCATGAGCTCCCAGTGGTTATGCCCGCTCCGACGCCAGACCGCTGCGTCGTCCGTGACGGCGTACACCGTGTCGCCTGCCGCCGCGAGCATCACCCGCGTCGCAGGGCCTTCCTCAGCGTGGAACTTCCCGCTGTCCAGGTGGAACGCGAACACACCCTCTTCTGTTCCCAGCACCAACTCGCTCATGGCGGCCTCCTCATCTGCTCATGGGCCTGTTGCTCTATGCGCAGTGTACTCGTCCGCGACACATGAGGCGACATTGACGCAACCCACCGGCGCCGCTACTCCGGGCGCTTGCCGATGCGTAGGCGGACGACGCCGCAGTCGCACAGGTAGTCCGTCCACGCGAGTTCGTCGAGCTCATTCGGCAGCAGCGGCATCCCCCGCTCCGAGTACGGCACCTCCCGCACGCGCGACGCCCCGCAGTGCTCGCACGGCGGCTCCATGCGAAGTCCGCCCTCGTCTCGGATCGTTACGCCGCTCATCCCTCAGCGCTCCTCCACGCACGGTACAGCGAAGCCCACTCCCCCATCGACAACGTCTGCGCGCGGCGAGACGCCTCCACGCCCGCCGCCTCGAGCAGCCGCTCCGCCTCGACGTGCGCGACGCCCAGGCCGCCCGACAGCGCATTCCGCAGCTGTTTCCTCGGCGCGCTGAACCCTGCCCGCGCGAGAACGAAGAAACCCTCCGCGTCGTCCACTCCCTCCGCCAGACTATCGTACAGGGCCACAGCCACCACCGCCGATGTCACCTTCGGCGGCGGCGTGAACGACCCCGGACGCACGATGCGCGTGGTCCGCGCGCTCCCGAACAACTGCACCGCCAGCGACACCAGCGACATCGTGCCTGGCCGGGCGCACATCTGCTCCGCGACCTCCCGCTGCACCAGCACCGCCGCTTGCTCGGGACGACAGTCCGACTCCAGGAAGCGCCGGAGGATGGGCATCGCCGCATAGTACGGCAGGTTGCCGAGCATCTTGTACGGCGCACAGCCGCCGAGCAGCGCGGTGACTTCGATTGAGCGGGCGTCTGCCTCTACGACTTCCACGTTCGGAGGCGCGGCAGCCGCGAGCGAACGCGCCAGAGCGCTGTCCAACTCGACCGCGATTACGCGCCTCGTCCGCTCCGCCAGCACTGCCGTGAGCGCACCACGGCCCGGGCCGACCTCGATCACCGTATCGCCGGAGCCCACCTCCGCGGCGTCGGCGATCGCCCCGAGGATGTTGCGGTCGGTCAGGAAATGCTGCCCCAGGCTCTTCCTGGGAGCGCGGTGCGCCATGGCTGGCCTCGGAAACGCGTGCGCCGGAGGATGTTCGATGCCTCCGGCGCGTGGACTCTGCGGAGAGGCCGTGCACCTCTCGTCGAACCGGGAGCCCGCGCGCTTGGCCATGGACCCGGACTCGAACCAGGCTGGTCTGCGGCACTCGGAGCACTCCGCTTAGCGCTGCTTCCTTCCGGACCTGACGCGGTTCACAGGGCTCCGTCGCGCAGGGTCTGGCTCTCAACGTCCGTTTCCGGGCCAGAGGCGGCGAGACCGGCCCTCTAGAGAGGAGTTCAACCCCGCTGAAGCGGATTTCGGGTGCAGGGCACCGCTAGCTCCCCGTCTAGCACGGCCACAGCCATGCTATGCGCGCGGGCGCGGCAGGTCAACGCGGAACGGGTGACACGCGGTCCTTGTGCGAGCGCATCCGCCATTGACATAGTGGATTTGCGGCCCACCATAGGAGCAGGAAAGCTGCCATGTACATAACTCAGATGGAGATGATTGCGCTCATCGTAACCGTAGGCTTGGGGCTGGAGTCTATCGCCCTTGCAGCCTTCTTCGGCTTGCGCAGTTTCAACAGCGTGGGCGACCAGATCAATGGCGTCGGAGTAAAACTGGACAATCTCGTCGACGAGCTGCACCGTGTGAGCGATAACCTCTCCAGCAAGCTCGACCGCGTCGTGGAGAACACAGCGGCGGTCAACGCCAAGATAGACACGCTCATCGCAGTACTGCCCAAACAGCAGAACCAGTAACCGCGAGGAGTCGCCATGGTGTATATCAGCCCTGCGGAGCTCATGGCCCTCACCGTGACTATCGCCTTGGGCTCCCTGTCCTTCGTGCTTGCTGTCTTCTTCGGCCTGAGGTCAGGCGGCAGGACTCGCCGACGCTGACGGGTTCTCCCAGGGCGTCCGGCTCCCTGCTATCCTCTCTCCGTTATGCCAGTCCGCACCGCCGTCATCACCGCCGCCGGGGTCGGCACCCGCTTCCTCCCCATCTCCAAGTCCGTACCCAAGGAGATGCTGCCCCTAGTCGACCGCCCCGTCCTCCAGTACGCCGTCGAGCAGGCCGCCGAGGCCGGCATCGAGCGCGTCGTTCTCGTCACCTCGCGCGGCAAGACGGCGATGGAGGACTACTTCGACGTCGCCCCCGAGCTCGAACGCACCCTTCGCGAGCGCGGAAACGCCAAGCTCGAACCCGTCGAGCGCGTCGGTCGCATGACCCGCGTCATCGCGGTGCGCCAGCCGGAGCCGCTCGGCCTCGGCCACGCCGTGCTCATGGCGAAGGAGGCCGTCGGCAACGAGCCGTTCATCGTCTACCTGCCGGACGAGATACTCCTCGGCGAACCGTCCGTGACCCGCCAGATGCTCGACGCCTACGACCGCCGTGGCAACGCCATCGGTGTCGTCGAGGTGCCGTGGGACGACGTCTCGCGTTACGGCGTCGTGGAAGGCGAGCCGCTCTCCGACCGCGAGACCCTGCTCACCCGCAGCGTCGAGAAACCCCCGCGCGACCAGGCGCCGTCGAACCTCGCCATCGTCGGCCCCTACGTCTTCTCACCCGCCATCTTCGACTGCCTCGAGGAGATCACGACCGGCGCGATAGGCGAACTCCAACTGACCGACGCCATCGCCCTCCTGGCGCAGCGTGAGCCGGTGCACGCCTTCCGCTTCGAGGGCGAGCGCTTCGACGCCGGCACGCCGCTCGGCCTCATGCAGACCGCCGTGGAGATCGCCCTCCGACACCCGGACTACGCCGACGCGATGCGGGCGTGGCTCAAGGAACTGGCGGAGCGTGAAACGAACTTGAAATGAACTTGCAACGAAACGCAAGAACTGGCATGATTCAGGAGTGGAATATCGAAACGAATTTGAAATGAGACGGAACGACCCGCATATGACGGCGGGTCGTCCGAGACACTACGTAGTTCCTTCGCAGTGGGTGCGCTACGATTATACTGCCGTCTCCGGCCTTCTGGTTGATGCTCGCGTAGCCGCCGGTGTTTTGAACCGCCTCCCCCATCTGCCACAGTGGATTGAACAGGCCCACGAGGAACAACTGCGCCTAGAGGCGGTCGGCACCTCGCGCATAGAGGGCGCGGAGTTCACCCAGCGCGAGCAGGACGAAGCGCTGATGCCGGATGCATCGGAACGGCCTGGCCTGACCCACTCCCAGAGACAGTTGCGAGCAGCCAACGAGACCTATCGTTGGCTGCGCTCGCTACCCTCGGACCAACCTGTTTCTGCTGAGCTGATCCTGGACATCCACCGGAGCGTCGTCACGGGCTGCGACGACGACCGCTGCGAGCCGGGCGCAACCCGGGCAGCCGGGGATAACGTCACCTTCGGGATGCCACGCTGCCGGGGGATCGAGGGAGGCGACGGCTGCCGGGCCGCGTTCAACGCGCTCGCCGGCGCGATCAGAAATGAGTTCCCACGGCATGACCGCATCGTCCAGGCGATGGCCGCTCACTACCATATCGGTGCGATGCACCCCTTCGGGGACGGCAACGGGCGGACAGCCCGCGCGCTGGAAGCCTTCATGTTGCGAGCGGCCAACGTCAACGACATGGTCATGGTCAGCGTCTCCAACTACTACTATGAACATCGAGACGAGTACTTCAGGGCACTGTACGAATCCCGCAGCACCGGACACGACCTCACCCCTTTCCTGCTGTTCGCGTTGCCGGCAGTCGCGGACAGGTGCAATGCACTCGCCGCGCAGATCGCAGACCAGCAGAAGCGGGTGCTCTACAGGGAGTTCGCGCGATCGCTGTTCGGGAAGCTGCGCAGCAAACGGCGCAGGGCGCTCGCAGAGCGGCAACTGCGCATCCTCGACCTGCTCTTGGGCCATGAGAATCTCGAACTTCATGACCTGGTTGACCGAAGCTATACATACTACCGAGGCCTCCTGTACCCCGCGCGTGCGATAGCCCGAGACTTAGTCGGATTACTCAATCTGTCCGCTATAGCGTTCGAGGGGAATCAATTCTCTGCCAGCCTGGACTGGCCTCAGCAGTTCTCGGAGTCCGAACTCTTGGAGCGGTACGAAAATATGCCAACCGCGACATCTGCCAACCACCCGGCCATGGCCGAGTTGTCACGTCTGCTGGGCCGGGCTCGAGCGGACTTCTAGCGGTCCATCTTGATGACCGCGAGGAACGCCTCCTGCGGCACCTCGACGCGGCCGATGCGCTTCATCCGCTTCTTCCCCTCGGCCTGCTTCTCCAGCAGCTTCCGCTTGCGCGTCACGTCGCCGCCGTAGCACTTCGCCAGCACGTTCTTCCTCATCGCCGTCACCGTCTCCCGGGCGATGACCTTGCTGCCGATCGCCGCCTGGATCGGCACGTCGAACAGCTGGCGCGGGATGAGCTTCCGCAGGCGCTCCACCAGCATCCGCCCCTGGTGGTACGCGCGGTCGCGGTGCGTGATGAGCGACAGCGCATCCACCGGCGACTGGTTCACGAGGATGTCCAGCCGTACGAGCGGGGCCGAGCGGTAGCCGTGGAACGAGTAGTCCAGCGACGCATAGCCGCGGCTGCGCGTCTTGACCTGGTCGTAGAAGTCAACCAGCACCTCCGCCATCGGCGCCGACGCTTCGAGCAGTACGCGAGGGTCGGACGACGGCGCGGCGTCCACACCTGCTCCGCCGCCGGTGGCCGAGTCCAGGTACTCCGTGCGCTTGAACTCGCCCCGCCGGGAGTTGATCAGCTCCATCATCGGTCCCACGAAGCGCGACGGCGTGAGGATGGACAGGTCCAGCCACGGCTCCTCCACCTGCTGCGACTCGCCGCCGGTCGGCAGGTCCGTCGGGCGCGACACCTCGCGGACCGAGTCGTCGTTCATCGTCACCCGGTAGACCACGCTCGGCGCGGTGACGACCAGGTCCATGCCGTACTCGCGTTCCAGCCGCTCCTGCACGATCTCCATGTGCAGCAGGCCGAGGAACCCGCACCGGAAGCCCGGCCCCAGCGCGGGCGAGCTCTCCGGCTCGTACACGAGCGCGGCGTCGTTCATCTGGAGACGCTCCAGCGACTCACGCAGATTGTGGAACTCGTTGCCGTCCGTCGGGTACAGCCCCGCGAACACCATCGGCTTCTGCTCGCCGTAGCCGGGGAGGGGTTCAGCCGCTCCCGCTCGAGCATGCGTGATGGTGTCGCCGACGCGGCAGTCGCCGACGCTCTTCAGTCCCGTCGCCAGATAGCCGACCTCGCCTGCCGACAGGTCCGGCGCCTTGGCCATCGCCGGTCGGAACGCGCCGACCTCCAACAGGTCCGCCTCCGTGCCCGTCGCCATCATCCGCACGCGGTCCGTGCCCTTCACTGCCCCGTCAACCACGCGCACATAGGCCATCACACCCTTGTAGGAGTCGTACTTGGAGTCGAACACGAGCGCCCGCAGCGGGCGTTCCTCGTGCGCCTCCGGCGGCGGCACGCGCTCGATCACCGCCTCGAGTAGAGCCCGGACGCCCGTCCCGTCCTTCGCCGACACCAGGAGCACCTCGTCCGCGTCGAAGCCGAACGCCGTAACCAACTCCTCGATGACCCGGTCAGGCTCGGCGGAAGGCAGGTCGATCTTGTTCACGACAGGGACGATGGTGAGGTCGTGCTCCAGTGCTAGGTAGACGTTGGCCAGCGTCTGCGCCTGGATGCCCTGCGCGGCGTCGACCACCAGCAGCGCACCCTCGCACGCCGCGAGCGACCGGGAGACCTCGTACGAGAAGTCCACGTGGCCGGGCGTGTCGATGAGGTTCAGTTCGTAGTCGCTGCCCTGGTAGGCGAGCCCCATCCGGACGGCCTGCGCCTTGATGGTGATGCCGCGCTCGCGCTCGAGGTCCATGGAGTCGAGCAGCTGGTCGTGCATCTCACGCGCGGAGACGGCGCCCGTGATCTCCAGGATGCGGTCGGCAAGCGTCGACTTGCCGTGGTCGATGTGAGCGATGATGCAGAAGTTGCGGATGAGCGAGGGGTCCACGCCCCTCATTCTAGCAGGGAGGCCCTACGAACCGTCGGTGACGCCGGATGGCGCCAGGTCCTCCATCATGGAGAACCCGCCTTCGCCGAAGAGCGATCCAACGAAGCCGAGCAAGTCCCCCAGTTCGTCCTCACCACCCGCCGACGTTGCGCCGCTGGCGGACTGGAGGTAGCGGAAGAGGTCGGAGTCGGCGGGCAGGACCAGGGTGGAGTTGTCGCCGAGCACGGCCCTGTACGCCGCGAGGCTGCGGCGGAAGGCGAAGAACTCGGGGTCCTGCTCGAGCGCCTCGGCCAGGATGCTGATCGCCTCACCTTCACCCTCACCGCGGAGCCGGTTGGCGGTCTCGTCCGCCTGGGCGGAGATGATCTCCACCTGCCGGTCCACGTCGGCGATGCGCTCGCGGTAGAGCTCCTCTCCCTCGGCGCGGAGTCGCTGCGCCTGCACGGAGCGCTCCGTCCTCATGCGGTTGAAGATGTTGTCCTCCGTCGCGCCCGGGAAGTCGGCGCGCTTGATGCGGATGTCGACGATGTCGACGCCGAAGTCGTTCTCGGGGGACTTGACGACCTGGTTGGCCGTTGACAGGGCCCGGGCGACGATGGCCGCGCGTGTCGCGACTCCCTGATCGTTGAGGAGCGGCTCGACGGTGGTGCGGTCCTCCTCGATGCCGATGAGCCGCCCGCCGATGATCTCCGGCTGCGTGCTGCGGCCTACCTCGTCGCGGAGGGCCGCGATGACGATCTGCTGGATGGTCGCGTCGGCGTTGCTCTCGCTGCGCAGGCGTTCGATGAACTTGCGCGGGTCCTCGATGCGGTAGCGGACGTAGGCGTCCACCTCCA
>JAPPHT010000023.1:0-6069 GCA_028874795.1 Chloroflexota bacterium
CCCCATGCTATGCTTCCGCAAGCCCCTGTGGGGACTTGTTCAGAGCATCCATAGCGTTCCGGTTGTCATTGGTCTCTCTCATTCACCCTCACCCCCGCATTCTCAATGCGCACCCTCTCCCAGGGGGCGAGGGGTCAGACGGGGCGCCCATGGGGGGCACTCCTACGCCAGTACCCTCACCCGTTCCCCCCGCAGGGCCCTCACCCACGCACTTCAGTGCGCTCCCTCTCCCTCAGGAGAGGGGAGAAGGCAGGGCATGGACGTCCCCGAGAGATTCCTCGACTCCGCTGCGCTCCGCTCGGAATGACAAGCATGCGCCACGCCTCCATCCCCCGGTTCACCCTCTCCCTGACCCTCTCCCCAGGGGGCGAGGGGCCTGACAGGGCACCCACGAGGGGTGCCCCTACGCCGAACCCTCACCCGCCGCTGCGCGGCTTCCCTCTCCTAGGGGGCGAGGGGATCAGACAGGGCGCCCACAAGGGACGCCCCTACACTGTACCCTCCACCTCCCCGCCTACTCCGACTGGAGGGCGCGGATGAGCTGGAGGAGGGCGGCGGTGACGGCGCGGTTGCGCACGAGCGGGCGACGCGACGGGAACTCGTGCCGCACGACGCTCGCGCTGGTCGGCGTCGCCACGCCGATGTAGACGGTGCCCGCTTTCACCTCGCCCTGGTCGCCCGGTCCGGCGACGCCCGTGACGCTGACGCCGCAGTCGGCGTCGTAGGTGCGGCGGGCGGCGGCGGCCATCGCGCGGGCGGTCTCCTCGCTCACCGCGCCGTGCGCGTCGAGGGTCTCTCGCGGCACGCCGGACTGGACCTTCATGTCGTCCGTGTACGTGATGGCGCCGCCCTTGAAGTAGTCGGACGAGCCTGCGATCTCGGTGAGCGCCGCGCCGATCATGCCGCCGGTGCAAGATTCCAGCACCGCGAGCGTGTAGCCCTTCTCGCGCAGCAGGTCGCCGACGCGCTCCGGCGGATACTCCTCGTCGGTGCCCCAGATGTAGTCGCCGAGCGCCTCGCGCACCATCGTCTCGGCGCGCTGGAGGGTCGTCAGCGCCTCAGCCTCGGTGTCGGCCTTCGCGATGCCGCGCAGGTAGATGCCGTCCTGCTTCGCGTAGACGCCGAAGTCCATGCCAGGGATGTCGTAGACGTCGCGCACCATCTCGTCGACGGCGGCCTCGCTCAGGCCGATGGTCTTGAACGTGCGGGCCATGATCTTCTGGCCGGGGAGCCGCTCCTTCAGGCGCGGGGCGATCTCGGTGGTCCACATGTTGGTCAGCTCGCGCGGGGGACCGGGGAGCGTGATGAGGATCTTGTCGCCCTTCTCTATCCACCAGCTTGGCGCGGTGCCCATGGCGTTGCGGATGGCGGCGGCGGAGGGGATGATGCCGGCCTGGCGGAGGTTCTGCTGGGGCATGGGGTTGACGTTCCGGCGCGCGAAGCTCTCCTCCAGCCACACCCTGAGATCCGGGTCCGTCGTGATCTGCTCGCCGAGCATGTTGGCGATGCCGTCGCGCGTCATGTCGTCGAGCGTCGGGCCGAGGCCGCCCATGGCGATGACGACGTCGGACCTGCGCCACGCGCGGTCGAGCGTTTCGGTGAGGCGCGTGAGGTCGTCGCCGACGATGGTGACGAACTTGAGCTCGAGGCCGAACTCCGGCAGGCGCTGTCCGAGCCAGGACGAGTTGGTGTCCTGCGTCTCGCCCATGAGGAGCTCGGTGCCGACGGCGATGATCTCGGTGTTCATGTCTCTCCAGCCTGAGTGGCAGTCCGGCGAGTATAGCCGGGAATCAGCATCGATGGACAGGATGGGCAGGATGGAGCGCCGCTCATGGCGAGCCTGTCGGACCATCCTGTGGAAACGGGACCCTCGAAGCTCCCGACCAAGGATGTCAACGCAGCCCCGATCTGACATTCTTGGTCGGCATTCCACGAGTGAACGGGAAGGTCATTCTGACATCCTTGGTCGCCCTGGCAGGGGCGTTCAGCAGGCCGTGGCCTGTTTCCCATGACCAAGGAAGTAACAATCTCATCGAAAACAAAGTTTCGCGCCGGACCCATAGACTTCATCGATAGGTCGACCTGGGAGCTATAGGCGCGGTCTATGGGTGCTGCCAGCGTCACGGTCATGGAACCAGCGTACGCGGTCGGGGCACGACCGCGTAAGGGGCAGGTGTCGCGGATGGGGTAGGATCACCTGCGAGGGCAGCTCTAACTGCGACGTATCAACTCGGTCACTACCCTTGCAGTTTCATCCAGCCCAGGAAACAAAGTCTCACGAGTTATTCCAACGGATTCAAGCTCTTGGCGAATATCGGCCTTTCGCTCATTGGGTATTGCGAAAGTGTAGTGAGCGTATATGGGTATGCGAGCATTGTATTGCAGAACTTCATCCCTTTCAAATCTTTTGTGAAATGCGGATACAAGAAAGGCCCCAGCTTGTGCGCGAACCCGTTCAGATGATTGCTGTGGTTCTACTACCAATACGCGATATAGGTCCCCAATATCGATACGCTCTTCGAAGTTCGGTTTTTCTTCTTGAATAAGTTGGCAGAATCGACGCATAGCAGCACGATAAGGAGACGTCGCAAACAGATCCTTCCTTTGAGGATTTTGCCTCTTCTCCTCCATCTGATCTCTACCAAGAATCAAATCTTGCTCTTCCGTCGGTAGTCTAGCAAGATTCGAGATGACGCTAACTGTGTCGCTACTGAAAGGTTTAATCAGTGTTTTCGGTACAGCGAAAACATGCAAGCGCCCGTTACGAGAATTGCTATCAACATGATTCTCGCAAGCGTAGAATAGACCTACAAGTGGGTTCTTTGTTATGTCTAGGAACCTTGTCTTCAAACCGTGATGTTGCGCAAGAACCCATTTTGATGGCGCGGAAGGCAAGTTGCTGAACTCTACTGGTCGCCGTCTAACCAGTTCTTGTAGTAGTTCACTCTCATGTCGCGCGAGACTGTCTCTCATGACAGCAGGGCACAGATCCCACCCATCCTGAGTTTCACCACGGAAATAGAGAACAACTCCTAGGTTACGGAAAGTCTTATCGTATCGCTCCTTAAGGTTGCGGGCTATTCCTAGCAGACCCTCAATTGATGCAATCTGTTTCTTCCTGATCTGATATTGACGAAGGGAGCTGACAGGGTCATCCTCGTAAAGCGTCGCTAGCCAAGGCTCAACTCCTGTGAGATCAGCGCGAGAGAGATCAGTGAGCGTAACCTTGGCCTCAGATAGGTCGGCGTCACGGAGATTTGTTTCTGAGAGTTCAGCGTGAGTAAGGTTGGAATCCTTGAGTCTAGCATTCTCTAGATTAGCCTTTGACAGTACGGCTCTCGTCAGATTAGCACGGGTGAGGTCGGCAACGAATAGGGTGGCGTTCGCGAGATTCGCGCCAGTTAGATTGGCTCCTGTGAGATTGGCACCGGTAACGTCAGCGTTGAGCAAGTCGGCAGCAGAGAGATTAGCATCTACAAGGATTGCATTAGAGAGGTCGGCATCGGGAAGTTTGGCATTTGAGAAGTTCACCTCAGATAGGTTGGCATCCCAAAGATCGGCGTTAGAGAGGTCAGCATTGCTGAAATCGGCACCGGTAAGGACACCACCAGAAAGGTCGGCATTGGGAAGTTTGGCGTTTGAGAAGTTCGCATCAGGAAGGCTAGTCCCCCAAAGAATGGCGTTAGCGAGATCGGCATTGGAGAAAACCGCCTTGGACAGGTTTGCATCAGATAGGTCAGCATCAGATAGGTCAGCATCAGATAGGTCAGCGCGAGTGAGGTCGGCAGAGGAGAGATCTGCTCCAGAGAGATCAGCATCGGAAAGGTCAACACGAATAAGGTTGGCATCAAGGAGGTTAGCGTTTGACAGGTCGCCGTCGGAGAGATCTGCATCAGTAAGATTGGCTCCGGAGAGGTTAGCGCCAGAAAGATCTGCATCAGAGAGCTGGGCATCAGAGAGGTTAGCGTTTGAGATGTCTGCGCCGGAGAGATTTGCAGCGGCTAGGTTCGCGTCGGAAAGATCCGCGCCTGATAGGTACGGAATGAAACTCTCACTTTGGCGACGTGCATTCCAGACGTCAACGCCTTGAAGAAGCAATTGAGTGTGCTCTGGGTTAGCCATGTCCAAGACCTCTGCTTGCCGAGAGAAATCAAACCCCGGAGGGCGGGCCAGTCAGTCTGCTGCCCCTCCAATCCGGGTAGGAACAACTTAGCAGTTGTCCTGCCGGTTCACAATCCATAGTGCATCTAATCTCGCCCTATGACGCCCACGCCTTCCCCCGTGACATCCACACCCCCTCCCCCACTGCTACACTACCCCCACCGCACCACATGCTATCTGCCTTCAACATCAGCAAGGCCTACTCGACCAGGACCCTGTTCAGCGGGCTCACGCTCAACGTCGACGCCGGGGACCGCATCGCGCTGATCGGCGCGAACGGCTCCGGGAAGACGACGCTCATGGACATCCTGGCCGGCGACACCCCACCGGACTCGGGGAACGTCTCCACGCGGCGCGATGTCTCCATCGGCTATCTCAAGCAGGAGCCCGCGTCGTTCAACGGCAAGCCGCTCCTCCAGGAGGTGCTGGACGCCGGCGCGGAGGCGATCGCGCTCGCAGGCGAGATCGCGGCCACGCGTGAGGCGCTGGCGTCGGAGCCGGACCCGGCGACGCAGATCGGCCTGCTGGAGCGCCTCGGCGAGCTCGACATGGCGCTGGAGGCCGCGGGCGGAGACGACAGGGAACACGAGGCGAAGACCATCCTCTCGGGCCTCGGCTTCAAACAGGAAGAGTTCTGGCGGCCGATGAGCGAGTTCAGCGGCGGCTGGGCGATGCGGGCAGGCCTCGCCCGGCTGCTCTTCCGGAACCCCGCCCTGCTGTTCCTGGACGAGCCCACCAACCACCTCGACCTCGAAGCGAACCTGTGGTTCGAGAAGTACCTGGCCTCGTTCCCGGGCGGGGTGCTCATCACGTCGCACGACCGCGCCTTCCTCAACCAGGTCGCGACCAAGGTCCTCGCCATCGAGGAGGACGAGGTCGTCCTGATGAAGGGCGACTACAACGAGTACGTCGTAGCCCGCGAGGAAGCCCTTCGGATGAAACGGGCGGCCGCGGCCCGGCAGGAGCGCCGGATGCAGAAGCAGATGCGCTTTGTGGAGCGCTTCCGCTCCAAGGCGACGAAGGCCACGCAGGTGCAGAGCCGCCTGAAGCAGCTCGAGAAGGTCCAGACCATCGAGCTGCCCCGGACCACGAAGAAGGTGCGCTACTCGTTCCCGGAGCCGCCCCGCAGCGGCGCCGAGGTCATATCGCTCGTCAACGTCAGCAAGTCGTACGGCGACAAAGAGGTCTACCGGCGCGTCAACCTGTCGCTCGCGCGCGGTGACCGCGTCGCGCTGGTCGGGCCGAACGGCGCGGGCAAGACCACGATGCTGAAGATACTGGCGGGCGTCCTGCCGATCGACGAGGGGGAACGGAAGACCGGACACAACGTCGTGTCGGCCTACTACGCGCAGCACGTGCTCGAACTGCTCGACCCGGCGAACTCGGTGCTCGACGAGTTGCGGCACGCCGCGCCGGACGTGCCGGAGCAGACGCTCCGCACGACGCTGGGCGGCTTCCTGTTCAGCGGCGACGACGTCCGCAAGCCGGTATCCGTGCTCTCGGGCGGCGAGAAGGCGCGGGTGGCGCTCGCCAAGCTGCTCCTCCAGCCGAGCAACCTCCTCCTCATGGACGAGCCGACCAACCACCTCGACATCGCCTCCCGGGAGATACTCACGGACGCCCTCGGCGACTACAAGGGCACGATCTGCCTCATCACGCACGACCGGACGCTCATCCGGCAGGTCGCCAACAAGATCGTCGAGATCGATGCCGGGGAGCCCACGGTCTTCCTGGGCGGCTACGACGACTACCTGTACCGGAAGGAGACTGATTCCACGAACGGGGTCGCCGCTCCCGCAGGCAACGGGACGGTTGACGCTGCGCCGGAACCAGTCCGCGCCAGGAGGCGCGGGCGGGGGGGGGGGCCCCCGGGGGGGGGGGGGGGGGGGGGGGGGGGGGGGGGGGGGG
>JAPPHT010000023.1:6079-24074 GCA_028874795.1 Chloroflexota bacterium
TTTTACGGTATTTATATTTTTCCCCGTAGGGGGGGCGCCGCCCCCGCTGTATCGGGTTGGTTTGGGGGGGGGCCCCAACCCGCGGGGCCGGGGGGGGGGGGGCGGCCGCTCGACCCTGCGGAGGTCGAGCGGCGTTCGCTGAGGAGCGAGGCGCGCAGGCTGGCGATGCGGATCGAGGAGCTGAACGCCTCGCTGTCCGACCGCGAGTCGCGTATCGCGGAGCTGGAGGCGATGTTCTCGCAGCCCGACCGGTTCGACGGCCCGGCCCACCTGGCCTCGGCGGGAGAGGAGTACGGCGTGCTCAAGGAGGAGGCGGGGCTGCTCTGGGAGGAATGGGAGCGGCTGTCGCTGGAGGCGGAGGACGTCGAGAGCAGGCTGGAGGCGCTGGGGGTGGGGTAGGCCAGAATCCACCCTCACCCCCAACCCCTCTCCCAGAGGGCGAGGGGAGCCATACAGGACGCCCACGAGGGGTGCCCCTACACTAGGCGTCATTCCCGCTTTCGCGGGAATGACGGGGGCTGCGCCCCGCGTCCGGTCCACCCTCATCCCCACCGGGGGCCCTCACCCCAACCCTCTCCCCAAGAGAGGGGGCCAGACCTCAGGCGGGGTCCCTGCCTTCGCAGGAATGACGGGGGCTGCGCCCCGCGTCCGGTCCACCCTCACCCCCGCCGGGGGCCCTCACCCCAACCCTCTCCCTCAGGAGAGGGGGCCGGACACCAGGCGGGGTCCCTGCCTTCGCAGGAACGACGGGGGCTGCGCCCCGCGTCCGGTCCACCCTCACCCGCGCGCTGAAGCGCGTTCCCTCTCCCAGAGGGCGAGGGGAGCAGACCACCCGAGAGATCTTTCGACCACGCCCTCGGCTTCGCCTCTGGCTTCGCTCAACATGACACGCCCCCTCTTCCTCTCCCCGCCCCGTGTGCCCTGTCGGGCACGCTGGATTCCCGCCTTCGCGGGAATGACGGGGGCTGCGCCCCGCGTCCGGTCCACCCTCATCCCCACCGGGGGCCCTCACCCCAACCCTCTCCCTCAGGAGAGGGGGCCGGACACCAAGCGAGGTCTCTGCCTCCGCAGGAACGACGGGGGCTGCGCCCGGCGTCCGGCCCACCCTCACCCCGCCGGGGGCCCTCACCCCAACCCTCTCCCTCAGGAGAGGGAGCCAGACAGGGCGCCCACAAGGGGTGCCCCTACACCGGACGGGGTTCCTGCCTCCGCAGGAACGACGACAGGGGCGGGAACGACGGGGGCGGGCGCGTTGCTTGACGCTGTACAGGGCGGGGAGTAGTCTCGCCGCATCGACAGGCCGGGATCCGCTGTCGCACACCCAGGGAGGTGTCCATGCGTACCAGGTTGCTTCTGTCAGTCATCGGGCTTGGAGCCCTCTTCACTGTCCTCCTCACGGCATGCGGCGAGGACCCCACACCGACTCCCACGCCTGTTCCGGCCACGCCGACGCCCACGCCGGAAGCCATGCCCCACCCGCCCGTGACCCTGAACTTCCAGGGCACCGCGCGCACGTGGGGGGAAATCCTCGAGGGGATGAACAAGATCCTCGAAGCCAACGACAGCTTCATCGAGCGGATCACCATCCTGGACGTCAACCCCGACAACGCCATGCGCGCATGGGCGGACATGTCCGCGGAGGAGCGGAAGTACTCGCTCATCTACGGCCTCGAGAACAACGTGGACGTCAACGAGGCGGGCCTGCACCCCATCTTCGCAGACTCGCCGCTCCCATCCGGCCTGAAGGCGGTCATGTCCAACGGCCCGCTGGGCTGCTCCGGCCACGGCACGTGGGACGTGGACCTGCTCTCTCTCAAGGACACGGCCGGCAAGAAGGTGGACATGGACTCGGAGCCCATCGGCCCGGTCCGGGAAGAGATCATGCGCGGCCTGGGCGTGCTCGACTCGGCTGAGATTACGTTCCTCGGCGCGGGCCCCCGCACCGTCGAGACACTGAAGAACCGGAACGTGGACGTGGACATCATCCACCTCACCGGCGCCACGCGGCCCATCCCGCCGCACATCCAGATCCTCACGGAGGAAGAGACCTACATCGTCGACGTGACGGCCGAGGGCATCGACGCAGCCGTCGGCTCGAACCCGGACGTCTTCAAGTCGATGTACCCGTTCCCGCTGTACGAGGGCGACCTCGCAGACTCCCTCGGGTTGAGCTACAACCCGGTGCGCGAGCCGGTCGTCTACTGCATCGGTGGGCAGAACCCGCACATCCTCGCAGGCGAGGAGGTCGACTCCGAGATCATCGAGGAGCTCGTCCGCGTCATCCTGGAGAACAAGGATGACTTCCACCAGTACGTGACCGGCGACGTGGACTCGCTGATCGACGGGCTGCCGCTGGTCGTGCGCCCCAAGAGCGGCTTCCACTCCGGCGCGCAGGCCGCCTACGAGTCGCTCGGCGTCCCCTACGGCGTCAACGCGATGGTGGAGATCGAGCAGCAACGGGCGCAGGAGCACGGACAGGAGTTCTACATGCCGGACTACCTCCAGGACCGGCTGGAGTGACGACGACTACAGCGCCGGGAGGCCCCTGAGCGATAACGAGGGTCTCCCGGCGTCCGTGTCTCGGAACCGTCAACCAAGGCAGGGAAAAGGACGATGCTCCAAGCCGTCAGGATAAGGTCGTGGACGGCGCTGGATGTCGGCATCGCGGTCTTCCTGCTGCTGATGCTCACCACCCAGATCATGCAGCGGTGGTGGATCCCCTCCGGCGACCGCTTCAACCTCATCCACATCACGCTCGCGGGACTCATCGTCGTCCTCCGGTTCACCCAGCAGACGAAGGGGCCGTTCAAGTGGGTGCTCGGCGGAGTGGGCGTCGGCATCTTCGTCGTAGCCTTCACCTACTTCTGGGAGCCAGCGAAGAGCCTCAGCGTCCGCAGCGCGATCCCGACCAACATGGACTTCGTGGTCGGCTGCCTGCTCCTCGCTCTCGTCATCTACCTGGTCTATCGCTCGTTCGGGCTGATATTCGCAAGCCTCGGCCTCATCGCCGTCGGCTATGCGTTCCTGGCGGAGCACGTGCCCGCGCCGTTCACCGGCCCGCCCATCAAGGCGGAGTTCGCGCTGGCGCGGCTGAGCATGACCAGCCAGTTCACCGGCGTCATCGACACGGTTGCCCGGTTCGTCTGGTTCGTCATCTTCTGGGGCATGCTGGTGGAGGTGTCGGGGGCTGGCCGCGTCATCCAGCACCTGTCGCGCGTGCTCGGCGCAAAGCTGGCGTCGGGCCCGGCGCTCGTCGCGGTCTTCGGCAGCGCGCTCGTGGGCAGCCTCACGTCGGCGGGCGGGTCGAACGTCGCCATCACGGGCTCGATAACGATCCCGATGATGAAGGAGGCCGGCTACTCAGGGAAGGAGGCGGGGGCCATCGAGGCCGCTGCGTCGACGGCCTCGGGCGTTACGCCGCCGATCATGGGGGTGGTGCCCTTCATCATGGCCGACGCCCTAGGCGTGCCGTACCTCACCATCCTCAAGATGGTCCTCCCAATCGCGCTGATCTGGTACCTGAGCGTCGCCGTCTACGTGCTGGCGGCTGGCTTCCGCCACGACAACCTGCGCCGCGTGACGAGCACGGAACTGGCGTCGCAGAAGGTGCCGGTGAACGAGGTGTGGCGCTCCGCCGCCCTGTTCGTGGTCCCGGTCGGCGGGCTGATCTGGTTCATCGTCGCGAACATCCCCCTCTCGACCGCGGTCTTCTACGCGTTCTGCCTCACCGTGGTGCTCGCCCTCGTTCTCCGGGTGGAGAAGCGGCTCGACGTCTGGTGGCGGGGCATCCGGAACGCCGCGACGATGGCCAGCCGCATCGTCCTCGCCATCGTCGTTGTCAACGTGCTGGTGGACGTGATGAACTTCACCGGCATCGGGTTCCGCCTGGGCGACATCGTCTTCGACTTCAGCGGCGGAACGCTCCTCTACGCCGGGCTGCTGGTCATGCTGTTCGGGGTCATCCTCGGCGCGGGCCTGCCGCCGCTGGTCGTGTACTTCGTCATGATCGTGACCTTCAAGCCCGTGTTCTTCGCGTTCGACCTGCCGGACTCAGTGACCCTGTTCACGGCCTTCTACATGGGCATCCTCGCCAACATCTCGCCGCCCACAGCCCCTGCCGCGCTCGTGGCGACCGGCCTCTCCGGCGCTGGCTTCTGGGAAACGTCCATGGAGTCGATGAAGATCGCGGCGGCCGCATTCTTCATTCCGTTCATCGTGCTCGTGGCGCCCGAGGTGCTGGTCGGAGCGCCCGAGATCGACCCGGTCTCGATCCTGCGCTTCCTCCTCGTGATGGGCGCCATACTGCTGTCGCTCTCCGTGCTGTCCGCGGCGCTCGCCGGATGGCTGGGGATACGTCTGAACCTCAAGCTGCGGGCGGTACTCTCCGTGGTCCCGCTGATCATGTACTTCGGCCTCTACAACGACCTCGACTACCTCCTGTGGTCCACGATCATCGTGAGCGTCGTCAGCATCGCGGCGGGCGCATTCCTCTACCGAGGCCACCGGCTTAAGGGACCGGCTCCCGCTCCTTCCGGTTGACACCCCCCTCCGGGCAGGACTAGCCTGCCGACAGCGAAGCGCGCTGACCGTTCCGAGCATGTCCCTCCTGTAGCGCCGGAGTTGAAGGAGACGCAGGCCATGATGGACATCAAGCAGTTCGCGCAACCCGAGTCAGGAAAGATCAACCCGGCCGTTTTCTCCGACTACGACGTCTACGAGCAGGAGCTGGAGCAGGTCTTCACCCGCTGCTGGCTGTACGTCGGGCACGAGTCCACGGTGCCCAACACGGGCGACTACCTGCTCAACTACATGGGCGCCGACGAGGTCATCGTCGTCCGCGGTCCGGACACACGCTTGCGGGTGTTCCTCAACAAGTGCAGGCACCGCGGCAACAAGGTCTGTTTCTTCGACAGGGGCAACGCGCGCTCTTTCACGTGCACGTACCACGGCTGGCAGTACGACACGGAGGGCCGTCTCTTCGGCGTGCCGTTCTACGAGGACGCGTACCTCAGCCAGCTGCAGCGGGAAGTGAACGGACTCGTCGAGGTCCCCATGGTGGCTTCCTACAAGGGGCTCATCTTCGCCTGCTGGGACCCCTCCGTGATGCCGCTGGACGATTACCTGGGCGACATGCGCTACTACCTCGACCACCTCGTGCTCCACGAAGAGGTCGGCGGCATCGAGATCGTGGCCGGGAAACAGCGGTACATGATGCCCACCAACTGGAAACTGCTCTCCGACAACTTCGCATCGGACAACTACCACACGCCCACCAGCCACGCTTCAGCCTTCAAGGTCTACGCAGAGAGCGAACGGATGCGGCGGGACCGCCCCAGCGGTGAGAACTTCCAGGTGGCGGTCGGCTATCCGTCAGGCGTGCCTCACGCGTACGCGGGCCTCCGGTTCCTCCCGACATTCGACGAGGCCCTCGAACGCGACCTCAGGAATGCGGAGGAGCTCGGACCCGAAGCGGTGGACTGGGTGAAGGAGCGGTACCACAGGGCCGAGCTGCATTGGGCGGACGAGCCCATCACGGTACAAGCTGGCACGAACTCGCACATCTTCCCGAACCTCTCCATGATCACCGCATCGGCCGGGGCCCTCGAGGCCCGCGGCATCATCCAGTGGCATGCCAAAGGGCCGTTGCTCACCGAGGTATGGCAGTGGGCGGCCGTCGACAAGGAAGCGCCGAAGGTGGTGAAGGAGGCCGCCATCCGCAAGCTGATGGCAGGTCAGTCGGCGGCCGGGATGATCGCACCCGACGATTCCGAGAACTTCGAGCGCTCCACGGACAACCTGGCCTCGCACATGACCAAGCTCCAGCCCTTCGACTACACGATGGGGCTGGGCTTCGAGTCGAGTCATCCCAGGCAAGCCGAGTGGGAGGCCGCCGGTTTCACCGACATGCCGGGCCTCATCGGGCCCTGGATGTCGGAGGTGAGCCAGCGCCAGTACTACCGCTACTGGGCCCATCTCCTCACCGGGGCGTGAGATGGCCGCTCCCCTGGACCTCCAGCCCGAGGTGGAGCGTTTCCTGTACTACGAGGCGCTGTTGCTCGACGAAGGCCGCTTCAACGAGTGGCTCGACCTGCTGACCGACGACATCCGCTACCTGATGCCCACGGCTGAGTCCGTGCAGAGCAACCCAGACGCGGCAGCGCCAGAGGTGAGCCTCAGCTACATGGACGAGGGCAAGGAGTTGCTCGCCCTGCGCGTGCGGCAGCTGGACACCGGCCTGCGGCACGTGGAAGTGCCCGCCTCGTTGACGCGGCGCCTCGTGACCAACGTGCTGATCGTCGACGCTCCCGCGGACGACGAGCTGAACGTGGCCTCCAACTTCCTCGTGTTCCAGATCCGGCACGGGCGGCATGAGAGCCAGTTCTCCGGCACGCGCCGGGACCGCCTCCGCAGGGTCGACGGCGGATGGAAGCTGTGCGAGCGCACCGTGCTGATCACCCAGCCGGTGCTGCCGCGGGCCGTGTCCATCTTCTTCTGAGGACTACGCTCGGGACTGGGAGTCGTACGCCTCATTGAGGTCGGCAGGCATCGTCGTGTCCGCCCACGTCTCGTAGCCGCCGAGCCCGTGCTCCTCGTTCCACTCCATGACCGGGAACATCCTGCCCGTGATGCCGCTGCCGTCCTGGCAGGCGAGGTAACGAGCTATCGGCACGATGTGCTCCGGAACGACCGGCCGGATGCCGGGGTTGATGCCCGCCGCCACGCGGGCCCGCATCGTGTCGTCGAACCATGCCCCCCGGCTGTGCCCGGGGATGAGGATGTTGACGGCCACGTTGTGCTGCTTCATCTCCTCGGCGAGGTAGAAGCTCATCGCGGCGACCGCCGCCTTCGTTGCCTGGTAGGGCATCTCCTGCGACCAGGGGCGCAGCGCCGTGAAGGCCGCCCCGCGCGAGAAGTTGAGGATCCCGCTGCTCACGACGTTGATGATGCTCCCGCGCCTCTTCTCGATCATCGGCTGGATGAACCGGCGCGTCACCCTGAGCGTCCCCATGAGGTTGACGCCCAGCATCGTTTCCCAGTCCTCGTCGGTCGTTTCGAGCGTGGTCCGCTTTCCGGTCGGGGTCAGGAACGCGGTGACCAGCGCGGCGTTGTTGATGAGGACGTCGACGGTGCCGAACTCCTTCAGCGTAGCCTCGTACGCGTCGCCTACCTGAGCGTTGTCGGACACGTCCATCTCCAGCACGAGGGCGCCTGCATCCTCGATCCGGTCGCGGAGCTCGCCGGCGTCCGCCCAGGACTTGTCCGTGGCAACCACCCTTGCGCCAGACGACAGAAACCCCTCCACGTACGCCCTGCCCATCCCCCTTGCAGCGCCCGTCACCGCGACCACCCGCCCCATGAGTCCTTCGTTCGATGCGGCCATGTCCCAGCTCCTCTCTCCGTGCTCCGTCCCGGCCTATGCAGGAAGTATATGCATCGGCGAAAGGGACGGCCTCCCGCGGTGTTCCTCTGCTACACTCGCGCAGTCCGGCGCCACAGGTGAGGACGAAGCGAAGGAGGATGGCGAGATGACCAGTTCTCAGTCACGAGGCGAGCAGGCAGTCGACGACTGGCAGACCCGGAGGACGCCGTACGAGAAGTGGGTCCACCGGCAGGGTGTCCCCGTCATCGAGGGCTACGGCGTCGCGGACCCGTTCGAGCAGGAGTTCGGCCACTGGGACCGCATCGGCGCGGCCGCCTACTTCGTCGTCATGAAGGGCATGGAGGGGATCACCGGGCAGTACGCCGTCCGGCTTCCCGCAGGCCACAGCACGAAGTGGGAGAACCACCTGTATGAGAAGGTGGTCTACGTCTACAGCGGCAGAGGGGCCACGTCGGTCGAGGACGCGACGGGGAAGCAGCAGCACTTCGAGTGGAAGGAGGGCAGCGTCTTCGCCATCCCCCTGAACACGCGGCACTCCATCACCGCGGTCGAGCCGTGCGAGTACGTCGCGTGGACGACAGCGCCGATGGTCTTTGACCTCTTCTACGACGAGGACTTCGTCTACGGCAACCCGTACGCGTTCCGCGACCGGTTCGACGGGCAGGACGACTACTTCAGCAAGGAAATCCGCGAGGACCGGTACTGGGAGACGAACTTCATCGCGGACATCCGGATGGCCCGCATCGACCCGGCGGAGTGGCGCGGCGCGGGAACGAACCTCTCCATGTTCGAGATCGCGAACAACAGCCTGATCTGCCACCTCGCGCACTGGCCGGCGGGACGCTACATGCTGGCGCACTACCACGGCGGGGGCGCCATCCTGCAGATCGTCCAGGGCGAGGGGTTCAGCCTGATGTGGTCCAACGAGTACGGCGAGCGGCCTTTCGAGAACGGCCACGGCGACAAGGTCGTGCGCATCGACTGGAAGGTGGGGAGCTCGTTCAGCCCGCCGACCAACTGGTACCACCAGCACTTCAACACGAGCCCGAACGCTGCCCTGCAGCTGGCGCTGCGTAACGGCAGCATGAAGAACCCGCTGGGGATCAGGCACGCGCACGCGGCTGCATTCACGTCGACGATCCCCCTGGAGCGCGAGGACCCCGCCATCCGGCAGATGTACGAGGAGGACGTCGCAAGGAAGGGCGTCGCCTCGACGATGCCGGGCGTAGGGGTGTAGGACGTTCCGCAGTTGTGAGGGGCGCGCTCCGGGTGCTATCCTGTGCGCAGCGTCCCGATGCGGGGCGCTGTTATTGTGCAGAGGAGAATCATGCACCTCGTGATCGACGGACACGGCTGCGCCACCGAAGAGCTCTCGGACGCGGAGCGCGTGCGGCGGTTCCTGGACGAGTTCCCGGACCGCATCAGCATGACCAAGATCACGCCGCCCGCCGTCTACACCTACCACGGGCCGACGCCGGAGGACTGGGGCGTTTCCGGCTTCGTCATCATCGCGGAGAGCCACATCAGCGTGCACACGTTCCCGGACAGGGGCTACGTCAACATCGACGTCTTCTCGTGCAAGGAGTTCGACGCCGACGACGCGATGGAGCAGGTGGGCGAGTTCTTCGCGATGGCGAGCGTCCGGAACTGGGTGCTGGACCGGGGCCTGGAGCACCTCGACCCCGCGACCGCCAAAGCGGTCGTGGAAGAAGAGCGGGAGACCGTCCGACAGCGCGTCTAGGAGCGCCGGGCGTAACCTGCACGCCAGCCCACACCCACCGCGTGGCCTGACGGCCACCCTGGATCCCAGCCTCCGCTGGAATGAACGAGCAAAGGGCTGCGAGATTCCCGCCTTCGCGGGAATGACGGAAGTACCCTCACGCTAGCCCTCTCCCCCAGAAGAGGGGCAGTAGGAGAGCCGCCATGACCGAGCGCGAGCACGCAGCCGGGGGCCCTCACCCTAACCCTCTCCCCCAGGAGAGGGGACCCGACCCCGCCCTCCCCCAGACGTTCCTGATACTCGACCCGGACGAGCACACGCTCGACCGCTCGCGGTGCGTCGTCCTGCCCGTTCCGTACGAGGAGACGACCAGCTATCGTAAGGGGACGCGGCGCGGGCCGGAGGCGATCATCAGGGCGTCCGCCGAGATGGAGGACTACGACCTCGAGCTCGGCTGCGAGCCGTGCAGCGTCGGCATCCACACCGCGCCCGCGCTCGAACCGGCTCCTGTTCTCGAATCCAACGGGGGGCCGGAGGCGATGGCGGGCCGCGTGCGAGAGGCGGTGGCGGGCTACGCGGCGCAGGGCAAGTTTGTGGGGATGCTCGGCGGCGAGCACTCGATCACGTCAGGCGCGGTCACCGCTTTCGCGGAGCGTCATCCCGGCTTGAGCGTCCTGATCTTCGACGCCCAGGCCGACCTGCGGGACGAGTACCAGGGCTGGACGCACAGCCACGCCTGCGCGGCGCGGCGGGCGCTCGACCACGCAGCCAGCCTCACGCTCGTCGGCGTGCGGAGCATGACCGGCGAGGAAGCCGCGTTCGCGAAGGAGCACGACGTCGCGCTCTTCCCGCGCGGTCCGGAGCCGATCGAGGACGTCGACGCCATCGTCGACACGCTCAACGAGGCCGTCTACGTCTCGTTCGACCTCGACGCCTTCGACCCGTCGTTCATGGCGGCAGTCGGCACGCCGGAGCCGGGCGGCATGGAGTGGTGGGAGGCGCTGCGCATCCTGCGCGCCGTGAGCGAGCGGCGGCGCATCGTGGGGTTCGACGTTGTTGAGCTCGCGCCGGACGAGGGGCCGGAGGCCTGCGCCTACACTGCGGCAAAGCTGGTGTACAAGCTGTTCGGATACGCGACGGCGCACTTGTCATGCTGAGCGGAGCCGGAGGCGTAGTCGAAGCATCTCTCAGGGAGTGCTGGCGAATACCAGGGTCTGCCCGAGAGATTCCTCGGCTCCGCTGGCGCTCCGCTCGGAATGACAATGCAAGGGTGAGGGTTAGTCTTCTAAGGGGTATGCTGAACGCCGACGGATGACGGAGCATGACGCGATGACGCCTGAGCAGACGGTCTACATGGACCACGCGGCCACCACACCGGTGCTGCCGGAGGTGGTCGAGGCGATGCGCCCGTTCTTCACCGAGCGGTACGGCAACCCGTCCAGCATCTACGCGCTGGCCCAGCAGGCGCGGCAGGCGCTCGACGAGGCGCGGGAGCGGTGCGCGCGCGTGCTCGGCGCACGTGCAGGCGAGATCGTGTTCACGAGCGGCGGCACCGAGTCCGACAACGCGGGCATCATGGGCCCGGCGCTCGCACTCAAGGAACGCGGGCGCCACGTCGTCACCACGTCCATCGAGCATCACGCCGTGCTACACGCCGTCGAACTGCTGGAGAGCCTCGGCTGGGAAGCGACGTACGTGTCGCCGGGCCGTGACGGCATCGTACGTCCGGAGGACGTGGCCGACGCCGTCAGGCCGGAGACGGCGGTCGTCAGTGTCATGCTCGCGAACAACGAGATCGGCACGCTGCAGCCTGTCGCAGAGATAGCGCGGCTCGTCAAGGAGCGCGCGACGGCGGAGCGGCGCTTCATCGCCGTGCACACGGACGCGGTGCAGGCCGCGGGCGCAGCGCCGGTCAAGGTCGACGATCTCGGCGTCGACCTGCTATCGCTCTCGGCGCACAAGTTCGGCGGGCCGAAGGGCGTCGGGCTGCTGTACATCCGGCGCGGCACGCCATTCGCGCCGACGCAGGTGGGCGGCGCTCAGGAGCGCGAGCGCCGCGCGGGCACCGAGAATACCGCTGGCATCGTCGGCATGAGCGTCGCGCTGGAGCGCGCGGAGCGCGAGCGCGAGTCTAACGCCGCGACATGCGCCGGGCTGCGGGACCGCCTGCTGAGCGGCATCCTCGAGCGCATCGACCGCGTCGAGGTGAACGGCGACATGGACGCCCGGCTGCCGGGCAACGTGAACGTCTCGTTCCACGGCGTCGAGGCGGAGCCGCTGCTGATGGGGTTGGACCTCGCGGGCGTCGCGGCCTCGAGCGGCAGCGCTTGCACGGCGGGGTCGCTGGAGCCGTCGCACGTGCTGCTGGCGCTCGGGCGCTCGAACGAGCTGGCGCGGAGTTGCCTGCGGCTCACGCTGGGACCCGAGAACACGAAGGACGAGGTCGACTACGTCGTCGAGACGATGGCGGGCCTCGTGCCGAAGCTGCGCGCGCTGTCGAAGGCCGGCTCCCGGTAACAGGCGATGAGGCTCCCCGAACCGGTCGCGCCGGTGCTCTGGCCGCGCCGCGTCTTCCATCTGATCGCAGGCTCCACCCTTCCGCTCGGCATCCTCTTCCTGCCCCTCGATACGGCGCAGTGGCTGCTCATCGGGGGGAGCCTCGGTGCAGCGGCACTGGAAGTGCTGCGCGGGCTCGTGGGCAGCGTCAACGACTGGTTCGTGCGCAGGGTGCCGCTCTTCAAGGCGGCCGAGCGCACACGGATCACCGGCGCGACGTTCATGTGGCTGGCGGCCACGTTCCTCGTCTTCGTGTCCGAGAAGGAGATCGCGGTGCTGGCGATGCTCTTCCTGTCGGTCGGCGACCCGTTCGCGGCGCTCATCGGCGTGCGCGACCACCGGACGCGGCGGTTCGGGAAGTCGCTTGCAGGGACGGCAGCGTTCACGGTCACCGCTCTGGGAGCGGGGCTGCTCGTGTCGCTTCACCCGGACGTTCCGCTCGCATGGTGGCTCGCGCCGGGGGCGGTCATGGCCGCGCTCGTGGAGCTGGCGCCGGTCCCGCTCGACGACAACCTCACCGTGCCCATCGCCTCAGCGACGGCCATGGCGCTGCTGGCGATGGTGTAGGAACAGCGATGTTGGAGATTCGAGCACCGCGGCACTTCGATGTTCCCGGCCGGCTGTTCCCACGGCTGGCGAGGCGTTACCAGGACCCGAGGAAGGATGACTTCACGCCGGACGAGGTAGTCATCGATCTGCGGGATTGCGCGACCCTCGATCCTCCCGCTGCACTGTGGTGCGTGGTGTATGCATCACTCGTTCGGCTGAAGGGGATAGGATGCCGGGTGGAGCCTCCCGATGATGCAGCGCTCTGCGCCGAACTGGCCGCCCAAGGGCTCTTCTCCATGCTGGAAGAGATGGGCGTATCGGTTGATGCAAGAGCCTCGGGAACCGCAAACGGTTCGCAAATCATCATGACTTTGCAGAGGTTCAGTGACGTATCCGAGGTTGAACAACTGGCGGATGACGCCCTCGAGTGTCTCAGCGCAGACAAGCCGGTGGCAGGAAACCTGAGCGCTCTGATACTCAACACGTTCGCTGAACTGGGCAACAATGCCGCCGAGCATGCCGCCTCTCCGACAGGCGCCTTCGGCATGGTACAGTCCTATGAGCCTCCGAGCGGAGGAATGCAGTTCTGGTGCACCGTTGCAGACGGAGGAATAGGCATCCGGGCATCCCTCGCTCGTAATCCCGCCCTCAAGCCGAGGTACGATCGGACGGCAATCGAAGAAGCTCTGAAGGAGTTGGTCACGGGCACAGGATCGTCACACAGGGGGTTGGGCCTCTTCGGCATCGTAGAGGACATGCGTCCCCATGGTCACGAATTCATAATCCACTCGGGAACAGGCATAATGCATCTTCGGGAAGAGGATAGCGATCCAGTTGCACAACAGTGCCCCATCCTGTTTCCCGGTACGCTGGCCGGTGCAAGAATATCGCTGTGAGGCTCCCATGACGCAGGTGGTAGTGGCGGAACATATCGACAAGCGGGTGCTCACAGCACGAGCCTCTGTCGAAGCCCTGATCCCAGTGGTCCTCGATCAGATCGCTGAAGACGGTAGCCCCATCGAATTCGACTTCGCCTTGATAGGGGCGGTCTCCCCGGCCGCTATCGACCAGATTCTCGTATGCACCGAAGGCCAAGCTGGTGGCAGAGAGGTTCGATTCTTGAATATGCCCTACCCTGCCTCTCGTGTCCACGAAGCCATCGCTCGCGCGCACGGCCGCACGCTCGTCGAGGATGGACCGCAGTCGTGGGTGTTCAAGGCCCCTGCCAAGAGCCATGCCTAACCGGCTCATCAACGAGACCTCTCCCTACCTGCTGCAGCACGCGCACAACCCTGTCGACTGGTACCCGTGGGGGGAGGAGGCTTTCGAACGCGCTCGCGCCGAGGACAAGGTGGTGCTCGTCTCCATCGGCTACGCCGCGTGCCACTGGTGCCACGTCATGGAGCGCGAGTCGTTCGAGAACGAGGCGACCGCGCAGGTGATGAACGACCTCCTCGTCAGCATCAAGGTGGACCGGGAGGAGCGCCCCGACGTCGACGGCATCTACATGAGTGCGGTGCAGCAGCTGCACGGGCACGGCGGCTGGCCGCTGAACGTCTTCCTGTTGCCCGACGGCCGCCCCTTCTACGGCGGCACGTACTTCCCGCCCGCTGACCGGGCCAACATGCCGTCGTGGACACGGGTCGTCGCCGCGGTCAACGATGCGTATCGCAACCAGCGCGATGCCGTCCTGCAGAACGCACGGGTCCTGACCGACGCGTTGCAGAACGCATCCAGCTTCGCGATGGCGGACGAGGACGTGAACGAAGCGCTGCTCGCGCAGGCGAGCGCGGGCATCGTCTCGTTGCACGACGCGGAGCACGGCGGCTTTGGCGGCGCCCCCAAGTTTCCGCAGTCCATGCCGATGGAGTTCCTGCTCGCCCGCAACTCCCGCACCGCCGATGCCGACGCACTGGAAGCGGTCGAGGCGTCACTGGCGGCAATGCATGACGGCGGCATCTACGACCACCTCGGCGGCGGGTTCGCCCGCTACTCGACCGACCGGTTCTGGCTGGTCCCGCACTTCGAGAAGATGCTGTACGACAACGCCCTCCTCGTCTCGTTGTACACACAAGCGTTCCAAGCGACGGGCGATGCGCGCTACCGGGAGGTTGTCGAGGAGACGACCGCATACATGTTGCGCGATCTGCGCCACCCGGATGGCGGTTTCTTCTCGTCGCAGGACGCGGACAGCGAGGGCGTCGAGGGCAGGTACTACGTCTGGGCACCGCAGGAGATCGAGTCAGTGCTCGGCGCCGATGACACGCGGCTGTTTCGCCGCTACTACGGCGTGGGGGTGCACCCGAATTTCGAGGGACGGCACATCCTGCACGTGCGGGACAGCGCCGCGGCGGCCGGGCGTGAACTCGGCATCGACTCCGGCGCCCTGCTCGAGCGGCTGCAGCCGATGCGCCGTGCGCTCCTCGAACGCCGAGGGGAGCGCGTGCCACCGGCCACGGACGACAAGGTGCTGACCGCGTGGAACGGGCTTACGCTGCGCGCGCTCGCCGAGGCGGCGTTCGCGCTCGACCAGCCCGACCTGCGCGACGCCGCGGAGCGCAACGCGGAGTTCCTCCTGCGCGAGATGCACCAGGAGGGGAGGCTGCTTCGCACCTGGAAGGATGGAAAGGCGCACCTGCTGGCCTACCTGGAAGACTACGCGCTGCTCATCAACGGGCTGCTCTCCCTGCACACGGCGACGTTTTCGCACCGCTGGCTCCACGAGGCCCGGGCGCTGACGAAGGAGATGCTGGCGCTCTTCTGGGACAACGAAGGCGGGACGTTCTACGACGTCGGTACCGACCACGAGGAGCTGATCGTGCGTCCGCGCGACTTCACCGACAACGCCACGCCCTGCGGCAGTTCCGCGGCCGCCGAGGCGCTGCTCCGGATGGCCGTCCTGACCGGGGACGAGTCACTCGCCGGGAAGGCGGAGCGCCTGATGCGAGGCGTCGCGCCGCTCACGGTCCGTTACCCTTTGGGGTTCGGGAACTGGCTGCGCACCATGGAGCGCCACATCGCGCCATCTACGGAAGTCGTCGTCGTGGGGGACCCGTCGGATGAACGGACAAAGGCATTGCTCGGACCGCTGCGCAGGCGGCTGCCGTCGTTCGCGTTCGTAGGCCTGGCCCCCGGCGAAGCGTCGCCGTTCCCCACCCCGCTGTTGGAGGGCCGCACCCTTGCAGACGCGCCCACGGCCTACGTCTGCCGGGGCTACGTCTGCGACCTGCCGGCGCGGGACGCGGACACGCTCACGAAGCAGCTCGACCGTTCCGCCGGCCTCGATACTGATACAGCCGACTTACTACTCCGGCCTCCACCTAACGGTTAGAATGCCGCCGAGTGGCAGATGATAGAACGCAATTTCTGGTTCAGGACCGCCATCGTCGTCATCGCGTTCAGCGCGATCATCTTCCTTATCGACACGATGCGGCGGATATGGGACTTCCTCGGCGACCTGCTCCTCGTCTTCTTCCTGGCCTATCTCGTCGGCTCGCTCATCATCCACACGGTGCGCTCGCTCATGCGCATACCCGGCATGAAGCGGCCGCTGGCCATCCTCATCGTCTACCTCGTTCTCATCTCGATCCTAGCAGTCATCGGGGCCCTGGTGATCCCAGCCACGATCACCCAGGTCGTCGAACTGGCGCAGAGAATACCGGCCTACGTCGAACGCCTCCCCGAGTTCGTCACGGCTGCAGAGGACTACCTCGCGGGATTCGACATAGAAGTGGACCTCACCACCCTTCTCCAGGTAGAGCAGCTGGGGGGCATCGCCGCCAACCTGCAGGAGAGCATAACGAGCAACGCGATAGGCCTGCTTGGCAACGTCGTGGCCGTCGTCCTCGCTATCTCACTGATCATCGTCATCTCCTTCTACGTCGTCCTTGACGGCGGGCGCCGCCTCAACGAGGCGCTGAAGGTGCTTCCCCGCAACGCCGAGCGGGAGACGCGGTACGTCCTGGGAGTGATCGACGAGACGTTCCGGAGCTACCTGAGGGGCATGATGCTCATCTCCCTCATCTACGGCGTCGGCACTGCCTCGGTCATGCTGGCGACCGGCCTGCCTGCCGCGCTTCCCACCGCACTGGTGTCCAGCCTGCTGCTGGCGGTGCCGTTCGTCGGAGACTGGCTTGCGCTTGCCCTGCCGCTCATCATCGCGGCCGTCGCAGGTGACTTCACGGACCTGATCACGGTGTTGCTGGTCCTGCTGTTCATCCAGCAGGTCATGCTCAACATCCTCAGCCCGCGCATCCTGGGAAGCGCCGTGCGGATGCCCGCCATGCTGGTTGTCATCGCCGTGGTGCTGGGCGCGCGGCTTGCCGGCATCACCGGGGCGCTCCTCGGCGTGCCAACGATGGGCGTGATCTACACACTCGCGGTGCACTACGGCATGGTCATCCGCCAGCGGCGGGAGGCGGAGGAACAGGCCCGCATCCTCGAGAGCAGGGCGGCGACCACGCGGGCAGCGGAGTCCCGGGCGCAGGCCGAGGAGGAAGCACTCGCGGCGTTGGAGGCGATGGCCGCCGCGGAGGCGCTCGCCGAGCTGGAGGCTGCCCAGGCCGCGGCCGAGTCCACGTCCCAGCAACATCTCCTGCGCGACGATCCGGAGGGCGAACCGCAGCAGGCGCCTGCGACGGACGACACCCCTGCTCAAGAACCCTCCGTCCGCCCCGCATCCGATGCGAGAGGCGCACCCACCGGCGACGATGCCAGCCCAGGCGGCCAGTCCGAGCAGCAGGGCGTCTCCCGGTAGCGGAGCGTCCCCCACCCCACGCCATACTGACGATCAACGATGAAAGCAGGCGACTTCCTGGTGCTGGACGTCGAAACGGCGGGAGGCTCCATGCAGAACTTCCCGGAAGGCTTCCGGCTGCTCCTGACGGGCACGCGACAGGACACGCTCTACGGCATGTACACGGCCGACCCCGCGAGTCTCGCCGAACTGCACGGCCTCGTCGTCAACTTCGACGGTCCCGTCGTCACGTTCAACGGGGAGCGCTTCGACATCCCCATCCTCGATCGGTGGATGCGCGACATGCTCGGACTCGGGCTCGCGGTGCCACGGCACTACGACCTGATGATCGAGATCGTGCGGGCGGCAGGGCACCGCATCAGTCTGGACAGGCTCTGCTTCTACACGTTCGGGGAAGAGAAAGTGACCTGGGACCACCGGCAGAACGCCCGCGCCTGGGCCGAGTATCCTCAACGGTTGGTCGACTACAACCGCGTCGACCTGGACCTCACGCACGAGCTGTTCATGCGCGTGCTGCGCGGCGACCCGCTCTTCCTCGGCGACGCGACAGTGGTGCTGCCGGCGCCGGGTTGAGCGTCATCCGGCTACGTTGATGATGATGGTCACGACGATGGCGATGACAACGAGGCCGATGATGATCTTCTTAGCGTTCATGCGGCACCTCCCATAAGGGTCAGCCGCTTGTATCACCCCGTTGCCCTGCATGGAACGAGATACGCAGGCGCATTAATGCAGAAGAGGCGGCGTGTGTGCGCCGCCTCTTCGATGCGAAGATTCGTAGCTAACGAGCCCTAGAAGCCGTACATGTCCACGGTGCGCTCGCCCTGGTGGAGGCGGGAGATAGTGTTCGCTTCCTTCTCCTCGCGAGCCCGCGACTTCTCCAGCACTTCGCCGATGCGCTCCTGGGGCACGACAACGACGCCGTCCCGGTCGCCGACAATGAGATCGCCGGGGTTCACCCATATCTCGCCGATGCGGATGGGGATGTTGATGGCGCCGTAGGCCTCCTTGTTCTTGGCGGTGCCCCTGATGC
>JAPPHT010000058.1 GCA_028874795.1 Chloroflexota bacterium
AACCCCGTCCATCCGCTCAACTCAACGTTGACGGGTTATTCAGAGCATCCCTAGTCTCGTTATTGCTTGGCTATTGGCCAACCACAGTGTTGCAGTCTTGGAAAAGGGCGCGATTGCATCGGTAAAGATGCCTAGCGTTGGAAGTCCTTGTGCTGCCCCTGCCAATGGTTCTGGTCCAGGCAACATCAGTACGTTGACTCGTCGATGTTGGCTTGTCACTACAACCTGCTGTCCTTCGACAATCCCAGCTATTTCTGTGACCCCTTCTCTGGGCCGTGTGGTTTGTTGTTCTGGTGGATCGCGAAATACTCGTTCCCATTGGCCAGTTAGATTGGCAACGTCAAAATCAACAGCATGAAATGTAGTGATACGCAGCTGCTCCACTTCCCATGAACTTCCGACGGATGTTATGCCTTGTTGCTGAGTCATCAGTTTTGTCTCTAGTTGTGTTCTCCCCCTAGTGATATCAGCCTGCTCTGTCAACTGCAAGCCCTTACGCTCCCCGCCTACCCTCATCGCCACTCGCCAAGCGCATCGCCTGCCATCGCCCCGCCTACCCCACCCGCGCAGCCTCCGGCCTGAAGATCGCGACGCACTTGCTCGAGTTGAAGATGTAGCTGGGCGCCCAGGCGGCGATCTCGGGGACGCGGCTCTCCATCGCTCCGGCGAGACACACCCAGTTCAGCACCTCGTGCTGGCCCGATGCGCGTATCTGCTCCGGGTCGAAGTCCCGCCACCCCTTCAGTCGTCCGGCCTTCAGGTCCTCGAAGTGCCGCTTGTCCTTCTCCACGTCTCCCCACAGATGCCCGTGCATCGGGGTGAGTGAGGCGTGGGACCAGCTCGACGAACCGATCACCACCGCGCGGTACGGGCTCCGCTCGATGCACTCCGCCACAGCCCTCCCGAGGTCGTAGCATCGCCAGGGTGGCGCGCAGTCCGGCGGGTGTACCTCCCGCTCCGCGACCCTGCCCAGCTCGGTCGACCCGTCGGGGAGCGGAACGCTCAGGTCGCGCCCGTAGGAGTTCACGTGGAACGGGACGAACGTATACGGCCAGCCGTTCCGGTCCCAGTCGAGGTAGTCGACGGTGCGTGCGAACGCGTGGCCCAGTGACGCCGCATGGTGCATCTTCCACGAGCAGGCGACGTCGAAGCCGCTCCTGGTTAGTTCGTTCGCCAGCCACGTCCCGATCTTCTGGCTGCCTCTGGCCGTGTCCTGGAGTGGGGGACGTTCGAGCCGCGTGCCCACGTTCACGCCCCCATGGTTCGAGCGGTAGCGGTCCGACGTGCGAGGCCTGTTCAGCGCCATCTCCTCGCATCCATACACGCAGAACGGCGGGATGACGTCCTCGTGGAAGTTCTCGTACTGGTCGTCGCCGAACACCAGCACGAAGTCGGGGTTGAACTCGTCCACTGCCCGGCGGGCGGCGCGGAAGCCCTTCACCGTTTCCTCGCGGTGCCGGCGCGCCGCCGTGACTCCCTCGTCTTCGCCCCACTCGTCCCGCATCTCCTGCGGCCAGTTAGCCATGTCCTTCCAGTGGTCAGGCGTCTTGTCGCTCCTGAGGTTCACGCGGAAGTAGTTATTGGCCATGGTCTCGTCCGTCAGGCCCGGATGGGGCCCGTGCGGCATGCCTATCCCCAGTACCTCGCCCATGTTTGCCTCCTCTTCCTCAGGGTCTGTCCTGCCTCCGGTCACCCCGCAGGCTGCGACAGTTTCGCTCGTGAGCAGACCACGTCCACCAGCGCCGGGCGTCCGCTCTCGACAGCCCCGCGGAGCGCGCCCGCGATCTCGTCCGGCCGCTCCACGCGGAACGCCTCGCAACCCAACTCCCTTGCGATCGCCGCGAAGTTGAGCCCGGGGAGGAAGTCGACGCAGTCCTCCGCTGGCAGCCCCGGCTCGTTGAGTCCGCCGTTGTTGAACACCACGACCGTCACCGCCACGTTGTAGCGGGCCGCCGTCTCCAACTCGCTCAGTATCCCGCACAGCAGGCCGCCGTCGCCCTCGAAGCAGATCACCCGCTTGTCCGGTGCGGCCAGTTTCGCGCCGATCGCCATCGGCAGGCCTGTGCCGATGGCGCCCGTGCCCCTCGGCGATATGAACGTCGCGCCCGCGTCCACCAGGATGTTGTTCGTGCCGAACACGAACGAGTTGGAGCCGTCCGAAACGAGGATCGTGTTCTCGTCGACGAACCGCTCGACCTCGTGGACCACCCGCGCGGCGTTGATGGGGACGTCCTCGGACTCCGCGAAGCCCTTGATGTCGGCGTGCCACTGGTCCATCAGCCCCCGTATCTCGTCCACGCGGGCCTCCCGGCTAGCCGGACTCGACACCGCTCGTGTGCCCAGCGACTCTGCCAGCGCCTCAAGGCCGAGCCTCGCGTCGGACACGATGGCGACCGCCGTGTCGTAGTTGCGGCCCGGCTCCTCCGGGTCCACGTCCATGTGGATGATCGTGGCGGCGGGATCGGGCACCGTCCAGCGGTTGGTCGCCATCTCGTTGGTGCGCGTGCCCACCAGGAGAACGACGTCCGAATCGTTGACGATCTTCCGTGCGATGCGGGCGCGCCCCAGTGGTCCGCCCATGCCGCCGAACCCGCCGGTCGGGCCAGCGCTCAGCTCGTGGCGCTCCGGGAACGATCCCTTGCCGGAGAGGGTAGTCGCGACCGGGATCCGGCCCGCCTCGGCGACACTCAACAGCGCGTCCCATGCACGCGACAGCACGACGCCCCCGCCCGCGACGATGCACGGGCGCTCGGCGTTGCTGAGGAGCGCAGCCGCTTCCTCGATGGCCGTCGGGTCCGGTCCGAGGCGCTGCGCCGGGAAGACGCCGTACTGCGGCTCGACGCGCGGCTCCGTGTCGAACGATGCCGCGGGGTTGGCCATCGGCCCTGCGCCGCGCAGATTGACCATCACCGGGCGCGGTCTGCCCGTGCTGCTGATGCGGAACGCCTTCGCCAGCACCTCTGGCGCCATGGAGAGCTCCGGCACTTCCCCGATCCACTTCGTCACCGGGCGCATCATGCCGACCTGGTCCTGCTCGAACTGGGAGTTCCTTCCCTGCAGGGCGACGGGTACGCCGTCCTGCAGCACGATCACCGGCACCGACGACGTCCACGCCTCGGCGAGGCCCATGATCGCGTTGGGCGTCGCCGCCTTGTTCAGCGACATCACCCCCACCCGTCCGCTGACACGCGCATACCCGTACGCCATCAGCGCGGCCGATGCCTCGTGGTGGATGACGATCTGCCGCACCCGCTCGCGGTCCAGGGGATAGACGCGCATGCCGAAGAGGTGGGTAACTCCGTACCGGGCCAGCATCTCACTCAGGTGCTCGTGAACGTCTGCCGTCATTGCACGACCCTCCAGGCCTTCGCGGCGGTCCTGTTGGCGTCAGGCTATCAGTTGTCGTCTCCGTACGGCGGGCGCATCGTGTGCCACGGCGTCGCCTGCTCGTAGGCGTGCGCGACCCGGAAGATGGACGTCTCGTCGAAGCGCTTCGCCATCACGTGCAGCCCTACCGGCAGGCCGTCGTCGGAGAACCCCATCGGCACCGACATCGCGGGCGCGCCCGAATAGTTCGCGGGCGTGTGGAAGCCGTACTTCCGCATCTGCTCCACCGACGCCTCTTTCGTCGCCGGCTCGCTCTTCGTGTCCGCGATGCGCGGAGGGAACTGCGCGTACGCCGGCGTCACCGCTACGTCGAATCGCTCCAGCATCCCGAGCGTCTGCGAGCGCAGCTGCGCTCGCAGTTGCAATCCCCGCTGGTACGTCGCCGCCGGGACCAGCGCCGAGAGCAGCGTGTTCCGACGCACCCCCGCGTCGTACAGTTCTGGAGTCGCGTTCAGGTGCGTCCACTGCAACGCAACCCGCGGCGAGTGCAGCGCGTTGTTGATGAGGCCCGTCATCGTCATCAGCGGTGTCGATACCTCCTCCACCTCAGCCCCGAGCGACCGCAGCACCTCCACTGCATCGAGCATGAGCTTCCGTACGCGCGGGTCCAGGTGTGGCGCGTCGATCGCCTCCTTGATGACCGCGACCCGCATCCCGCGGATGTCGCCGTCGAGCCACGACGCGTACGACGGCACCGGCAGCCGCGCCGACATCAGGTCGTTCGCGTCGAACCCGGCGACTGCCTCCAGCAGCAGCGCGCAGTCCGCCACCGACCGCGCGATCGGCCCTGCGGTGTCCTGGTTCCAGTTGCTCGCGATCATGCCGTGCGTGCTCACGCGCCCCAGCGTGGGGCGTATCCCTACCGCGCCGTTGTTCGAGGCCGGGCGTCGTATCGAGCCGCCCGTGTCCTCGGCAAGCGACCCCGCGCAGAGGCCTGCCGCGACCGCGATGCCCGAGCCGGTGCTCGACCCGCCCGCGTCGTGCTCCAGGTTCCACGGGTTGCGCGGCTGGCCGAACGGGAACACCCACGTCACCGGCGACGCGAACTCCGTCATGTTCAGCTTGCCCAGCATCACCGCTCCCGCCTCGTGGAACCGTGCGATGGGCGTCGCGTCGAAATCAGGCACGAACTCCGACAGGATGCTGGAGCCGCACGTCGTCAGGATGTCCTTCGTGTAGAACTCGTCCTTGTGCGCCAGCGGTATGCCCGTCAGCGGCCCTGCTGCCTCGCCCCGCGCCAGCGCCTCGTCGGCCTTCGCCGCCTGCTCCAGCGCAAGCTCCGCCGTCACCGTCACGTACGACCGCAACTCGCCGTCGAACCGCTCTACGCGGTCCAGGTACATCCGCGTCAGCTCCACCGACGACACCTGCCGCGTCCGCAACAGGTGCGCCAGCTCCGTGATCGGCTTGTACGCCATCGGCGCATCCGAACTTTCCGTAAGCTTAGGCCCCCCTCGCGCTGCGCCTGCCCTTTCCCCCGCTCTTGGTGAGCTTGGGGTGACTGTACTGCGAACTTTTGAGCTAGCGGTCATCCTGTAGTGCTCGCCCACCGCCCGTTCATCATAGGCAGGCGTGCAATTCCCTTGTCGGGCGGCTGCCTGGCTCCGCCCCCTGGGTGTTGCCAGGCAGAGGCCAGTATAATCTGGAGCATTCAGCCCATTCGCCACGGGGATTAGAGGACAATGCCTAGACCAGGCGGCGAAGCCGACAAGTTTGGAAACCGCTACGAGAGCCTGTGGGCAGTCGACGCAGTCCTAGACCTTGTCGATGACGAGCAGTACGTCGATATAACCTTCGAAGCGATTGGAGACGAGGCCGCAGGGTTGAGTTCTTCCGAACCACCCGCTCGGGTGCTCGCGAGTATCACTCCATCAAACGGCAGCAGCCTGATGGCAACTGGACGATCAGCCGCTTGGCGCAAGAGATCAGTCCGGGAGGCAGGAGCATCCTTCGCGACCTCACATGGAAAATCGACACTGGGGCAGAGGGAGTATTTAGTTCCGGCACCAGCGCGACTGAGTTGGAGGAACTGACTGAACGTGCTCGTGCGAGCGATTCGATTCAGGAGTTCCGGCAGCGAATAAGCGGAAGTGGCCAGCTCTCTGGCCGCTTCTACGGTCCTATCGTCGACATCTGCGGTGATGACACGGCTGCGTACGTAGCACTGAGGCGTCTACGCGTACGAACGAAGAACGAGCCCGAACTCACGAAAGATGTGGAGCGACGGGTTCGCGCGATGTTTCGAACGAGCAATGGGGACCCTACCGATCCGACAGCAGTACGTTTATTGGTAGCAGACTTTGTCACTCAGAAACTCGGAGCACAGTTGACAGTGGACTCGTTCCTCTCGCATCTCCGGGGCCATGGCGTCCTCCCCTTGAGACTCGCGGGCAATGGACCAGTGGGCCAACTGATCGAGCGGCTGAATCGCTTGTACCTCAACGAGGTTGACAGACTTCTCATCAATCAGGCACGCATTGACCGTCTGGAGAGTGCTGCTGCATGTACCGTTCTCCTAGACAAAGGCAAGTCAGTCATGCTCGAAGGTCCAGCCGGCGATGGGAAGACGTGCGTCATGGCTCAGGTAATTGATCAACTCACTGGGCGGGGCGTGCCATCCCTTGTGCTTCGTCTAGACCGCTTGAATGAGTACGACCACTCGGCACAGATGGTTGGCACGCGGCGGGGGCTACCAGAGTCACCGGCAATCACTTTGGGCGAATTCGCCGGCGACCGACCCTCTGTCCTGTGTATAGACCAGCTCGACGCTCTCAGCATCGTGTCCGCCAGACAACAGTCGGCTTGGGATGCCTTCAATGAACTACTCGATGAGGTGGAGAGCTACCCCAACATGCGAATTCTGTTCGCGTGCCGCTCATTCGATCTCGAGCAGGATGCGCAACTTCGGGCGTTGGCGTCCGATGCAAGTCGGATCGAACGCATGCCCATCGGTCTCTTGAACGACGACACCATTCAGGCAGCAATCGCTGCTTCTGGCATTGAGGCTGCGCTGCTCAGCGGAGCGCAACTCCGAATACTCTCGATTCCCCTGCACCTATACCTGTATCTTGAGACAAGCCACTCTGGAAGGGTCGATTTTGCAAGCAAGGGCGACCTGTTCGATGCCTTCTGGAACTACAAGGAATCACGGGTTGAAAGCCTAGTAGGCCAAAGCTCTGTATGGCCCCGGGCCGTCGACGCGCTCTGCAAAGCCATGAGCCAGCGAGAAACTCTAGTCGCGCCGTTCTACGTGATGGATGAGTATCGTGAAGCAAGAACGGCGATGGCATCGGAGGCAGTCATATATGCCCAGGACGATTACATCAGGTTCTTCCACGAGGCGTTCTTCGACTATGCGTTTGCGAGAGGGTTTCTCCGCACAAACAGTGATCTTGTCGGATGGCTTGCTTCGGACAAGCAGCATCTGTTCCGCAGATCGCAGGTCAGGCAGGTCCTCGCATTCCTTAGAGGTCGCGAGCAAGACCGAGCACGTTACCTTCAGACACTAGCAGACTTACTTGCCCATGTGGGAATCCGATTCCACATCAAGAAGCTCGTCTTGGATTGGCTGCACGCGCTCCCGGATCCTACTCAGGAGGAATGGCGCATCGTCGAGGCACTCGAGGAGCAGCTAGGTGGTCACCGGTGGGGGGTGGTTCACAACTCCGTGCCTTGGTTCGATGTGCTCCACGAGATAAACCGATGGGAGTCGTGGTTGCTTGCTGACGCAGACCAGATCGACGGGGCCATAAGGTTGATGGGGGCTCCTGATGTGTTCAGTGCAAGGTCGGCGGTTGTCTCAGAGCTGGTTGCTCCCTTTCGAGGACACTCTGACGAGTGGCGGAACCGGCTTCTGTGGTTGATTCAAGTCGGGTACGGCTATACCAGCCCTGAGATGGAAGACCTCGCCCTTGCGCTCATTGCTGATGGAATACTTGACTAGGCGAGGTACGGAGCCGTGATGGGTAATGACTGGTGGTCGATCTGGTACGTGCTGAGTGCGCAAAACCCAGCCTTTGTTGCCAGAGTTATAGGCGTGTGGTTTGACAGGCAACTTGCCCAGGCTTCTGAACACGGAGACACAGATCCCTTCAGCAACGGCTTACGGCTAGCATCGTACAGTGACTCTAGCGAGCATGTCATCAAGCAGTGCGCAGAAGGAGCTCCGCTCGATTTCACTCGTGAAGTGCTTCCCCGTTTCGTGCGTTTGGACAAGAAGGTGCCCCAAGCACTGATCAGGGCACCAAGCATGCACGGTAGCCCGGATGAGCAACTCTGCGATGGCCTGGTGGAAGCGATGTCCTCCCTTGCCAAGACCTGCCCTGAGGAACTCGATGCTATGTTGGAAGCAGAGGCCTCGAGCAGCAGCAGATGGATGTCATCACTTCTGCTACGCGCTTGGAGCGCTAACCCCAAATCCTACGCAGAACGCATCGTTCGCTTCCTCTTGGACGATCCTGCTCAACGGTTGAATATGGGGTATGACCTCTCCATAGGGATTGCTGATACTTTTGTAGCGGTTAGTCGCACGGCTGTTGCCGCGGCCTCGGCAGAGTGCCTTGAGGAGTCATTTGCTGCGTTGGAGAAGGCCATCCTCAGCTTCACGCCAGATTGGGAACAAGGGAATGAGTTTGAGGGAAGCACGAGGCTTGCGCTCCTCAGGGCTCTTGCTGAAGACCGAATCGGAGAGGCAGCCCGCCAAGAGATTCGATCACTTGAACAACGATTCCCTAACGCCCCAGAGCGCGGTGCTCCAGAACCACCGGAACAGCATGTTGTGGCGCAGATGGTGCGCTCCCCAATCTCCAGCGATACCCTTGGGCAGATGTCTGACGACCAGTTGCTCTCGGCGATGCAGGAGAACGCAGTTGACACAGCGACCTTCCGCGAAGGCAAGTACGTTGGCGGCGTGATTGAACTCTCTCGTGAACTGGAAAGGTCGGTACGCAAGGACACTTCACGATTCACAGCACTGGTAAACAAGATGGACGAGACGTACTCAACACACTACTTCGAAGCCATCCTCAGGGGTATAACCAGTGGAGAGGAGGGGTCTGGCCGGCCTGGAACGCTTGAACATGTCATTTCGGTCTTGCGTCGTATCGAGGAGCTTGGCGTTCCAATTCGAGGCGAAGAAACTGCGCGAGCGATCGGGGCGCTTGCTGAGGAGGCTCTACCAGACGATGCCCTTCGGATGTTGTGCCGAGTTGCGGAAGACCCCGATCCCGAAGTAGATGACTGGAGAGATCCCGATAAGGAAAGGGCGCCTCTAACCCAAGCCATCAACTCAGCACGAGGAGCAGCCGCGGAGGAGTTGGCACGATTG
The DNA here is from genome assembly GCA_028874795.1 of Chloroflexota bacterium. GTDB lineage: Bacteria > Chloroflexota > Dehalococcoidia > Lucifugimonadales > Australimonadaceae > Bin16. The sequence goes on from JAPPHT010000058.1 coordinate 8,714, forward strand.
CTGTTCGCCGATAGGAGCCGTTGGGAGATTCTCAGGCCAACTGTAGAGCGGCTCGTCGTAGACAGGGTACTCGCGGTTCGGTCTGTAGCCGTGAGGTGCTTGCTTGCTATCCTTGATGCCCACCGCAGCGACGCCCTGACCTGCTTTGAGAGGCTCATCACAGGAGCGGAACCTATCCTAGGGACCCCTTTCGTCGAACAATTCGTGCATTACGCAATTTTCCGCGATTACACCGGGATGAGGCCCACTCTGATGATGATGTTGCATTCCTCAGATCCTGCTGCCGTGCGGGTGGCTGCCCAACAAGTCACGCTCGCTGCTCTTTGGATTGATGAGGCACGTGGAGATGAGGAGATTGTGCTTCAGTTGGACGAAGGAGCCCGAGCAGGTGCGGCCTTCATATATGCACATAATCTATCGGATAAGACGATTGGAGGAGCGTGTGAGGAGCGCTTGCGCACTCTGTTCTTGGACGAGCGCGCGCGGGTCCGGCAAGCAGCTAGCCGGTGGTGGATAGCATTGGATCCGGATGAGCTAAGCTCGCGAGGCTCCTTGATCAGTGCATTCGCTGAATCAATGAACTCTGATGATGATGTCGGCACCCTTGCTTACCGTCTAAAGGATGCGCGTCGACCTCTTCCCGCTGAAGTATGCACGCTGGCCGAGCAGATGGTTCGTGCCTATGGAACTAGCGCGGCCTCGGTCGAAACCAGGCAGGCAGGAGCTGCCCATATGCTGGCTCCGTTGCTTGTTCGACTCCATGAACAGACTAGGGACCCTCTACTTCGAGAACGCATCCTCAATGTGATTGACGAAATGCTTCGAGTTGGTTTCTGGGGACTAGACGAGCAGTTGCGTCAGCAGTTCGATAGGTGACGGCAGCATTCTCTCTTAACTGGTAGAACACGCTAATCCCGGCGATGCTCTAGCCTCTCATCGGGAATTCACCCCACGGCCCACCCTTCGGACAGGACTTCGGCTTGTTCGAGGACGGTGCGTGTCGCCTGCTCCTGCTTGTCGGGCGGATAGCCGTGTTTGCGCAGGATGCGACGGACCAACCGGCGTAGGTCGGCACGCACGTTCTCCCGCAGCATCCAGTCGATCCTGACGTTGCCGCGGACCGCGCCGACTAGTTCGCGGGCAATGGCGCGCAACGTCTCGTCGCCAAGCACTTGGACCGCGCTGTCGTTCGCGCCCAGCGCGTCGTAGAAGGCTAGTTCGTCATCCGAGAGACCAAGAGCCTCCCCGCGCGCGTCGGCCTCCCGCATCTCCTTCGCCAGTTGGATCAACTCCTCGATGACCTGCGCCGCCTCGATTGCTCGGTTCCGGTAGCGGCGAAGCGTCTGCTCCAACATCTCGGCGAAGGAGCGGGCCTGCACGACGTTCTGGCGGCGGCGCGCAGTGAGTTCACCCCGTAGCAGCTTCTGGAGCAGTTCGACCGCGACGTTGCGGTGAGGGAGGTGCTGGACCTCGGCGAGGAATTCGTCGGAGAGCACTGCGATGTTCGGCTTGTCCAGCCCTGCGGCTGCGAAGACGTCCAGAACGCCTTCGGACGCCACGGCGCGAGAGATGATCTGGCGCACCGCTAGGTCAAGGTCTTCCTCCGGGCGCGCCTCTCCCTCGGTGCGCTTGGATAGCGCTGCGCGCACAGTCTGGAAGAACGCCACGTCGTCCCGGATGCGCGTCGTCTCGTCGTGTGGTACCGCGAGCGCGAACGCCTGGGAGAGCTCGCGTACGGCGGTCATGTACCGCTCCTTGCCGTTCTCCTGAGCAAGTATGTGCTCTTGAGCGGCCGGCAGCAGCGCCAAGCGCTCTAGCGCCGTTCCCAACGCCCACGGGGTGCGATCGAAGCCGTGGAACAGGCTGAGGCAGACCTCGTGTTTCTCCAGCATCACTGCCACAGCCTCCTGCTGGTCGATGGCTGCTTCCCCCTTGCCGCCGCTCTCCGTGTAGACGGCGAGCGCTTGCTTCAGTTCGTGCGCAAGCCCTAGGTAGTCCACGACAAGTCCACCCGGCTTGTCGCGGAACACGCGGTTCACGCGGGCGATTGCCTGCATCAATCCGTGCCCACGCATCGGCTTGTCCACGTACATCGTGTGCAGGCTAGGTGCGTCGAAGCCGGTGAGCCACATGTCGCGCACCAGCACCACGCGCAACTCGTCCGCGTCGTCGCGGAAGCGGTTGGCCAATGCCTCCCGTCGGGGCTTGTTGCGGATATGCTGTTGCCACTCCGGCGGGTCGGACGCCGAGCCCGTCATCACAACCTTAATGGCTCCACCGGCGTCATCGTCGGCATGCCACTCCGGACGCAGGCGCGCGAGCTCTCGGTAGAGGTCGACGCAGATGCGACGACTCATGCAGACGACCATCGCCTTGCCGTCCAACGCTTCAAGCCGCTGCTCGTAGTGTCGTACGATGTCCTCGGCAATCATCCTGATGCGCTTCTCAGCGCCAACGACCGCCTCCAACTGTGCCCACTTCGTCTTCAGCCGCTCTTTCCGCTCGATTTCCTCGCCCTCCGTAGCCTCCTCGAAGTCCGGATCTATGGCGGGCCGTTCGGCCTCATCGAGTGCGAGCTTCGCCAAGCGGCTCTCGTAGTAGATCGGGACCGTGGCCCCATCCTGCTCCGAGCGGCGGATGTCGTAGATGCTGATGTATTCGCCGAAGACCGCGCGGGTGTTGGCATCCTGCAGCTCGACGGGAGTACCGGTGAAGCCGATGAAGGAGGCGTTGGGAAGCGCGTCGCGCATGTGACGGGCGAAGCCGTCCACGAAGTCGTACTGGCTGCGGTGCGCCTCGTCTGCGATGACCACGACGTTGCGGCGCTCTGAGAGGGTGGGGTGTGTATCCCCCTTCTCATCGGGGAAGAATTTCTGGATGGTGGTGAAGACGACGCCCCCGGACTCGACCGACAGTTTCCCTCGCAGGTCGGTGCGGCTCTCCGCTTGGCTGGGCGGCAGGCGCAGCAGTTCGTGGCAACGGGAGAACGTCGTGAAGAGTTGATCGTCCAAGTCGTTGCGGTCGGTCAGCACGACGATGGTCGGGTTCTCCATGGCAGGACTACGGATGATGGCCCCCGCGTAGAAGGCCATTGTGAGGCTCTTGCCAGAGCCCTGCGTATGCCAGACGACGCCTATGCGCCGGTCGCCAGGTGAGCCGCCCCTCATCCTGCCGGACATGTAGGCGCCCTGCTCCTCGGCGAGCGCCTGCGCTTCCGCCTGCAATTGGACGGCGCGCAACGTCTCTTCGACGGCGAACTGCACCGCGTGGAACTGGTGGTAGCCAGCCATCTTCTTGACCAGCGCGCCGCTGCCGTCGTCGTCGAATACGATGAAGTCGCGGATGAGGTGCAGGAAACGCTGCGGCAGGCAGACGCCCTCCAGGAGCACCTGTAACTCCAACATACCGAGGTCCGCCAGCGACTCGCCGGTGACGGTGCGCCACGGCTTGAACCATTCCTTCCCGGCCGTGAGCGTTCCGATGCGGGCCTCCAGGCCGTCCGAAACCACGAGAAGTTCGTTGAAAGCGAAGAGCGACGGGATTTCCGCCTTGTAGGTCTGGAGTTGCTGCCAAGCTGTCCAGATCGTGGCGTCCTCGTCCGCCGCGTTCTTCAGTTCAATGATGCCCAGAGGGAGGCCGTTGAGGAACAGTGCGATGTCGGCGCGGCGCGTGTTCTGGTTTTCCGTTACGGTGAACTGGTTCACCGCGAGCCAGTCATTGCTCTCGGGGTCTTCGAAGTCAACTACCCGCGCCTGCGCACCGCGTATGGCGCCGTCGTCCGTCCGGTACTCGACATTGACGCCGTCCACCAGCATCCGGTGGAAGGCCCGGTTGCGCGATCCCAGCGTCGCGCCCTCGGTGTGCGTCAGCCTGCGGAACGCGTCTTCCAACGCCTCCAGTCGTAGGTCCGGGTTGAGACGCGCGAGCGCGTCCCGCAGCCGCTGCCCCAGCACGACCTCGCCATAGTCTGAGCGTTCCGAGGCAGCGCCATCTGGCCCGATGTCCGGCCCGTAGGTGGTCAGCCACGCGAGGCCACGCAGCCAAGCGAGGGCTGCCTCTTCGACGTCGGCTTCAGACACGGTAGTCATGGTGCCCAATCTATCAGACCGGCAACCTCCAGAACGATCACGATAGCAAGCACCAGATGCAGAACGGCGAACACCACGGGCAGCCATTGTTCAAATGTGAGTTACAGGGTTGTAAGCCTTGCCCTTGCCCTGTTCTGCCAGGTCCCACTCGTATCGGAAGGGGGCTGCGGGCAGGTGCTGTTCGATCTCGTGAATCAAGTCGAACTTGACGATGTTCAGTTTGCGAAAGGATCTGACGATCTGGTACCAGAGGAGAGCCGAAGGAAGTCCAATGAGTGGAATGAACAACGTCCAATAGTTCTCGCCGGACATTGTTGACTGGAAGCCGTATAGTGCGACTATGGCTGCATTGAGCGTCAGTAGGTAGCGGCTCGACGCCACACGGCGTGTGCTGTTGTTCTCCGCAGATTGCCAGTTTGCTTCGCATTCACTTCCTCGCAATCGCATCTACTATATCTTCTGATTGATTGTTGAATCTCACCTCCCCCGACACCAACCCTGGCAGCAACACATCCCGTTGAACAGACAGAGCGCGAGATTCCGCTTTGACCGACTCTATCTTGTCGAGGAGGGTGCCGACTGTCTCGGAGAACCAGGTCAACACTCCGGTATCAGCAACGGGAATTGCCACTTCGGTTTCCGAAAGCACTTCTGGGCGAACTGCAGGATAAGCGGCACCGTCCGCACGGTGAGCCAGCCACTCTATGTTGTCGAAGGCCGTCGCAGAGAGATATATCAACTCCCGAAAGTGTGGATGCGAAGGCCGGAGAACCGCGAATCCTGTGCTCGCCGTTAGACCACCTTGTCCTATGAATGAGTAGGAACCATTGCCTGGTCGAACTGTACCAACTATTGTGTCTCCGGGGCGAAGTACGCGTCTCGCTCTGCTGGGTGCGTTCTCCCAAGAAAAATGCTGTGTGGATTGTATCATTCCCCACTTAGTATTGGCCAAGTCAACGTACTCAATACTTGCAGGGTACTTCGTTTTCGACCAAGATTCTGGGTTGAGATGCGCCATTTCTCCCAACATCTTCAATTCCCAGCCCTCTGGGATGTCCCCCCTCTTCGACGGCACGAGCCGGTCGGGAAAGAGCGCGGCGAGGTCCGATGGCAGGCCGGTATCGCGACCCTCCATCTTCTCACGCACCGGGTCGAAATCTACGAACCACGACCGGAACAGCACCCGCGCAATCTCCTCCAACGTCTTGTTCATGCGTCGGTTCAGCTCGATCTTGTCGTCGAGCGTCCCTAGGACGTGGGCTACGGCTCGCTGCTCGGGAAGGGGTGGAAGGGGAACTTCGACAAGGCCGATGTCAGACTTCCGCAGCCCAAACCTCGTTATTCCGTTAGCGTAAGAATGGAATTGCTCTTGGGCTTCATCGGCCCTCAACGCGTAGAACAGATAGGTCCCATCCACTACCGATGTCTGCGGCCGCAGGATCGCCAAGTGGTAACCACAGACCAGATTAGGAATATTTTCACGGACGAATGCCGGTACGCCTATGTCGTCATGTTTCTCAGAATCTTTTGTGATGACAACATCTCCTGCGGCCAGTGAACACCTTGCAATCTCTCTCTCAGTAGCAGTTGCCGGCATGAAGTCCATGTCCGCCTGAATGAAACTGTTGTCGTATACATCCATATAGTTGCAAAGTTGCACTGCTTGCTCATTGAGCCTTGATTTCTTGTCCACGCTGCTGAGTCGGAGGTCGACCAGGTCACCCAAAGCAACTCTGCGCCACTGATTCTGGCTTCCGGTGCGAGACGCAGTATCTGTGAAGACGCTGGCGGTCGGGGAAGCGGCCGAACGGATCTGATGCTCGGCTTCGTCTCCATCTAAGGGCAGAGGAACCTGCTGGGACTCTACTATCTGCCGGAAGGACTCTCCTACCCGGTTCAGATCCACGACGTCAACCGTGTAAGGCAGGGTTGAGTCCTCGAAGGCGTCTCTCAGTGCCCCCAGCACATGGTGACTGAGTTTGCCTTCACCCTCTATCGCTAGGTCTAGGTCTGAAGAATCTTTGGTAGTCCAGTTGGCGCGGCTGCCGAACACCCACACCTTGACCCCCGCTGGCAGATGTTCGCGCAGGACGCCCTGAACGATTGCGAGGTGATCGGGTCTGACGTCCACCGGGCTAGTCAAGAGTCTCGTTCCTTTCATGCAGTCGATTCAGGAGATAGCGGGCCTCTTGGAGAAAGTCTGGGACGCTTTCGAATACCTCTTGCGCCTTCTGCTCGTTGTAGGCATGGCTGGTCGTGCCGCGGTTCCTGCGGAACTCAAGCCACTCCGGGAGTTCGGACCTAAGGAGAGCCTGACTGTAGGCTTCACGAACAACGTCGTTGAACACGAGTTGGTCGATCTCTGCCGGATTGGCCGAGACAAGCTCCAGATAGCGCCTCAGCATCCTGAAGGAGAGCTCATATGTGAACTCGAACGCCTGGATGACGGCCGCCCTTAGGTGCCTCTTCAGGTGAGGGTGATCCGATGCCAAGCCCGAGTTGTAGATATCCAGCGCCTCTTCCAACTGGGCGACGGCGTCTTCTAGCGGTGTCAAATCCAACTTCATCGGACGCCCTTACCTCCCAATAGCAGGTTTTCGTTTTGATGGCTACATCCAACATAGCCGATTCGACCTAGCCGTCGAAAGGCTGGCATAGCCTCTGCGACGTCTCTTCATTCATCCCAAGGCAGTAGTCCTGGAGGAGGCCAGGGGTAATCTCGCTGACGCGTAAGCCACACTCTTGGCGAATGAGTTTGACCGCTTCTGCCAATGTATCCATCAGAGGCGAAACGAAACCCTCTGCTAGGGCGTACTGCCCTTCATGGTATGCCGCTTCAGGTACGCGGCTGTTCTGGAACCACGTGGCAAGCCCTTCTTCGAGCCAGTTGGCAAGGCGTCCATCTACCTGTTTGTTCCAAGGATCGACTAGATGGAAGCACTCGTGTGCAAGCTGCCACCTTGCTCTGACTGGATCAGTAAGTGCATGCGAGGTCAGCCGGATAACGACATGCCGAGACCGCCTCTCCGGATCGTCCGGTGCAATCCCACTGTCTGGGTACCAGAGCCGCGGGCATGCGCCCGGCATACTGTCGATTTCTATGCCAACCAGAGTGAATGCGTGGTCTCTGGGACCAAAGAGATGCTCAATGTCGGCCAAGAACCTGCTGGCATAAATGGGAAGCGTCATTGCCCAGTGGCTGCTATCCCCCTGCAATCTGGTCAGAAACAGGGAATCTAAGGCACTCACCTATTCCCTCCAAACCCTAAGCGCACGAGGTTCGCTTCAATCTCCGCATCAAGCCGTTGCGCCTCAGCCTGCTGCTGCCGCCACTCGGCCGAGAGTTGGGTCATTTTCTCCTCGAAGGGTTCGCCGTCGTCCTTCTGCGGTGCTGCGCCGACGTACCGACCGGGGGTGAGGACATGGCCGTGTTTGCGAATCTCTTCCAGTGTCGCGCTCTTGCAGAAGCCCGGGACGTCCTCGTACCCGTCCATGCTCCCGCGCCAAGCGTGATAGGTGTCCGCAACGCTAGCTATGTCGTCCGGGGACAGGTCCCGGCGCGTGCGGTCAAGCATGTGCCCCATCTTGCGGGCGTCGATGAAGAGCGTTTCGTCCCGGCGCTCGCGGTACTCCTCGTGGAGGCGTCCTTTCGAGAGGAACCAGAGGCAGGCCGGTATCTGGGTAGACCGGAATAGCTGGCCGGGAAGCGCGATGATGCAGTCCACAAGGCCGGCTTCGATGATGTTCTTGCGTATCTCGCCCTCGCCGGATTGGTTCGACGACATGGAGCCGTTAGCTAGGACGAAGCCCGCGATGCCTCGTGGCGCGAGGTGGTAGAGGAAGTGCTGCACCCAGGCGAAGTTGGCATTGCCAACCGGGGGAACGCCGTATTCCCACCGCTTGTCGTCTCTGAGCCGTTCGCCGCCCCAGTCGGAGACGTTGAAGGGCGGATTAGCTAGGATGTAGTCCGCCCGCAGGTCAGGATGGCGGTCGTTGTGGAAGCTGTCCCCGTGCTCGATGCGGCCCTCAATGCCCCGGATCGCAAGGTTCATCCTTGCCATGCGCCACGTCGTATAGTTGGACTCCTGCCCGTATATGGAAATGTCCCCCTTTGCCTTGCCACCGTTGCCGTTGCCGCTGGCGTGGGCGCGTATGAAGTCCACCGACTGGACGAACATGCCGGAGGAGCCGCAGCAGGGATCGTAGACCCGGCCCTCGTACGGCTCCAGCATCTCCACTAGGAGCCGCACGACGCTGCGAGGGGTGTAGAACTCACCGCCTTTCCTGCCCTCGGCCAAGGCGAACTGCTCCAGGAAGTACTCGTAGACGCCGCCAAGCACGTCAGTGGCCCGGGCCTCGGCGCCGCCAACCTTGATGTTGCTCACCATGTCGACCACTTGCCCCAACCGAGTCTTGTCCAGGGCAGGCCGGGCGTAGTCCTTGGGCAGCACGTCCTTGAGCGCAGGGTTGTCACGCTCAATGGCAATCATGGCTCCGTCGACCAGTGTGCCGATGGTGGGCTGGCGGGTCTGGTTCTTCAGATATTGCCAGCGAGCCTCGGGGGGGACCCAGAAGATGTTCTCAGCGATGTACTCGTCCCTGTCCTCAGCGGCGTCTTCCCCCCATTCGGCCAGCACCTCGGCGTGGCGTTCTTCGAAAGCGTCGGAGATGTACTTGAGGAAGACCAAACCAAGGACGACGTGCTTGTACTCGGCGGCGTCCATGCTGCCCCGCAGGGCGTCGGCCATGCGCCAGTACTTGGCCTCATCGTTTGTCAGATCTGCCACCTGAGTCCTAGCCACCGTCTTTACCTCACTCGATTTCCCTTGGCTCGCCACTCAGCAACTTGCTGTATGGCGTTCTTGCCGCCAGGTCCATAGCCGTGGCGGCTCAGGAATTCGGGAACTCCACCGTACTCAACCGCAATCACGGCTGACTCGGCGGTCTTGTCGTGGCCGGGCAGGAAGAAGGAGCCGATTGCCGTCTCTGCACCGCATCCGCACCAGCATTCACCTGTCGGTAGTAGGCGCTCAGGTAGGACCATTCTCAGCCCCTCTTCACCCTATGGTTCGACAGCCTTGGATACGACTCAAGGATAAGGCCCTAGGTACTCTACGGCAATGGCCGACGGGCTTTGATGCAAAACCCCATGGATGGGCCGACTTTTGCATCAAGTGCCCCATTCTGATGCAAAAGTCCCTGACGGACTCCTGAATCAGATGTCGGTGAAGTCGAATCGGAAGCGATAAGCCTTGAGGGTAACGTTCGGGAGTGCGTTGGCCGCATATCGCACCTTGGGGTCGAAGTCATACGCGACCAGAATGCCACGGACTTCCCTGTCGTCTGGGTTGTCCACGGTCCCCATGTAACTGAGCAGTTGAGTGATGCTGTCCGATTTGGCTGTTCCTGCCTTCAACTCGATGATGACGATGCCGCCTTGCGTGTCGGTTGCAGCGATGTCGATGCGACCGGCTGGCACACTCTTCTCGGTCTCATCCAAGGTAAGCCCCTGTTCCAAATCCTGCATGTTGTCCGACAGTGCCTCTTGCAGTTGTGCCTCAAGGCCAAACTTGAACCCACCGGCGTCCAGGTCTTCGTCATCGCCTTTGTACTCGGCATCACCCACGTCGTCGTGTTCCAGCAACGCCGTGATTTGCTCTGCATGCTGGCCAGCGTTCCAAACGGGATGCCGACCATACGGGGGTGTTTTCCCGTCTGCCTGAAACGTCCTGTTGTATATCCCAAAGGTGAGGTCAGTACGTATCCATCGCACCTGGCGGGTGTGCGAGAGAAGGCCATGCTCAGGGCTAGGGTCGAACCGGTAGTCTCCCTCAATGGTGCCAATGAGCACGCGTTGCCCATGGGGAGCAGGTAAGAACGTCAACACAGTATGGCCAGGCTGTACCAAGTTGACGAACCTGTCCAAGTAGCCCGCCACATGTCCGACGCTGGAGTCGGGATACTGCTCGTCGACTACCTGCCTGATATCGCTGAGGTTCAGCCCGGTGAGGTTTCCTACGCTTGGCCATCCAATGCCGACGCAGGACAACTCCTCGACGCGGTCGAAGATATGGTCGTTCTTGGAACCAGAGAGAACCACCCAGTAGTTGTCCATCCCGCCTCCATTGAAGCCGAAATCCGGCTGCGGGTGAGGATAGCATGGGGGATGGGTCGGTCAAACCGATGCCTCGAAGCAGCGGTGGCTATCAGGCCGCTGGCCGGAGCAGGTGGCCGCCCTGCGGGTCGAACGCCGGAACCACGTCCAGCGCATACATGGTGTGCACCAGCACCACGAGGTTGTGGCACAGTGCCTTCATCAGCACCTCGTTGACCTGCGCCACCGGCGTCTTGGCTCGCACCCTGTCGCCGAACTTGGCCTTCAGCATGTGGAAGACCGTCTCCACGTTGGAGCGCTTGTGGTAGTGGCGGTTGAACTCCGCCTCCTGCATGGTGAACAGGTGGTACATCTTCGTCCACAGCGGGTCGGCGGTCCCGTCCTTCCTGACGGCGACCGCATCCTTCTTGAACGGGATGTAGGGGACGCCGCCCGCGTCCTCCACGGCGTGGAGGTTCGCATCTGCCATCCTAGACCGGCTTCTGCACCGCAGCCACATCCTCGACATCCTCGACATCCGCGGAGAGAGCTACTGGCTACAAGGGAGAAGTGCCAGGCGGGCCTGTTCACCTCACATCACGTGCTCGGCACAGCACAGGAAGGGCAAACGACGACTGACAGAATCGCTGGACATAACGACGGGGTGGGTCAGTCCTAAACCGCTGTTGCTGTTGCCAAGAGAGCGAGGAGGGCGCGGCAGAACCCTCCTCCCACAGCCAGCTCTCTGGGAGGCAGCTTCACGCGGCGCGCGGCGCGCGGCGATGGTCCCACGAGAGCGAAGAGCCGCCGTCTCAGCGTCCTCGTGGTTACGATCCGCTCCCCGAGCCCGATGCGCGTCGTCCAGCGCGCGAGCACTTGGACGAGCGGTGTCAACTACCTGAAGCGGGTTGTCCCACTTCCCCAATCATCCTCGGCAGCAAGAGTAGGAGTCACCAGGAGTGCCCACAGACCCTCTCGTCAGAGGTGGTGTCAACCAGCCCCCATCCTCCGTCACTACCTCCGTACCCCACCACCCCCGTCCGCCATGGGGACTAACCACGGAGGGCGTGCATGGCCCTGTCCTGTAGGACGTGTCATCCGACCGGACGAGCGACACGAGTCCCCTGCCGGGCCGGGTCCACGTACAGGGCCTTCACTAGGTAGAACAACGTCAGGAAGGAATCAACCAGGATTCCGAGCGCGAACAGGAACATGACGCCCTCAAAAGTGACTTCCCAAGTCCCGGACACGTAGAGCAGGAACGCGACGAGATAGACCGTCCCGTTCGTCAATATGGACTGGTAGGCCATGTACTTCGTTAGCCCTATGCCGTAGAAGACGCTGTCCGTCACGGTGTTGAAGGAGAAGAGCACGTAGGGGACGAAGAGTATTCCGAATGCGGTGACGGCCCAGTCGACGGTCACCGGGTCGTCGCTCAGTAGACCTGCAAAACCCCTGAACATGGGTGCGATGACGATCCAAGCGAGCATCATTCCCGCTGTGATGACCATCGAGGCCTGCCATAGAGTCCGAACCCGCCGTATATCGTTCGAGGCATTGGCGATGAGCGCCTTCGCAGAGTCGGCAAAGGCGAGCACAGGCACGAGCATGAAGCTCCACAGTATCTGAATCGCTACGTAGTACCCGCCGATCTCCGTTGTTCCGATGGTATTAACGATTCGGACAATCATGAAGAAGTAGGCGAGGTTACGGACCAGGCTATCCACCCCGCTCCCCAGCCCGACGCGCAGGTATTCGCGCATATCGGCGAAGGAAGGCGGTGTCCGGAGTTCCTCCAGTCGCACGCTCTTCGTTCGGAACAGCAGCACGAGCCCCACCAGGAACAGTGCAAGGCTCGCCAGCAGCGTCGACCAGCCCACTCCGGTCACGTCTGCCTGGAGCGAGAACGCGTGTCCACCGAAAAAGAGGCTGTCCAATACAAATCGGAACCCGACGTTGGCGATCGCCATAGCGAAAACCAGCCTGCGCAGGCCGAGTGCTTCGAACAGTACGACGATGGCCGCGGCGAGCATGGTGAACGGAACACTGAAGATGCTGATACCCAGAAAGCTTCTCGTCTGCTGCTGAATCTCGTCCGGTGTGCCGATGACTGTGATGAAAGCATCACGGAACAGGAACACGCCCGCAGAGAAGATCAGCGAAGCAAGGAAGATGAACGTGAAGACGCTCTTCGCCCTGTCGAGTTGCAGTGCCGTGCTGCTGCGTATCTGCGAACCCAGGAAGAAGAAGATCGCCAGGACTGTCGCTTCCTGAAAAACCTCGATGGTGAGTCCGACGAACTGCCACTGCGACACGATGGCCAGACTTCCGGGATCGGGCAACTCGTTCCCGATGAGGCGCACGCGGTAGAGCTGGTAGAAGTTGGGCAAGCCAAGGAACAGCAGGATGAAGAGGAAGAGTCGCCAGTCCCATGCCCTGACGTAGTTGCGCAGAGAGTCCCACATTTTGTGTCGCTGGTCGGTACTTGCTCCCTGCGGGTTGATTCGTCGGACTACGCTCCGGGGTTCTTGCGCGGCCTTCCGCGCCGCAAGTGCCCCGTCCTGATGCAAAAGTCCCTGACTTCCCAGTCTACTGAGATCTAGGTGTGCCCTCCAACCCGCAGGTCTCCGCCGCCCCTAGGAACGCTCCCGATGGTTCACCTAAGCTAGCGTCTCGCATGGCTTCCACCAGCTTCGCAGCCCCCCCATCTCCTCGAACAGGCAGGCAGCGCCCTCCCTGAAATCGGGCGGCAACCCCAATCTTGGGGCGTAGGTGTCCCATTCGTCGTTGTTCATGCAGACCACGGAGACGTTCAGTGCGGTCATTCCCAGCGCCAGTGAGTTTTCGAGGGCAAACCCGGCGACGGCTGGAGCCAACAGCCCCCGCAGATCAATCGGTACGAATCCTTCCCGTATGCACGATGAAGTCTCTTCACTGAACGGGTCAACCTGTCCAACGAGCGTTGTCAGGAACAGCCTCAGCACCGTATCGTCTCGCAGGCAGTTGACGATGTCCGCAGCGGTTTCCTGCGAGCCGCCGGGAGAACGCCCCGTCATCTGCAACAGTTCCTGGGGGCCGATGTCCTTATCGCCGAGGCAGGACTGTTCCCTGGACGACAGCCCAGACAGGAACGTTTGGGGGTCATCAATAGCCACGGGGTGCAGCGTGTCCGGCGGCAGCCCCATACCTTCCGTGGAAGTGTCGCCGCCTGTGTCACCGGAGCCGGAGTCGCCAGGCACGTTCTCCGACATCCCCGCAAAGCCCACGCCGCACTTGGCTGCCGCCGCAATGAACGCCGTAGGCAATCCCGATTCATCCGTTTGGAGCAGGGCTTCCGCCACTCCCGTCGGTCCGCCCAGTTCGGCCAACAGGCAATCCGTACCGGATTTGTCGCGAGGCCCTAACTCCAGTGCGGAGGACGCCGCCTCCCACTCCTCATCGTTCAGGCAGGCGGTGAACGTCAGGAAACTCGCCATCCCAACTATCCGGGCATCCATCGCTCCGGCAGCCGCCCCGGGCGATTTCATCATTGGGCGCAGGTCCATCCCGCCCAGACCTTGGCGGATGCACGAGGAGGTCTCATCACTCAACTCGCCCGTTGCCGTCAGCGGCTCGCTCAGGAACATGCGCAATACCGTCTCATCTTCCAGACAGTCGAGGATGGCGTCCCCCTCCGCGGCTCCATCGGTCGAAGTCATTGCCGTCATGATCTGGGCGATGCCGAGATTGCGGTCGGACAGGCAGGACTGCTCCTGCGCAGATAGAGCCGACAGGAATGCCTGTGGGTCTTCCAAATCCAACGGGGCAAGGCTCCGGCGGTCTGTCTGCGGTGTCGCTGTCGCCGTAGGCTGCGGAGTGGTCGTCGGCGTCAGCGTAGCGGTGGCCTCCGGCGCGCGGGTGGTCGTTGCCTCCGCCGTAGGCTGCACGGCCGGTGTTTGACCGTCGTCTGAGCAGGCTACGATTGAAAGTAACGAAGCCGAGACAACTGTGACTACCGTCAGGTGCCGTTTCCACATGTTCGCTCTCCCTGGATAGGTGCAGTTCATAGCCTCGGATCGAACGGCTCGCTCTCGAGGGTGAGCACGCCGAAGGCGCACCAGGTCGGTCGCTGGTCGATGCGTCGTTGTGAGCAAGGGGCCGGCAGCATCGCCGCCGGCCCCCTTTTGACGCTTCGCCGATTCAGATGCCCCGGGCTAGTCGTCGTCCACGATGGTCATGGTCCCCACGGCGTCGGGCGTGAAGAAGCTTCCGGGCAGGAACGCCTCCACCGCGAAGTACTCGTCGGGTTCGTCCTCGCTGTCCTGCTCCAGCAGCACCTCCGCCGTCAACTCCGTCACTCCCGGCGCGAACACCAGCTCACCCTCCGAAGCCTGATAGTCGGACCTATGCGCCCGGTCGTCCACGCGGTCATAGGCCGGCGCGGTGTACCACCTTATCCTCACTTCCTCGGTGGACGCCGCAGACAGCCGCACCCGGAACGTCAGGACGCCGCCTTCCGTCGCCGAAGCGTCCTCCACGGTCACGCTTATCCTGGGAGTGTCGTCGTTGTCCGCGACGCTGACCGTGGCCGCGCCATGGGACGACGACACCGTGTAGCCGCTGCCCGCGTCCACCGTGGCCGTGACGGAGCCGTCGGCCTCGTCGGCGCTGTCGTCCGTCGTGCCGACGGTGAAGGTGACGCTGCCCGAGGTCGGGATCGTCACCGTGCGCTGGCCCGTGGTCGCCCCGTAGTCCCCGCTCTGGGTGACCGTGACTTTCACGTCCAGGTTGGCCGACGGCGCAGGGCTGGCGCTCACGGTGAAGCTCGCGCTCCCGCCCTCCGTGATACCGCTGCCGCCGCTGACGCTGATCTCCGGCCTGGGGGCGTCGTCGTTGTCGGCGACGCTGACCGTGGCCGCGCCCTGGGACGACGACACCGTGTAGCCGCTGTCCGCGTCCACCGTGGCCGTGACGGAGCCGTCGGCCTCGTCGGCGCTGTCGTCCGTCGTGCCGACGGTGAAGGTGACGCTGCCCGAGGTCGGGATCGTCACCGTGCGCTGGCCCGTGGTCGCCCCGTAGTCCCCGCTCTGGGTGACCGTG
>JAPPHT010000081.1 GCA_028874795.1 Chloroflexota bacterium
CTGGGGCATCGTCATCCTGTTCATCGCCACGTCGCTCGACGCCATCGAGTTCAACTCAGAGCGGTACCTGGGCTGGCACCTGCCGACCCGCAGTGTCGGCGTGCAGCTGGAGCTGATATGGGACATCGGCGGCGTCATGCTCATCGCAGGCATCGCGCTCGCCGCATGGCGGCGGTACGTCGTGCGCCCTCCCCGGCTGAATACGATGCTGGAGAACAACGTGCTGCTGGCCCTGCTGCTGGCGAGCGCGCTCTCCGGCTTCGTCCTGCAGTCGCTCCGCATGGCAGCGACGGAGCTGGAGCCGGCAAGCGACCTGTACAGCGTGGCGTCGGCGTACTGGTCGCCGTTCTCCTACGTCATCGCCGTGGGCATCCGCGGGATCGGGTTCTCGGTGTACGCGATGGAGGTCTCGCACTTCGCGCTCTGGTGGGCGCACGCGGGGCTCATGTCCGCCACGTTCGTCTACGCGGCGTGGCGGTTCGGGCCGCTCATGCACATCTTCGTCAGCCCGCTCAACCTCGTGATGCGCTCCTCCGTCACGCGGCCCAAGGGCGCGCTTCGCCCGATGGGCGACCTCGACACGCTGGAGGTGTTCGGAGCGCGGGAGATCACGCAGCTCACGTCGAAGCAGCTGCTCGACTACGACGCCTGCACGAACTGCGGGCGCTGCCAGGACCAGTGCCCCGCGTGGCGCAGCGGCAAGCCGCTCTCTCCTCGCAAGCTGGTGCAGGACGCGAAAGCCTACATGGAGTCCCGCGCCCCGGTGCTGCTGTCGCTGGGCCCGGACGCCGAGCCGCCTCCGCCCGAGGCCGACCTCGTCCACGGCGCGATCACAACCGACGTGCTCTGGTCGTGCACCACGTGCCGGGCGTGCATGGAGGCGTGCCCCGCGTTCGTCGAGCACATCGACTCCATCGTGGACATGCGGCGCTTCCTCATGATGGAGGAGGCCGACGCGCCTGAGGGAGCGATGAACGCGCTCACGTCCATGGAGCAGCGCGGTCACCCCTGGCGCGGCACGCAGGCGACCCGCACCGACTGGATGGAGGGCGCGGACGCCGTCGCTATGAGCGAGGACCCGGAGCACGACGTGCTGCTGTGGGTCGGCTGCACGGCGGCGCTGGACGGCCGCGGACAGCAGGTGGCGCGTGCCATGGCGTCAGTGCTGAAACTCGCTGGCGTGCGCTATCGCGTGCTCGGCAGCGAGGAGACGTGTACCGGCGACCCCGCCCGCCGCATGGGCAACGAGTACCTCTTCCAGATGATGGCAGAGCAGAACATCGAGACGCTGAACGCCTACGAGGTACGGAAGATCGTGACGCTCTGCCCGCACTGTTTCAATACGCTGAAGAACGAGTACCCGCAGTTCGGGGGAGACTTCGAGGTGACGCACTACACCGAGTTCGTCGCCGGGCTGATCCGGGAGGGGCGCGTCCGCCCCGCGAAGGCCGTGCCGCTCTCGGTCGCCTACCACGACTCGTGCTACCTGGGGCGCCACAACGACATCTACGAGGCGCCGCGGGAGATAGCGCGGGCGATCCCCGGCCTGCAGCTCGTGGAGATGGGAGAGGGGCGCTGCCGCGAGCGCGGCTTCTGCTGCGGCGCGGGGGGCGGGCGCATGTGGATGGAGGAGCAGGGCACGCGCGTCAACCACATCCGCACCGACCACTTCCTCGACACCGGCGCAGACGCGGTCGGCGTCTCCTGTCCGTTCTGCCTCCAGATGATGGAAGAGGGCATCGGCGCGAAGGGGCAGGAGGACAGCAAGTCCGCGAAGGACCTGCTGGAGTTGCTCGCGGAGAGCCTCGAGGAGGCGTAGCGGTAGGGCTCGCGTGCCCCCACACCTTCCTCCCGCAGGGACCTCACCCCCGCATCAAGTGCGGGGCAGGCTCTAACCCTCTCCCCCAGGAGAGGTGGGATACGAGGTTCCTGCCTGCGCAGGAACGACGGCGCCCCTACTCGTCGTCCTCGGGGAGGTCTGGGAGGAGCGCGTCGTCGAAGATGCCGATGCCCGCGCCGACGGCAGCGAGTTCGGGCGAGTCGTCGAGGAGCGACAGCGGCACCTCGGGCACGTTGACCGGTGTCGTGTCAGGCGCCTCCATGGCTTCGAGGGCGGAGATGACCGGCTCCACAACCGGCCTCGGCTGCGCAGGGAAGGAGACCCTGGAGCGCTGGCTCGGGTGCTGGTAGGCCTCGCGCAGTACCACACGCACTGCTCCGTTCGCCGTTCCGGAGACCGCGCCGTCGTAGCGGTTGCCGCCGGAGATGAGGCAGATCAGGCGGCGGGCCATGTTGGGGGGCACGAGGCCCAGGCAGCTTCCATCAGGGGCCATCACGCCGAGCGTGGAGCCGTTCGCCTCGAGCGCCACCGGCGTGCCGGGTGAGGGGTTGGCGCCGGGCGAGGCCAGCAACGTCACGTCGGCACTCTTGCCGTGGTCCGCGATGAACATCCGCGGCTTGAGCGTGCCTCCCGCGCCGTTGCAGGCACGGGCCATCGCGGCGGAGCCGCTGCTCGTCCCGGCCAGCAGCCGTTCCACGTTCTTCGCGGCGATGGGGTTGCCGGGGCTGAGCGCGAGCGCACGGCGGAAGGCATCGAGCGCCTGGCCTGGCTCGCCAAGCTCGGTGAGCGCCTTGCCGAGGCGGTTCATCGCCTCCACGTTGTCGGGCGCGGCTTCCAGGATCTCGCGGTTGAGTCGGGCGGCCTCCGCCCACTCCCCGTTCATAGCCAACCGCACCGCTTCCCTTGTCTGCTCTTTCAACAAACGGACATGCTCCTCTTCACGGTAGATCATGACGACGACTCCCGTCGCCGGCGCACGCACCCCCTCTAGTGGCGGCGTTTCTGTTGCTACGAACCTCTCATCCGGCGGTGCTCGATGGCCAGGCACTTGTCCATGACGACACGCAGGCCGGCGGCTTCCGCCTTCGCCGCAGCCTCGCCGTGGGATATCCCCAGTTGCATCCACACGGCGGAGGCACCTATGCGGATGGCCCCATCCACGACGGGAGGCACATCCACCGCTCTCCTGAATATGTCCACCACGTCGACGCGCTCGGGCACGTCCTCCAGCTTCGCGTACGGCTGTTCGCCCAGCACCGGCCCGGTCAGATTCGGGTTGACGGGGATGATGCGGTAGCCGTGCTCCTGCATGTACCTCGCGACCCCGTGCGACGGGCGGTCCGGCCTGTCGGACAAGCCGACGACGGCGATGACCGTGCTCTCGCGCAGCACCTGCTCGGCAGTGTCCACTGGAGCCATCCTCCACGCTCCGGAATTAGTGAGACGCTAGATTGGCGTTCCACGCGCGCAGCGTCAAGCGTATTTCCGGGGAGATTGAGGCGGTTTTCGGCCAAGCATGAGCCGGGATGAGCGGTGAATGACCGCTATTGAGCACGGTCTGCGCGCGGATAGCCGCAGATGAACAGGAATGAGCAAGCCGTTCCACTCGTGGGAACGCGGTTGTCGGAGGTGCTTCACTCAACAATGTGGCTCTTTTCTGCTCATTTCTGCTCATTCCACCTCTGACGGCGCCGGCAGCGCGTCGAGCGAAGTGGGACAATCCGGGACATTCCGAGCCACGGCAGTTCCCCACCGACCCGGGCGCCCACTGACGCACAGGGGCATCGCAGCGGGGACCATGCTAAGCGGAGATACGTTGCCGGCGCAACAGGACGGTGTCACAGTCCGGATAACAGGCGGGCTGGAGAGGGAAGGCT
Organism: Chloroflexota bacterium; assembly: GCA_028874795.1. GTDB lineage: Bacteria > Chloroflexota > Dehalococcoidia > Lucifugimonadales > Australimonadaceae > Bin16. The sequence goes on from JAPPHT010000081.1 coordinate 3,718, forward strand.
ACGCCCGGTTGTCAGAGATCAGACTCCGAACGAGCTCCACGGCGCGCTCGACGTCCACTTCGACCGCCACTCTCGCCGTTCCTTCCCCGTATGTTGCGAGGGTGCGTCCCCGTTCTTCCCCGTCCGTGACGACAGTAACCTGCGCCGGGCGGCAGGTCAGGACGTCCGGGTCGATGGCCGCCGCCACAGCCAGCGGGTCGTGCAGGTAGAACTCCTGAAAGTCGTCCCGTTCGCGAAACCGGTCTGCCAGGATGCGGTTGCCCAGAACGGCGGACCTGGACGCGCCCTCGAACCACCGCGGCCCGGCGCGGCGATGCATCGACGTCTGCCGGGTCACGTCGAGGCCGACGACCGTTGCAGGTACTCCCGAAGCGAAGACGGCGTTGGCGGCCCAGGGGTCCTCGTAGATGTTGAACTCGGCGTGGGGCGTGACGTTTCCCGGCACGTCAAACGCTCCCCCCATAACCACGATCTCCGCGAGCGCGCCCACGAGCTCCGGGCACGTGTCCAGCGCGGCAGCAACGTTGGTCAGCGGGCCGAGGGCGATGACGGTGAGCGGTCCGGCAGACGCAGCGGCACGGTCGCACATGAAATCTGCTGCGCTCATGCCGTACGGCCTGAGCGTCGGGGCGGGTAAGCGCACACCGAGCCCTCCCGAGCCGTGAACGTGGTAGGCATGCGTGAAAGAGCCGCGCAACGGCCGGTCGGCGCCGACCGCCACGGGCATGACGCTCTGCTTCCCCTGGAGGTGTTCAACGAGCCTGAGTGCGTTGTCCGTCGTATCCGACAGGGTGGCGTTCCCGCCGACCGTGGTGATGCCCTCGACCACCAGGTCGGGAGAGTTCATCGCCATCATGAGCGCGAGTGCGTCGTCGACGCCGGGGTCGGTATCGATGATGACGGTGCACATAAGGCCGGTCTACGCCTCGGTCAAGAGGGGGCGAAGGACGGAGGCGGGAGTTGAGTCGAGGGTGTGCACGGCGGCGACGACTTCGCGGGCGCGCTGCTCGCCGTAGACGCCGCCGATGAGGTCCAGTGCCTTCTCGTTGACCTCCTCAGTGGTCATGGGGTTGTCAGCCGTGCCGTGCACGGCAGGCACATGGCGCTCCAGGACGGCGTTCGCCGTGTGTATCCGCACGGTGGCGGGGCGCTGCCGCTCCATGCCCGCGAACTCGGACGTGCCCTGCAGGCGGACCTTCGCCATGAGCTCCTGAACGGCAGGGTCACTCATGCGTTCGTAGGTGTGGGTGGCCTGGAAGGTGAGCCTGCCGCCGTCGAGCGCGATCACGGCCATGCAGTACTGGAGGTTCACGTCCGGCATGTGGCGGCCGTTGACGATGTTGGCGCCCTGCGGAGGGAGCAGCGCCTCGACCTCCCGGATGTCGGAGGGGGCGATGCCGTTCTCGGTGACGAGCCCGGTCATCGCCTCGGCGGCGGCCTGGATCGGCGAGCCTACGGAGAACTTCTTGATGTTGGTGAGGGTGATCTCGTAGTGCTCCCCGAGGCTTGCAACCCACTGCGGGAACTCGTCCCGGCGGGGGCAGAAGACGTCCAGGAAGCCGTTCTCGCCTTCGAAGGCGTCCTCCTCGCCGGTCATGCCTGAGGCCACGAAGAGCGCGGACGTGACGCCGGATCGGGCGCCGTTCCCGCCGAACACGAACGACTTCTCGACGTGCTCGGAATCGCGGGCCCACGACGTGATGCCCGAGGCCTGCTGAGCGGTGTAGGAGAGAGCATAGCGGACGCCCCGCGGGTCGAGCCCTACGAGCGCGGACGCGGCGGCGGCCGAGCCGAACATGGGTCCGATGGTGTGCGTCGCGTGGCCGTGCCAGCCCCGGGCGTCGATGCCGCCCATGAGCCGCGCGACGCGCGAGCCGACGTCGTAGCCGAGGGCAACGGCGCGGAGGAGCGCCTCGCCGGAGGCGTCCTGGCGCTCGGCCACCGCGAGGGCGGCGGGGACGACGGCGCACCCCGGATGGGTGAGCGACGGGGCGTGGGAGTCATCGGTCTCGTCGGAGTGGGCGAGCATGCCGTTGGCCATGGCGGCGTTGATGGCGGTGGTAACGACGTTCGAACCGACGACCGCAGCCTCGGGGACGCCTCCCTGGGAGCGGACGAATTTGATAGCGGCCTCGCCGGGCTTGAGCCGGGAGCCGGTGACCATGGCCGCGATGGTGTCGAGGACGTGGTGCTTCGTCTTCTCCTGCACAGCCGGGGGGAGGGGCCGGTCGAGCGCGGCGGCGACGTAGGAAGCGAGGGAGTCGAGCGGGGATGGCTGGGTCATCGGTCCTCCTCGTTGGGGCGTTACTGGAGTATCTCGCCGCCGTTGATGTGGAAGGTCTGGCCGGTCACGTAGCCCGCGTGCTTGCCGCAGAGGTAGACGACGAGGGCCGCGACCTCTTCCGGGCGACCGAAGCGGGGGATGGGCAGTTTGGGGTCGATGCCGGAGACGTCGACGTCACGCTCGGTACCGGGGTCGCGCTCGCCTTCGATGGAGGCGGGAGCGATGGCGTTGACGGTGACGCCGTGCCTGCCGAACTCGCGGGCAAGCCCTCTCGTGAAACCGACGATGCCGAGCTTGACGGCGGCTTTCAGCGCAGTCCCGCCACGGTAGGCGGAGACCCCGGAGTAGTTGACGATGCGCCCCCAGCCGCGCTCGACCATGCCGGGCAGCACAGCGCGACTCGCGAAGATGGGGCCGTCCAGGTTGGCAGCGGCGGTGGCGCGCCAGTCCTCGTTGGACTGTTCGAGGAAGGGACCCGCCACCCGGTTTGTCGCGTTGTTGACGAGGACGTCAACACCCCCGAAGGCGTACTCCGCCGTAGCCACCGCGGCTTTGACCTGGTCCTCGTCGCCGACATCACACAGGGCGGTGACGACCTCGGCGCCTGCCGCGCGGCAGGCGTTAGCGGTCTCCTCCAGGAGACCGCCGCTGCGGCGCGTGGTGAGCACGAGGCGGGCGCCTTCGGCAGCGAACGCTTCGGCGGTGGCCCTGCCGATGTTCCTTCCCGCGCCCGTGATGAACACCACCCTGCCCGCGAGACCCATGTCCATGGCAATCCTCCTAGCGTCTCGGGGAGCATAGCATTCCGAGGGATGCGCGGGATGAGGGATGCCCACTGCGTCACTGTGGGGCCGGGCGCGGGGATGCGAGGTCCCTGCCTCCGCAGGAACGACAAGCCAGCGGGGTCAAGCGGCGGGGATGGGTTCAGGCGCGGACGTGGGCTTAAAGAGTTCGACCAGCTCGATCTCGAATGTGAGCGCCTGGCCTGCGAGACGGTGGTTCGCATCGAGCGTGAGGGTGGTGTCAGTGATGCTCGTGACTACAGCCTCCGCCCCGTTGGGAAGGATGAAGACCGTGCCTATGGCCACCTGACTCACCTCCTCCGGCGGTACCTCGTCGAGCGGCACTTCGAAGACCAATTCAGGGTCGCGCTCCCCATACGCGTCGGCAGGCTCTATCCGCACGGTGACGGTCTCGCCAACCGCGAGGCCGCGCACGCCGTTGTCGAACCCGGGGATCATCCGGCCGCCACCCACGACGAACTCCAGCGGGAAGCGGTCGCGCGAGGAGTCGAACACCGAGCCATCGTCGAGCGTGCCGTGATAGTGGACCATCACGCGGTCGCCCTCCTCCGTGACGGGAACGGGCGTCGGTGTGGGAGTCGGGGACGCGCAGGCGACGGCGAGCGCAAGCGCAACGACGAGGAGAGCGGCCCCAGAGAGGCCGGGACAGAGTACGTGGGCGATGCGGGGGTTAATCGGACACGTCCTATCCGGCGACGGCGGCGCGCATGGCCGCGACCGCTTCGGCGATGGTCATGCGGTCATTGTATACGGCGGAGCCGGCGACGATGACGCTCGCGCCCGCGCTCACGACGCGCGCGGCGTTGTCCGGTTTGACGCCGCCGTCCACCTCCAGCTCCGTCGCGAGGCCGCGTTCGTCTATCGCGGCGCGGAGACGCTCGATCTTCGGGAGCACACCGGGGATGAACGACTGGCCGCCGAAGCCGGGGTTCACCGACATCACGAGCACGAGGTCGAGCTCCGGAAGGACCTCCGTGAGCGTGGCGTCGGGCGTCGACGGGTTGAGCGAGACCCCTACTGTTGCTCCGAGGTCGCGTACCTGGTGGATGATGCGGTCGAGGTGCGTGACTGCCTCCTGGTGCACGGTGATCTTGTCGGCGCCTGCGGCGACGAAGTCCGGGATGAGACGCTCCGGTTCTACGATCATCAGGTGCACGTCCAGCGGGAGGCTCGTGTAGGGGCGTATCGCGTCTACGACGAGCGGGCCGATGGTGAGGTTCGGGACGAAGCGCCCGTCCATCACGTCGACGTGGATGTAGTCGGCGCCCGCCTCCTCCGTCTCGCGGACGACTTCGCCGATACGGGCGAAGTCCGCGGAGAGGATGGAGGGGGCAAGTTTGACGTCAGCCACGGGATGCCTCCGAGCGCGCAAGCGTTCCCCGAGAGATTCCTCGACTACGCCTCCGGCTCCGCTCGGAATGACAACACAGAGCATGGGCGCGGGCGTGCGTCTGGATTCCCGCCTTCGCGGGAATGACGGAAGGGGTGGGAATGACGGGTATCTCAGCCACGGGATGCCTCCAGGCGCGTCTTCGCCGCAGCGAGCGCCTCCCGCACGCGGGCGGGCGACGCGCCACCGGGGACGTCGCGCGCCGTTGCGCTGGCGAGCGCGTTGAGCTCGCGCACACCCTCGTCGAACGCGGAACAGCGCGCCTGCATCTCGTCGAGCGGCAGCGCGGTGACGGCGACGCCGCGCTCCGCCGCAAGTTCGCAGAGCGCGCTCACGGCGGCGTGGGCGTCGCGGAAGGGCACTCCCTTCCCCACGAGGTAGTCGGCCATGTCGGTCGCGAGCAGGGCGCTGTCCTCGGCGGCCTCGCGCATCCGCTCGGCGTTCACGGAGCAGTCGCTCATCATGCCGCGCATCGCGTCGAGCGTCGCTTCGAGGGTGTCGACGGCGTCGAACAGCCCTTCTTTGTCCTCCTGCAGGTCGCGGTTGTAGGTGAGCGGAAGGCCCTTGAGCGTGGTGAGCAGGCCGACGAGGCTGCCATAGACGCGGCCCGTCTTGCCACGCGCGATCTCCGCGAAGTCCGGGTTCCGCTTCTGCGGCATGATGGACGAGCCGGTGACCCACTGCCGGCCGAGCTGCAGGTAGCCGAACTCGTGCGACATCCAGAGGACGATCTCCTCCGCGAGGCGGGAGCAGTGCATCATGCACGTCGCGGATGCGGCGAGGAACTCCACGGCGTAGTCGCGGTCGGAGACGGCGTCCATCGAGTTGGCGGAGATGGCGTCGAACCCGAGCTCGCGGGCAACCCATTCACGGTCGAGGGGGTACGGCGCTCCGGCGAGCGCACCGGAGCCGAGCGGGAGAACGTTCACGCGCCTCCGAGCGTCGGCGAGGCGGTCGGCGTCGCGGTCGAACATCTCGAAGTAGGCGAGCATGTGGTGGGCGAACGGCACGGGCTGCGCGCGCTGAAGGTGGGTGTAGCCGGGAAGGAGCGCGTCCTGCTCACGCTCGGCGAGCGCCAGCAGTGTGCCCTGCAGGGCACGGAGCAGAGCCGTGACGCGGTCGATGGCATCGCGGACGTAGAGGCGGGTGGCGGTCGCGACCTGGTCGTTGCGGGAGCGCGCGGTGTGGAGGCGCGCGGCGGGCTCGCCGATGAGCTCGTGAAGGCGCGTCTCGATGTTCATGTGGAGGTCTTCGAGGTCCTCGCGCCAGCTAAACGCGCCGTCCGCTATCTCGCGCCGCACGGCGTCCAGTCCCTCGACGATGGCGTCAGCGTCGGCCTCGGAGATGATGCCCTGCCTGCCGAGCATGCGGGCGTGCGCGACCGACCCCGCGATGTCGTGCTCGTAGAGGCGGCGGTCGTAGCCGACGGAGACGGTGTAGCGGGAGGCGGCCTCGAAGTGGTGGGTCGTGTATCCGGTCATGGCGTCGCGTCTATTGTACGCGAAGGCTTGGCTACGCCTGCTGCTCGGCTGCGGGTTTGCGCACGCGGACGAGGTAGATGAGGGCGAACGGGAGGATGACGACAACCGGGGTGAGTAACAGTACCAGTGAAGCGAGTGCAAGAGTCCCAATCATCCCGTCGTCTTGTCCAATTACTGAAATGACGGTTTCGACCGCACGCCATAGATGGGGTACCGCGTACACCGCCAGCAGAACGCCAACCGCCCGCCTGCGGAATGCGTCGCTCCGTGACTCGTAGTTGCCCAGCAGCCAAGCAAGCGGGAGGCCCACTAGGAGAATGAGAGCAAGTGAAATCGAGGTCAACACAAGGGACAGCTGAGCATGGGGAACGAGGTCGAAGGCAAGTGGGAACAGGATGTCCCCCCACCCATACGGCTCCGTAACCAGGAACAGGAAGAAAGCATGGGCCAGGCTGAACCGGGACGCGCGGCGCGCGAACCAGAGCAGCAGTGGAAGCGTTACGGTGAACCGGACAAGCGTTATCCCAGTGGACAGGGCAACGAGCCCGGAGACGCTCAGGTCCCCCACAGCGAGCGACAGGACCGACACGAGGAGGGAAAACAGCACACGAACGGCTTCGAGCAGGAATGCATAGCGCCAGACCAGCGTCAGGAATGGCCGCTCCAGTTGGCGCACTCGAGCGTAGAACATCAGCAACAGCCCTGCCTGCACCAGGCTCCCCGCGGCGCCAGCCCAATGGGGATAGACGCGCGTCCTCAGCCACAACCGGCCGTCCAGGTAAGCTGACAGTTCCAGTGCTGTCGAGGTAACTACCCAACCCAGAAGGGGCGCCCAGAGCAGCAGCCACAGCTCCCAGCGGTAGGTTGCGAGGAATCGTCTCACGTCAATGGTCCCGATTCCAGCGCAGGATGCGCGCTACCCACCGAGGGTGACGCCGAGGCGCTGTTCGAGCGCGGTGAAGCCGTGCGAGGGGTCCTCCTCGCCCAGACCGTACTCCTCGACGACGGCGTGCCAGAAGCGGCGGCCGGTCTGGAAGATCTGCAGGTCCAGCCCGAACTCGACCGCCAGCTCGTGCGCGTGATCGAGGTCCTTCATCGTGAGCCAGGCGGAGCCATCCCTGCCGAACTCGCGCTTGAGGATGCGCGGGACGTTCCGCTCCCACGCCCGGCTCGCCCCCGACGCCGTGCGGATGACGGCGAAGAGCCGCTCCAGGTCCAGTCCCGCCTTGTCGGCGAGCAGCAGCGCCTCCATCGCCACGGCGAGGTTCGTCGCCATGAGGACGTTGCTCACCACCTTGGTCGCCGCGCCGGAACCGGACGGGCCCATCAGCTCGACGGTGCGCCCCATCGCCTCCATCGCGGGGCGCGCGGCGGTGAATGCTTCCGCGTCGCCGCCGCACATGATGGTCAGCTCGCCGTGCTCGGCGACGGGACCGGAGCCGGAGACCGGGGCGTCGATGAACGACGCGCCGCGTTCGTGGGCAATGGTGGCGAGGCTGCGCGCGGCGTCCGGGTGGATCGTGCTGTGGTCGACGACGATCAGCCCCGGCTTCGGGCGTTCGAGCACGCCGCCCACGCCGGTGAGCACCTGCTCCACCACGGCCGTCGCCGGCAAGCAGGTGTGCACCTCGTCCAGCTCGGCGCCCATGGCAGCGAAGGATTCGCCGGGGGCCGCGCCCATCGCGGCGAGCTCGTGCACCTTGCCCTGGCTGCGGTTCTGCACCGTCACGTCGAACCCCTTGCGGATGAGGTTCTCCACCATGGGGCGTCCCATGCGGCCTATGCCGATCCATCCGATACGCATCGTGCGTCCTCCATCGCTCAGATTGTCATTCCGAGCGAAGTCGAGGAATCTCTCAGGTGGGCGCTCCGTCGTGCACCAACGCTCCCCGAGAGATGCTTCGACTGCGCTTCAGGCTGCGCCTTCAGCTCCGCTCAGCATGACAGACACCACCTTTCCAGTCAGAGTGTAATGGCGACGGCGCCCGCGGCGGCGAGAACGATGCCGAGCAGGACGAGCGGGTTGAACGCCTCCGTATCGCGGTTGAGCAGGAAGGCGAAGCCGACGCCGAAGAAGGCCATCGTCTCGGTGAGGGGAGCGACGACGGCGGCGTCCGCCGATTCGAGCGCAGCGAACCGGAGCACCTGCGCCAGCGCCATCATCACGGTGACGGCGACGAAGAGTTTCACCGCCGTGCGGTCGACCTCGAGCAGTCCCTGCAACCGTCCCGGAAGCGCGAGCGACGGGACGAGAAGGAGCGCCGCCGCGCCGAACGCCACGAGCCCGCCGAGCATGGTGAGGCCGGAGTCTTCGAGCGCCCAGCGCAGGAGGACGGTCGAGCCGCCGTAGGTCGCTGCCGCGGTGAGGCCGAACAGGATGCCCCGCGCGATCTGCAACGAACCGAGGCGCACGGTCGGAGGTCGGGCGAACGCAACGAGCGGCGCGACGATGAGCAGGGCGATGCCTGCGCCGCGGAGCAGGCCCACCTGCTCGCCCAGCAGCGTAATGCCGAAGACAGCGCCAACGAGCCCGGAGAGGACACGCACCGGCGAGGTGAGGTTGGCGCCCATAGCCTGGACCGCGAGGAACTGGGAGAAGCGTCCGCCGAGGAAGTTGAGGATGCCGCCCACGGCGAGAGCGCCGTACTGTATGCCGGTGAACCCGTCTATGCGGGTCAGCTGTCCCGTCACGAGCGCGAGCAGCACGAACAGCGGCACTGAGAGCAGGATGGTGATGACGATGCCGTTGTAGGCGGACGCGCGGAGCATGCTCCTCCGCACGACGGCCGTGTTGAGGCCGAGCATGGCGGCCGCGCCCAGCGCGAGAAGCGCGCCGCTCACGAGCGACCTACTCGGCCTCTCCCTGCACCCGCGCCTGGGTCCGCACGGGGAGCCCGAACACCGAGATGAACCCGACCGACGCCTGGTGGTCGAACGTGTCGCCCGCGTCGTAGGTGGCGAGGTCGTGGCGGTAGAGCGACTCCGCGCTCTCACGCCCGGTCACCGTGGCGCTGCCCTTGTGCAGGCGCACGCGCACCGTGCCGTTGACGTGGCGCTGCGTGCTGAGGACGTAGGCGTCCAGATCGCGCCGGTGCGCGGTGAACCATAGCCCGTTGTAGACGAGGTCCGCGTACTCCTGGACGAGCCGCTCCTTGAACCGGGACTGCTCCTTCGTCAGGCACATCTGCTCCAGCGCACGGTGCGCCAGGTGCAGGACCGTCGCGGCGGGGGCCTCGTAGACCTCGCGCGACTTGATGCCGACGAGACGGTTCTCCACGTGGTCGATGCGCCCCACGCCGTGCGCACCGGCGACCTCGTTCAGCAGCTCGATGAGCGCGACGCCGTTCAGCTCCTCGCCGTCGATCGCGACCGGGACGCCCTCCGCGAAACGGATCTCCATGGAGCGCGTCTCGTCCGGTGCGGCAGTGGCGGAGACCGTCCACGCGTACGCCTCCTCGGGCGGCTCCACCCACGGGTCCTCGAGGTCGCCGGCCTCGATGCTGCGCCCCCACAGGTTCTCGTCCACCGAGTAGGCGCTGCGCTTGTTGAGGTCCAGCGGGATGTCACGCTCTTTCGCGTAGGCGATCTCGTCGTCGCGGGTCATGCCCCACTCGCGGGCGGGCGCGACGACCTTGAGCGCGGGCGCGAGAGCCCCTGCGCTGACGTCGAACCGCACCTGGTCGTTCCCCTTGCCGGTGCAACCGTGGGCGATGCCGGACGCCCCTTCCTCCTGCGCGATGCGGACCAGATGCTTGGCGATGAGATACCTGCCGAGCGCGGTAGCGAGCGGGTAGACGCCCTCGTAGAGCGCGCCCGCCCGCAGCGCGGGCCAAACGTAGTCGCGAACGAACTCCTCACGTGCGTCCATCACGTCGGCCCGTGTCGCGCCGATGTCCACGGCGCGCTGCCGCGCGGCCTCCAGGTCCACCTGTCCGCCCAGGTCCATCGTGAGCGTGGCGATATCGGCGCCGTACTGCTCCTGCAGCCAGCGGATGGCAACGGAGGTGTCCAGACCTCCGCTGTAAGCGAGAACGATCTTGTCAGCCATGGGGAAGCGGGTCCTTTCCGGTAGCAGATTGCCGCTCACGCGGCCAGTGTCTTCGTGAGCGCGGCGTCGAGCTTCGACAGGCATTCGTCGACATCCGCCTTGGTGATGATGAGCGCGGGCATGAAGCGGATGGCGTTCGGCAGCACAGGGTTCAGCAGCACGCCCTCCGCGTTGGCGGCGGTGACGACGGCGCGCGCGATCGGCTGGTCGAAGATGAGCGCCTGCAGCAGGCCCGCGCCGCGCGTGCCCACGGTCGCGGGGGCATGGGCGGCAACGAACCCCTCCAGCTTGTCGTGGAGGTACGCTCCGACGCGCGCCGCGTTTCCGTGGACGTCGTTCTCCAGCATGTAGCCGAGCGTGGCGCGGCCGGCGGCCGTCGCGAGGACGTTGCCGCCGAACGTACTGCCGTGGTCGCCCGGCTCCAGCACGTTGCAACGCTCCTTGCAGAGGAACGCGCCGACCGGCACGCCGTTGCCGAGACCCTTGGCGAGCGTCATCACGTCCGGCTCGACGCCGAAGTGCTCGTAGCCCCACAGCGTGCCGAGGCGGCCCATGCCGGTCTGTATCTCGTCGAAGATGAGGAGGATGTTCTGCTCGTCGCACCACTCGCGCAGGCCCTTCAGGTAGCCCTCAGTGGGGACGTTCACGCCGCCCTCGCCCTGCAGCACCTCGACCATGATGGCGCAGGTCTCGTCGGTCGTTGCCGCACGGATGGCGTCGAGGTCGTCGTAGGGGACGTTGGTGAAGCCCTCGGCGAGGGGGAGCCACGCCTGCTGATAGGCAGGCTGTCCGGTTGCGGCGATCATGGCGAGCGTCCTGCCGTGGAAGGAGTTGAGGACGGTGATGACGCTCTGCGCACCGTTGCGGTGGAGCCTGCCGTACTTGCGGGCGAGTTTCACCGCGCCCTCGTTCGCCTCCACGCCGCTGTTGGCGAAGAACACCTTGTCCATGCAACTGTTGTCCACCAGCATCTGCGCCAGTTCCAGCTGCGGCACCGTGTAGTAGAGGTTGGACATCTGCATGATGGTGCCCGCCTGCTGCCGTATCGCCTCCGTGACGACGGGGTGCGAGTGGCCCAGGCAGGTGACGGCGAGCCCCGCGGTGAAGTCCAGGTATTCGTTGCCGTCCACGTCCCAGACTCGGGCGCCCTCGCCCCGCGCCACGACGATGGGCTGGCGGTTGAAGGTGTGGACGTAGTACTCGGACTCCTGCGCCATCCAGTACGCGGAGTCACGGGCGGTCTGATCGGTCGTCATCGGTTGCTCTCCCCTATGAGGTCTCGCAGGGCCTGCACGGATTCGTCGAGCTCCTCGGCGCCGCCCTGCATAGATTCTAACGCCTGCGCGATTTCGTCGAGTATGCGCAACAATTCGTCGCGCGACAGACCGATGTCTTCCGCGGGAGCTTCACCGTCCGTGGGAACCTCGGCCCGCCTGTCCCCGAGCAGCGCGGCGAGGGCCTTGTCCAGCGTCGGTTCCATCACGACCCTGGTATTGGTGGCAAGGATGACGCGCTTCAACTCCGGGAAGGCGAGCGACTCCGCCCGCAGGTAGATGGGCTCCGCGTAGAGCAGGGTCTCACCGATGGGGATGACGAGCAGGTTGCCGCGGACCACCTGCGAGCCGGACTGGTTCCACAGCGTGAACTGCTCCGATATGACCGGGTCGTTGTCGATGCGGGCCTCGATCTGGCTGGGGCCATTGAAGAAGCGCTCGCGCGGGAACTCGAAGACGATGCTCTCTCCATAGTTGGGGCCGTCCGAGCGCGCCGCCATCCATGCCACCAGGTTGGGCTTGTCCTTGGGCGTGAACGGCAGGATGAGAACGAACTCCGTCACGTCCTCGCCCGGTATCTTCATGATGACGTAGTAGGGTGTGATGGTGCGGTTGCGGGGACCGAAGCTGCCATCCGGCAACTGCACCTCAGTGTCCGTCCCGACGACCTCCTCGGCGAACTCCCACTCGTCCTCCTTCAGGAAGAACTCCTTCACGTCCGTCATGTGGTACTGGAGGAATGTGTCGGCCTGAGCGCGGAGCAACTCCTCGGGGTAGCGGATGTGCTCGCGCAGGCCGGGGGGCATCTCTTCTATGGGCGTGAACAGGTCCGGGAAGATGTTGCGGTACGTCTGGAGCACCGGGTCAGTGCCGCCTATCTCGATGGTGTAGAAGTCCATGGAGCCGTCATAGGCGTCGATGACCACCTTCACGCTGTTGCGGATGTAGTTGAACGGGCGAACGAAGCCCGGGAAGTCCTCTCTCTCGGCCCCGAAGCCTATCCTGTTCCCGTCGATACGACGGGAGTAGGGGAAGCGGTCCGTCGTGGTGAATGCGTCCTGTATCCAGTAGAGACGCCCGTCGTTGATGACCAGGTACGGGTCATCGTCGAGTTCGAGGAAAGGAGCGACTTCGCCGACGCGCTCCCTGATGTTGCGGCGGTAGAGGACCTTGCTCTCCGGCGTGAGCTGGCGGCTGAGGAGGATGTTGACGTCGAGCAGCTCCCAAGCGTAGACCGCACGCCTGAAGAAACTGCTCAGGTGCACGCCGCCCTCCCCGTCGTAGCGATCGATGAACTCGGGGCTGCCGCTCTCTTCACCGGCGGGACGGTCGAACTGCGGCTCGTTGGTATTCACGACGATGGCGTCGTTCGTGATGATGCCCGGCCGGATGGTGGCAGCCACGTCATCGTCCAGGTTCAAGCGGTCGATGTACTCGTCGTCATCGATGCCGTACGCCTCGCCATAGTAGACGCGCGGCTGCGTGATCTCGAACGCGCCGGTGGGCGGAACGTCCCGCACGATGAAGTCGGGCTGGCCGGACTCGCTGAACGTCGTGGCCGTGCTCATCACGACTCCGTAGCCGTGGGTGTAGATGAGGGCGCGGTTCACCCAGTTCTGCGCAGTCTCGTCCAGCCCACTCTGGACGAGCTCCCGAGCGCCGAGGAGCACCTGCCGGTATGAGCCGTCCACGACGTAGCGGTCCACGTCCACGTCCAGGAACGAGTAGTAGAGGCGCAGGTGCTGCAGCTGGTTCAGCACCGCCTCCAGCGGTCGCGGGTCCCAGAGGCGGATGTTCTGTATCGTCCCCGGGCTCTGCGCGACGCCGTCAGCCAACGTCTCTTCGCGCACGTCGTAGAGCCGCGTGTCCACGCCGCCGAGGTCGAAGCCGCGTCTCGTCCACTCGATGTTGCGCTCGATGTACGGACGCTCACGCTGCAGTTCGGACGGCGCGACCGCGAGCCGTTGCGTCAGCGCGGGCCAGCCGATCCCGGCGACGATCCCTGCGATGAGCCACAGCCCGAACGCAGCGAGGATGAGCCGGAGGGACTGGCGCAGGGTTGCGACGCGGATCGCGTAGAGCATGATGCCAGCGGAGAGCAGAGCGATGACCGTCAGTACGAGTAGCGCGGGAAGCCGCGCGTTCACGTCGCTGTAGGCCGTGCCCGTCACGGCGCCAGCGGGCGAGAAGAGCGTCTCGTAGCGGTCGAGGAAGTGGGCGAATGCGATGGTGACCATGAGCCAGGCGCCGGTCAGCGCCAGCTGCGTACGCGCTCCCGTGTTGATGACCGGGTTTATGCCCCGGGCGCTGAAGATGAGCATGTACAGCCCCGCAGTCGTCACGAGCGTGACGAGGGCCAGGCCCATCAGCCACCCCTGTATCGTGTGCAGGACGGGCAGGACGAACGTGTAGAAGCCCACGTCGTTGTGGAACTGCGGGTCTTCTATGCCGAAGTCCGCGGCGTTCATGAACAGCAGGAAGTTGCCGTACTGGTTCGAGAGGCTCGAAGCGAACGTAAAGGCGATGAAGCCGCCCATGGCCACGGAGCCGACGATAAGCGACAGTCGTATCCACTGGATCGTAGTCAGCGAGAAGCGAAAGACGCTCTCGCCCCATGCATGCCTGAACGCCAGATAGTAGCTGAGCCAGAGTGCTCCACCGCTGACCAGGAGTCCGGCGATGAAGAGCCAGACGCGCGTGAACAGCACCGTGCTGTAGACGCTGCGCAGTCCAAGGTGGGAGAACCAGAGCCAGTTCGTGTATGCCCCGCGGAGCAGGTCCAGCAGCAGGTAGAGGGCGAACAGTGCTGCGAGGACGACGCCGGCCTGGAAGAGGAGACTCTCCCGGGAGAAGAGCGTCCGCAGCCACTCCGGCAGTTCGCCTTCCTCGAAGTCGTCCGGGGGGCGCATGCTCATGGCTTCCCGCTCATCAGACGACTGCCGTGCCGGGGAGCGACCCCTCGAGCCAGGAGGGCAGCGCTCCGGCCTGCGTACCGTTGATGATGCCCGCCAGAACGCCCGCCTTCGCCGCCAGGATGCACGCCTCCAGTTTCGGCATCATCCCGCCCTTCACGACTCCGGAGTGCAGCAGTTCGTCGCCCGTGGCGAGCGGTACGCGCCTGATGAGGCGTCCGTCCGCGTTCAAGATGCCGTCCACGTCGGTGAGGAAGACGAGGCTTCGGGCGCCCAGCGCAACGGCCAGCGCCCCCGCCGCCGAGTCCGCGTTCACGTTCAGCAACTGTCCGGGGTCGTCCACACTCGCGGCGATGGGCGATACGACCGGCACGTAGCCCGCGTCCGCCAGTCGCTCGATCAACGAGGCGTCGGCCTTCAGTTCGCCCGCGACGAACCCGAGTTCGGGGTCCGTGATACGCCCCCGCAGCAGCCCGCCGTCAGCGCCGGAGACGCCCACGGCGTTCACACCGGCGCTCCGCAGCTCCGAAACGAGGCTCTTGTTGATGAGCCCGGCGAGCACCGCCGTCGCAACCTCCAAGCTCGGCCCGTCAGTGACGCGCAGGCCGCGAACGAACTCGGCACGGAGGCCCAGCTTCGCCATCCATGATGTGATGGCGGGACCGCCGCCGTGCACGATCACCGGACGCGCACCCTGCCGCTGCAGCGCCGCCACGTCTCCGAAGGACGTATCCTCGGAGCCCAGAGTGCTGCCGCCTATCTTGATGAGGATGATGGGGCTGTCTGCTTCCATGAAAGCCCTTCGGGCCGGACGTCAGGCCTCTTACGTCGTGTAAGCGCTGTTGAACACGACGTACTCCTCCGTGAGTTCGCAGCCCCAGGCCGTTGCGGCGTGCTCGCCCAGGCCCAGCGTTACCGTGAGCGCGACCTCGTCCCTGCTCATGATGGCGATGACGCTCTCCCGGTGGAACGGGATGGGCGTCCCTCCCTCCATGATCGCAAGGTCGTTGATGAAGAAGGAGACTTTGCTGGCGTCAAGCTCTGCGCCGCTGTAACCCGCGGCGCAAACGACGCGCCCCCAGTTGGGATCGTTGCCGTGTATCGCGGACTTCACCAGGAGGGAGGCCGCGATGGCGCGCGCCGCGAGGCGGGCATCGCGCTGGCTCGCAGCTCCGGACACACGCACGGAGAAGATCTTCTCCGAGCCCTCGGCGTCCCGCACGAGCTCGCGTGAGAGGTGGGAGCAGAGCGCGTACAACGCCGAGGCGAACGCTTCAGCATCAGGCGAGCCTTCGCGTATCTCGGCGTTCCCTGCGGCGCCGTTCGCCAACAGCAGCACCATGTCGTTCGTGCTGGTGTCGCCGTCTATCGTGACCATGTTGAACGTGTCGTCGGAGCAGTTGCGGAGCGCCGCGTCCAGGAATGCGCCGTCCACGGCGGCGTCCGTGGTGAGGAACGCGAGCATCGTCGCCATGTTCGGATGGATCATGCCGGAGCCCTTGGTGCAGCCGCCGATGGTGACCGTCTCGCCGCCGGAGCAGGTGAACGTCACTGCGGCGGACTTCGGCACGCGGTCGGTCGTCATGATGGAGCGGGCGAACGCGTCGCCTCCGCCCGGGCCGACGGTGATGGTGGACATGCCGCCGCGGATGAGCGCCATGGGCAGCTCCACGCCGATGATGCCCGTCGTTCCGGCGCCCAACTCGTCGGGCTCGATGCCCAGGTGGTCGGCGGCGAGCGCCAGGCACTCCTTCACGTCCGTCATGCCCTGCTCGCCGACCCCGGCGTTCGCTATGCCGCTGGTCACGAACACACCGCGCACCTTGCCGGCAGCGACATTCTGCCGGGTGAGCGTCACCGAGGGCGAGACGAACTTGTTGGTGGTGTAGACCCCCGCCGTTCGGCACGGCAACTCGGACAGCAACAGGCCCACGTCCATCTTGTTGGGAGCGTAGGTCTTCAGGCCGACGTAGGAACCGCCCGCAACGAACCGTTGCGGGCTGGTCACGAGGCCGTCCGGGAGAAACTGGGGGTCGTCGCCGCTCATCTCATCCTCTGGTTCGGAGAGTCCGGCGCTCTGGCGCGCCACGGTGAACGAGTCTAGCAGATTCACTCGTTCCCGGCTCTGCGGCAGCGCCTCAGGCAGGCGGCGTGCGCCGGGCCGCCACCGGATAGAATGCCCGCGACAGGAACCCGCCATGACCGAAACGGGAAAGATCATCGTAGCCACCACTCTGACGAAGGAGTACCGCGGCGACGTCTGCGTCGCGCACATCCCGCAGCTGGGACTCTCCGGCTACGGCAAGACAATGGACGAGGCGGAGCAGAGCGTGAAGGAGCTGTTCAACAACCTCATCAGCGAGTACCGGCGTCAGGGCGTGCTCGAAGACAGGTTGACCAACCACTTCAAGGTCGCGTGGTGGCCGGCGGACCAGTACGACGGCGACCTCGAGGTGGAGGAGACAGCCCCCGGGAGCATTGAGCCGGCCACCCCGGACTGAGGACCCTACCCTTCTCCACGCTCGGCGGAGCGTATCTCCTGCGGCGCCTTCACGTTCCGGAACATGAAGTAGAGCGACAGCACGTACGTGATCTTCACGAGCCCGGAGCCGACGAGCGGTGCGCTGAGCGCGATCGCCTGCAGCACGCCGGTTGAGAGCGTCGGGCCGATGGTGCCGGATATGGAGCGCCCCACGATATGGATGCTCCCCATCGCCACCCGCTCGTACGGCTGCACCACCGACATGATGTATGAGTCCCGCGCGGGCACGTCTATCTGGTCGAACAGGGACCGGAAGAGCAACAGACCGACCGCCAGCCACGGCCACGGTGTGAACGCTATGCAGATGAGCAGCAGCCCCGAGGGCAGGTGCGCCAGCGACATGGTGTTGATGAGGCCGATGCGGTTCGCCAGCTTCCCCGCTACCCAGAGCGACGCGACGCCCACGATCTGCGCAACGAAGAAGAGCACTCCCAGGGAGGCGAGGTCCAGCCCGAAACGTTCGCTGAACCAGAGCGCCAGCAGGCCGCGAACGATGATGGCGCCCGCGAGCTGGTCCAGGCTGAACAGGCCCGATAGCGTGAATATCCTGCCGCTGGACGGGAGCCGCACCGGGTTCACCCACTCGCGCCGCTCGCGCTCGGCCTCCACCTGTTCCGAGAGCAGCGTGAACAGGAGCAGGATGACGACGCGCAGCCCAACCAGCCCCCATAGCACGATGCGGAACGACGCCAACTCGCTCACGCCCGCGAACGATTCCAGCGCGACGGGCAGTCCCGCTGCCAGCGCCCCGAGCGCCCCGGCGACCGCCGCGCTCACGCGGTACAGGGCGAACAGCTCCGTGCGGCGAGCCGGCGTGACCACGCCCGCGACCGCCGCCTGTTCCAGCGACTGCGTCGGCCCCACGTTTCCCGCCGCGCCGTTGAACGAGCCCAGGAACGCGGACGCCAGGAGCGCCGCCGGGTTAGCGGTAACGGCGAGCAGGACTCCTCCGGCCAGCGTTATCAACGAGTACGAGACCATCAGCGTGCGCCGCCCGACACGCTCGCTGACGAACGTGGAGAGGAACGAGAAGGCCGCCGTACTCGCGAACCCCAGGCTGAAGAACAGCCCCACCAGGAATACGGCCAGCCCCAGTTGCTCCCTCAGGTAGACGGCCAGCATCACGGCCAGCAGACCCTGCGAGAACGTGTGCAGCGCCCTCGCTGCGATGATGAGCAGGGCGTCCCGCGTGATCCAGGCGGGGAAGGGCGCCGGCATGCCTGATCCTCCTGCCGCCGCGCCCTAGCCGAGGGCGTAGAGCCTGGCGCAGTTGTCCCAGAGGATGCTCCGCTTCACCTCGTCAGCCAGGTCGTCGTGGCCTAGGAACTCGTTGACGGACTCCGGGAACTCGGAGTCGTGGTGCGGGTAGTCGGACGAGAAGACGATGTTCCCGCTCCCCACGGCGTCCACCGTGTAGCGGAGCTCCGCCTCGTCCGCCTCCGTGCCGACGTAACAGTTGGTCGCGAAGTACTCGCTGGGGAGGCGCATCAGGAACGGCGCGTCCCAATCGCGGTACAGCGAGTAGTCGCGGTCCATGCGCCCCAGCCAGAAGGGCACCCAGCCAGCGTTCGCCTCCAGGTATGCGGCGCGCAGGCCCGGGAAGCTCTCGAACACGCCGCCGCAGACCATGCTGATCATCGCCTTCATCATGCCGATGGGGTGAGAACAGGCGTGCAGCATGAGGCGGTTGTCGGCGAACTCGGAGCCGTCCTGGTGGTAGACGGAGCCGGTGCCCTCGTGGAAGCCCACCGGCACGTTCAGCTCCTCCAGCGTGGCCCAGAGCTCGGCGTAGTCGGCGCTGTGGAAGGTCACGCCGTTCACGAAGTTGGGGCGCATGTAGATGCCCACCGCTCCGAGCTCGTTCACGGCGCGGCGGGCCTCCCGCACCGCCTCCTTCGGGTCGTGCTGCGGCACCATCGCCGCGACCTTCATCCGCGCCGGGTCCGTCTGGCAGAAGTCGTACAGCCAGTTGTTGTAGGCGCGGCAGACCGCCGCGGAGAGCGGGCCGTCCACGCCGTCCAGCCCGTTCGGCACGTAGAGGCAGACCGTGGGGTACATGATCGCCACGTCTATGCCTTCCATGTCCATCGCCTCCAGTTGCGACGGGCCGTCGTAGCCGCGCTCGCGCATCGGGCGGGTTGCGGCGTCCGTGCGGCTGGTCATGCCCTGCATGCGGTGGGGATTGTCCACGTCGCAGGTCGGCAGCCGCTCGCCGTCGAACAGGAACACCCCCACCCGCTTGCCCGGCGCGCGGGAGATGCGCGGCGCCTGGTCTGCGAACCGCGCGTCCAGATACTTGTCGAACAGGTCCGACGGTTCGACGATGTGCATGTCCGAGTCCATCACCTTGTAGCCGTTCCGCGCCATCAGCGCCTCCTCCCTCTTGCCTCTGTTGATTCCGGTACTGCCTACACGAACCGGGTGCGCTTGCTGCGCGCCTTCTGCGACGTCGGCGCGGGCAACCGCTCCGACGAGACCGTCTCATACAGCAGCCGCGCGAAATCCTGACGGTCCGCCCCGTTGATCACCGCCTGCTCGTGCGCTTCCTGCAGCGCCAGTGGATAGCCCTGTCCTTTCGCCGTCTGCGCGAGCAGCGCGGCGTGGGCCAGCCGGATGCCCTCCTCGCTCGTCCACGCGGGCATCTCCATCCGCGCGATCTCCTCGCCGACGTTCACGTAGAAGAAGCACACCTGGTGCTCCCCGTAGTGTTCGGTCACGATGCTCGACGCGCTGTGGAACAACGCCGAGCGCTCGCCCGGCTCCAGCTCCTGCGCGAAGAGCGCCGCGTCCGTGACCCCGCCGACCACGTCGCAGTTGCGGTCGCCGCGCCGCAACTGGCCGCAGTTCGCATCGCAGTTCACCGTCTCGTGGCCGCACACGTCGCGGGAGAGGCGGATTGCGTTCACCACCTCCGCGCTGCGCGGGCGGCTGATGTGACTCGCGACGGCGAGCGTGCGACGCTTCGATTCCACACCCAGCCGGTCCATCGCGGCGACCAGGCGACGGTCGACCAGCTCCTCCCGAACGAAGTCCAGTCCCCCGGACAGCCCCCACAGCACGAGCGTGCCGTCCAGCAGGCCGAGCACGGGCAGCCCCTCCGGGGCTCGCTCCACCTCGTCCGCCAGGGCTTCTATCTCCATGACCGCGCGATGCATGCCGAGCAGCGCGCCCTCGATGTTCGCCTCACGCACGCCGCGCGGGTCACGCAGTGAGAGCGTTGCGTCGTCCGCGCACAGCAGCGGTTCGCTGCGGAGCTCTGCGTGCGGGACCTCGCCGTAGCGCAGCGAGACGTAGCCGATGTTGATGAGGAAGCAGCGCGCCGCGGCGTGGCGGTCGACGTCGA
>JAPPHT010000028.1:0-16634 GCA_028874795.1 Chloroflexota bacterium
CCCGCATGATGCCGATGAGCAGGTGCTCCGTGCCGATGTAGTGGTGGGTGAGGCGCCGGGCCTCGTCCACGGCCAGTTCAATGACCTTCTTGGCCCGAGGGGTGAGTCCGATGTCTCCGGGCGAGGGACGCTCACCCCTGCCGATGATGAACTCGACCGCGGACCGCACCTTGGAGAGTTCGACGTTAAGGCTGCTGAGAACACGGGCGGCGACGCCGTCCGTTTCTCGAACGAGGCCGAGCAGGATGTGCTCGGTGCCGATGTAGTTGTGGTTGAATCGCTGCGCCTCTTCCTGTGCGAGCGATAGCACCCTGCGGGCCCGTTCCGAGAATTTTTCGAATCTGCTGGCCATGACCGCCTCCGGCTCTATGTAATCACATCGCGGTCTATTGCGCGATACCACTGTCCCTGCCCAGGTCGAGGAACGAGTGGTATTCAACGGGATCGTGGTGTTCCGTAGGTGTCCGGGTCTCCTCTACGCGGCGCAGGCTGAGCCCAAGCCGATGACGTTCGGGGTCGAGACTGACAATCTGCAGCGTTATTGTATCACCGATATTAACGACTTCGCGCGGATGGCGTATGTGAGCTTCAGTCAGTTCCGAGATATGGATCAATCCCTCGATGCCGTCTTCAACACGCGCGAATGCGCCGAAGTCGGCGAAATTCGTGATGGTGCCAGTCACCAGTTGTCCCACGTGCAAGCGTTCCATGGCCGCCTGCCATGGAGTGGGCGTGAGGCGGCGCAGGCTGAGTGCGATACGGCGGTTGTCGCGGTCAACGCGAAGCACCTGAACGTCCACTTCCTGCCCTACTTCGAGCACGTCCGACACGTTGGCAACAGGGGACCAGGATATCTCGGAGACATGAACCAGTCCGTCAGCTCCGCCTATGTCGACGAATGCGCCGAAGTTGGAAATGCCGGAAACGCGCCCATGACGCACGTCGCCTTCCTGCAGGGTACTCAGCAACTGGTCCTTGAGCCCTTCACGCTGATCCCTCAGCGCTCCGCGTTCTGAGAGGACCACTCGATTACGCTTGCGGTTGACCTCGACGATCTTGAGCGGCACCTGTTCTCCCACCCGGGCGGCGAGCGCAGATTCGGGCTCAGACCCTGCGGGAAGAGCGACCTGGGAGAGCGGGACAAACCCCTGCAACCCGTTCAGGTCCACAACCATGCCGCCGCGATTGTGCCCGGTGACCCTTCCGGTTACGAAAGCGTCCTTCTGTTCCGCCTCTTCGAGCGTGAACCAAGCGGTGAGGGCCCGGACGCGGTCGATCGAGAGCTGGGCCTGGCCCTCGGGGCCGGTTACGTCCATGACGTAGACGTTGATGGTGTCCCCGACGCTGTAGTGGGCGCCCGGGTGAGGCGTGAGGGTGCGCATCTCACGAGCGGGGACCATGCCCTCCGATTTGTAGCCGATGGAAACGAGGATCCCCTCGTGGTCTATCTCCATTATCTGTCCGGGTACGATGTCTCCGCGGCGCAACTCTTGTGGCAGGGACTCCTCCCGGAGGAGGTCCGCCATAGTTGGCTCACCGGTGTCACCCGTGCTCATCTGATCAGACACGGTTACTCCGAATAGGCATTCCGCCAAAGGTGGATTCTAAGGCCTCACGCGGAGGTTGCATACCCCAGAAGGAGGCGCAGCAGAGATTCAACGTGAGGCCGCAATCACTCGATGCGGTGGAGGTTGCCAACGCTGAAACAAGCAAGCCCGGGCAGGTGCCCGGGCGCTCGTTCGATAGCCTGGCGGTGACCTATTTTCCCAGCAAGTTGCCCTGCCAGTATCGTCGGCGCTGGAGCGTTTCACTTCCGTGTTCGGGATGGGTACGGGTGGGGCCGCTCCGCTCAAACCACCAAGCCTGCGGAGTATAGCGGTGTGAGGGTTCGACCGTCAACGTTTTACCTCTACGAGACGTTGGGGTAGCAGGGCGGTGCTACAATCGCCCGGTCATGAAGAAGATAGGCGTGCTGGCGAGCGGCGGCGATGCTCCGGGCATGAACGCGGCCATCCGCGCGGTGACGCGCACGGCGCTCTTCAGGTCCACCGAGGTCTGGGGGTTCTGGGACGGCTTCAACGGTCTCCTGGACCACCGGGCGGAAGAGCTTACCACCTGGCACGTCGCCGGGTCCCTGCGTCACGGCGGCAGCATCATCGGCGCGGGTCGTTGCGAGCCCTTTCTGGACCCAAGCGTCCGTGGCAAGGCCGTAGCGGACCTGCGCGCGGAAGGCTTCGAAGGGCTGGTTGTCATCGGCGGCGAGGGCTCCATGCAGGGCGCGTGGGAGTTGCACAAGCTTGGGATGCCCGTCGTCTGCATCCCGGCAACGATAGACAACGACATGCCCGGCACGGAGATCACCATCGGCGCGGACACGGCGATCAACACGGCGATGGAGGCCATCGACCGCCTCCAGGACACCGCCATCGCGCACCGGCGCGCCATGATCGTGGAGGTCATGGGCAGGCATTGCGGCTACATCGCCATCATGGCCGGCCTTGCCACGGGGGCGGAGATGGTCATCACCCCTGAGCGGCCGATGGAGTTGGAGGAGATCTTCGAGGAGATGCGGCAGGTGTGGTTGCGGGGCAAGCGCCACTTCATCATCGTTCTGGCGGAAGGGGCGCGTTGGGGAGCGGCGGAACTCGCCCGGCTCATCAACGATTCAGACGAGCCCTTCGACGCCCGCTACACGGTGCTCGGCTACATCCAGCGGGGAGGCGTGCCGTCCCGTTTCGACCGGATCCTCGGCACACGCATGGGCGTCAAAGGGGCCGATGCCCTGCTGGACGGTGTGTCAGGAGCCCTCGTCTGCTGGCGCAACAACCGGAGCGAAGTGCTGCCGATAGACGAGCTGCCGCCGCGGGGTGACCCGTGGGACGAGATGCTGAGCAGGGTGCACGCCATCTCTACCACGTGACGAACGTTGCCGCCTCGTCCCGAGTCCCGTATACTTGGGCGGTTGCCCTTTGTGAACGGGCATGATGCAACCGACGAGGTAACCCCATGGAAGCGCGCGACGCAGTGGTGCTGACCCCCAACGAGAAGATCGCCGAGTTCCAACCGGGCGACACCGTGAAGGTGAACGTCTGGATCCGGGAAGGCGAACGCCAGCGCCAGCAGAGCTTCCAAGGCGTTGTCATCCGCAAGCGCGGCGGCGGCCCGGCTAGTTCCTTCACAGTGCGCCGCGTCGCCTCCGGCGTCGGCGTGGAGCGATCATTCTTCTTCCACTCCCCGAACGTGGAGAGCGTTGAACTGGTCCGGAGGGGGAAGGTGCGCCGGGCCAAGCTCTACTACCTGCGGGGACTGTCCGGGAAAGCTGCGCGCATCAAGGAACGCACGCAGAGCGGAGGGAAACGCTAGCCCGCTGCCGCCGGCACCGCTCCTTCTCCTTCTTCCTCTTCTCCCTGCTCCACTTCGTACAGGTCGTCCTGCGAGCGCAGATAGTCGGTATAGAGCACGCCGTTCAGGTGGTCGAACTCGTGTTCGAGCGCCTGCGCGAGCAGTTCCGTTGCTCCCTTGTACCGGATCGGCTTTCCGTCCAGACCCATGGCGCGCGCCCACACCTTCTCCGCGCGGAGGATGCGGCCCTGCCAGCCGGGCAGGCTCAGGCAGCCCTCGGTAACCTCACGCTCGCCCTCTTTGCGCGTCACCTCGAGGTTCAGGAGCACCGTCGGCTCCTCGTCCTCCGGCATCTGGATGACGCAGATACGTTTGAGCGACCCGATCTGGTTGGCGGCGAGCCCGACGCCGTTGTAGAAGCGCATGGACTCGATCATGTCGTCGGCGAGCCTGCGCAGTGCGGGGCTGGCAAAGTCGCGCACCTTGCGGGCGCGTTCGCGCAGCACAGGGTCCGGGATGTAGTGCATCTGCAGGACGGCCATAGGACGATTATAAGCGGTCGCTTCACACGATATTCACCGGGTCTACGTCGACTCGCCACGACGGAGGGATATTGACCTTGTCCAGCAGCATGCGGGGCTGCGGCGCCCGCACCAGCAACTGCCACCGCCACGCGTTCCGGATGCGCGGGGGATAGGTAGGGCTCGGGCCGATGACGTCAACTCCCTTCATGTCCCACTCGCGCACTGACTGACGCAGGCGTCCGGCGAGATGCTGCGCCTCTCTGAGCGCTGTACGGCGGTCGGAATGACCGTCATAGAGCAACCGCACCAGCCTGGTGAACGGCGGATTGGCGTGGACCCGGCGCTGCTCCATCTCCGCAGCGTAGAAGGCCTCATAGTCCTGGTTAGCAGCGGCCTGCACCGCATAGTGGTCCGGCAGATAGGTCTGGATGACCGCATGCCCCACCCGGGAACCCCTCCCGGCGCGTCCCGCCACTTGCGTGAGCAGCTGGAAGGTGCGTTCCGGCGCGCGGAAGTCCGGCATATGGATGCCAATGTCCGCCAACACCACTCCGGCAAGGTCCACCGACGGCACGTCCAGCCCCTTGGCCACCATCTGCGTGCCGACGAGCACGTCCGCCTTTCCGTCGGCGAATGCGCGGAGCAGCCGCTCGTGCGCTCCGGCGCCGGAAGCGGTGTCGCTGTCCCAGCGCAGCACGCGCGCGTGTGGCGCCATGCGTGTCACCTCGTCAGCCACGCGCTGGGTGCCCAGTCCGAGGTAGCGGATATGGACGCTCCGACACCTGGGACAGCGCCGGGGCTCCATCCGCGCCTTGCCGCAGTGATGGCAGCGCAGTCGTCCGCCGTCGCCAAGAACGTTGTGGTACGTGAGCGGCGTGGCGCATCTCGTGCAGCGCATCACGAACCCGCAGCTGCGGCACACGACCACGCTGGCTGAACCGCGCCGGTTGAGGAAGAGCACAGCCTGGCGGCCTGCCGCCAGCGTGTCCTGCAGTCGCTCCCGCAACAGGCGGCTGAATATGCTGCGGTTCCCCTCCCGCAACTCCGTCCGCATGTCAACGACGTCTACTTCCGCGAGTGCGGTCGTGGCGCCCGAAGGCTCGATGCGAGAAGGCATCGAGAGGCGCCCGATGGCGCCGTGCCTTGCGCGCCACGCGGTCACGACGTCCGGCGTGGCGCTGCCCAGGATGACGACGGCGCCGGTGAGCGCGGCAAGCTGCTCCGCAGCGTCCCGGGCGTGGTAGAGCGGCTGGGCGTCGGACTGCTTGTACGTCCATTCGTGCTCTTCGTCGAGCACGATGAGTCCCAGGTCCCTGACCGGTGAGAACAGCGCGCTGCGCGGGCCGATGACGACGCTGCGCTCGCCCCGGAAGATGCGCCACCATGCGTCGCGTTGGCGCGCGGGCGTAAGCCTGCTGTGCAGCAGCCCCACGCGCCCCGGGAAGCGCTCCTCGAACCGCTGCGTGATCTGCGGCGTCAGGGCGACCTCGGGCACGAGGGCGATCGCCCTGCGGCCTCTTGCCAGGCAGTGCGCGATGGACTGGAGGTACACCTCCGTCTTGCCGCTGCCCGTTGCACCGTGCAGCAGCCATACACGCGGTGTTGACGAAGGGTCATCCATGGCGTGCTTCAGGGCGGCTATCGCGCGCTGTTGTTCGAGGGTCGGCAAGAGCGGGGAGTGCGGCGCGGTGTCTCGCGTCGGAGGAGGCGCGGCCTGGAGCGACGCCAGCCCACCTTCGATGACTCCGGTCACAGCAGGCCTGCCGTATCTCTTCCGCGCGTCCGCCGCCGCCAGCCCGCCGGAGGAAGCGAGCTCGCACAGCAGTGCAGCGCGGCGCGGCGCACGCGGCTGGTCGTCGGCGAGCTCACGCAGCGCGGAGGCGGAGGCCTCGGGAACAAGCCAGGTCTTTTGCGGCGCGTACGGCTTATGCCGGGGCTCGTTGAACCACTCCGAGGCCGCGCCTGCCTCGACCAGCGCGCGGACCGCGTTCCGCACCCAGGGCCCAAGGCTTGCCGTGAGCGCAGCGACACGGTGAGGACGCGGGTTGGCGCGGAGATACGCGAGCAGCCGTTGCGAGCCTCGGGACAGCAGCTCTTCGCCAGCGGACGGCGGCCGCGCAGCGGCCTGCACGTACATCTGCGTTCCGCCGCGCATGCCCGGCGGCAGCATCGGTGAGAGCGCGTCGAACAACGATGCCCTGTAGTGCCAGGCAACCCACCGCCCGAGCTCGATGAGCTCCGGTGTCAGCAGAGGTTGATCTTCCACCAGGGAGGCGATGGGACGGGTATAGTCGACGTTCGGCTCTTCCAGCAGACCGGTGACGACGCCGTGGAGCTTGCGGGGGCCGAACGGCACGAGGACGAGGTGCCCGGGCTCGACGTGCATGTGCGAGGGGATAGCGTAGGTGAATGTGTCACCGGGCTTACCGGTGCGCGCGTCCACGACCACCTCCGCGTAGCGAAGAACGCCGGCCTTGGTCGGGGAAACGGAATGAGGCGCGCTGTCCGCCGTTGTGGTCACGTTCGAAGCCTCGGCATGAGTCTGGGGACTCTCACCGTCAGCGTACGCCCAATGCGCACGATGTGTAAGCGCCGGATGACGCTATCTGCGCCGCCGCCTGGGTGTGGGACGTCCGCCGCGCCGAGGTTGACGGGCGAGAGGCGCCTCCTCCGCGCCGGGTTGCGGTCCCTCCCCGGTTTCGGCCTGGGCTTCCTGCTGCGCCTGTTGCTCACGGACCTGGGCCCGCCGAAACCTCACCAGCACACCCGCCATGCCCAGTTGGATGATCGTTTGTCCGAGCCAGAGCCCGGCCAGATTCGCGTACGCTCCGATAGTCAGGGAAGCGTTGAGTACCGGCTCATGCCACCCGGCGACAAGGCCATGCCCGAGCGTCAACGCGACGATCCAGAGCGACGTTGACATCGCTGACTCATCCGCGGATTCCACGAGCCTGCGTGCGAGCCAGACCATGAGCGCCATCTCGGCCACTGCGAGCGCCGCCGCGGCGAGTGTGAACAGGCTGGCGTTGGACGTGACTGAGCCCTCCACCTCGAAGATAGGGAAGCTCGCTGCTCGCGTGAAGACGAAGAATGAGATGAACGCGATAGCCACCGGGGCGCCGTGCGCGGCGATCGCCGTCGTGATGCCGAGCACGATGAGAAAGATGAACCCGTATGCGACGAGTAGCGCGAGTCCGGTGAGCTGTTCCTGCGCTCCGCCCGCGATGAGTCCGGTGGCCAGCAGCACAATGGCGCCCTGTCCGGCGGGCAACCAGGTAATCATGGAGAGCGGCAACCTGCGGCGCAGTGCGTAGGTTGAGGCTCCCACCGTTGCTGCGAGCAGGATGAAGCTCAGTGGAGTGAGCGTACCCAGCACGCCCGGCAGTTCGAGCGCGCGCCACGGCCACGCGACGAGCGACGACAGGAGCAACAGCCCGTATGGGAAGCCGAGCGTGAACAGCAGTTTGCGCCTGTCCGCCAAGCGCATCTCGGGCGCAGCCTGCGCGGTCATGGTGCGCTAGTAGCGGGAACGGCGGCGACCGTCGCCACGCCCTCCACGCGAAGACCGCGGCGCTTCGCCGGTGGCGGTGATGACGACGCGTCGGTCTGCGCCCTCGCCCTCGCTCTGCGTCGCCACGCCCTGGTAGTCCGCAAGCGTGAAGTGGATCACCCTGCGGTCAGCCGGGGACATCGGGTCGAGTTCGACGGGTCTGCCGCTGGCGATGGCCCGTTGGGCCATGCGCTTGGCGAGCGAGGCGAGTTGGCGAGAGCGCCGTTCACGATACTGCTCGACGTCCAGCACGACTCCCGTGGGGCGCCCTTCGCCTCTGCCGAGGGCAAGATTGACCAGGAACTGAAAGGCGCGCAGGGTCTCGCCACGGTGGCCGATCAGCAGGCCGGCGTCGTTGCCCTGGATATCGATGATGGGCATCTCTTCACCGCCACCGGAGCTGCGTATGGTGGCCGCGGCGTCCACATCCATCCAGTCGAGGAAGCGCCCGACGATGCCGAGCGCGGCAGCGGCGGAGCCATCCCCGTCCGTGATGCGCCGGACGCGGATCCTGGCATCCTCGGCGCCGATGCCGAGTATCCCACTGCGCCCCGGGCTAATGACGTCGATTTCGATTTCGTCGCGACCGACGCCGAGCTCCAGGGTTGCGAGTTCGATTGCTTCCTCTACTGTCTTCGCTGACCGGACGAGGCTCTGGTCTTCCATCGCCTTCCTCCTTGTCCGGTAGGGCGGCGCTCAGCGTGGGGCCGAGTCTCGGAGTCCCGGCACCACGGGCCTGCTCGGCCTGCGGGAAGAGGCCTCCCCAACCGGTAACGAAATACTGCATCACGATGCCGATGAGCGTCGATGCGACCCAGTAGATGACGAGTCCTATGGGGAAGAAGAGGCTGAACATCCCGAACATGACCGGGAACATGAACAGCATCATCCGCTGAGTGCTCTGCTGGGCCGGATCGGGCGAGGCGACCTGGCTCATCTTCTGCTGGACGAACATGCTCAAGCCTGAGAGCGCCACGAGCGTGTAGCCGAGGATGCTGCCGACGCGCATCGGCTCCAGCGCAAGGTCCATACCCAGGAAGTTGCGCTCCACCGGGACGGCGGTGTCCAGGAACGGCAGCCAGCTGTACAGCTTGCTGGAGAGCCCTGCCAGGTTTTCCGGCGTGAACGGCAGCACGCCGTTGATCGCCCAGAAGAGGCCGATGAAGATGGGCATCTGTATGACCAGCGGACCAAGGCAGCCCACAGGGTTGACCCCCATCTCCTTGTAGAGCTTCATCACCTCCTGGCCGCGCACCTGGGGGTTGTTCTTGTATTTCTCGTTGATCTCCTTGACGCGCGGCTGCAGTCCCTGGAGCTTACGTGTCTGGCGCAGCTGGCGAACGACGAGCGGGTATGTCAGCGCCCGCACGATGATGGTGAACGCGATGATGGAGAGGCCGAGGTTGGAGCCCAGCCAGACGTAGAGCACGAGCAGGCTGTTGGTCATCGGCTTGGTGATGACCTCGTTCCACAGCAGTGTCAGCAGTTCCATGCTCAGCCGCCTACTTCACGTCGTTCAGATTGCGTTCCCACGCAAGCTGCTTGGTGTCCAGGTCGATCGCTGTGATCGTTTCGTCCAGTGAGTGCAGGAAGACGAGCCGCCCCTCTGCGGTGAGCGGCGCCCGCACATCGTTCCCTACGCGGCGGTCCCACTTCCGACTGCCGCTCTGGGCGTCGAGCACTACCATAACGCCTGAGTCGGACGCGTAGACCAACTCTCCGTCGGAAAGCACCGGAGACGCGAGAACAGGCTCACTCTCATCGTCGGCGGGGTACGTCCACACGACACGGCCGGAAGCTGTGTTGTAAGCGTAGACGTTGCCATCCATGTTCGGGGCGTACAGCGTCGTTCCGTCCGTCACGGCAGCGCCCCAGAACCAACTGTCAGCCTCGAACAGTTTCTCCCGTGCTCCGGTAGCGAGGCTCACCCGGTAGAAGGCGCGGTCGAACGCGCCCAGATAGAGGTAGCCTCCAGCGATCACCGGCGGAGCGACGACCGCTCCACCCAACTCTGCGGGTCGGTCCCATACGGGGCGGCAGTCCGTTATCGAAACCGCATGCACCCGCTTGCTCTGGTCGCCGAAGTAAGCGATGCCGTCCTGGATAACCGGCGTCGTCCACAGCTGTCCTGCCGGGGGTTCGTTCCGCGCGGGGTAGCGGCAGGTCTCGATGAAGCTGCTGTCCTCTATCACGTAGAGCCTGCCTTCTCCCGCATCCTCCGTCGCAGCAACGACGAGTGAGCCGTTGTGAGGGATGACCGACCCGGCGATGCCCTTCGCCAGGTCGTTGCCGTCTATCTCGAACGTGCGGGCGTCGCCGAGGCTGGCGGCGTCGAGCGACAGCACGATGCCGTTGTACGTCCCGACATAGATGCGCCCGTCCTCGACGACGGGTGTTCCGTACAGGGCGGGAAAGCCCTGCTCGCGGTCCGGTTGCGGGACCTGGTACGGCCCGACCTGGGCGAGCCCTGCATCCAGCGACAGCTTGATGATGCGTCCTTCACGCGTACCGACGTACGTCGAGTCGTCTGTAACCGCTACGCCTGACCAGCTCTGCGTGGCGGCGTTCCTGCTCTGAGCGCACCCGGCCAGAAGAACGGCCAGGACGATGGCCGTGAGCAGTACGAGTACGGGCGAGAGCCCCGTGCGGCCGGGGTAGGCGCCGGTCTGGTTCAACCTATGCATCCTTCTGGGAGCATCCGCGCTGACGGAAGCTCCGATGTAACCGGAGACGGCCTAAGCGAAGCCGGTCCCGGCGTTCTCGTTCGCAGCAGTGTGCCGGGGAGGCACAGGGTCGTAGCCGGAACCACCCCACGGGGCGCAGCGGGCGAGCCGTTTCAGCGCGAGCCATCCGCCCCTTAACGTGCCATGTACGCCGATCGCTTCCTGCGCGTAGTGGGAGCATGTGGGCTCGTAACGGCACGACGATGGCCAGTATGGCGACAGCACACGCTGGTAGACCGTGATCAGCGCCATCGCCGCCTTACGCATCACGACTCGCTCCCCCATCGTCCCCGGAGCACGCGTCCGGCGCGAGCAGGCGCAGCCTGCGCGCGAGCGACGTGGTGGCGGACTGCAGCGCGTCGAACGGTGCGTCCGCCGATCCCCGCCGGGCGATGAGAAGTACGTCCCAGCCATCCTGGAAGGCCAGGGCACGCACGGCCTCCCTCAGCCTGCGGCGCACCCGGTTGCGTGTGACGGACAGCGGCGCGGTGCGCTTGCTGACCACGAATCCGAACCGAGTGTGCGCGAGCGAATTCGGCATCGCGCGCATGACCAGCAGCGGGTGCGCCCGCGAGGCACCGTTCTCCCGCAATGCCTGGAAGTCGCGCTGGTAACGAAGCCGCTGCGCGCGGCTTATGCCCTGCCCCGTCATGGGGAGACGAATCCCGCAAGGTGGTCCCTAGACTGCGAGACGGTGGCGGCCCTTCAGGCGTCGTGCGCTCAGCACCCTGCGGCCGCCCGGCGTGTGCATGCGCGCCATGAACCCGTGACGCCGCTGGCGGCGCCGCTTCTTCGGTTGCCATGTACGCTTGGGCACGTCTCTGCGCTCTGTGAGTTCTGGGCGTAGCGCCCGAAGGGGAAGTATAGCCGCCGCGCCCGCTGAGTGTCAAAGATGGCGGCGGCATCGGCCTTTGCTTATCATGCCTGCGCTGCGGGAGGCTGGCGCGCAACGAAGGCCTTCCACCGGGTGCAGGAGACGCCTGTGCTCACCATCTTCCGAGGAGGAGCCGCCATGACGACGGTAGACCCTGACGCCGATATCCTGCGAGCAACTGAGCCGGACCCCGATACGCTCGAGCAGCTCGTGATTGAAGACCCGTACCGCGCCTGGCTCGCGCGGGAGGGCGTGAAGATCATCGAGGAATATGCCTTCGAGGACCTGGCGAAGGTCGAACTGGGGCCGTGGGAGCGCAAGGGCGGTTCAGGCGCCGCGCTCAACATCCCGTACCCCGTATTGATCAACGACGCTCAGCTCGTCGAGATCACGCCCGGCGGTTCGTCGGAGCCGGAGCACCACCTCTACGAAGAGATCGTCTACATCGTCAACGGGCGCGGCGCGACGAGCGTGTGGGTCGGGGACGGCCCGAAGCGGACGTTCGAGTGGAAGCAGGGCAGCCTGTTCGCCATCCCGCTCAACGCCTGGTACCAGATCTTCAACGGCAGCGGCACGGAGCCCGCGCGTTACCTGTCGGTCACGACCGCCCCGCCAACGATGCGGCTGTTCAAGGACGACGACTTCATCTTCAACAACGACTTCGTCTTCTCCAGGCGGTTCAAGGGGGAGGACGACTTCTTCAGCGGCAACGGGACGCTGTACAAGGGCCGCGTCTGGGACGCCAGCTTCATTCCGAACGTGCCGGACATGCCGCTCTACTCCTGGGTGGAGCGCGGCGCGGGCGGCATCAACGCCCTGTTCGAGATGGCCGGCAACGCCATGAAAGGCCACGTCTCGGAGTTCCCGGTCGGGACGTACAAGAAGGGGCACCGGCACGGGCCGGGCGCGCACCTGCTGATCCTCAGCGGCGACGCGGGTTACTCGCTCCTCTGGCACGAGGAGGACATGTCCGACATGGTCAAGGCAGACTGGCAGCTGGGCGCGATGGTCGTCGTGCCGAGCGACGCCTGCTACCACCAGCACTTCAACACCGGCACGCGGCGGGCGCGCTATATGGCGCTCGGCTACGGCTCCGGCGGCACCGCGGCGGGGCTGCACACGCCGTTCGCAGGCTCCGGTCTGGGCGACGTCAGCCAGAAGCAGGGCGGCATGCAGGTGGAGTACGAGGACGAGAACCCGCTGGTGCTCGACCTGTTCGAGGAGGAGTGCCTGAAGCGCGGCGCGAGGCCGGACATGCGGCGCTACTTCCCCGGCAGGACAGAGTTCAAGGTGCAACTGCCCGACTAGCGTCGGACGGCTCCTCTTACCCAGCCTCGCCGGCTCACCACCATCCTGGCCTTCCCCCGTCGAGGAGGAGGGGACCAGGCACCTCCCCGCCACCTCCGTCGGCGTAAAGGGTCTCCTACTTCGAGAGCTCCTCCAACGCCGGCTCCGGCATGCCCTTGCTCCAGGTGGGGTCGCGGAGTTCGAGCCGGTTGCCGGTGGGGTCGAAGAAGTAGAGTTCGCGCCCGGTGAAGTGGCCCTGCGCGCGGTAGACGAGGCTGTCCACCTTCACGTTCTTCTCGCGGAAGAGCTTGCACGCCTGCTCCAGCACCTCGGGGGTGACGGTGAAGGAGTGATGCACGCCCGGCGGCGAGCCATCGACCGGCGTCTTCTGCTCGCAGAGCAGGATGTTGGTGTCGCCGGTGCTGAAGCACGACATCGTGTCGTTGCCGAGCCGCCCCTTGTGCTCGAGGCCGAGCAGCCCACCGTAGAACTCCTCCGACTCATCCAGGTTGTTCACCGGGATCGACCAGTGGGTCATACCCTGCACGCCCAGTCCTGCCATGGTTCTCCTCCTCTCGTCGTCTGCTGCTTCGTCGTCATCAGGGGGAAACATCACCCCCATCCTACCCTTTCCCCGTGAAGGGGGAAGAGATCAAGCCGGGGCGCGGTAGTCGCCGTGGGTGCCGCCGGTCTTCTCGACGAGGCGCACGCCCTCGATGGTCATGCCGCGGTCGACGGCCTTGCACATATCGTAGACCGTGAGGGCGGCGGCGGATACGGCGGTGAGCGCCTCCATCTCCACCCCCGTCTTCGCTGTCGTACGGGCCTGCGCCCTGATGAGGACGCGGGCAACGTCCGTGCCCGGCTCCGCCTCGAAGTCGACTGAGACGTGGCTGAGCGGCACCTGGTGCGCAAGCGGGATGAGCTCCCACGTGTGCTTTGCGGCGTTGATGCCCGCAATGCGCGCTACGGTGAAGACGTCGCCCTTCTCGGCGCGGCCCTCCACGATGAGCGACAGCGTATCGGGGCGCATCGCGATCGCTCCGGCGGCGACCGCCGTGCGGACGGAGTCCGGCTTGCCGCCCACATCCACCATGCGGGCGTTGCCGTGGGGGTCGATATGGGTGAGGCCGCCGTCAGCCCTCACCCCAGCCCTCTCCCCGGGGGAGCGGGGGCCGGAAAGGGCGCCACTCATATCGGCCCGCTGCGAGGGGTCGGCAGATGTGGCCCCGGCGGGAGTGGGAACATTGCCTGCGGCAGCCTGCATCGCCTGCACGGCGAGGCGGTCGGCCTCCTCGTTCTGAGGATGCCCAGCATGTCCACGCACCCAGCGGAAGTCGACGTTCCGCTTCGCCACGGCGAGGTCCAACTGCTCCCAGAGGTCGCGGTTCACGTTGCGTTTCCAGCCCTTGGTCATCGTCTTGACGAGGTACTCGCTGTCGGAGTGGACGACGGCGGTTGCTCCGGGCGGGGCAGCCTCCAACCCCCTGATGGCGGCGGTGACCTCCATGCGATTGTTGGTCGTGGAGCGTTCGCCGCCGGAGAGGCGGGTCGTTCCACCCTCGTGCTCGATGACGGCGGCCCAGCCGCCGGGGCCGGGGTTGCCCGAGCAGGAGCCGTCCGTGTAGATGTCGAACGTGGAAGGCATCTAGCCGCCTATCTGGAACATCTCGATCTTGCGCGCTTCGTTGGTTCGCAGGGAGGCGCGGAGCTCGGAGTAGCGGTCGGTGCGGGCGCTCCAGATGCTGGCGATGCGGTCGCGGAGCTCATCGTCGGTCTCGCCGGAGCGGAGCGGCGTCTTCAGGTCGGTGCCGCCCGTGGCGAAGAGGCACGTTACGACCTCGCCCTGCGGGGTGATGCGGACGCGGTTGCAGTCGCCGCAGAACGGCTGCGTCACGGACGAGATGAAGCCGACCTCGCCGTGGCCGTCAAGGAAGCGCCAGCGCTCGGCGACCTCACCGCGGTAGTTCGGCGCGAGGGGTTCGATGGGGAAGACGGCGTTCACCTGCTCGACGAGCTCCGCTGAGGGCACGACCTTGTCGCGTTGCCAGGCGTTGAGCGTGCCCACGTCCATGAACTCGATGAAGCGGACGATGTGGCCGGTGCCCTTGAAGTGGCGCACCATGTCCAGCACCGTATGGTCGTTCACGCCGCGCTCGACGACCGCGTTGATCTTGATGGGGTCGAACCCGGCGCGCTCAGCGGCGGCGATGCCCTCCAGCACTGCGTCGGGGCTGTAGCCCTTGCCGTTCATCACGCCGAAGATCGTCGGGTCGAGGGTGTCGAGGCTGACGGTGACGCGGCGCAGTCCCGCGCTCCGCAGGGTCTCCGCCTGCTCCGCGAGCAGGTAGCCGTTCGTCGTAAGCGTGAGGTCGTCGATGCCCTCGATGCCATCCAGCATCGAGACGAGCTGTTCGAGGCCCTGCCGCACGAGCGGCTCGCCGCCGGTGATGCGCACCTTGCTGACGCCAAGGTCGACGAACAGACGGGTGAGGCGGGCGGTCTCCTCGTACGAAAGGATGGCCTCGCGGGGGAGGAAGTGGTAGCGCTCGCCGTAGACCTCGGCGGGCATGCAGTAAGTACAGCGGAAGTTGCAGCGGTCGGTGACGGAGATGCGGAGGTCGCGCACCGGCCTGCCGAGCGTGTCGGTGATCTGCGCCTTCATCGCGCTGCCCCCTGGAGCGCGCGTTCGCGGAGCAGGTCGGCCATGCGCCGGGCGGCCTTTCCCCGATGGCTGATCGCGTCCTTCTCGGTGGGGTCCAACTGGGCCATCGTCCTGCCGAAGCGGGGGACGTAGAAGATGGGGTCGTAGCCGAAGCCGTTTGCTCCCTCCGGAGCGAACGCGGCGCGGCCCTCGCAGGCGCCGTCCACGACGTCCTCAGAGCCGTCCGGCCTCGCGAGTACGAGCACGACGCGGTAGCGGCAGGCGCGCCGCTCCTCAGGCACGTCCGCCAGCTCGTCGAGCAACAGCTGGGTGCGGTCCGCGTCGTCGAGGCCATCGCCGCCGTAGCGGGCCGAGCGGACGCCCGGGCGTCCGCCGAGCGCGTCGACCTCGATGCCTGAGTCGTCGGCGAGCGAGGGAAGGCCGCTTGCGGCGCAGAAGGCCCGCGCCTTGAGCCGTGCGTTCTCCTCGAACGTCTCGCCGGTCTCCTCGACGTCGAGGTCGATGCCGGCGTCGGCGGGCGTGAGCAGCGTCACGTCCAAGTCCCCGAGGATCCGCCGGAACTCGGTGACCTTGTGGGCGTTGTTCGTTGCGATCAGCAGGGTCTCTCGCGCCATGCCCGGATTCTACCACCGGGTTATAGATTCGCAGGGATGGACGGGCACAGGGCCTAGTTCTTCCTTGTGCTGGATCCTGTTCTTCCTGCCGTTCTTCCTGTCGATTCCAAGAGTGAGCGAAAGGCGATTCGCCACCTAGAACATCTCTATCCACAAGGTCGTGGCCTGCTTCCTGCGTTCTCTCTTTCAAGATGCCCATCCGAAGGGTGCAGCATTCCGACGCCTGCCTTTGCCCTCCGAACCCAAGGCGCCAGCCGTGCCATCAAGGCCAGACGTGTGCGGAGGGGGAAGCTGTGGTTGTGCCGCCTTGCTCACCGAGGCCGTGGCCTGCTTGCGGAGGCAAGGCGGCAAGATGCGTACAGGGGCGGGGTGTGCAACGTACTTCCATAGGCCGTGCCGATGGCTGGGCCGAGAGCTATGAGCGCGTTCCCTGGTGCTGTGGACGAGACGTCATGCAACCAGCGTATGCGGGCACGGGGCGACCGCGGAAGGGGCGGGTGTCACATTCCAGTGACACGCGGCCGTTGCCCGGTCTCAGCCCCGCTCCCTAGCCTGAACCAGCCCTTGAGGAGCGTTCCGCTCCGGGAGAACGCGGATGGCTGCATGGCCAGACAGTCGAGGACACGTGCGAGGCAGGATGCTGGCGGTGGCGGGAGTCGGCGCCGTGGCGGGGATGGTGCTGTGGGGCGTCGTGGGCGTGCGCTCGCTCGCGGGACCGACGGCGGTGTTCGTCGTCGTGTTCCTGGGGCTGCTCGTGCTGTCGGCTGCATGCGAGGCGTGGGGACACTACCGGCGCAGGTAGTCGTGGGCGGAGACACGGGGCTGCGAGATTCCCGCGTTCGCGGGAATGACGGTGGGGTGCGGGAATGACGGTGGAAACGCCCGAGAGATTTCTCGACTCCGCTTCGCTCCGCTCGAAATGACAACCTCCCCTGCCCAGCCCCGCCCCGCGAGCGGCGCAGCCGCTCCCTGAATTCCCGCGTTCGCGGGAATGACGGAAGGGTGCGGGAATGACGGTGGAAACGCCCGAGAGATTTCTCGACTCCGCTTCGCTC
>JAPPHT010000028.1:16734-23717 GCA_028874795.1 Chloroflexota bacterium
CGTTCGAAATGACAACCTCCCCCGCCCAGCCCCACCCCGCGAGCGGCGCAGCCGCTCCCTGGATTCCCGCGTTCGCGGGAATGACGGAGGGGTGCGGGAATGACGGAGGGGTGCGGGAATGACGGAGGGGTGCGGGAATGACGGAGGTTGGCTACTCCTACCCCTCCTCGTCGCGCTGGCCGATGCGGCGCTCGGTGCCGCGCAGGAGGCGGACGATGTTGTCGCGGTGCATGCCGATGATGAGCGGCCCGGTGATGAGCGCGAAGACCATGTGCGCTGCCGGGAGGTCGTAGGCGACCGCCGCCACGACGAAGCCGGCGAATACCGCCGCCACCCCCAGCACAGAGCCGAGCGAGACGTAGCGCGTGAGCGCCACCACGGGGATGAACAGCACGATGCCAAGCGCCCCGGCCCACGGCAGCAGCGCGGACGCCGCGCCCACGCCGGTAGCGACGCCTCGTCCGCCACGGAAGCCCGCGAACACCGGGAAGACGTGCCCCAGGACTACAGCGACAGCGGTGGCCGCCTCCACCCATGTGTCGCCGCAGACACTCGCGGCCACGAGCACGGGCGCCACGCCCTTTGCTACGTCCAGGACGAACACGAGCGCCGCCGCCTTCTTTCCCGCGGTGCGCATCACGTTCGTCATGCCCGTCTTGCCGCTGCCGACCTCCCGGACGTCGCGGCGCAGCATCAGGCGCACGAGCAAGAGCCCCGGCTGCACGCTGCCGAGGAGGTACGCGGCGGGGACGAGGAGCCACGCCATGGCTACCGCTGCTCCTGCGGCCCCGAACGGCTCCTGGGTCCCCGTCTTCGCGGGGATGACGGAGAGGACGGGAATGACGGGTCAGTGGAGGGGCGGGCGCGTCTGCTGCCAGCCCGGCGTGCCCGGGCGGCTGCTTTCGAGCGGTTGTCGCCGATGACGTGCACGCCGCCCTTGCCACGGAACTCGATCTTGAGCGGCACGCCATCGAACCCGAACTCCTCGCGGAGCGTATTGGCGAGGTAGCGCTCGTAGGAGAAGTGGATGCGGGCGGTGTTGTTCACGAAGAAGATGAACGTGGGAGGGCGGACGGACTCCTGCTTCACGCGGTAGAGCTTGAGCGAGCCCTTTGCCGCGCTCGTAGGCGGGAGGTGGCGGGAGACGGCGTCCATCACCGCGCGGTTCAGCGCCGGGCCGTCCACCCACTGCGTCCGCTTCCGGTGGAGGTCGAACGCCATGCGCAGCGCTTCCGGCACGCCCCCGCCGTCGATCGCGGACGTGAAAGCGACCGGCACGCCGGGCAGGAAGCGCATGCGCGAGTGAATGAACCGAGTGAAGCGGCGCTGCTCCCGGCGCGGGTCGTCCTGATCAACGAGGTCCCACTTGTTGACGACGACGAGCAGCGACTTGAAGGCGTCCGCAGCCTGACCGGCGATGTGGAGGTCCTGGTCGGTGCCCGGGTTGGTGGCGTCGAGCACGAGCATGGCGACGTCGCAGCGATGGATCGCGGCAGCGGCGCGCAGGACGCTGAACTTCTCGATGCCGGGCTGCACGGCGCCGCGGCGCCGTATGCCGGCGGTGTCGATGAGGACGCCGCTCGCGCCCTCGAAGTCGAACGCCGTGTCGAGCGCGTCGCGCGTCGTGCCGGGCACCGGGCTCACGATGGAGCGTTCCTCGTGCAGGATGGCGTTCATCAGCGCGGACTTGCCGACGTTCGGCCTGCCGATGATGGCGATGCGGGGCGTGTCGGAGTCGGGCCCGCTCGGGTCGTCGTCCATCGGCACCTGCGCCATGAGGGCGTCCATGAGGTCGCCGAGGCCGCGCCGGTGGAGCGCGCTCACCGGGACGGGTTCGCCGAGGCCGAGCGCGTAGGCGTCGTTCGCAAGGAGTTCCTGGTCAGGGTTGTCAGCCTTGTTGACGGCGACGACGGTGGGCTTGCGCGCCTGCCGCAACCGCTGGGCGACGTACTGATCGGCGTATGCGGGGCCGGTACGCGCGTCGGTGACGAAGATGACGGCGTCCGCACCCACGATGGCGGCATCGACCTGCGCGGCGATGTGCGCCTCGATCTCGGTCTCCGGCTCCGGGAGGAGTCCGCCGGTGTCCACGAGCAGGAAGTGGCGTCCCTCGAACTCGGCGGGCGAGACCATGCGGTCGCGCGTCGTGCCGGACTCCTCGGCGACGATGGCGGAGCGCCTGCCGAGCAGCGCGTTGAACAGGCTGGACTTGCCGACGTTGGGGCGTCCAACGATGGCAACGAGCGTCGTGGCGGGCGGGGCGCCCGCCGTCTGTGCGGCGGCGTTCGTCATGGTCTTACTCGCCGGCGACGAGCAGGCGGAGGACGGCCTTCTGCGCGTGCAGGCGGTTCTCGGCCTGGCTGTAGGCGACGGACTGGGGGTGCTCCAGCATCCCGGGCTCCATCTCCTCGCCGTAGTGCACGGGCATGGGGTGCATGATGAGCGCACCCGGGTTGGCGCGGGCCAGCAACCGCTCGTTCACCTGGAAGCCCTGGAACGCGGCCCGGCGCCGCGCGGTCTCGGCCTCCTGGCCCATACTGGTCCATACGTCGGTGTAGAGGACGTCCGCGCCGTCGGCGGCCTCATCCGGGTCGTCGGTCAAGATGAGCGCTCCGCCGGTCGAGCGAGCGCGCAGCCGGGCCGCGTCGCCATCCGGGAAAGCGTAGCCGTCCGGCGAGGCGACGGCGAAATCAGCGCCGAGCGCGAGGGCTCCGAGTCCGAGGCTGAGGGCGCAGTTGTTGGCGTCGCCTATGTAGGCCACCTTCAGTCCCTCGACGCGCCCCTTCCTCTGGCGGACCGTGAGCAGGTCGGCAGCCGCCTGGCAGGGATGTTCGATGTCCGAGAGCGCGTTGACGACGGGTACGGAGGCGTTGGCCGCGAAGCGCTCCAGCGTGCTGTGCGCCATGACGCGCGCCACGATGACGGATGCCCAGCGCTCCAATACGCGGGCCACGTCCTCGACGGGCTCGCGCTTGTCGAGGCCGACCTCGTCCGCGCCGAGATAGACGGCATGCCCCCCGAGCTCGTAGGCGGCGATGTCGAACGAGACCTTGGTGCGGAGGGACGGTTTCTCGAAGAGCATCGCCACGGTCCGCCCCTGCAACGGCAGCGGCCCGTCGTCCCGCTGCGCGGCGTAGGCGCCGCCGGTGTCCAGCAGCCAGGCGAGCTCGTCGTTCGTGACGTCGTCGATGGAGAGGAAGTCGGTTGCCACGGCGTTACTCCTGCCGCGGCCCGTTCAGGTCGGAGATCGTCTCGATGTAGGCGTCCCACGCCTCGTCGGCGAGCACCTTGGTCGCCTCGACCTCGGCGGAGGGGACGCCCCTGCGGACGGCGTCGTAGTAGAGCAGGCTCAACTCGTACCAGCGGTAGTAGCTCCGCTCACGTTGGGTCTCGGGGACTATCGCGGCCATGGTCATAGCATACGCCCTGCGCCAAGGGATGGGGGGCAGTTAGGGGTGCGGCCTCGTTCCGTTCCAGCCCTCACCTCCGGCCCCTCTCCCAGCGGGAGAGGGGGGGCAGGGCGCCCACGAGGGACGCCCCTACACCAGGCAGCGCCCAGCACCACCCCGAGGGCCCTCACCCGCCGCGCAAGCGCGTCGACCCATCCGACAAGCTCGGGCAGGCTCTCTCCCTCAGGAGGGGTGGGCAGGCGGGCCGAGAGATGTTTCAACTGCGCTCAACATGACAAGCCCCCATCCCACCCGCGCGCGTGCGCTGCCTGCGCACGTGCGACCTATCGGTCACTTGGATTCCCGCCGGTGGCGCGCTAAAGCGCGGGAATGACCGTTAAGGGGCTGCGGGGTTCCTGCCTCCGCACGAACGACGGACGCGGGGGGCTAGCGGAACTGTCGGAGGAAGCGCACGTCGTTGGCGAGGAAGTGGCGGACGTCGTTGATGCCGTACTTGAGCATGGCGATGCGCTCCGGGCCCATGCCGAAGGCGAAGCCGGTATAGACGTCCGGGTCGTAGCCTGCGGCGCGCAGGACGTTCGGGTGCACCATGCCCGCACCGAGGATCTCCAGCCAGTCGCCGCGCCACTCGATGGCCATGTCGACGCCGGGCTCCACGAACGGGAAGTAGTCGCAGCGGAAACGGACGCGCGTCTCCGGGCCGAACATCTGGCGCGCGAACTGGAAGAGCGTGTGCTTGAGGTTCGCGAACGTGATGCCCCTGTCCACGGCCAGCCCCTCGATCTGGTGGAACTGGGACTCGTGGGTGGCGTCGGTGGCCTCGTAGCGGTAGCACTTGCCGGGGACGATGACACGGATGGGAGGCTGGTGCGCCTCCATGATGCGCGCCTGCATGGGCGAGGTGTGGGTGCGCAGGAGGGTGGTGAAGCCGCCGTCCGGGTCGCGGTTGGCGTCGAGCCAGAAGGTATCGAACATGTCGCGGGCGGGGTGGTCCTTCGGGATGTTGAGCATCTCGAAGTTGTAGCGGTCCCACTCGACCTCCGGCCCCTCTGCGACCTGGAAGCCCATGCCGCGGAAGATGGACTCGATCTCCCGCATGACGATGGTCGAAGGGTGGTAGCGTCCGTTGGGGGCAGGCCTGCCGGGGAGCGTGACGTCCAAGGCGTCGGCCCCGAGTCCCTCGGCCAGGGCGGCCTCGATCTCCGCTCGACGGTCAGCGAGCCGCTGCTCCAGGACGTTCTTCGCCTCGTTGGCGGCAGCGCCCGCGGCGCGACGCTCCTCCTGCGGGAGCCGCGCGACGCCGCGCAGGACCTGTGTCATCCTGCCGGAGCGGCCGAGATACTCGACACGCCACGCCTCGAGCGCGTCCGCAGAGCCGGCATGTTGGAGAGCGTCTAAGGCCGCGTCGCGTACGGCGGCGGCGTCCTGGGGCGGAGCGTCAGTCATGGCATGTCAGTATACAGGCCGCGCCGGGTTACTCGTAGCGCGGAGGGTCCGGGGGCAAGCGTGGTATCGTCCGGTGCATGCGACTGTTCACGATCGGTTACTCCAAGCGAAGCCTCGACGAGTTCACCGGCATGTTGCGCGAGCACGAAGTGCCTTTGCTCGTAGACGTCCGGATGTGGGCGAACAGCAGGTTCAAGCCGGATTTCTCCAAGAACCGCCTTGCGGCCGCGCTCCCGGAAGCCGGCATCGGGTACGTCCACCTTCGGGCGCTCGGCAACGCGGGGAAGTTCAGCGGGGCCGGCAGAGTGGTCATCAATGAGCCTGAGAAGGGTTTCCCCGAGCTCACCGCTCTGCTCGAAAGCCGCGGGTCGGTTGCGATCATGTGCCTGGAGCGCGACGCTCGTGTGTGTCACCGCATGGACGTGGCGGTGGAGATGGCGAGGCGCTTGCCGGGCCTCGAAGTGACGCACCTGGGGATGCCGGAGCCGTCTGCCCAGCTGCTCTAGCGAACGCAAGAGAAGCCCCCGCGAATCGCTCGCGGGGGCTTCTCTCAGCTGACCTTCCGACCCGTCGCCAGAACCCTCACCCCAGCCCTCTCCCAGGGGGAGAGGGAGCCAAGCATCCCTCGCACTATCACCCCCATCCTAACCTTCCCCCGTCGAGGGGGAAGGGATGAGGCGGCTTACGCCGCGGGGGCGGGGTCCGGCGCCGGGGTTTCGTCGGAGACGTGGAGGGTGAGGCGCTTCGCCTTGCGGCTCTCCGCCACCGGCAGGCGCACCGTCACGACCCCGTGCTCGTACGAGGACGCGGCGTTGTCCACGTCCACGCTCTCGGGCAGGCGGACGGAGCGGCGGAAGGAGCCGGTGCGGCGCTCGCGCAGGAGGTAGCCGCCCTCCTTCTGCTCGTCTTCAGACGCGGTGTTCGCCTCGATGGTCAGGACGCCGTCCTCGATCGTGATGCCGATGTCGGATGGCGCCACGCCCGGCAGTGTGCCGCGGACGACGAAGTCGTCGCCGTCGCGCTCAACGTCGAGCGGGATGGCCCAGCCCCCGGCGTAGGGGTAGTGATAGGGTACGCCGAAGCGACGGTGCAGATGCTCGAACCGGCGCAGGTCTCGGAAGGGGGTCCAACGTTCGATAGCCATGAGTCTCCTCCTTGTTCGTTGCGAGCCCTTGCCCGTTGCGGCTCGCCTGACTTGATATGAACTGTATCAAAGTTCCAAGGGTGTGTCAATAGGTCTGCTACGAGTCATATCAAGCCAGCCACGGCTGGAACCTGCGTAGGCCGGCCATTGCCAACAGGTCGTATCAACTCGGTATCAATAGGCAGCGAGCGGCCCCTTGCGGCGTTGCGGGCACATCGCGGCGTAGGCCATAATGGTCGCATCCTACCAGCGGCGCTGGTCTGAACAGGGGAACTACCAACCATGCTGAGATTCGCCGAAGAGATCGTTCTACTGCTCCTGGACGACGAGGACGGTTCGTTCGCCCACGTGCCGAGGCTGGCGCTGAACTACGCGCTGGCAGGCGGCGTCCTGATGGACCTGGCGATGGAGAACCGCATCGACACCGACGTGGAGAAGCTCACGCTGATCGACGGCACGCCTACCGGCGACAGCCTGCTCGACCCGACGCTGGCCGACGTCCAGACGGTGGAGGAGCGGAACCTCAGCTTCTGGGTGGAGCGCACGGCCCACAACGGCGACGCCATCCGTGAGGAAGCGCTCGCCCGGCTGGTCAGCGCCGGCATCCTGGAGGAGCGCGACGAGCGCTTCCTGTGGGTGTTCAAGTCCCGCCGCTACCCGGCCGTGCACGGCGAGGTGGAACGAGAGGTGAAGCTGCGGATCATGGGGGTGCTCTTCAGCGACGAGATCCCCGACCCGCGCGACGTGATGCTCATCTGCCTGGCCGACGCATGCGGGATACTCGCGCGGCTGGTGACGCGGGAGGAGCTGGAAAGGGCTTCGGAGCGCATCGACCAGGTGCGGAAGCTGGACCTCATCGGCCAGGCGATGTCCCAGGCGATCACGGACATCGAGCTCTCGGTCATCGCGCTGGCGCAGCCGCACCTCTACTAGGGATGCTCTGAATAACCCGTCAACGTTGAGTTGAGCGGATGGACGGGGTT